>NZ_JBNPTW010000014.1:0-214203 GCF_051167855.1 Bradyrhizobium sp. HKCCYLRH3099
CAGGAGCCGCCTTCAGAATCGATTTTTGACCGGATCACAATGCCTTACAGCGTAATTTCACATGCGATTCCCCTGCCCGCTTGCGGGGGAGGTCGCATCGCATCGCGAGATGCGATGCGGGTGGGGGCCTCTCTCCACACGCACCGCCGCCGCGGCCGCCCCCACCCCGACCCTCCCCCGCAAGCGGGAGAGGGAGCCCACCGCGGTCGCGGCCGGCCGTTTTTGTCCCCATTGGGACCCGCTCCCCTCCACCACCCGGGCAGTCCGCCTCCCCTCCCCCTTGCGGGGAGGGGGCGGGGGTGGGGGTCCCCACGGGGACTCTCTCCTCCACCCCCAAAAAACTCCCATCCCCCGTCTTGCGGCGCGGCGCGTTCAAGGCTATGCGGTTCACCTCACGCTCCCTTCGTCTAGCGGTTAGGACGCGGCCCTCTCAAGGCTGAAACAGGGGTTCGATTCCCCTAGGGAGCGCCAGTTCTGCCTTTTCCCCGCTGATTTCTTTGAGCTTTTGGTCGGTTTTCCCAAACCGGCGGATTGCGTTTGGGGAAGACCGTTCGCCTTGTGTCCTTCAAGCCGCGCCAGAGCATCGACCGCAAGGCTCGCCTGATCGGCCTCCTCGGTGTATCGCTCAGCCTCTGCAAGAGTGGTGTGTCCAAGGACGGACATGATCATCTTTGCCGTCGCGCCAGCCTCCGCCAGGCGGCGGCCGGTCGCCTTCCGTAGGCCGTGTGGCTGACAACCGAGCGGCAGGCCTGCGTCAGTAATGGCATCGCGCATCCATTGGCTGAAGCCGTCAACGCTGAAGGACTGACCGTAGGCGGTCGTGATGATCGACACGTGGTCACGTTTTGCGACAGCCAGGGCCGAAAGCAGGTCACGGTGGAGCGGAATCAACAATCGCCGTCCTGTCTTCTGCTGGGCGACGGCGATCCTGTTTTCTGGCGTGATGTGGGACCACGCCATGCGGACCACATCCGATCGTCGCTGGCCCGTGTTCAAGAACAGTTCGAAGGCCAGCCGCTGTTTGGTTTCCAGAGGCCACCTCTTGCGGAACAGCTCGATCTCATCCTCGGTCCAAGATCTGATGCGCTGAAGCTTGGGTCGCTTTATCCCGAGCGACGGATCGTGCTTGATCCAGCCGATGTTGATGGCGTGGCGGATCAGAATGCGAAGTTTCTTGAGAGTATCGAGAGCCGCGCCGGGCCGGTCGGCGAACGGCTGAAGAATGCCGGTGATGATGCGCTCGCGAGAAAGTCCAGCGACTGTCCGATGCCCGTGCTCGATTCTGAGGGCCTCGAGGCGTCTGCCGTACCCCTCCTTGCTGGTCTTTCGAAGGCCGATGTACTCCGAGCTTCGCATGTAAGAGGCGATCAGCGCGGAGATTGTGCCCTGAACGGGAGAGCGGATTTCGGGTCTCGACGTTGTCACCTGACCGAGAAGCGCGCTTTGGTAGGCTGACATGAACTCATGGCTGGTCGGGTCATCTGGCAGGCGAATGCGCCGACCCTTGCCGCGCCGAAATGACAGGTATGTATGCCCCTTGACGTGATTGCGCTCAACGTATGGCGGCAACCTTCGAGGCATCGACATCGCTCCACGTCTCGTCAAGGCCAGGATCATTGCCATCTGAAGGCAGCAGATCAATGGCAGTGTCCAGTTCTCGGACGTCCCATGCTTTCCGGCGCTCACCTAGGATTTTGGGCCTTGGCATAGTGCCTGCTCGCACCATTTGGTCAAAGACGTTGGCTGAAACGCAGATGTAGGCGGCTGCCGCCTCGCGAGTAATGAGCCGTGGCTTTAGGGATGACGGGAGAGCCGTCTGCCTTGGCATCGATTGAATACCCTTTCCGAAGCCCTGTGCACCTGCCGGAAAAACGCCGGAGGACGTGTCTAGGCTTTGGATCAGGTAAGAGTGAAGGCCTTTCCGTCCTTCGGAAGTGTCATCGCGCTACCGGAAGCAAAAGGGTCGGTTCACGGGTTCTATCGCGGGTGCTCATCGTCAGCTTGCGAGGCGTCATCCTGCTCGGACACGAGGAGCTCGGAGACGCGAGATACAGCGTCCGAGTGACTGCGAATCATCCCGCTCCACGTTCTGCTCTTCCGCGTCTCGCCGCGAAGTGGACCTCCCAAAATCGTGGTGATGAAGCCGCAGACCGGGGCGGCGGACACGATGCGCTCGCACGCTAAGCTTGCGACTGTAATGACCACGTTGCCATGTTCAATCGCAGTCACTGCCACGGCACGACCCTGCGAATTTGGTTCGGCGAAACGACCTTGCGACACAGAACCTCCTCTTAGGCCGATCGGGCGTTACATACTTTAGTGAATACATACTATAGTTGATAAAAACCAAGCACGCAATGGGCTGACTTCTGCCCATGGACATGCGTCGGTTGGTCGGCCGTAACGTTCTGCGGATCCGAAAAAACAAAGAAATGACTCAGGAGAAGCTGGCGGAGATTTCTGGCTTCAGCCAGCAGTACATAAGCGGCCTGGAGAAGGGGCAGCGCAACCCAACTGTCGTGACGATTTACGAGCTGTCGATAGCACTCGATGTGGATTATCTCGATTTACTGAAGCCCGACGCTCCGTCGAAGAGAGTGAAGGAATAGCGCCCTCTGCAGCAGCTCGCGGACGCCGATATGCGAAAGCCCCTAATAGGCGCCGTATTGGACTCAGTTACCTGGTCGCGGCAAGGAACGGGGGAGGGGTTGTCTTCAAGAAAGGGGGAATGCAACATCGAGCCGCATGGCACTCCGCGGCGGCGGCATGATGACCTACTCCCTCTCAACTTACGCTGTCGGCCCGCCTTTCAAAATGATCACCTTTCCGGCGCCGTGAGCGCGCGGCGCGGGTCCGGCGCGCTGCGCGACCAGGTCGTCCATGTCAGGCTGATCGCGCCGGAGATGCTCTGTGGGCTTCTAGGCCGCGTCCCGGCTCCGCTGGCGGACCAGGATGCCGGCCCGCGTTAGTGGATGGGCTGGGCCTGCAGCAGGGTCTGGCGGAGGCCGCTGCGGGCGTCGCCGTTGCTGATTGCGGGCCGAGTCGACCCGGAGGGACTTCCTCATCTTTGAGCCCCCCTGCCTCCTCTTATGTCGGCATATTCAGTCGCCGGAGGAAGCGGTCAGCTGCCGGTCAGATCATGGTAACTACAGCGATGGCAACTACTTGGGTCGCTAGGCTGGCTTGACAGAGATTAGTTGTTCTGAATCCATAAAAATAGATGTCCTGAGTAACGGCCAAGCAGAACCGACGGATTGCGCGAGGGTCGCATGCAACGTGTCTTGACGACGAAAGAGATCTGGACCGAAGCAAAGCGGTTGGCAGAGAAGGCCCCGGTTCGCAAACTCGCGATCGCCTACGTGACGAAAGACCATATCGGCTTACGCGAAGGCGATGTGCTTGTCGTTGACGCGTCCGTGGGATCGATCCAGTCAGGGCAAACCGACGCCAAGTTGCTTGCGGGTCTGCACAAGAAGAAGGTGGCCATCCATAGCCACAAGGATCTCCATTCGAAAGTCATGTTGCTTGGCGGACATGCCATCGTGGGGTCCGCCAACATGTCTGGTTCGCGTCTTACCGAAGCAGCCGTTCTCACGGACGCGCCGACGGTTCGATCAGGAGTGGCGTCGTTTGTCGCTCAGCTCGCGACCAAGCGCAGTCTCTTGGACGAATCTGCCATTGCAAAGCTCTGCAAAATCGAGGTTGTTCGCAAGGGATGGTCAAACACGAAGGATAGACCGCGGACCCCAGTGCGGCCGCTTGGGAATGCGACTTGGATAGTTGGCGTGCATGATTTGGCGCGCGATCCGTCGGTGGATGAGCAGAACCTGATTGATCGGGCCACTCGGAAGATCAATGAAAATCTCGGTGCTACGGCCGAAGAATATACCTGGATGCGGTGGAGCAAGAAAGCCAAGTTCGCCAAGGAGTGCCGCGAGGGCGACATCGTAATTCAGATCGACAACAACAACGGCACCAAGGGTCGAATTGTAACGCGTCGTCGCGCTGTCTTGCTGAAGCGAAATGAGCCGAAGTGGGTCAGGATCTATCTTAGCGACGTTGAGAACGATTCCGACGAGATCAATTGGTCCACATTTCAGCGGGTGTTGCGTGGAGCGGGCTATCTGCGAAAGGTCCGGCCGTTCAGCGTACAAAGACTTGAACCCGACATGGCCGATGATATCGACCTTCAATGGACGAAAGCGGTTTAGAGGTTCAGGGATGAAAGCGTTCTTGACGATAGCGGCCATCGTTGCCGCGTTTGGATCTGCGGCCTTCCGGATGTGGTCCGCCCTCACCAAGCCGGCGTATCCGATGGCGTACTTGAGTGGTCCCAAGAGGTTGGCGACCGCATTCACTTTCTGGCCAAGCTGAACGCGGTCGCCGCCGCGTTGACGGGGGCAATGCCCTGCTGCAGGGGCTGCCGCTCCTTCTGTATCCGTAGAGTCGGCGGGGCTGGATGCTGAATTCGGGCGGCCAGACCTCACAGAGGCCGTCCTGTGTGGGCACCATGCAGGTCAACGGCCGCCTGCAGGTAAAATCTCACACGGGACCTGATGCGGGATCTCGTTCTCGGGCGCTTGCAACCTTATGTCGTGAACGCACAGTGAGTAATTCGACTGCCGGTTGTATTCGGGCCGAGACCAGCTGAACTAAGCGAGGCGCGTCCGCTTGGCCGAAGGGCGTTTCTTTAGCAGCGTTCAGCGGAACGTGACGTCCCGTAGCGCCCGATGACTAGCGAATCGTTGGTCGGAAAGTTCGAATGTCGAAGCCTGGATCGCCCAATTCATCTGCGGGGTAGTGCCGGCAATGGCCGGGCTTCATATGACTCATGCGCTGGCTTTCAGTGACGGTACCTAGGTTCCCATCGTACTCAAGGTATGCGCTTCGGCTTGCTGTAGAGGCCCAGGGCGTGACTAGGCGAACGAGCAGCCCGACAGCAGATGAGGCCAAGATTCCATTTGGCCAAACCACCTGGGGGTTGCTGCCGGCCTCGCCATACTTTTTTGCTTCCTTCTCCAGAAGCGTCTCGGTTACGACGTGGCAACAACGCAGACAGGGGCCGCCAGGCGCCGACAGAACCACCTGACCGGCGATCAGGAAATCTCCGTCGTGGCCATGTACGTCCATTCCCATGTCAATGTAAGGAATGAGGTGGCGGCGGCAGAATGCGTCGAGTTGGCTTTTCGCGTCGACCTTGTCCAGACCGCCAACAATGACGTCGCAAAGCTTGAGGGCATCGCCGGCAGATTGCCAATAGTCCTGCACAATGGTGACTTGCGCGTCGGGCCGAACTCCCTTGATCACGCGTTCGGCGATCAAGACCTTGGGCGTCCGGCCCTTGACGTCGTCGTGCGTCCCGCCGACCAGCCTATTCAAATTGGTGTCCTCCATCACGTCGGGGTCCACCAGAGCGAACGAACCGATTCCGACGTGGGCCAGTTGCTGGGCGACGTGGGAGCCTCCGCCACCAAGGCCAACGATGCCGACCCGCGTTTTCAGGAAAACTTGTTCGCTGTCGGTTCCGAGGAAGCTCTGTCGATCCAGCCAGCTCATTGCGCGTCTCCGTGCTTGATGATCTGCGGTCCGATCACGGAGATCTCGGAAACGTACCGGCCACGGTCGTTTTCATTCAGCCAGATCATGGCATTGGCGGAATTGTTGCTGAGGACCATCATCCCGTGGGGCATCCGCGGGATGGCGTGGAAGAAGCCGGGCACGAATTCCGCCCCGCTGCCCAAGTCGACACGGCTGAACTGCGGCCGTCCCAGCCTTCCATGGCTGTGAACGTGCAGTAGCGAGGCGCGCGACTTGTAGGCGAACTGCAACGCCTTGCGCATGGCGTTACTGCCGATCCTCGCGCCAACATTAGGGTTGGGGTCGCAATCGTAGTCCTCGTCAGAGACGGGTTGATAGTCTGCGGCCAGGATGACGAGGATTTCATCCGCGATGGTGGCCTTGGCCGTGAAGAAGCCCACCCGTTCATGAGCGAACGGGTGGGGGCGATCGAGGTCGCTGCGTGCGGTGGACAAAAGTTGATCGGTGATCTTGAGGTGGATCTTCATTTGAAGGCACTCAGGTGGTTCGCGAGGATCTCTACCCAAGGCAGCGTAGCCGGCACGCCCTGCCAGGAGCAGGCGTACCAGCTACGACCGCAGATGTTGAACGGATTCCAGTTATTGGCACTGGGGGCCCTCACGGGTTCCGACAGGAAGAGACGGGTCGAATATCCCTCCCTTGCCGCCGGCCAGAGCAGGACGTCACGGATCACCGTGGCGCCCTGGTTCGCGATTCTGAGCTGCGGCAGGTAGACGGCTTGCTGGCCGCCTTCCGTCCACATGTCCGCATTGGGATACAGCTTGCGGATTTCGGCGAACTGGCTTGCGGCGTCGATCATGAAGACTGTCCGCAGGGGGGGTGCGACACGAAGTGCATGTCGTCCTTGATGTGCACCGACTGGTTGGGGGCGATCTCCTTGAACTCGCCGTCCTGGGTGACGAGGTCGAGGATGTACTGGTTGGGCACGCCGAAGACGGCGGCCAACTGGGCGCCGGTGTAGTTGCCGGGACGCAGCTCGTACGGCTTCTCCTTGTAGAAGACCGTGACCGTCCGGTTCTGGGTGCGGAGATGTTCGGTGCCACGGGCGGCTAGGTCGATGGTGGCGTGCTCGTGCAGGATCAAGTCCGCTTCGTCCTGGCGGTCCAGCACCAGCGCTTTGCCGTCCGGGACGCAGGCGATATCGCGCATCTCCGGCTCGGCGATGGTGGGGCTGCCCCACGCGTAGCCGACCTCGTCGACGGTGAAGTTGAACGTCCGGTCGATCAGAAAGGCGCGGAATTCCTTCCCTCTCTCGCCGGCCAGGGCGACGTCCTCGTCCAGGCCGACCGAGCGGCTTCCCGGGCGCAGCAGTTCTATGAGGACATGGTCGTCAGCGGGATCGAACCCAGAGGACCGCAGCAGCTTGCGGGCATCCTGGATACGGTCTCCGGTCTGATGATGGTTCCCGTTGATGGTGTACGAGAACTGGTGGTGCTTGCCGGCATCTTCCGGCGGGGTCTCAATGGGCATAGAAATCTCCTTGCGTATCCGCCGTTGATCCGGCACTGTATGGTTATATCAGACGAAACGTTCGGCGTCAACTGTTATGAACGGTTCGTTCGATATATCAATACAATTTCAGGGAAATCTGATGCTGCTTGGCGATCGAATAAAGGGACTCAGAATAAAAAAACGCAAGTCGTTACAAGAGGTTGCGGATGCGATAGGAGCGAGCAAAGCCCACATTTGGGAACTTGAAAGCAATCGAAGCACTAACCCGTCCCTCGACCTCCTCAAGAAGTTGGCCGCGTACTTTGATACCACCGTGGCGTATCTCATCGATGAGACGCCTGCTGCCGGTCAGGCCGAAATGTTCTTCCGGAAAAATCTCGACAAGCTGGACAGCCTCGAAGAGGGGCAGTTCCAGGTTCTCGAAGACCTGCTCAATATGATCGCGAAGAAGAAGTGATGGCGGAGAGTCCGACGTTCACCATAGATCCTGTGGAGCTCGGCGACATCGCGGAGCCGAAGAAGCTGGCGCTCGAAATCCACCGTCAACTGCGAACGCAGTTGGGCGCGGTGCCCCTCGCGCTCCCGCTCGCGAAGATCGCGGAGGACGTCGGTATCGTCGGCATGAAGGAATTCGAAACCAAGGAATTTGAGGGCACCTTGGTAATCTCCGAAGGGCGCGGGGCAATTGGCCTTCGTAAGGGAATGAGGTCGGGCCGCAGAAACTTCACCATCGGCCACGAAATCGGGCACTTCCTGATTCCATCGCACCGACTGGCGAAGGTGAAGTTTGAATGCTCAAGTGCCGACCTCAAACGTAATCGGTCTAGCAATCAGAAATGGGATTCCATCCCGCCTGCGCAGCGGATTGAGATCCAGGCCAACGAATTCGCTGCGGAGCTGTTGGTGCCGATGCCTGAGTTTCGGGCTGAGAGGCGCAAACTTGGCAAAGGCGCTGACCTCGGTCGCCTGCGCGAATTGGCAAAAAGCTTTGACGTGTCCTTGGAAATGATGTCCGGCGTCTACGTCAGAGACGTCGAAGATCTTGCTGCCATCATCATATCGCAGGATCGGGTCATCCGAAGGATCATTCCTGCCACCGATTTCCCGTATATGGGACTGCGGTCGGGTTCGCCGGTTCCAGAGGCGGCCTTTACGAGAACCTGGGTCGGGAAGTCCCGTCCTGGAGATGTTTCTGATCACAAGGAAGTATCGACGAGCACCTGGCTCGAGAAGCGAGGTCGAGTTGAGGCAATCTACGAGCAGACCATGGCTCAGGCCAATGGTTGGGCCACCACACTGCTGACTATTGAACAGGCTGAGGAAGACGACGAGGACGAAGACCGAAACTGGAACAGGCGCTAGCAAGGACGGATGGCTTGGCGGCTTGGAAAGCTCAGTGACAGAAAAGCCGTAGTCGCACGTTGGCCCTCGCGCACCCGGTTTTGAGCGCATCTAGGTGCATCAGGAATTGACGCAGCCGCCGTCCATCAGGGTCGTCGGTGATCGCTTTTTCTAGCGAACTACGTCTGACCATATTGCCTGCAACGATCCAGACCTCGCGTTCGAATGAGTTGTTCAAGCTTGCCTGCTTTATGGCCTCGTTCAGCTCGTCCACTGAAAGGCCATCTGCATTTAGGAAAACCCGGCCACGTCCGGCAAGGACCCGATCATTGGCTCTGACGTCTGCGCGCCACCGCGATGCAGTCCAGCTTGGAGGAACATTGGCTCTCGTGAGGAACGCCAATGACGCTAGCGCCTGGCGCCCGACGACCTCTAGTGCACCAACGTTATAGTTGGCTGTTCCATCCCCACCTGCCTTTGCGTGGATGAAGACGATTCGCTTTTCAGCCGGATTGGCGGCAATGAAGTCGCAGGTCTCCTCATTGTCATCGTCGCACAAGACGATCGAGTAGGACTTGAGTCGCTTCCCGAGTTCGCCCCAAACCCGAACGGGGGCTCCATTTGCAGCAGCATTGCAAATCGCCTCGACAACCCCGAAGACCGTCTGCCTTTGCCAGACGGAGTGGTTGGTGAATTGGATAGGTCCGGTTTTTTGACCTTTTTCGCTGATTGCCTCCTCAAGCCGGGGGACGGCGAAGACGTCCTCAAGCACAGGGAGAGACCCATCTGGAAGTTTGAGGTCTATCCTGGGGCGGTAGAACTTGCCTTCGCTGTAAACTAGGTCTGCCCTGGCGGGGATGATCCGGAACGACTGCGCCTGGTTTATTCGTTGGGTGAGCGGGACAGTGTTGCGGCGATCACTTATAGGGAGTGGCTCGTCGAGTGCATTGAGGTCTTCCGAGCGGAGGAGGTATCGGCCGCTCGCTTCGCGATACTCGATGTTGCAATCGATCTTTGTGCCGCCGACCACGACCGTAAAATTTCCGTCATCGTCAATTTCGGCGCAGAGGTCTTCGTATTCAAGCTCCTGATCCACGCCCGTAGCTCTGGCATCCTCGGTATCCGACGCGCGATCTGCAAATGCATCCTCGGAAAAGTTAAGCAGGATAGACCTTGGTTGAGCATCTTTTGAGGTCAGCGGTCCGGCGACTTGCGCATAACGGTCGAAAACCGAGCTGCGGACCCGTCCGGTATCGCTCAGCTCGGTAGCGACACCTTCTGCCCACTTCAGGTAGGCTCCTAGAGGGCGATATCGCTCTGCCGCATCACGTATTCGACTTTTTGCGAAGCCGATGTAACGGGCGCGCCTGGACACGAAGCCAAATGCGGTAATTGGCACCAGCGAGGGGTCCAGAAGATCGGTGAACGTCGTTGCGAACGAGCGCGTCCGCGTCGCCATGCTTCGGATGGAATGTTCGGACATGTCCAATGAGGAAAATGACATGCGTGTCAAACGAACTGATGAGGGATCAGCACCTGCAGGAAAGGCTCTTTCCAACAGTTGGCGGCTGCCGCGCCCCAATCCAAGCTTTGCAGGATCAACAACGATCCGACCAGTATCGTGAATGATGGTGAGCCGGCCGCAATCCACCAGAATGAACACACCTAGGGTCCATTCGGAGAAGAACTGGTCGACCAGAAACGGCGAATTGCGCCAACCATAATAGCTGAACCCGATCGCGTTATTGGGCAGTCCCACGATCGGAGTTACGCGAAATCTGTCCTCGTCCAGGATCGCGTCTTCGATTATTTCCTTGGCGTCCCAGGGATCTACAGGATCGACCTTTTCGAAAACTGCTCCAGACAGAGGAAGCTGTATGTCTTCGGCCGAAAGCGGCCTTGTGAGGGCGAGGCGTTCTCTGAAGGCGCCAGAGATGTATTGGTAATCAGGCATGATCTCCAATACCCGATCCGGCAAAGCAACTTCATTGGAGACGATATGGCCAACGTTGCTCGCGCAGTAGCCCTCAAATGAAAGATATCGCTTCCAAGTCCGCCGAAGTCTGTCGGCGTTGGCATCCAAGGCGAGCACCGTCCCCGTTTGTGGAGACTTGCCTGCCCGCTGCTTCCACCGAATGACGCGCCCGATTTGCTGGATGATCTGGCGGTCGTTGCCCATCAGATCGAAGATCGCGATAGCGACGAAATCTGGATCATCAACCCCCTCGATCAGCTTCGACTGGTGAAGCCAGAACTGCGCATTTGGGTGGCGCTTCCGCATCACCGAGACCTTGGTTCCGCGATAATCGTTCTTTGCCGCGCCTTTCAAACCCTTTCGAAGAGGCTTTGCCTCTTCGTGGACGACGACGCTACTTGTATTGAAGGTCGTATCAATCTTGTCCTGGAGCTTCAGGAGCTGGTCGAGGGTTTCCGCCCGCACGATGACCTTCGGGGTCTTTGTCCACCTTCCCGCATTCGTCAATACAGGCCTGAGCTTTTCATCAAGCAGCCGGAGAAATGCCGTGAGCGCCGACTTCGAATTGCTGGGAGCGCCGATGAAATCTATCGGCCGGATCACCTTTGTTGCGGTGGCTTTCTCGTGCGGATAGTTGAAGACGAATCTGCCTCGGACGCGGAATGACTTGTAATCATTGCGGTAGGGTGTCGCACTTAGAAGGATTGTCGGTTTATTTAGATCACGAACTCCCTTTGACCACGAAATAGCTGGTTCGTAGTGCCCCTCGTCAACGATGACCAAGTCCACGCGGGATGCCAGATTTGCGAGGAACTGCGCAGCCTCGGCGGCAACATCAGGGTCGGAGTGACGTTTGGTTCGTCGGATTTGATCGAAGGCTTGGTGCGTTCCGATAAGGACGACACGGTCTTGTCCCGGAAGGTGAGTGTCGATCTGTCGGATCGTGCTTGGCAACAAGTCTGATATGTAGGCCGGGTCCAAAGGTCGGCCGATCTCCCCAGGATCACCGAGGAAAGTTGAGTTCTCGGTTGTGCGATAGCCGATGTGCTGCCAGAATCTCCATTGCAGATCGTCGGATAGCTGGTCTCGCAGTGCCTCGCGCGGAACCAATATGAGAACGCAGCGAACGTTCGGCACGCACCTTGAGAGTACGGCGACTATGCCAGACTTGCCCGTTCCCGTCGGTAGCTTGAGGAGTGCAGCCTCTCGCAGCGCAGGTCGGTCGGGAATGTGCGGGTCACAAACAAGGTATGCGCATGCCAGAGAGACAGCAGTGCGCTGATGCTCCCATAGGTGTGGTTCATCCCCGCTTTCTCGGGTCCAAAATCTGAACTTCCGAAGGTCTGCCATCAGGCGGTCGAAAGTCGGCGCATCTATCGAAGACAGAGTACCGCCATCGATTGAAGTCCTTGGATCATTTACGAGAGCGGATAGCTTCAAATGTCGAGACCCTTGATTACAGGTTATCGCAATTGGAACTGAAGTAGCGAATTCGGAAGAACGGACTGAGAGTAGTTTTTTGATCGACTCATCACCTGACTTTGAAGTCAAGGTTGTTTCGAGTAATGCAAGCCAAATCCTGTTGACGAACTGTCGACCGACGATAGTGGAGCGACCGGCAATTACCCGCGTCACCCGTCCTGCAGCCGAGCGGGAATGGCCCCCGTGGCGTGCCAGCAAGTCACGTGATTGGTACTCCGGAGTGGAAAGCCGGGGCCCGCGGCCCCCAGGCTGTCAAGGCTAGGCCCTGCGGGCGGAAGACGCCGGCCGGGTAGTCGGTCGCTTCGCGTCCTCCGGCCCGCACCAACCCGGCGGACCGAGTACAAGAGGCTGCACGGCTTGCTGGTTCAAATGGTCGGCCGGGACGAGCTCTGGCGGCGCTTCTGCCGTTCCAGGCGCTGGTCCCGTGACGGCCTTGACCTTCAAGGCAGCGATCGACGATCCGCACCGGTTCAGCAAGTCCAAGGCTGTACGGGCGCATTTTGGGCTGACCTCCGCCGCATACAGACGGGCACATCGATCGACATCGAAGAGTACATCTCGAAGTGTGGCGATGGGGAGGTTCGCACCGTGCTCTACGAGACGGCGAGCGCGATGCTGGTGCGCTCCAAGCAATGGTGCGGCATCAAAGGCTGGGGTGTTCGGATCGCAGCCAAGCGTGGCCACAAACGCGCGGTGGTGGCTGTTGCGGGTAAGCTGGCCGTGGTCATGCATCGCATGTGGATCGACGGATCTGTGTTCCGGTTCGCAGAAGATGAAAGTGCCGCTGAACCGAGTCTTAGCAACCCGACGGCGCTCGCCACCGCTATGTGAGAGCTCTGGCGAGCGCCGTCTGGCAGACGGTGCGACGACAGAAGATTGGCTGAGGTTCCGCCGATCGGCGGAGAAGCGTTTGGTGGATCGAAGCGGATGCGGAGAGCACGCTATCTTGCCGGCGACGACAGCTCGATTGAGACGTCGAGCGCGCTATTGTGTCTGTGTTGCCCCGCGATTCTGACGACGACATGTGCGCCCGCTTGGCAGGCGGGGCTGAGCACGAACTCCTGGATGGACCACCAGATGTCATCACCCCGAGATCACGACGAAAGCCGGACAAATGCGATGTTGTCGACACTCGTGTGCAGCCGCATAATATCATGCAGAGGAGACGATCCTGTCGGAGCAGAAGGTGGAGAAGCGCCGATGTAAGCGTCCGGCCGCTGCACATGCATCAGGTGTTGACATGATCAGTCAGCGTCCAGCTCCACCGCAGCAATTCGTCGAGACGGTTGGCGGGGTGTCCGTCGATCATCCGCTGCAGGACGTCCTGCAGGTATGCGTAGGGCTCGACTTCGTTCAGCTTGCAGGTCGTGATCAGCGAGCTGATGACCGCCCAGCGATGTCCGCCGCCATCGCTGCCGGCGAACAGGTGGTTCTTGCGGCCGAGGGTCACGGGGCGGATGGCGCGCTCGACCGGATTGGTGTCGAGCTCGACGCGGCCGTTGTTCAGGAAGCGCGTCAGGCCGTGTCAGCGCGAGAGCGCATAGCGGATCGCCTCGGCAAGCGTGCCGCGGCCGGAGACCAGGCGGAGCTGTGCATCGAGCCAGACGTTCATAGCGTCGACGATCGGCTTGGAGAAGGTCCTGCGTTCGGCAAGACGGTAGTCGGGCGATCGGCCGCGGATGTGCGCCTCGATTGCATAGAGCTCGCCGATGCGACGCAGGGCTTCAGTTGCCACGGGGGACGCCGTGGCTTCGGCCACATCGTAGCACTTGCGTCGCGAGTGGCTCCAACACGCTGCGAGCGTGATGCCCTCTTTGTCGGCCAATCGCTCGAAGTCGGCATATCCGTCGACATGCAGGATGCTCTTGAATGCGGCCAGATGTGCGGCTGGATGTTCGGCTCTGCGGTCCGGCGCGAACAGATAAATGGCTGCCGGACGTTCAGGTCCGCTCCAGGGTCGTTGCTCGCGGGCGTACACCCAGTGCCGTCCCGTTTTGGTTCGTCCGCGTCCAGGATCGAGCACCGGGATCGGCGTGTCATCAGCAAAGAGATGGTTGGAGGCGAACACGTTCTTGCACAGCCGTTCGTGCAAAGCCTCGAGCCACCAGCATGCGCCACCAACCCAACCTGCGAGCGTCGAGCGGCAGAGATCGACGCCGTGACGGTCGAAGATCTGCGACTGCCGATAGAGCGGAAGATGATCGCAGTATTTGCTGATCAACACTTGCGCGAGCAGCGCTGGCGTCGCCAGACCGCCAGTGATCAACCGCTCGGGCGCACCGGCTTGCACGACCTTGTTGCAAGCTCTGCAGGCGTATTTGGGTCTGGTCGTGCGCACGACGCGAAGCTGCGCCGGGACCCAATCCAGCATTTCGCTGACGCTCTCACCGATCAGATGGAGAGCACCGCCACAGCAGCCGCAGACCCGGTCTTGTACGTCAAGCAGAACGTCTTCGCGTGGCAGATGATCGGGCAGCTCACGACGTCGCGGCGGAGATTTGGCTTCCGGTGTGACCTTCGGTTGCGCTTCTTCCACGCGGCCGATGTCGCTGCCGAGATCCTCCAGACCGAGTGCAAGCTGGTCGGGATCGATGCGTTCGGACCTGAGGCCGAACTGCATTCGCTGCAGCTGTTTGATGATGGATTTGAGCCGCTCGATCTCGGTGTCGCGATGGTCGATCGCAGCGGCAATGTCGCGCACCAGGCGCTGCAGAAGCTCAGGATCGGACGGGAGAGATCGAGCTGCATGTCCAATGGTACTCGAACACGCTGATTCGTAGAAGAATCGCAACTCAGTTCAGCACTGCATTTTGCAGATTATCCTGCAATTGCAGGCTTCCAGACCCGCTCTGGTGCGCGCCAGTCGATGCCTTCGATCAGCATCGCGAGTTGGGCTGGTGTGAGTGTGATCGAGCCATTATAGCCTGCCATCACCGGCCACACGAGCCCACCCTGGTCGATGCATTTCGTGAACAAACAAAGCCCGTTCCCGTCCCAGAGCAGGACCTTCAGGATCGATGCCTTCTTGCCGCGGAAGGCAAACAGATGACCAGAGAACGGATCCTTCTTCAGCGTGTCCTGCACCAGCATCGCAAGGCCGTCCATGCCCTTGCGCATGTCGGTGTAACCGAGCGCCAGGTGCACCTTCACGCCTGCAGGGACGAACATCATGGCGCCGCATCTCCGCTTTCGATCTGCGCCCGGACCGCATCCGGATCGCTGCCGGCGGGAGCGAAGACGCGCCGTCCGTCAGCGAGGTCGACAGCCATCATGCCCTCCGGTGGATGCACGAGATCGCGCAGGGCGCGCGCGGCGGGCAGGTCGTCGGGCAGCACAACACGGGCGAACTTGGAGCGCTTCTTTTGCGCAATGCCGGACTGCGCCCGCCAGCGGAACAGAAGCCCGGTTACGATCCCATGCTTGCGCGCGACGGCAGAAACCTTGGCGCCTGGTAGCTCGGTTTCCCTGGCAATCGCGAGCTTCTCCTCGTCGCTGAAGAAGCGGCGGGCCGGCGTTTTGGGCGCGGCCGGATCGCCGACCTCGGCGGCTGTCAAGTGGCGTTCGGGCTGTGAGTTCCTGGCACTAGTGCTAACGGCGGGACGGGCGGAGGGATGAAGATGGGCGCGCCAATCGATCGTCACCTCGCCGGCGGCCAGTCGGTCGCGCCATTTGCGCAGCGAATGCGGCGACAGCTGCATCGCCGCAGCGTAGGTACGAGGCTCCATTCCGCTCCAATTCGGCGCCTCGACATGCATCGCCCAGAACGCCTGGCACGCTCGATTGCGTACATCCGAGGTGATCGCGAACCTGCGCTGCTTCCCCTTTCGGAGCGCCTTTTCTCGCTCTTCACGGGCGCGCTCGCGGCGCAATTCCGTCTGATATTTCCCGAGCTTAAGCGCGGCCTCGTCGCCGGCCAGCCGCTTCAGCCAACGCCGCAGAGTGTTCTCGGTCAGACGTTGTTGCTGGCAGTATTTGCGGATCCCGAGACCGCTGCGACGCCACGCTTCGATGTGCAGCGACCACCATTCGCGGCGCGCTCTGTTCTCGAAATGTTTGGATCCCACCGGAGATTCTCCACAGCAGCAGAGAACTCGAAATGGAACGACGACACATGAGGGGGAAGGTGTGCAGAGACCGGACGGTTACGATGCCGAGTAAGCGTCCGGCCGCTGCACATGCCTCAGGTCTTGACATGATCAGTCAGCTTCCAGCTCCACGGCAGCAATTCATCGAGGCGATTGACGGGATGTCCGTCGACCATCTGCTGCAGGATGTCCCGGATGTAAGCATAGGGCTCGACGTCGTTCAGCTTGCACGTCGTGATCAGCGAGCTGACCACTGCCCATCGTTGGCCGCCACCATCGCTGCCGGCGAACAGGTGGTTCTTGCGGCCGAGGGTGACGGGGCGGATGGCGCGCTCGACCGAATTGGTGTCGAGCTCGACGCGGCCATCGTTCAGGAAGCGAGTCAGGCCGTGCCAGCGCGAGAGTGCATAGCGGATCGCTTCAGCGAGCGTGCTGCGGCCGGAGACCAGGTGGAGCTGCGCATCGAGCCAGACGTTCAGCGCGTCGACGATCGGTTTGGAGAAGGTCCTGCGTTCGGCAAGACGGTAGTCAGGCGATTGGCCGCGGATGCGCGCCTCGATCGCATAGAGCTCGCCGATCCGGCGCAGGGCTTCTGTTGCCACGGGAGACGCGGTGGCTTCGGCCACATCGTAGAACTTGCGTCGCGAGTGGCTCCAACACGCCGCGAGCGTGATGCCCTCTTTGTCGGCCAATTGCTCGAAGCCAGCGTATCCGTCGACATGCAGGATGCCCTTGAAGGCGGCAAGATGTGCGACTGGTCGCTCGGCCTTGCGGTCGGGTGCGAACAGGTAGATGGCGGCCGGAGGTTCGGGTCCGCCCCACGGCCGTTGCTCGCGCGCGTACACCCAAAGCCGTCCCGTCTTGGTTCGTCCGCGGCCAGGATCGAGTACCGGGATCGGCGTGTCATCGGCAAAGAGATGGTTGGAGGCGAACACGTTCTTGCACAGCCGTTCGTGCAAGGCCTCGAGCCACCAGCATGCGCCGCCAACCCAGCCCGCGAGCGTCGAGCGGCAGAGATCGACGCCGTGACGGTCGAAGATCTGAGACTGCCGATAGAGCGGAAGATGATCGCAGTATTTGCTGATCAGCACGTGCGAGAGCAGCGCCGGCGTCGCAAGACCGCCAGCGATCAATCGCTCTGGCGCGCCGGCTTGCACCACCTTGTTGCAGGCGCGGCAGGCGTATTTCGGACGGGTCGTACGCAGGACGCGAAGCTGCGCCGGGACCCAATCCAGCATCTCGCTGACGCTCTCGCCGATCAAATGGAGAGCACCGCCACAGCAGCCGCAGCCCCGGTCTTGTACGTCAAGCAGAACGTCTTCGCGTGGCAGATGATCGGGCAGCGCACGACGACGCGGCGGAGATTTGGGTTCCGGTGTGACCTTCGGTTGCGCTTCCTTGACGCGGCCGATGTCGCTGTCGAGATCCTCCAGACCAAGTGCAAGCTGGTCGGGATCGATGCGCTCGGAGCTGCGGCCGAAGTGCATTCGCTGCAGCTGTTTGATGATGGACTTGAGCCGTTGGATCTCAGTATCGCGGTGATCGATGGCGGCCGCGATATCGCGCACCAGGCGCTGCAAAAGCTCAGGATCAGACGGGAGATTGGTGAGATCGAGCTGCATGTCCGATGGTACTCGAACACGCTGATTCGTAGAAGAATCGCAACTCAGTTCAGCACCGGTTTTTGCAGATCATCCTGCAATCGCCGGCTTCCAGATGCGCTCCGGCGCGCGCCAGTCGATGCCTTCGATCAGCATCGCGAGCTGCGCCGGGGTGAGCGTGATCGAGCCATCATAGCCCGCCATCACCGGCCATGCGAAGCCGCCCTGGTCGATGCGTTTCGTGAACAGACAAAGCCCGTTGCCGTCCCAGAACAGGACCTTCAGGATCGATGCCTTTTTGCCGCGGAAGGCAAACAGATGACCGGAGAACGGATCCTTCTTCAGCGTGTCCTGGACCAGCATCGCAAGGCCGTCCATGCCCTTGCGCATGTCGGTGTAGCCGAGCGCCAGGTGCACTTTCACGCCCGCTGGAACGAACATCATGATGCTGTCTCTCCGCTTTCGATCTGCGCTCGCACGGCGTCCGGATCGCTGCCGGCGGGAGCGAAGACACGCCGCCCGTCAGCGAGGTCGACGGCCATCATGCCCTCCGGTGGACGCACGAGATCGCGCAGGGCGCGTGCGGCCGGCATGTCGTCGGGCAGCACGACACGGGCGAGCTTGGAGCGCTTCTTTTGCGCGATGCCGAACTGCGCGCGCCAGCGGAACAGCAACCCGGTGACGATCCCATGCTTGCGGGCGACGGCAGAGACCTTGGCGCCTGGTAGCTCGGTTTCCTTGGCGATCGCGAGCTTTTCCTCGTCGCTGAAGAAGCGCCGCGTCGGCGTTTTGCCCGCAGCCGGATCGCCGATTTCGGCGGCTGTCAAGCGGCGTTCGGGCTGTGAGTTCCTAGCACTAGTGCTAACGGCGGGACGGGCGGAGGGATGAAGATGGGCGCGCCAGTCGATCGTGACCTCGCCCGTGGCCAGTCGGTCGCGCCATTTGCGCAGCGAATGCGGCGACAGCTGCATCGCCGCGGCGTAGGCGCGGAGCTCCATCCCGCTCCAGTTCAGCGCCTCGACATGCATCGCCCAGAACGCCTGAGACGCTCGATTGCGCACATCCGAGGTGACCGTAAACCTGCGCTGCTTTTGTTTTCGCAGCGCCTTTTCTCGCTCTTCCCGGGCGCGCTCGCGGCGCAATTCCGTCTGATATTTCTCGAGCTTAAGCGCAGTCTCATTGCCGGCCAGCCGCTTCAGCCAACGCCGCAACGTGTTCTCGGTCAGACGTTGTTGCTGGCAGTATTTACGGATCCCGAGACCGCTGCGACGCCACGCTTCGATGTGCAGCGACCACCATTCGCGGCGCGCTCTGTTCTCGAAATGTTTGGATCCCACCGGAGATTCTCCACAGCAGCAGAGAACTCGAAATGGAACGACAACACGCGAGGGGGAAGGTGTGCAGAGACCGGACGCTTACGATGCCGATTACTCCGGCAAGATAAAAGCGGCTCGCCGGTTGAACAGCAAGCCATTGACATGGCTTGCGTTCAACCGTGCCGTTCGGTCGGAGCGCGTGCTGCGCTTGCAGTTTCTGCGAACTGAATCAAAGCGATCTGTGGCACCAATCGTAGTATAGCGGGCTCAAGCGTAGAGTATCGAAAGTCTCTTGAATCCCTCGCTGAAAAGACCAAGCGTGATCAGGACCTGCTTGCACATCGTATTCTCGTGCGAGCTCTCCGCCCTCTTGGAAGGCTCTTTGTTTTGCAAAGACAGTTCTCCGTTTCTTTGCGCCCATTGGACGGGCCGCCGCCGCCGTTTCTCTCAGCCACGATTCGAAAATCGTTCGAACGCGGTCAGGCGCTGCAGCCGGGGTTCGACGTCGCAGAGATAGACCTCCTCTCTGAGAAAGGCGATCTCGGCTTCGATGGCGGATTGCTGGATGTCGATACACCAGGACTTCGGCCGGCCATCGGTGCCGTCGGCCCACCGGTAGCCGCGCTTCTTCAGGGTATCCTTGAGGCCGAAGGGAGACTGCTCCGCCCACACCCTCATGATCGGCTTGCGCGCCGTCTGGAGTAGGGCAGCCAACGCCGGGGCGCCCGTCGTCGGCAGGACGAAATCCTCGACCTCGAGCAGCGCGTGGCAGTCGTCAACGGCGCGATGGGCCTGGTGGAAGAATCCGGCGCCGTGCAGAAGATATCCGAGTTGCGCGCCGGCGAAACCGTGTGAGCGCCAGTCGACCTCGGTCGCGCTGCAGCCCCAGGCCTTGCGCTCGAAAATCGGCCAGTAGCGCTCGGCGAACCGACGGTCGAAGGCCGCGTTGTGGGCGATGACGATGGCCGCGCCGGCGACGAACGCCGATACCGCGTCCGGATCGATACGCTGTCCGGCGACCATCTCGTCGGTGATGCCGGTGAGCGCCGTCACCTCGGCGGAGATGGGGCGGCTGGGCTCGTGGAAGGCGGAGAAGACGCTCCTGACGCCGACGATGCGACCTTCCCGGGTGTAGTCGAACGATAGCATGCCGAGTTCAATGATCTCGTCCCGGGAGTGGTCGAGGCCGGTGGTCTCGGTCTCCAGCAGGACGGCCGTCCTGACCTCCTCTCCGATGGCGGCAGGGGAGGGGCTCGGGGGACAAGCCTGCGCAGCACCCGGTAATCGGGCGATTGGGCGAGGGCATCTGCCATGGCCGCCAAGTCGGCAGCCTCGTCAAAATGGTGTCGGTGGAATCGCGGCGCGGCAGTCATGACGCGGCACCATACCCAAGCAAATGACCACCAGGTATCGGAGAGTCACGCGATTCACGGTCATTTTCGGCCCACCTCCCGCCGCAAGGGCTGTGCGAAGAGGATCGCCTGATCTGCCGATTTTGATCGGCCGCCATGTCGGAACCCGGCGCTGTCATTCGTCTTGAATCTGGACCGTTGAAACCGGAGTTCCGCGTACATGGCCCCCCGCGCCAACTGGAAAGGCTTTCTGCGCCTGTCGCTCGTCACCTGCCCGGTGGCCCTCTACCCGGCCACGTCCGAGTCCGAGAAGATCAGCTTCAACCAGCTAAACCGGACGACGGGTCACCGGATCAAGTACGTCAAGGTCGATGCCGACACCGGTGAGGAGGTCCCCAACGAGGACATCGTCAAGGGCTATGAGCTTGAGAAGGGTCAGTACATTGAGGTCTCGAAGGAAGAGCTCGAGGAGATCGCCTTGGAATCCACGCGCACGATCGAGATCGACGAGTTCGTCGACAAGACCGACATCGACCCGCGCTACCTGATCTGCCCCTACTATCTGCGCCCGGATGGCATGGTCGGCCATGACGCCTTCGCGGTGATCCGTGAAACCATCCGTGAGATGAACAAGGTCGCGATTGGCCGGATCGTGCTCACGAACCGCGAGCACATCATCGCGCTGGAGCCGATGGACAAGGGCCTGGTCGGCACTCTGCTGCGATACCCTTATGAGGTGCGGTCGGAGCAGGAGTATTTCGAAGAGATTCAGGACGTGAAGATCACGAAGGACATGCTCGACCTCGCCCGGCACATCGTGAACCAGAAGGCCGGGACGTTCACGCCGGAGAAGTTCGAGGACCACTATGAAACCGCGCTGGTCGACCTGATCAACCAGAAGCGTGCGGGCAAGACGATCCGCCCGAAGGACCGGCCGAAGGGGGAGAACGTGGTCGATCTGATGGAGGCGCTGCGCCGCTCGGTCGGGCAGCAAGCGCAGCCTTCGGAGGCGGCCAAGCCCGCGAAGAAGCCGAAGAAAGCTGCTGCCGGCCAGAAGGAGATGTTGATGCCGATCGCCGGCAAGAAGGCTGCCGCCAAGGAGACACCGGCGAAAAAGCCAGCCGCCGGCCGTCAACGGAAATCCGCTTGAAGCATCCCGTAACGCCGGACGGGCGTACGCATCCGGTGAAGCTTTCAATTACCCACATCGTCGACGAGTTCTGATTGAGAGGCCGAATGCGATGTCGTTGAGGCGTGTTAGGCCTCGCCACACGACCATGTTTCCTGGCGGCGGATCGCGGTTCCGCGCCAGGTAGCCGCCCAGCATGGCGATCTGGAGCAAGTAGGTGGCGAGGGTCTTGTGCAGGATGCGCGGCTTGGCCCGCGCCGCGTCGATGGCATCTAGCGTTGCGATTTCGGTCGAGGTGAGGACTGTCTCCGGCGCAGCCTCAGGCTTCGCTCGTGCGGACATGGTGAGGAAGAAGATGCGCCAGCTGACCATCGCGATAAGGGCGAGGAACTTGGTCAACCGTTCCGCTGTTTCAAGCCTCGCCTCTTCGGCGCGGCAGCCGGGCTTCATTACCTTGTGAAACACCTCCGCTTTCCAGCGCAAGGCGTACCATTCGAGCTTCTCGATGGCGATGGCGAAATCTCCGACCGGCAGGTTGGTCACCAGCTTCCAGTCGATCGGCGGACGGCCCGCTGGCGGGTCGATCTCAAGGGCTTGAATGTAGGTGAGAAGCTGAGGACTGTATCGCTTCTGCTTGCCGACGGGCGGCAAGTTTTGGATGGCAGCGAACTTCACGTGCACGCATGCCGTCTCATCCTGTCCGATCGCTACGTAATGACGTCCCGCCCAAGGCGTGGTCGAGAGCTGGGCGAAGACCCGATGAGCTCCATCCCGCGGCTCTGTGTCGGCAGGCGAACCGGCCAATCGATTGGTCTGCACTCGCACCAGAAAGCGCGTGCCGAGATCCTGCGCTAGGCAAAAGAGTTCGTAAATATCGCTCTCGCGGTCAGCCACATGCACGCAACGCTCCGGCGTGCCCACGAGCGCCATCGACTGACGTAGGTTCTCGAGCCAGCGATAGCTTTCCTTCGTCTCGATCGGCACTCGTGTGGGGTTCACATGCCGCTTGAGCGTCCTGGTCCCCTTGAACTTCGTGCGTGTCCAGAACTTCGCTGCTGTCAGCCCGAGCGGCGTGCCGCCGAGGGTTACAGCCAGGCTCGAATGCATCAGCACTCCACACAAGGTCACGACATTGGGTTGACCCGCCTTATAACGTCCGGCGTTGATAGTCTTGGTGAAGCCGATCTTACCCGGCTGCGCACGGCTGTAGATGAACTCGGTGGTATCCTGCAAAATGAGAATTGGTCCATCGCTCGCCGCGCAGCGCATGGCGGTCGCGGCAAAATGGCCGGCCAGCATCCCATGCTCGGTAACCCGCGGATTGTCGAAGAAGCGGTAGGCCGCCTTCGTCGCCGCCCAGTCGCCGCACGCGGCGGGGACCGGTTGGCCAGGTGCTGCCGACATCTGGTCAAGCAGGCGGCCAAATCGGCGCGCCAATCGCTTGTCCGGCAGCCCTGCCGAAACGACTTCGTCGTCATGCCAGCCTGTAGCACCGGCTCCCGTGTCTACGCGCATTTGTGACGCCTCCGCGAATCGGCGTCACAAACAGAATCACAGACGATTCAACCGATGCAAATCCTGCGCACGAGATGTGGGTAATTGAAAGCGTCACCGGAGGCTTACGGACGGGCGCTACTTCGTGGTACGCGGGCGCCTTTGGCGAATGGCTGATCCGAGGCGTGGAGAGACCGAGCGCTCCGATCTGACGCGCCAGCTGATGTCGGCCAGGCGCGCCGTTCGAGCGGCCAAGATGGCGGAGGACCATAAGGACGAAGCCGCGGCACACCGCGCCGTGGACCATGCCAAGAGAGCGCTGGGGGAGCGGGGGCCGGTCTGGTGGACGGACGGCTCGCCCGATTTCAACCGCCCCATGGCGAAGAACACGCCTTACGCCACATGGTACGCTGAAGTCTCACGATCGTGCAGGTAACCTCCCGTGCCACGTAAGCTGAAGACCTATCAGACCTCGCTCGGATTTTACGATCTAGGTATACGGCGGAAATATCTTGTCGCCGCAGAGCGGCGAATCTGGAGCCAGTCTAGTGATTGAGTTTGTGGCCGGGTCAATTTGAGGGGCTATTGCGATGAAAATCATCTGGTGTGACGACAAGTCTGATCAGCCTGGCGAACTGCCGACATTCCAGCGTGAGTGGTTTGTAGAATCGTCGGAATTTCTTGCCGCCAAGAACGATGCTGAAGTTCTGGTGCACTTGAAGGATGCAGCCGATTTGCGTCTGCTTGTGATGGATTTGCTATTTGATCAGCCCGAGGACGAGACAGTTGTCCCTCTAGGGATCATATACTTGGATCGCATTCGTCAGCATTACCCCGACCTAATGGTCGTAACCAGGAGCGTAGTGTCGAAGCCTGGCATGTTTGGTCCACTCTACCAGCATTTCGTGCGAATAAAGATAAGGGACCATTTTTCATCCTATGACACGCATGCGTATTCGAAATTCAGGCGCGGGGTACTCATTGAAACGATCCGTCGAACTGTAGCTGTGGGCTCTGGATCGCCGCGTAACAAAACTCTTCGCGAGTACGTTGGTGATCAGTGGGGCATTGTGTTGTTCGCCGACATATCCGGCTTTACGTCGATGACAGAACAATTGTGGCATCAGAATCGAGACGCTCTATGTGATGCGCTAACGAAGTTCTACGATACCTGCGTTCAGGTGGTGCAGAAACACAACGGTGTGGTCGATAAGTTCATCGGCGACGAACTAATGGCATTGTTTTTCGTAGATAACAAAGACCACAAACATCTTGTGGCAGACTCCGCAGTGGCGGCGGCTATTGCACTTACCAACAGATTTCGAGATCTCTCTCATCAATTTAAGGAAGCGTTGAGCGAAAGCATTGATGAGTTCGTCGAGGTCTCGTGGCGCTTGAAGATCGGATTGGAGGCCGGTTCGATCAGAATACTCGAGAAAGAGTTAGGCGTCGGTAACCCGGAGTATTGCGCGATTGGGCACGCGGTAAACATGGCGGCTAGGGTCAAGGGTGTTGCCGGCGACTATGCTGTGGTGATCGGACCCACACTGCAGAGATCCGGCACTCGCAAGTATACGATGAGGTCGATCGAGGAGAAGCTTGAGCTTAAGAATGTCAGTCTTAAGATCGCAGTTGCAACTGTTGCTTACGAATAAGACGCGTTGCACGAAGTGCTTGTGGATGGCCCCGCGTTTCTTCGACAACCTCGAATAGCGGCCGTCCGCGTATCAATCAGGAAGCATCTTTAGAACTGAAGGATTGGAAATGATCAGTCTTCGCGCTCAGTAGGTCCGGTCGAAATGGGCCCGTTGGCTACTGATAAGCAATGGCAAAAGCTTCTCAGTTCGCCTATCGGTGCTAGTTAGTTTGCGTATAGGCCGACTGGTTTCCGGCAATCGCGCGGGGCGCGGTGCTCTTGCCATTGCGATGCGGTTTCGGTGTTTTCGGACGCTTCGGTTGGGTTCCAGCAGCATCGTTTTTGATCGGGATGCGGGCGATAAAGATGGGGCCTGTGTCGAGTAGCTGGACCGTGTTTTCAGATGACTTCGCGCGATCAAACTGGCGGGTCTCTCGCACCACGACGGCGTGCGACCAGCCGCCGTCCAGCTCGAGCGGACCGTCGATCGTAAACAGGCAGCTCCAGTGATAGCCGCCGTCCGACTTGATGAATACGCCTTTGGGCTTGCTGGTTTCGTCGATCGCTGCCGGGTTCGGCGTCCAGTCGTCGCACATCGCTGAATTTCCATCGATGTCCGTGATGGTGTACTCCTGCGGAACGCCGTCGAACACGCGGTGCCGAATTACTTCGACCACCATATGGGGCCGACCTTTCTCAGCCGCTGGATCGCTGGAAGGCCCGTTGACCACGCAAGTAAGCTCAAACCGCTTGTCGCTAATGGCGCGGCAGGTCAACGTCGCTCTCCGGCCCGGAAGCGGCTTGACCCATTCCTTGACGGGCGTCGAGACGCGGAGACGGACCGGCTCCGATCCTTCGAACGGCACGTTGTCCTCGCGGGCATGCGCCTGATAGCGCACGAGCCCCAGACGGACGCGCGGGAACGGCAAGGGATCGGTTTTCAGTGCCAGGTTGAAATACCACATCTCCTGGACCGGATCGAACTTCGGTTCGAAGGTCTGTAGCGCCACCGCCATGTAAGTGACGGGCGTCTGTTCATCGGTCGCTTTCCCGGGATCGCCGGCCTGGTCCGTCTGTTTGGGAGTGGTCTGATCGCTTGGGGCCCAGGTCTGGTTCGAGATAGGCACCGGCATGAACGCGCGGGGAATATGGTCGCCCTCATCTGGCAGGCGCGAAGGATCGATGAAGGGCCCGGTCGGAAACTTTTCCTGCTTCACGTCGTCGGCGGTGAGGGGGTCCGCGCCCCAGCGGGTGACAAAGGGGCCACCGGGGCCGAGATCTTCGTCGTAGAATTCGGGCGTTTCGTTCGTGTCCCTGTTCCTGGGGAGAACCTCCTGTCCCTTCTCATCGCGCCTCGTTCCGCGCGCAAACAGCCCGGGCGGCCACAGCACGAGCGCGACCTTTTCGCCTTCCCCCGAACTGAAGAACGGTCGCGCGTGCCAGATGGTGAGAAGGCACAACTGCTCGACGCCAACCGTGAAGGAGCCGTCCGCGTTGACGAGCGACTTGATCTTCCGGTGTGACAGCGAAACGTTGACGTGGTCGATGACCGGCGGCGCCGGCCTTGTCACCGCCGGAAGCCAGATTTCCCTGCATGCGCTTTCAGGGGCAACCGGGCGGGACTTCTGTTTCGGATCGGTGGGCACCAGTCCGGCGTGCCGGTTGATGGGGATCATTTTGAGCTGCAGCCGCCTCGCACCATTGCAGTGCAACGACGGCGGCAGCGCAGCGCGCAGCGCATCGCCGAACTGGCGCGCTTCTCCCCAGGCCGCGGCCATCAGCTCTTGCAGCGAGTAGGACTGCAGGCGGGATCTGCCGTCTTTGGGCAGAGGCAAGCCCTCGAGCTTGAGGAGCGTGATCTGCTTTAGCGGAAATGTGACGGTGCCGTTCGTCTCGATGGCAAAACCGAACGCCTTTGCTCTTTTATCCATCGGTTGGTCCGAGGCGACGGGTACGAAATCGCCTTTGCTCCGCTGGTCCGTCGTAAGGCTCATCGCAGGGTTGTCGAGGGATTCGTCGAACGGGGCGGCGGAGACGGCTTCAAGCAAGAGCCCGCCGGTACCGGCTGGATCGAACTTGACTGTGCCGCCAACGAGGGTGCTCGTTGCGCCTTGCTGGGTGCTGCTCAATCCCCATTCCGAGATCGGCGTAGCGTTGAGGAAGTCCGCCGCCGTTTGCGCCGTTGTGCCAGCGGCCGGAGTCGACTGAGCCGGGCCAGCGGCCTTGGCGCCATCGGCAGGGGCGAAAATGCGCCGCGTGATCGCAATGTCCGAACCAAAGATCGGAGCAGACAGCAAGCAGTCGTCGACGGCATGCGTCAGCCGCATTGTGAGCGGGCTGGCGAGAACCGAATTCGGTTTCAGCAGCAGTTCGCGATACACGAGGCTTGCGATGGTCTGGATGGTTTTCCGGGGCGGGGTCGCCAATCCGCCGGCGCCGAGGCAGGTCTTAGTCGCCACTTCGTCCAAGTGCTTGATATCGTTCGCGGCTGATACTTTCAGCTTCTCCTTGAGAATGGCTAGGCAAGCCGCGTGCTCATCACCCTTTCGCGTGTTCTCGGCGATCAACAGCAGCCCGGCCGACTCGACTGCGTCGAACCACTCGGTGAGCTGCGCGACCGTCGGCGCGTACCACGCCTGCAAAGCCAAGGTTTCGCCCCGCGCGAGGCTGACCCGAACGAGGTGAACCTCGACGGCATTGCCTCCGCCGCCGTCGACGATCTTCCCTTCTGACGTCAGCCACTTTAGTCCACCGGATTCTATCCGCGGCGTGGGCCTGCCCTTGTCATCCAGGGAATGGGCTTCCACGGCCTTCAACTCGAGGTGAATCGGCACAACATTCGGCCAAGGATGAAGCTGTTCGCGGACTGCGGTCTTGTCCGGCCAGGTGCGGGCGCCAACTTGTATGGCGATCGGCCGTTCGACGAACGGTGCGTTCTCGAGCCCTGTCTCCGCCGGGAGCTTGAGGCCGAACATCATTACGCTCGCTGCCGGATCGGGATAGTAGGTGTAGCGGTCCGGGGACTCGACATTGCCCACCCGCGCGCGATTGGGCTTCTTATCTTCGGGCCGATCCTTGGCCCCCAACAGTGAAAGGCCGCTTAGTCCTAGTTTGGGTTTCTTGACGCCTTTTCCGATGTCCCGCAGCACGTCGTGAAGCATGGCAAATTGCAAGGGAACGGGAGGCGGCACGATCAGCCTGCGCGTCGACGATACCATGCGGCTCTTGTCGTCCGCCGTGGTCCGGACGTACATGTCCGGGCTGAGTTGGGGCGGCGTCAGTTTGGCGAGCGTCGCCACATCGTTGTCGAGCAGCAGCGCCATCGGCGCATTGATGCGTTCGTGACGCAGGAAACGGCGCCCTCGAAGTCGCTTCGATTGGTCCCTGACCGGTGGCAAGGACACGGCGGGTATATGCTGGCTTATCCTTGCGACGTCGGCGGGCGTCATGCTGCCGCCGCCTTCGAAGACCGGCGCCAGTGCCGTGTAATAGGACCAGCCGAAGCGCAGGGCCGGACTCAGCAGGGATTCGTGGTGCTTCTTGTCACGGCTCGGTGACCTGAAGTGTCGCGTGACGTTAAGCTCTTCGACGACCTTCAGTTTCTTCGTCGTGATGGTTTGGCGTGTCTTCTGATTGTATTCCGGAGGTGCCACACCGGCAGGGTCGCTTCCCCACAGCGCGACGGTGCTGTCCTCGATAACCTTGATCGCCTCCTTTGCGAGGGGATCGTCTCCAGGCTTGTCGTCAAGAACGGCTTGTGTGGCGGACACCGCCATCGCGCCGTCCAGCTGGACGCGACGGCGTTGGTTTGTAGCGAGGTGACGACGGTCAAGTTCTTCCTCGATCCACTCCGTATTCACCTTGGATTCGGGCTCGGGGTCCTTGAACTCGATGGCGCGATAGTCTGGCGTCCGCCACAATATGTCGCCCCCCTTGACCTCGATGCCCACCATCAAGCGGTCACCGATCTTCAGGTCAGCGGCGTCCTCGATGATGTCCTGTGACGGACAGCCCCGGGCATCTTTCTTGTCATTGTCAGTCTTGTCTTCTTCGATCACGCGCAGGCCGCCATTGTGCAGGGCCGGCCTGCCGCGTTCGAGAGGCGCCAGCGCCGATCCCTTCGCGTCGCTGCGCTCGCGGGCGGCAGTGTTGTTGATGCTGTTCTCCGTCGCCAGCGCCGGATCGATCGTGATGATGTCGTAGATGGGATTGTTCTGCTTGTTGCGACGCGCAAGGTTGCGCAGGCCATGCGCGATCCGCGCCTTATCCGGGCGCTCGAAGATTTCGTCCCACGATGCCGGGCAGAACACGGCGCACGTCGCATCGGGTTCAAAGCGCGCCAGCGTCCAGCTCCCGTCAGGCGAATCGGGAGCCAGAGCCACGAAAGGTGTCGCGCTTTTGATTCCGAGCTTTTCGCGCAGCTTCGGTAGCGCTTCGGCGACCAGCGCGTTTTCGATCCGCAGGTCGAAAGCGAACCCGAATAGCCGTTGCAGCGTAGGCAAGCTAAGGAGCGCACCGAGCCGGCGCTGCGCCGTCTCCAGCTCCTGCTGCGGCGAAGCGCAAAACAGCGTGGATTGGTCCTGGGGCAGCGTCAGATGATGCGCGGCCTGCACGCACTCCAGGACCTGCGCTGCGGCAGGATCGCCGGCGAGGATCGCTCTGGCAAGCGTACGTGCTTCCGGCCAGATCGGATCCGGAGTCTCTCCGGCGAGCATGGCGGCCGTTCGCTTGCGATAGGGAGCCAGCCAGAACTCCACGTGCTCGGGGGAAGTCGGGTCCGGACCGGCGGCGGGGAGGTCGGGCGTGCTGCTGGCGAGCCGGACCGGCTGCTCTTCCCTGTACCATGGCCTTGCAAGGTTGAATTCCGTCGTCGTGTCGCTGTTCATCGCCAGCGGCGAGTCGGCGCTTGCGATCGCTTCCAGCAAGGCGCGTCCTCTCTGCAGGGTGAAGATAAGGGACGCCGCGCCGTGGGGGGTCGGCAGATAGGCGGCACACCTTGGCGCGGAGGGCTCGCACGCAAGGGTTTTGACTAGCAACTCCCAGAAGGGCGATTTGGCGCCATTGGGGTTCATCATGCGTCGCCAGAATCTATCGATGGGACTCGAACCTGATTTATCGACGAGGTTCGGACCTGCTTCGGGCGACCACGCCAGCTTCGCGTTCAGGCGGGGAAGTTGGCTCAACCCTTCCTTCCCGGCTAGTTCGCGAATTGCATTTTCTGCTTCTGCGGTAGTCTTCGGTAGGTTTCCAGGCAGGGGAATGATGCGCAGACCGACTTGTTTGGTCGCGAGCTTCGTGTGTTTGACAATCTGCGACGGCCATGCGCTGATGTCGATTTGCGACTCCCCGGCGCCAACCCACGGACGCAGCAACATGCAGATACGCGCATGGTCGTCGTCGCCGAAGCCATCCGCAACGACGCGGCTCGACACCGAGACGGTTTTCCCGACAGGTCCTTCGTCGATTGGCGACGCGGGCGTGGGATCGGGTTTGGTGGGGAGAAGAGGCAGATGTGTCATGCGATGGCTTCTGGAACAAACTTGGAATCGAACTGGGCTTCGAAATCGGACCAATCTTCCTCGGGGCTGTAGCTGACTGTGACCAGCTCGGCGCTCTGCTCTTCCGGGAAACAGATGGGGGCAAAGTTGCCGAGCGCTGCTACCTGCACGCCGGATCCGGGCAGGTAAGCGGCCTCCTTGCCGCCACCGCCAAAGCCGGCCTGCATCGAGCGTTGCACCCGGATCGTGTAGCTTATCTTGATGAAGCGCCCGATCGAGAACGTGAATGTCAGCGCGGCCTCGCCAGAGATCGAGCTGTCGCCGGCGCGCTTGAACAGCCGCAAGGTGAAGGCCGCACTGATCCCGAAGCAGGCGATGTGTGCATTGAAGCCCGCCGAGAACAGCGCGGCGAAGGTGCAACCCAACTGGTCCTTGCGGACATAGGCGCCGGTCGTCACATAGGCGGTGCCCTGCAACGGGCCGTAGCCGATCGACGCAATGCCGCCGAACTGGAAGCTGGCTTCGAATGCCTCGATGCCTTGCGGGCTCGCCTCGAGCGCCATGAAACCGGAGCCGCCGTAAATTCCGACCGAAATCATGAAGGGATTGTCGAGCGAGCCGAGCGCGGCGCGCACGCGCGCGCTGCCGCTCGTGAACGGCAGCACGATGGCCCCCGCAAAATTGATGTTGGTGAAGGTCGCGCCTAGCGTGATGACCGGAATTCCGATCCGGTAGCCGGCCTCGATCGAGGGGTTGCTGATATGCACGATCGTGTAGGGGCCGCTGCCGTCGCCGTCCCCGCCGAAGGAAAGGGATTTGGCCAGATCGGCGAGGAAGCTCAACTTGTCGCCGAACTTGATGTCTTCGGCGCGCAGCGGGGCCGTTATCTTGCCACGGCCGTCATCCACACCCTTGGTGTAGGTGACGCCTTCATTGAACGTGAAGGTCATTATCGTGAGGATGTCGAGTTCGAACGCCGTGACCGTCCCGGTGACTTCCGTTTTCGGAGCCGTTGGGTTGAGCAGGTTGATCGTGGCCTTGCCGCCCAACGTCAGCTGCTGGGAGGGGCCAATCGGACGGAACGTGCCGATGCCGACCGACGTCTCCTTCAGCGGCAACGACAGGCTGCTCTTCAGCGTTCGCGTCGTCGGCAGGGCTTCCGTCAGGGTGTCCACGATCTGCTGGCGCAGACTCTCGACGTCGAGCACCCTGGTGATGCTGGATCGAACGCCAACACGGGCGAAGTATTCGATGTGCTGCAGGATTCGCTGCGGTGCGGACTCGCCCTTCTGCCAGCGTTCCAAGACGCCCCTCAGGTCGTCCGCGGTCTTCTTGTTCTCCCGAATATCCTTTGTTTCATCGAAGAGCGCGTCGCTTTTCTCATCTACGCAATCATTGCTCCCGCTTTTCGGAACTAGAAGGATGAATTTGTCCCAGCTCTCCGTACAGGCGTCGTCGATTTTGCTTGGCGAGCCAAACAGTTTTGCGATGAGCGCAAATACTCCCGTCGACTGGTTCTGCACCAGCCGTTGCCGGACATTTCGATAGGCGAAGTTCCGTTGGTCGAGAATTGCTTCATAGACCCTGGCGATTTGTGTGAGAACACGCTCGGCAGCGTCGTCGAGACCCGGTTTGAAGTGCTTGGCGAGCAAGCTCGCCATCGCTGGACGCAACACACTCTCGGATAACACCGCTTCAGCTCTTAGCAGGGTGCCTTCCACAATGCTTCGGAAGGTGTTGGGAAGCTCGTTGATCAACGCCTGTACGGTCGCGGGGTCGGCGCCCGGAACGGACGCGAGCGCAGAAAGTCTGGTTTCGAGATTTGTCTGGGCCTGCCGGAGCGGATTCAGGAATTCGACTTGCTTGTCCAGCGCGACCCTCAGCTCCGTCTGTATATCTCCGGGGAGTGCATTGATGAGATCCGTCAGCTCCAAGTTAAGTTCAGTCCAGAGCTGCAGCCCATCAGGAGTTGCGTAACGAAGCGCGAACGCTTCTGCGTCAAACATCCCCGACCGCACCAAGGTCACGAAATGTCTCTGGACGTCCCGCCAGAACGGCTGCAGGGCCGCTGGTCCGGTCGGCAGTTCGGGGAAGGGTCGTTGAGGAAGGAGCTTTTTGAAGTCGAGCCAGGTATCGAGCAACTTTTTCCGCTGCGCGTTCAGCGCGGCGACTGTTCGTATCGTATCTTCGCCGAAATTCTGGCACACCGTGATGTTGGGTAACACAGCGGTAGTAAACCCGCCGGGCAAGGTGCCCAAGGCGCTCCTGGCAATGGTTTGTGTCTTGGTGATCTCGTTCGCGAGGCCGGTTGCAAGGGTAGCGACAGCCGTATGCCATTCACCGAGATACGTAAGCATGGGCTCCGCGGCCGGTCCAAAATTGCCGGCGACGATATCATCACGCGTCTTCTGGATGGCGTTCGCGAGATCACCGATCTTCTTGGCAGCAGCCGAAGCTTTGGTAGCCGAGGGGTCCACCACGGTCTGGAGCAGCTTACGAAGCTCCTTTATGGCCAGAGCACATGCCGTTGCGCCAAGCTTGGTTAGGGCGTCGATCCGTTGCTGGATGCCTTTGGCTGTATCAATGGCGTCGACAGCCCATTTCAAAGCGACGGCGAGGCTCTTCTTCTCGAACACGTCACCGAGACTTTGCTCAGCCAGAGAAACCAACGCGGCGGCAAGCTTGTAGAGCGGTCCTTCGGCGAGTCCGGTGACGTTTGCCGGCAATGGACCCACGCTCTTCGCGATCGCCTCCAGCGGAGACTTGCTCTTCCAGACCTTGATATCGCGGACTGCCGGGATGAGCTTTTCTTTGACGAAGGTGTTCAGCTCGGCCGGGTTTGCGCCTGCGTCCATCAGCACGACAATGGCGTCAGGGATCTGTTCGGCAACGCCAGCGACGAGCTTGGCTAGTTCGCTCTGAATCTCATCCCAAGGTGCAAATTCCTGGAAACGTTTGGCGATGTCCCCCTGCGACGAGATGAGATAGAAACGGAGCCGCTCCGCAAACTGGCTGATCGGCGTCCGTGCAATGGTTTCGAGCTCGCGGACGACGCGCTGTCCCGAAGCCCAGATCGAGGTTGCTGCTTCGATTTGCGCAGCCGTGTCGCTTGAATTGAGGGCAGCCAGGCTCACCAAGTCCTGCCTGAGGGTCTGCAGCGCGCAGGTAAAATCCGGAAATAGCTGCTGTCCGGCATTCTTGTCGAGCTGTTCAGTCAGGCTGTCGATGGGAGCTTTAAGCGAATTCGCGACCTTCGCCAGTTGGTCCCCGGTGAAGTTGGTAATTTCCTCGAGCTGGGGAATGTGTGCGCCGAGTTCGCCGGTGAGTGCCGCGATGAAGTCGCGCAGCTTGATCAACCCGAACAGCTTGGCATCGTCGCCGAAGTGCCCAATCGCCAGATTCTTATTGTCATATTTTCGCGGCGCCGTTGCGGAACACGTGGGCGCCGATGGAGGCAGAGCCTGTGTCGAGATGGGTGGCATGGCAGGCTGATTGGCCGCCGGGGCCTGCGGAGCGGGTGCTGGATCGGGCACGACCGGCGCTGGAGGAATTGGTGCTGGCGCAGGTCCTGGCGCCTGCGCAGCTGGTGCTTGCGGTGCTTGTGCAGGCGGTGCCGCCGCTTGCCCCGGCGCCGCTGGCGCTTGAGGAGCTTGCGGTTGCCCGGCTGTGGCCGCCTCGCCGTCCTTCTTCAGAAGTGTGCCGCAGTCTTTGAAATCGGGCGGCGGCGGCCCGGCGATGCCGAAGCGGCGGTTCAGGCCATAAATGATCTTGGCAGGGCGAGCGACGGTCCCGCCCTGATCACCGTGTTCGCCCATGTCGAGCTTGGGCAGCGGATCGTCGGTGACCCGCAGGAACGTGTCGGGGTCGGAGATTCCGCACGATTCCGGCGGGTTGAAGCCGTTAAAGACGTAGTTTTTCTCGTATTCGACGTGCAGCACCGGGGCAAGCGACCCCGTCAGGCCCTGGATCTGCTGCGGCCGAATCTGGGCCATCGCCAAACGGGGATAGAAGGGGGGTTGTTCAGCTGCGACAAGCTCGGAATTGAACGCGAAGTCGCTATCGCCTCCTACGGCCTGCAGCAATTGCCAGTCGGTGACGTAGGTGCATTGTCCCTTGCGCTGCTCGTCAGCATAGGTGCGCAAGGCGCCATTGTGCTGGACCTTGTTCCACTCCCTCGGCTTGTCGGAATCCCAGGTCTTGCCAATCTCGGGCTCATTCGCCTTCGGCTCTTTTGCCTTGCCCTTTTCGGCGGCCTGCCTTTCCTTTTCGGCGATCTCTTCTCCGCGGTAGTAGCCGCTTAGCGCCCTCATCGTCGCCGGATCGCTGGCGGCGCGATGGTCGGCGAAAATCAATGGCATCGAGACGGGCGCTGGCTGACCGTCGATGCGCATGCGGAATCTTACCGTGCCCCTCGTTCCGACCTCGGTGCGCGGCCAGAAGATGATGCCCGCCAGTTGGCCGACCAGGGGGCCGGGATTCGGAATTTCCTGTGGGTCCCTGCGATTCACCCATCCCCTGATGCGTCCATGCGGTGCGGCCTTTGCCGGTCGCGCGAGGATCTCGTCGAGCGTCTTCTTCAGGTTTTCGGGTGTATCGTCCTTTGCACCGGCCACGGGAGCGGGATCCGGCAGCGGCTTGTCGTCCGTCGGATCGATCAGATCCGGGGTACGCAGCGTCAATAGCGTGATCTCGCGCGGCTGGAATTCGCGGGCCTCGTGGGATTGCGCAACCGCCGGATACTGATGCGACGCCCGGGTTACCTCGATATAGATTCGCGTCGCCTGCTCGACGGAGTAACCGAGAGATGGACGCGTCGGATCGATCGGCCGCAGCCGCGGTTCGGTGACCTTGACCAATGAGGCCTTGTGGCCCAGCGGAAAGAGATAGCCGCGGCGCACAACCACGGTCAGCACGTCCGACCCGTCGCTGATCAGCGAGCGCCATCGCTGCAGACTGAAACTCTTGAAGTAGCCTTCGTCGCCCTTGGCCCTCGCCGATGTCACCAGCGGGAAGGTGGTATCGAGGTCGAGCATCGCGCCGGTCGCGCCCAGCGCCAGTCGCCGGGCACGCAGCGGGACTGGCATGTAGATCGCGTAAGGCGACTTCGGGTCCTTGCTCGCGTCACTGATATACTTGTCGTCGCCTTCGCTGGGCGGTTCGATCTGACTGCTGACTTCCTTGTCCTTCGAGGCGATGACGGGCAATCCGTACATTGAAGTGAGAGCCACCAGTTCCGCCCGGTCCTGCGGACTCATCGCCGTGCGATAGGTTCCTCTCCACTTCTCCAACTTCTGTGTTCCGTCGCTTCTAAGGGTTTTCTTCAGAAACGTATCGCGCGCGAACGCGTCGAACTCGTCCGACCAAATGGCGCGAAGGGAAGGCACCTTTTGCCCTTCCACGAGGCGGGCCTGCCAGACGGCCGTTGGCACGGTGCCTTCCAGTGAATCATCCAGGCGAGGCGGCAATTTCTTCGGGGTTATCCATCTCGCGTTCTGTGCGGGAGACAGGATCAATCCCGTCGGAATCTCGAGCGCCGTATCAAACCGATCCGGCTGTTTGACCGTGCCGACGATTTGACGGACGCGTTCTTCGCCGGTCTTGTTCCAGTCCTTGATCCCCTGCTTGCGGAGAATCTCTTTTGGTTCGGATTCTTCGACCTTACGATCGGATTCCTTGTACATCCGCTGCGCGCGTTGCACGACCCTCAGCTCGAAGGTTTCCCACGCGGTCAGTTCCGCGACGGTCAACGCCATCGGAGCGCCCTTCATTACGAAGGCGAGGCGAGAAGGCTCCGAAATCCAGGCCTCGACCGGCCGGCGGAAACCTTCGGGGACCTGGTCGATCCTTTGATCCTTGCCGCGAGTGTCGGATTGTTCGGTCCTGAATTCAGTGAGGCGACTTATCAACGCATCCTGAAGTCTCTTGTCCCTTTGCGCCGGCGTCTCGGTGTCGTCTGGCAGTTTTGAACCGGCGTTCTTGTAGATCGACTGGAGTTCTTCCTCCTTAAAGGGCCAATTTGGAAACAACAGCCACTTGTGGTCGTTCACCGTGACGCGCTTGGGATCAAATCTCTGAAACACGCTGAAGTCGTCGGAAAGCCTGACCGCTTCTTCCCACAGCTTCTTGAGATGGTTCCGTGTCAGCGCGTCGGTCTTGTCCTTTCTGTCTTTCTTGACCCAATCGGATGCTTCCGCGCGGCTCATCGGAAAATCGGGCCGCGCCAGAATTTCGGCGGTGTCTTCGAAGTCTTTCTGAGTGAACGGAGTGGTTTGCTTTATCAGTTCATCAAGCCGGCCGGTTCTGCGTCTTTCGGCAAATAGGCGCGCTGCTCGTCTTGCTTCGACGGTGAACAATCCGGCGGGCCCAATCCAAAGGCCAAACTTGTTTCCATTCTGCTTGTCCCATTCGTCCCAAGCTTTCGCAAAATCAGCGAACGGCAGGAATTTTTCGTCTTTCGGATAGTCCGCCAGTTCCTTTGCGAGCTTCTTGTCTTGAATCTCCTTGCGCAAACGCTGAGATTCCGGGTCTGCTGGCTGCAGGCGCTGCAATTGCCTGAGTTCGGTCGGCAAGACTTCGTCACCGGCATCCGGCAGCGGGCGGTCCTGGCGCAGGAACGTCCTTTCCATAATGTGCTGCGGCGGAAACTCGGCCAGCAGCACCGCTTCGTCCGGCTTGTTGGCCGGATCGATCTCGTCGCGGCGCAACGGAATGAGCTGGACTTTCTTGCCGATCGACAGGTCGATGTTGTGGAACTGGAAGCTGAGGCAGAACAGATCGAGCCCCCGCCACAGCCGCAGCTTGGCGCCATCCGGAAGCGGGAGTCGCAGCGCGGCGTCGGGCGCGGCATAGGCGAAGACCGGTGCCGGCCTCGGATGCGCTGGCGCCTCGGCCTTCGGCGGCGGCGAGTGACGGAGCTGAAGCGAAGCATCGCCCAGGTCGAAACGCGTGCGATCGACGTGCTCGACGGCGAGCGTCGTCGAGACGAGGCGAGCGTGGATACAGAAGTGCTTCAGCTTGCCTTCGTGCGCCGAGATTTCGATCGGGCGTGAGCAGCCTTGAGCCACGCCGTCTTCAGTAACCCGGGCCTCGAACGAGACTCTCGGCGTGTAGAGCCGCCAGATGTCGTCGGTCGGATTGATCGACCAGGTCTGGTCGCGGCCTGCCAACACGCGGGATGCGGAATGGCAGGGAATGCGCGTCGTCTCGCAGTGCGGACTTTTGACGAGGAGTTCGAGAGGCTCTGCCAGCGAAAGCCGATGATCGTGTCCGAGCCTTGCCGTGGCGTGTTTCGGCACTTCCAGCTGCACATGCAGGTGCTTGTCCTTGGCGACGTCCAAGAGGATCGAAGGCTTTTCGTTGATGAGCTCGACGCTTGCCCATCTCGAAAGAGGCCCCAGCAACAGGCGCCGTCCGGCGAACTGCTTGCCGAAGACGGAGAATTCCTGACCGGCGTCGGCCAAGATTTCCGTCCGTTGCGTTTCGGTGTTGAGCTGGAAAGTGGCGGTCCTGGCACCGGCCAACTGGGGGCCGCCGAGATGCTTGACGAGCGCCGCCAATTCCTGGGAGTTCAGCTTGTGCCGGAACGTGACGCTGCAAGGCGAAAATGGCGCCGGAATGGAAACGGTCAGCTTGGGCAGCTTTGCGAACCGCCAGGTCGCGTTGATCCTCCATTCCGTGTTGGCAAGCTCGATGGCGAACTCGACGCTCCGAACGTCACCTTCGGTGTTCCGAACGTCACCTTCGGTGTTGCCGACGATCAACAGCTTGGTGGCGGTTGCGCCAACCCGAATTCTACCCGGCACAAGGCTCGCCGGGTCCAGGTGGAAGATTTTCTCGCCACCCGACCGCAGCGCGTAGCCGGAGCCGTCCGGCACGAAATGAGGCCCGGCCGGCGGCTCCTGCGCATGGGCCGATGTGCTCGCCAGCACCGTGGCGCTCGTGCCTTCCAGGAATTCTCGCCGCGTAATCTTGTTCATGATCGAAATCGTCGACAAACGGGATTGGGCTGCGGGCTCATGTCGGCTTCGGCGGGCTAAACCGGGTCTGATTGTCGAGGGCGCCGAGTTCGGGAAGGAGGCCTTTAACGCCTTCTACGTAAACGGTCTCCTCGAGCAGGAATGCGTAGGGACCGCGCTTCATCAGGATGTCCTGAATGCTCTCGTAGAACGTCTTCTGCACTGCCGGGCCGGAAGCCTTCGCCGCATTCGCGATGGAGTTCATAATTTCGTCATCGCGCCAGTGGCAGTACCAGGCGAGGGTGTGCGTTGCCTCGATAGTCTTGCCATCGACGGCCTTGAATTCCTCGCGCTCGTAATGGGTGCCTAGCGCGTGGGCGTTGCTGTGCGGGTGCAGGTAATCGGAACTGAGAGAAACGAGTGCCAGCTCGAAGTCACGCTTTGCGAGGCGCTCCTGGAAGATGACGCCGGTCGAGGCGGGTATTAGCTCGAGGCCAATCCCGGCCTTCGCGAGTTGCCAGGCCAGTCCGTTGGCGACGGCAGAGCGTCCGGCGCCGACCAGATAGTCCAGCTTCAGGGCGCCCTTTTGATTTTCAAGCGCCGCTTTGGCCAAAGGGTCCTGCGGCGGAGTGGTGATTGGGAAATCGAAGCCGCCGATGGCGGAAGGAAAAAATCGATGCTGGGCTTTCCAGCGCGGCGTCTCGAACTTGCTGCTGTCGATGGCTTGGCGGATGCCCTTGCGAACCTCTGGATCCCCAAACGGCTTCTTCATGACGTTCATGCAAAGCAAGAGCAGATTTGCTCGCGGGTGAGGCAAGGTCAAATCGGTCGGTGGCTTCGTTTCCTTGGCCTTGCCGCCCTTGCGATCTTGTTCCTTGGGCGGGACGGTGGTGTCCCAGGCCACCTGAATTTCGCCGCACTGCAGAAGCCGTCGCTGCTCTCGCGGGTCGGGGATGGCGCGCACGATCAGCGGCTTGGACGATTTGCCATAGTCGGAGTGAAGGTCGTTCGGTTGCAGGACGATTTCGTCGGTACGTTGCGCATTGCGAACGATGAACGGGCCCGAGCCCGCACTGTTGAATCTCAGCCAGGCCCTGCCTGCATCGAGCGGGTCATATTCGCAGATGTCGGGAGCTTCGATTGGCGTAAATGCGCCCTGGAACGGAGCATGCGCGCATGTGACGGGGACGTCGGGGTTGGGAGCGAAATGCTGCGTGACAAGTACGCTGTCCAGAACGGCGCAGCAGGCCGAGGTCAGGCAATGCAGGACGATATCCTTCTCGACGGCCTCCGGAAGCTTAATCCTCAGAATGTAAGGATTGTCTTTGTCCGTGCTGACCCGCCGATCGACGTTGATGGCGGTTAGGCCGAGATGCGCGAGGGGATGGGCCGGACTTCGATTGAGCTTGACCGCTCGCCTGAAGCTAAAGGCTACGTCCTTCGCCTTGATTGGTTTTCCGGAAGCAAATCGCCACCCTGACTTGATTGCAAACGTCCAGGATGCTCCATTGGGCTCCTGCCACAAAGCAAGGCTCAGGAACGGATCGGGCTTCCCCTGCTTGAGGGTTACCAGTGTTTCGTAGAGATTGCCGATAATCTCCGCCGCCGGCGCGGAAGCGTTGAGATGCGGATCGAATCCCGATACGCCGCTGGTTTGCTTACCGATGATGATGTGGTCTTTTGGCTCGGGTTTGCCGCATTCCAGCGCAACGGCTCTCCGACCAAGCGGACTCATCGCCATTCCGCCCGCCGCAAGCGCCCGCAAAACGTCCCGGCGACGAATGAACGCCACGCGAAAGACTCCCGCCCCAAGGGATACAGCAACAGCCGTAGCGCAGAACGCGCGACAGCACATCCTCTAGTTTACTGCCCCAGTCAATAACTCATAGTAGGTCTTCGATAGCCAATACCACTACAATGCGAATAATCGCTGGGGCTGTCAAGGTCCTGAGAAAACGTACAAGTTTTTCTAGCGCGGGATCGCGCTTCTGCTGTCACAAACTTCTTTAGAAGGCCGGAAGCTGGCCAATCAATTCGTTTGCCACGCTGGAGCGCGCGCTCCAGCCCCGATGCGCTTTCGTCTCCAGAGAAGACGCGTTCAGAGCGCCGCGCGCCGCTGCGTCCAGATGCCGCCGGGGAAGCGCGAAGCCGATGGTACGAACAGGACGCCGCGGAGCTATTGCGGTCCCTGAGCTAGTTTTTCGGTCCAGCCCGCTTGCCCGGCCACGCTTGGCCAATTCACGAACTGGTCGTTGAACAACACCGCGCCGCTGATCTCGACGTGAACGCAGCTGTTCTGCGGCTCTTTGAGAAGCGCTGAGCTCGATCCCGCCAGGAGCGTAATTCGCCGCTGGTCGACGGCCTTCTGAACACCGGCCACGATTGCATCAAGGTCGGGTCCGGCCAAATCATAGGCTATTCCGCTCTGGTGATTGCTGCGGCCCGGCGCTGCGACCTTGTATCCCTTGTCGCGCAGAAACTTCAGAGCCCCGTTCCACGACGTCTCGTCCTCGAGCGTAGCCTCGCGCGTAAACCGGTAGCCGAGCCGCTTCGACGTATCGACGATGAATTTCAGCTGATCCTTTGCGGGACGCTTCACCGAGCTGAGCTTCGTGCCAGCCGGCAGGAAGGGGCTGAGCTGATTCCAGATTTGCAAATTGACGACGTCGACCAGGATCGTTCTCTCCGTGGCAACCAGCTGCGTCGAAAACGTGAAGCTGACCAGCAGGGCACACAAAACGGTTCGCGCAAATGTCGTCATGTTTCACCAGTGCCTTTCTTGTAATGGCTGCCCCGCAATGGCTACGTCCAGCAACGGTCGGCAATTTAGAATACAAGGCGAATAATGCGCATCCATTTGGCGAGTGCAAGTGCAAGGCAGCGCAGTTTCGCTTTCAAGATGTCGCGCCTGCGAATCCCGTTTCCGGTCTCACCCGGTTTGGAAGTTCTTCGCGCACGGCAAATGACAGGCGGCGCTTCCTCTTGGCTCCACGGCAGGATCGGCCAGCGCTCACTCTCCGTATATGCTCTTGCGGCCGTCTCGGTCGTCGGGCGCGAGTTCCCGTCGCGTCTTGCCGGGGTCCAGTTTCTTGTTCATGACGACCTCCCCGGAGGGAACGTCGCCTAGGCCAATGCAATGACCAAACTCATGCATTGCCACGCTGAGAAGATCGGTTTGAGCGGCCACCGGCGTGCCTGTGCCGTCGTACCATAATTTCTTCCTATTGAAGCGAATATCGCATTCGACGGTTCGTTTGGACCCGATTGTTTCCGGCCGCGCTCTGGTGTCAGCCGTTTCTCCGTTGTCCGCAAAGTCCGTAAACGAAATATAGCTGTAGCCGTCCGGTTTCGTCGTGGACGGGTCATCAAGGCATTTGTCCGGACCGAATTTGAACTTAAGTTTTCCATTGCTCCACTTGTTCGCGGCTTCCTTGATCCGCTGGACTGCACTGGCCGGGGCATCCGTTCTGCAGATGATGAATTCCTTCTCGATCGGATTGGCCTGGTAATTCCAACTCCAGCCTTGGATATCGTACGCTCCGGTGCTTGCGAAAGGGAAGATCACGAGAACGGCGACTGAAGGTGCAAGTCTCCAGAGCATGCAGAATCTCCTTTGCCACGGCAGGACGAATTGGGCGCAATTGCTTCAAGAAGACGAAGCGGGCTTGCCACGGCCACTATGCTTGGGTTGACTGATAGCACCGCAGCGATAATATGTAGATAGCTACAAGGAGAGATTGTATGAAAAAATTCGTGAGTTGTAGTTTCGTCGCGTTGATCTGTTTTGTAACGGTATCACAGGGAGCAGCCGAAGAAAACGCATCTCGGCCTATACTCATGAGGTCAGCCAACTTGACGGCTTCGTCGCTCGATCGTCTAAAATTCGATGGGTCGAAAATGCGACTGGCGGATATCACTTGTAGCAAATCTTGTAGCGTCACTACTTGCACACGTACATGCGCGAATTCCAAGCAGTGCGTAACTTACTGCAGTGGAGATGGGAAGGATGCTTATTGCGAGTGTAAGGACTGATATTTTGCCGCTGGGAGTCGACCCGCTCGACCGGGAGCATTGGGGCCAGTACGCCAAATGGCGCCGATAAACCGAACCGATAAGTAAGCCTGGCATAGGATAGCTTTCTCGCATCTCGACAAGGCAAGTTCCGACGTGGAGGAACCCTGTGATTGTCGGCCCGCCAATCGACAAGGTTTCATGCCAAATGGACTGAACGGCTAATTGGTAGGCAAAGAAGGGATTGGAGTCGGTTCGACCACCAATGAGCTTTTCGTACAAATGAAGTCAGTTCGTGGACTGATAAGGTTTCGGCACAACCGAGTCGGTCGGCAAACTGGTGTTCGGCCTGGTTCTGTCGGAAGCTGTTGTGGTAATGCTCATCGCTGCGGTCTGAGCGTATTTCATTTATTTCCGCAGATCTTTCAAAATCACGTCTATCGCCTGCCTTCTCTCAGCAACAATAGCCCCGACAGCAGCGTCAGGAAGGTATTCTGCCGTCATTTCGCGTTGTGTCCAGTATACTTTCTTGTCGCCATCTAACTTCAGCAACTTGAAGTCGCTGCGATGGAGTTCTCTGGTTGGGCGTTGATTTAAGGAGACTGTGGGATCACTCTCGAGCTGGACGCGTACAAGGACTTTCCAATCCTGTTGCTCAGAGTACGTCTTCTCGTCGACGTAGAGAATGACGTGTCGTTTTCCGTCCGTCAACGACCAATCAGATGTCATACTTGGATTTCCTGCCCGGCTCTCTGAATAAGAATATGCGCTTAGCACCATGTCCGCTAATCGAACTTTGGCCGCTTCTTTGCGCGCTTGCACCTGCTCTTTCAAAGATTCGACCGCCCTTTTCTTGGCCGGCTATATGTCGACACCAAAGGCGCTCGTAACCCCGACGGCCATAGGCGTTGTTAGCGCACGCGGACGCGTAAGCACGGCACAAGCTACGCCTGAATTTGCACTGCAGCTCGGGGGACCGGAAGGCGCCAAATAGCTAGGTGGTTGCGGACCGGCAATATTGAAGGCCAAATACTTTTCGTAGGACGGCGGTCCCAGCAATACCTCTAGAAATCCATCCGCCAAGTCCATAATCTTTTTTCGGTTCTGAGCCTCGCTGAGCGGAACGACGTTAGCCTTTGTCGGTCGACTTTGATCAATCAATTCGATTGAACCGTTGGCAACAAAACCGGCTGCCGAAGCAGCGGTCCATCGACCGCCCTGAAAAGAGTGATGTGAAACGTCTTGCTTTCATCGAACTCGAAGGATCCAACGAGCTTATAATTGGGAATCGGAATTTTCTTATCGGCCTTGTCGAGTGCCTCCGCGGCGGCCAACAGATTCCTATAGCGATCTGCCAGCGCGGCGCGTACTTGCGGATCGCTAGAAGCAAAGTCTTCCAACGCCGCCCTGTCGGCAATCCCGGGAGTAGTTCTGACGAACCTTTCCTGAGACTCCTTAACTTGCCGTACGATAGCGTCAATGGAGTCCTTTGCAGTATCCGCGACCTTGCAAGTGCCAAACACATCAATTCCAGCCACGCCGCACGCGCTCGCTGGGTAGGAGATCATTCCAATAAATATTGCAACAACAAGTGCTCGCATTTCAGTTTCTCCAATTGACCTCAGGACGGTGGTCCATTCGATGCTCCTCGTATCTTCATACCAGATCGTTGCTGGTCCATCGTAACGGCGCGAGAAAGCCGGCCACCCTCTCCGCCAACATTAGATCCGCATCTCTCCACCAAAAAGAGGTCGGGCGGACACCGATTCACAGACCATGCCCCGAGCGGCGGGCGATGATGCAACGGAAGCGTGCATTTGCCAATACGCAACCGTGATGCAAAAGCTAGAGACGATTTACGCCGAGCCCTGATCGTGTACCGACCGTCCCCGTCAGGTAGACCATATGTGGTATCAGCGTGTCGGTTGCTGAAGATGGGCTCGAAAGGCGCCGCTTCGGCTTTGCGGTTATCTTCTCGATAGCATTAGATCGGTAATCGGGGCGGTGATGAAAGTGACACTCAGCAAGCTCTCAATCGAGATACCGAGATAACCTGCCGCCGCTGAGGGTCGGTTCGTCCTGCATCAACCATGTGGCCGCGGTGTGCCCTACGGGTGTGTTGCGAAATGCCGCTGCCTAGCTAGCCCGGACAACCTTACAGTTCGGGAAAATGCCGTCTTGACGGATGCGGCGGTCTGTCCGTTGAACTCCACAAAGTGGCGCTTGATCGCTACCGCGGCGCCTCGCCGATGCCGGCAATATCCCAGCACAATCAATTGAGAGTTCGGTTGCCTGCAGCAGCTATAGAACCTGGCTCACTATTTTCGTACGTCGCGAACGATTACGGGCGACTAAGCCGTCGTTCATTTTGCGACCAGGTGCGCGGCGACAATCAAGGTGAGAGCCCAGCGACAATCAGGATGAGAGAGTGCCGGCGGCGCGTCCCTTCAGGCCGTCTGGCGGCCGGGTGGGGTTAGCGCAAGCTGTTGATTCGTCTCGCCAAGAGAGGATCGACGGCTTGCCTGGCCTCCACATCACCGACCACCAGATGAGGCTATACATGAGTTACCGACTGACGTTATCGGCTGAGGCCGCAGCGGCCAAAGCCGGGTTTTCGACGGCGAGTGCCTATCGGATCGAGGCCGATCCGCGGCTGCCGTCGCAGAAGCAGGAGCCGCGAGGCCGGCGGCGGCCTGATCCCCTGGCGCCCTATTGGGACGCGGAGATCGAGCCGATCCTGAAGGCCGCACCGGGGATCCGGGCGGTGGGCGTGCTGGAGGAGTTGCGCCGGCGCCATCCCGATCTCAATCCCAACATCCGCCGCACGCTGGAGCGGCGCATCACGACCTGGCGCGCGCTCCATGGCCCTGAGCGCGACGTCATCTTCCGCCAGGAGCATGAGCCCGGGCGGCTCGGCCTGTCGGACTTCACCGATGCCGGCGCGCTCGGCGTCACCATCGCAGGCGTGGCGCTCGACCACCGGCTCTATCACTTCCGGCTGGCGTTCTCCGGCTTCGCGCATGCCCATGTCGTGCTCGGCGGGGAGAGCTTCGTCGCATTGGCCGAAGGCCTACAGAACGCGCTGTGGGCGCTCGGAGGCGTGCCCAGGGAGCATCGCAGCGACAGCCTGTCGGCGGCGTTCCGTAACTTGGCTGCGGATGCGCGCGAGGACCTCACGCAACGCTACGACGAACTGATGAAGCATTACGGCATGGTGGCGACCCGCAACAATGCCGGCATCGCGCATGAGAACGGTTCGATCGAGAGCGCGCATGGCCATCTCAAGCAGGCGCTGGAGGACGCGTTGCTGTTGCGGGGAACGCGCGACTTCGCCGGCCTCTATGCCTACCGTGCCTTCGTCGACATGGTCGTCGGCCGGCGCAATGCCCATTGCGTGAAGCGGATCACGATCGAGAAAGAGATGCTGGCGCCGCTGCCAAGAAGGCGCACCAGCGACTTCGAGGAGAAGGTGATCCGCGTGACCTCGTCGGGCGGCTTCATCCTGCGCCGCGTGTTCTACACGGTGCCGTCGAAGCTGATCGGCCATCGTCTGCGCGTGCGCATCTTCGACGACCGCCTCGAATGCTTCCTCGGCACCACGCAGGTCGCGGCGCTGAAGCGTGGCCGGCCCGTGTCGGAGAGCCAGGGCGGCCACGTCGTCGACTATCACCACGTCATCCATGCCCTTCGGCGCAAGCCGATGGCGCTCGCCAATCTCGTCTATCGCGATCAGCTGTTCCCGCGCTCGGCCTATCGACGCGCGTTCGAGGCACTGCAGGACAGATATGACGAGCGTCATGCATGCAAGGTGACGGTCGAACTACTTGCTCTCGCCCACGAGCGGGCCTGCGAGGCCGAGCTTGCCGAGGCCATCGCCGCCGACCTCGATGCGGGACGGCTGCCGGATCTCGCTGCGCTCCGCCTCCGCTTCCGCCCCGAACAGGCATCAGTCCCCGACGTCGCCGTCGAGCTTGCTCCGCTCGCTGTCTACGACGAGCTGGCTTGCCTGGGCTTCGCACCGATGACCTCGAACATGGGAGATGCAGCATGACCATCACGACGACACCCGTCGATGCCGCGCGCGTCGAACTGCTGCTCACCGAGTTGCGCCTGCCGAGCGTCAAGGCGATCTGGCCGAAGCTCGCCGCGCAATCGGACAAGGAGGGCTGGCCCGCCGCGCGCTTCCTCGCAGCACTCGCCGAGCACGAGGTCGCCGATCGTGGCCGCCGCAGGATCGAGCGGCACATGGTCGAAGCGCGCCTGCCTGCCGGCAAGACGCTCGCGAGCTTCGACTTCGACAGCGTGCCGACACTGTCCAAGGCGCAGGTGATGGCGCTGACGGCAGGCGATGTCTGGCTCGAGACTGGCGCCAACCTGCTGCTCTTCGGCCCTCCCGGCGGCGGCAAGAGCCATCTCAGCGCAGCTATTGGTTTGGCCCTCGTCGAGAACGGCTGGCGCGTGCTGTTCACGCGCACGACCGATCTGGTGCAGCGGCTGCAGACGGCGCGGCGTGAACTGGCGCTGGAAGCCGCCATCGCCAAGCTCGACCGCTACGATCTCCTGATCCTCGACGACATCACCTACGTGTCGAAGGATCAGGCCGAGACCAGCGTGCTGTTCGAACTGATCGCCACCCGCTACGAGCGGCGCTCGCTGCTCATCACGGCCAATCAGCCGTTCGGCGAGTGGGGCCGCATCTTCCCAGATCAGGCCATGACCCTCGCGGCCGTCGACCGTCTCGTCCACCACGCCACGATCATCGAGATGAACGTCGAGAGCTACCGCCGCAAGGCCGCCCTCGGCCGCAAGCGCGGCGCCGGCAGACCGCCGGTTCACGCAACGCCAAAGGAGGTCGAAAGCTCGGCTGATTGACGCTGCGACACCGCTGATTGTCGCCCAGCGTCAATCAGCCCTTGCCAACCCGGGACCCGGCGACAATGATCACGGAACCCGGCCCCGATCTTCTCATCCAGATTGACGCCAAGTTCTCATCCTGATCGTCGCGCTATAGACCAGGTTTGCACTTGTATTGGTGCGTTCGCGCCGGTCGGCGCAGATTATAAGCGCAAACTGCTGATTCCGCTCGATGTCGCCCACCATTCCGGAATGATCTCGCCCACCGTTCCGATTTGATCTCGCCCACCCATTCCGAGATGATCTCGCCCACCATTCCGGGATGAAGTCGCCCGGGGTATCGCAAGAGCGAACCCGGGGTGACGAGGCCTCTTCTGGCTGCGATACGGTCCCGCCTTTCGGCTTTGCGAAGGGGGACCTGGATGCCGACGGAGAGGCTTGCGATGCGCCACGTGCGCGATGTGATCAGATTGAAGTCGGCGGGAAGCCGACCCGCGAGATTGCGCGGCGGATGCCTCTACGATCCGCAGATCAACCGCAGCTATGCCGACATGGCGGCGCATTACGGCACCGGCATTCTGCCGGCGCGGCCGCGACGGCCACGCGACAAGGCCAAGGTCGAGCAGGCGGTGCTGATGGTCGAGCGCTGGCTGCTCGGGCGACTGCGTCAGCGCACGTTCTTTGGCCTCGCCGAGGTCAATGCGGCGATCGCAGAGCTGCTCACGAGGCTCAATGAGGAGCGGCCGATTCGGCGGCTCGCTCCGGCGCGACAAGCGACTGTCGAAGCGGCTGCAATACGCCAAGCTGCGCCAGCAAGCCTCCGTCGAAGACATCGACTATCGCACCCCGCGCGGCCTCGACCGTGCCCTGCTGACGGCGCTGGTCGAAGGCCAATGGATCGACGATCACGCCAACCTTCTGATCTGCGGCCCCTCCGGCGTCGGCAAAAGCTGGCTTGCGTCTGCGCTCGGCAACAAGGCCTGCCGCGACAATCGCTCCGTGCTCTACCAGCGCGTCCCGCGGCTGTTCACCGATCTCGCGCTGGCCCGTGGAGATGGCCGCCATCCCCGCATCCTGCGCGCGCTCGGCCGCGTCGATCTGCTCATCTCGACGACTGGGGCCTCGAGCCGCTCGCCAAATTCACCGGTTCGCATCTCTCCGGCGCTCTTACCTTTGCGGCTGAGTTCGTTCAGTTGTTTGGGTCCTGCTCATAAAAGGCGTTGCAGAGCAATGATGCCTTTTTTCCCAAAACGGTTCCTCAAGTCTCTGATTTTGTTGCCTTTCCCTTCTTCCCTAGGGAGCGCCATGTCCGTTGCCTTCGCCCCGCGAAGGGACGAAGGCCCGGAGAGGCGGGTTTCTCAACCCTCAGTTTTCAGCCCTCAGTTCTCAGCCTCAACCCTCCGTCCTCGATTCTCACCCCTCCGGCATGCCGGCCGCGACCCATTCGGTCACATCGTCGAGCGTTGCCTTGAAGCGCTTCAGCAACTCGTCGACCTGGGCGGTCGTGATGATCATCGGCGGGCAGATCGCGATGCTGTCGCCGACATTGCGGATGATCAGGCCGTGCTGGTGGGCGGTGTCGAAGAATTTTAGCCCGACCTTGCCGACCGGCTCGAAGCGGGCCTTGGTCGCCTTGTCGGCGACCAGCTCGACGGCGGCGATCAGGCCGCGGCCGCGGACCTCGCCGACCAACGGATGGTCCGCGAAGCGCGCCAGCTTCTCATGCAGGTAGGCGCCGACCTCGGCCGCGTTGGCGACCAGGTTGCGCTCCTCGATGATCGCGAGATTCTCCAGCGCCACCGCGGTCGCGACCGGATGGGCGCTCGCGGTATAGCCATGGCCGAAGGTGCCGAGCCGGTCGGACTGGTCGGCCATCGCCTGGTACATCTCGTCGCTGATCAGCACGGCGGCGAGCGGCTGGTAGGACGAGGTGATCTGCTTGGAGCAGACCAGGATGTCCGGCTTGATGCCGAAACTGTCGCAGCCGAACAGGGTGCCGAGCCGGCCGAAGCCGTTGATGACCTCGTCGGCGATCACCAGCACGTCGTATTTGCGGCAGACCTCCTGCATGCGCTGCCAGTAGTTCACCGGCGGCACGATCACGCCGCCGGCGCCCATCAACGGCTCGCCAATGAAGGCGGCGACCGTCTCGGGGCCCTCGCTGAGGATCAGGTCCTCCAGCTCCTTGGCGAGCCGCTCGGTGAACGCCTCCTCGCTCTCGCCGGGCAGGCCGAAGCGGTAGTAATGCGGGCAGGTGAGATGCCGCGCGAACGGCAGCGGCAGGTCGAAGCCGCGCTGATTGGCCTGCAGGCCGGTGAGGCTGCCGGCGGCGATCGTGATGCCGTGATAACCGCCCTGGCGGGCGATGAACTTCTTCTTCTCGGTCCGGCCGAGCGCGTTGTTGTAGTACCAGACGAACTTGATGGCGGAATCGTTGGCCTCGCCGCCGGAGCTGGTGAAGAACACGTGCTTCAGATTGGCCGGGGTCATCGCCACCAGCTTCTCGGCCAGTAGGGTCGAGGGCTCGTGGGTCTTGTGCGCGAAGATGTGGTAGTAGGGCAGCTTGGCCATCTGGCGCGTCGCCGCCTCGACCAGGCGCTTCTCACCGAAGCCGACGCCCACGCTCCACAGCCCCGCCAGCCCCTCGATATATTCGCGACCCTCGTCGTCATAGACATAGATGCCGGAGCCGCGGTCGATGACGATCGGCCCGATGCGCTCGTGCCGCCGCATGTTGGTCGCGGGATGGATCTGGTGGGCGATGTCTTTGCTCTGCAGGGAATTCGTTCGCATGGAGGCGGGGACTTTCTGGTGGCGGAAGCGCCCAGTCTATCGCGATCCCCGCGCAAACCATAATGTCTTCAGGGAGCCCGGGCGCGGCAGGCGCGCGGGAGCGCCATGCCCGGTGTGCAAGTCTCGATCTCCGGCCTCCGAGCCTTCCGACTCCCAGGATTCCCCAAACCCCGAGATCTCCGACCCTCCAGCCACGGCGTCTCCGCCTCGCGGCGCGCTTGATCGGCCTCGCGGCGCGTTTGCGCGTCCGAGCTTTGCTCATCACGACGCCCTCTGGAAGAAGGGCGCAGGGAAGGCCGGGTGCAGGCCGCACCCATGGCCCGCCTGCAGACAAAAAAGCAGGCGGCAGTCACCACAGGATTGGCCGAACAACCGGCCTTCCCTGCGCGGTGGGTTTAACGGCTGCTCCGTGCTCTCCCAGGGGACCGGGCTTGCTTGCCCCCGTCATCGACATCGTCGCCGACCAAGACACCAGCGTCGGGGTGTCGGGACCACACGGCTTGACCGTCCGCGAGGGGATCGTTCGTCCGCACGCGAAACGCGCACTGCGACCCCAGGCGGCCACCGCATCCCCCGCTCCACGGTCCGTGACGATCGCGAAACGCCCCTTCAGTGAGCAGGAGACGGCGAGGAGTGTCGGCCTGATTTGGCCGACGACACAAGACCGGATTTGCCCGACGGAATGCGACAAACTGGCACGACGGGCAATTGGGGATGGGTGGGATGCAGCGAGGCCATTCTGACGGGTGAACTTGAGCGCGGTTGCACCGCTGTTCCGACGAGGCAGGCGGTGCTAAGTGCACTGTCAACGTCATACCAAAGCCGCATCGCTATCGCTCGGCTTAGTCACCCGAGTACATCAGGTCTGCCACCGCAAATTCCTGCTCGATGAACCGGCGGGCCAGAAGATGCATGACGCGGGCCGCCGTGTGCAGGCGGACGATCTCATGGGCATCGTCGGGATCGGACTTCGAGTGTTTCCCGGCATGCGCCACGGCAATTCGGCAGGAGTCGTGGATGTATTTATGCGGTGGCTCATCGCCGCACAATCTAAGGAAGCGAGTGATGTCGTCGTTGTTCTTTGAGGTCGCGCGCATCGCCTCGAAATTGGCGAGGAACCATTTGCGCGCCGTTTCCTTGCCGTGATTCCGGATCTCGATGATCTTGTAGTAATTCAGCACGGCGTAGCTCACAAAGCCGTTCTGCTGCGCATTGCGCGCCTCGCGAAAAAGGGCAAGCGCGCGCCGTGCTTCCTCGGAGCCCGGGATCTTCCGGTCGAAGATGTAATGGGTTGCCGTCGTGAAGGCGAGGTCGCGCTTGGTTACCGGGACCGGGACGGGATTGCCCGACCATCCAAAGCCGGCGATCGCGAAATTGTCGTCGCACCACGCCATGATGCTCAGGAAGCGATTGATCACCGTCATCGCGGTCCGCTCGTCGACCCGGTTGGCAACAAGGTCGATGTGCACCGATTGCACGTGCTCCCTCGTCTTGGGCATGAGGACGAGTTGGTAGCGGTCGAAGGTGATGAGCCGCTCTTCCTTGGGCCAGGTGACCTGGTTATCGACGCCAATATGGAGGTAGCGGGAGTTATTGCGCACGCCGAGCTTCTGGTAGCGTATCCGTTCGGCGTCCTCGGCGTCGTATTTCGAACCGTCGCCTTCGGGAGGCGCGGCGAAACGCTCGGCCAACTCGCATTCCCGCGCGAGGCGCCGGAAGAACTCCTGATTAAACGACATCTCGCGCATTGCTGGCGCGTTCATGCGGCTGCGGTCGGGATCGAAACCGGCTTCTGCCCCGGGCGCCAGAAGCGAGATGGCGCCGTCCGGCACGAAATAAGCCCGCCGCTTTTGCCCGTCATGCAGATAAACGACCTCCGCGCCGCCGTTGCTGTTCACGCCCGTCTCAGCCACGGTCTCGGTCATGCGGATGAAGTCCTTCCGCGCTTCTTGGTTCGCCAGAAGAATGGCAACCACGTCGCTGATCGTCCCTGCGCCGAAGAACGATGCGCCCGTGCCTCCCACCGGACGCAGGCCGCCGAGGATAATGGCGACGTGCCCCGCCCACCCGGGATGGACCGGGACAAGGCCGAAGACGGCCGCGGCGATATGATGCGGGGTCAGCTTCTCTTCGCGCCGCTCGCGCCCGCGCGGAAGTTTTCCGTAGCGGCGCAAGGAATCGAAACGCTCATCGAGTTCCTGCAGCGTGCTGTGCGAGACATCGCTGTCCTGACACAAGAGGCCTAAAATGCGGGCGAGGTTCTTGGCATACATCGGTTGTTCCTCACCCGCCGCCTTAGTCGTAAGCGTTGCGATAGTCCCTCAGGACCGGGTTTGCCCCGGTCCGCGAGAGACCTTTCTCGGGGATCGGCAGCTCGAGCGCGGTCAGGAGGTAGCAGAGCGATTCCATCGCCCGCATCGATTTTGAAAACTGCCGGAATTGCGCGTCGCTTTCCGGGTTGAAGTGACCATGCGCGCTCTTGCCGCGAAAATTGATCGCGCGCTTGAGATGCTCGACGGCTTCTTCCGGCATGACGCCCTTGCCGAACCTCGCCTGGACAGTCCCGATAAGACGCCTGAATTGCTGCTCGGCGGTTTCCGCCCTGATCCAGCGGATCGCGCCCGCGACCCGCTCGCCGATCGCCGCGTCATGCCCAAGCTCCTGCGCCTTCGCCGCCGCAACGGCGGCGATCGCGTCCACATCCGGGGCCGGGAGGACTGGCTGCGCCTTCCCGATCGGGATATCTTCGAACCATCGGCACGCGTTCAAGAGCCGCTCCGAGGAGACCACGTTTTTCAAATCGAAGGCGGTCCTCATCAACGCGTTGGGCCGCCGCCAGGCCGAGGCCCGGTTCATCCATACGATGAGGCATGCGCGGAAGGCGCCCAATTCCTCATCGTTCCAACAGCGTACCGGCGAGCCGCCGACCCAGAGATCGCAGTTATCAACGTCGGATTCCGGCCAGATGTAGTGGACCTTGTGGTCGCCGGGATATTCGTGCTTTTCGATGGCTTCCATCATTCCTGCGAAGGAAAGCCGGTCGATCCGGATCGAAGAGGGCGTGAGCGGCACGCCGAAGCAGAACGACAGGAAGTTCACGTAGTCCGACACATAGCCGATGTAGTCGCGGATGTTCTGCGGTCGATCGAATTCAATCCCGAAGGTCGGCCAGATTTCCTTCGGCCCCTCCAGCTCCATGCCGTAGGTCGCGCCGTACCACGCCCGGAGCGTCATGCCTTCCGCCGCCGCGTCGAAGATCGTGAGTTCATCCCCTTCCGGAAACCGCGTGCGGCCGATCGCCTTGACCTTGCCGTCATGGCGCATCAACTGGTTCGTGTGCTTTACGTTGAAGGTGACTTGCTTGACGCCGTCTTCGGCCGCCCAGGCATCGTGGCCCACGACTGCTACGTTCGAGAGGATCTCCTGATGGAGGGTCGTCCGCTGCGGCGGCACATTGCGCGATGAGGTTCCGGCGATCGTCGTGACGTTCGAATGCAGCGAGACGATTTCGTTCGTCGCGGTTTGCAGGAAGACCGGCTCTTCGCTTTCGATATGGAAGTGACCATCGTAGCTATAGATATCGACGCGGAGCGCGTTCTCCGAGATCAGAACCGTTCCCGTGAGGTTCTTCCCCGTGACGAGTTCGACGCAGTGCAGCGGTCTTATGCTTTCGCTCTTCGGCATGCGGCACCTTCGGGTGTTTAACCATTCGGCCTTGGCTAGAGCTAGAAACGCCAAGCCGCCAGAGCCGCAAAAAAGATCAACACAGCGGCGCAAACCGCCAGCGCGCCGACCGCACTAATCCTGAAACCCCACAGACTTACTTCGAGCCTTGGCTCTCGCATGGCGCAATTCTCCCTTAAGAATTCCGAGAATTGCCTTGCGGGGGGATTTCTTTTTGTCGCCGTTTTTCAGACGGCCGTCAACCACGCGCGGAATTCTTGTCGCGGATGTCTTTGAAAGCCTTTTGAAACGCCCTTCAAGGCGGCTTTAACATAAAGATGTCGAGGAGCCGCCAAAGCCGTGAGCGATGGCGGCATGTCCGCTTAAGTGATTCGTCCGTGCAAGAAGCAGCCATGAGCAAAGACGGCGCGTTAGCGCATGCGGCGTTGGGATTCCCGCACTGTCACCGATGTAAAGGGTTGAAACAATTTCAGATCACACACTCGGAAGCTATGCTGCCTGAGCTACTCGTATGGATGGCCCATTTTTCGAGCGCGCTGACGCCATCCCTCCCGCGCTTCCTTGTTGAGAAACGGCACAGTGGCGGACTGCTCATCAGCCGGTTGCCGATCGTGCGTCCACTGAGGCTTTAGATCGGACTCCGGACGCAAGATGAGATAACGGAAATGCTCGATGTAGGATTGCCACTCACCCGTCCAGGATCGCCCGAACGCGATATGACAACGCTTCAGTGCAATCGTATTCTCCGGATGCGCCCCTTTGGTCTTGATCAGGATTACGGGTCCAGTCCAGCACTGTCGCCGTAATTGGATCGGCGCCACCGGGCGCACGCCTTCCTCGAAGGCGCTGCGCCACGGGCCTTGCTCACGCACGGCCTGGAACTGCTGAGGGTTGGTCAAGGGGCCGTCGACGATCGTCGGTCGCACGTTGCACGGCGCATGGCCGCAACGGGGCGGCGTGAACTCTCTGGAAGCGGCCTCATTCGGCCTGCCTGGTCTCGCTCGTCGTTGTCGAATCCTCGCGCCGGCTGGCCAGGCCCAGCCGGCCGCCGAACGCGGCCGCGAACGCCTTGGTCTTGATGAGCTCCGCCGCGAGATAGCGGGTGAAGCGCGCCGCGCCGTTCCGGTCGAGGTGGCCGCCGCCGTCGAGCGTCGTGAGCGCGTCGTCATCCGGCGGCGGGATGAATTCCACGTTCAGGGCTTTCGCGAGCTCTGCGGCTTGGCGCGCGCAGGCCTGGCTGTGCGGCACCAGCATCAGCACGATTTGGCCGCCGATCTCGCGCAGCAGGCGGCGGGCATGATCCACCACCGCCGGGCTGGTGTCGCACTGCCGATCGCGCAGGATCCGCATCGGCGGATTGCCCGTGGCGGCATAGGCGGGATTGGTGTTCATCATGTCGCCGGTGGACACGCTGCGGTAGTCGCCGAACAGGGCGTCCGGCGCGGACCGTCCCTGCAGCACCGCGATCCAGTCTTCGATTCGCCATCTGACATTGCGGCGCAGCACGGTGAGATGGCCCTGCAGCCGGCTGCGCGCCGCGGCGTCGATCGGCTTCTTGTCGGAGCCGATCGTGAGGTGGAGGTCGTCGCTGAAGAAGTGCACGAACTGGTCGTCGGCATTGATCAGCCACAGCGCCGGCCTGATGCGCCAGCGGGCGATGATCCGGCGGGAGAACTCGCCGCCGCGGATGCCGAGAAAGGCCATGTTGTAGGTCTTCAGCCCGCCGAGCAGCGCCGAGGATCGGAGCGTTGGCCGGTCGATGCCGCGGGCGACGAAGGACGGGCCGAGCAGGACGATGTCCGAGGCCTTTGCCGCGGCGATCGAATGCCCGACATTGCTGTAGAAGATGTCCTGATCCTGAATCTGGTTGACGGACCGGCCGCCGACGTCGCGATACCAATCGGCATCGCCCGCTTTCGCGACCTGGCCCAGAAAATCATGCTCCACGCCGCCATCCCGCGACAGCAGCGCGACGATTCCGGCGAGCCCGATCATGACCAGCACCATCCCGCCCGCCAGCGCGACGAGATAGCGACGCATCAGGCGCGCGGTCGGAAGGAGGGGGAGGGGAGCGCCATTCGGTTCGCTCGCGCGTCCCGCCGGAGTGGGGGCGACTGGCATGGCGCGGGGACTAGACGACCGTTTCCGAAGTCCTGGCTCCTCGATCATGAAACCCCGGCTGTCATCGTCCGCGAAAGCGGGCGATCCAGTACGCCGTGACACCTCGGCGACTCTCTTCTGCCTCGGCGTACTGGATGCCCCGCTTTCGCGGAGCATGACAGCGGTGGGCAGGGCGAGAGCTCGATCCGGAAACGACCGGTTTCAAGGAAACACTCGTCGAGCCGATTCGCGCAACGGGCTTGCGATCCGGCGTCATGCTTCCCTCATGCCCGCCGGCTCGCCGTGAGCAGGCAGGGCTATCGTATTTGACGAACAGAGTTTTGCACGCGACTGCTTCCTCATCGTCATGGCCGGGCATGTCCCGCCTGCGCGGCCGAAGCCGCTTCGGCGCGGCGAAGGCCCGGCCATCCACGTCGTGCGGCATGCTGAGCACGACGTGGATGCCCGGGACGGAGCCCGGGCATGACGATGAGGAGACAGTTTCGCGACCCACTGAGCGTGATCATATGCGATAGCCCCTCTGCTGCCAAAGTCCCCGCGACGCCGCTGCACTCGGTCCGGCCAGTGCGACCGGCCGTCCCCGCGGCCGCGTGACGTGCACCGAGGCAACCCGAGCAACGACGCATGCGGCCCGATCCTTATTGCATCCGCACCGGCAAATTGAGCGGGCCGCGAAACCCGAACCCGTGCCACCGCACGCTGGCCGCATCGACCAGCTCCATGTTCGGAAACCGCTCGAACAGCATCGGCAGCAGGATCGCGCCGACGGTGCGGCGGGAGAGGTGGGCGCCGGCGCAGTGGTGGGGGCCGTTGCCGAAGGCCTGGTGGGGGTTGGGGTCGCGCAGCGCGTTGTAGCGCTCGCCGTCCTCGAACAGCTCCTCGTCGCGGTTGGCGGAGGCCTGGATGGTCATCACGGTGTCGCCCTTCGGGATCAGGCAGCCGCGGATCTCGGTGTCCTCCATGACCAGGCGTGAGCTCGCCTGGATCGGCGCCACCCAGCGCACGCCTTCCTCGAAAGCGGCGCGCCATTTGTCCTGCGCGCGCACGGCCTCCAGCTGGTCCGGGTTGGTCAGCAGGCCGTAGAGGATCGTCAGCAGCGCGTCGCGCGGCTCGTTGATGCCGCCGCCGATCGCGATCTTGATGTTGGCGATGATCTGGCTGTCGGGAATGGGGTTCTTGGCGTTGACCATGAAGGACAGCGCGGAGGAATCCGGCTCGTTGCGCACGCGCGCCATGTTGGCACGGATGCAGCGGTCCATCTCGGCATTGGCGAGGTCGGTGGCGTCGAACGGCCCCGGCGTCCAGCCGAAATTGCCGGCGCCGTCGATCAGCGCCTGCGACCAGCGCTGCATGTCGTCGTCGCTGGCGTCGGGAATGCCCATCACATGCGCGAGGATGCGCGCGGCCAAGGGGCCGGCGAGCGCGGGGAACAGATCGACGATGTCGCCGCGCGGCAGGCGGTCGAGATAAGCAGCGGCGAGTTTGGCGTAGAGCGGCTCCCAGACGGCTTCGATCGTCTTCGGCATCAAGGCCGGCATCATCGCCATGCGCTCGGCGCGGTGCTCGTCGTGATCCTTGCGCATCAAGGTGTGCGCGAGGAAAGCGCGCTTCATCGGCGTGTTCGGATCGTCGGACGAGAACAGCGCCGCATTGTCCTTCACGTATTTGGTGTCGGCCGCCTTGGTGAGGAACGTCCGGCCCACCGACTTGACCCGCAGCACCGGCGCCTCGCGCCGCAGCCGCTGATAGATCGGATAGGGATCGCGCGTGAGCTCCGCGATCGTGATGGTCTCGTCGAGGGGAGCCAGTCCAGGAGCCAGGGTCGCGGTCGGCATGGGGCGCTCCTTGCGAGGATGCGGGCCAGCGTGGATCTCTCTCCATGAGGATAGGTGCGCGAATAGGGCGGTGCAATGCTCGTCCGATGTCCTGATGAGGACGAGCCTGCTGTGACCGGCATGTGCTGCAGCGCGGCGGTGCACGTGCAGCAAGCTGATGGTGGGCGTCGCGCGCTTGATGTTGCGGCGAGCCGGATCGCCTGCTCCCGAGCGTTCCGTCTCGCACGGGCTCCGTGGAGGACCGTGCGAGACGGATGTCGGTTGGCCTACGGGCAGAACCACGCGGGGCCGATCTGCATGCAGCCGCGGCGGTGATAGTCGTGCGGGCGGGAGCGGAAGCGATGCCAGCCGGACGGCGGGCCATGACGCCGCTCATAGCCGCGATGATGATGGCGCCGCTGTTCGCGCTGCCAATGCCCGCGCCCGTCGCGGTCGTAGTCGCGCTGCGCCAGGCGCATCGGCGCGGCCGCCGTGGTGCCGGCCTCCGCGGACGCGGCCACCGGCGCGGCAGAGACGCCGGCGGTGCTCGCGAGAAGAAGAACGGACAGGGCAGCGATGGTTGCTCGCATCGGGAACTCCAATGATGTGTGGTGGCTGATGTGGCCGTAACGGCCGGGGGCGAGACGGACGCGTCCAGTGGAGCGCCGGCGATGCGCGCGTGTCCCGGCTCTGTCGTCCGCGTCGCGCCTATGGGCAATCGCCAGGCCCCGCGGCCGTTCCGGCTGTGCGTGGCCGCGGAGGCGCGTCAAACTGTCCTGCGCGGAAGGGCGCAGGTCCGGATCGGCTGAGATGATGATGCACGGCGACGCTGACGATCGGGGCTTTGCGCTCGGTATCTCTACGTCGTCATGGCCGGGCTTGTCCCGGCCATCCACGTCGGTCGGCATGCTGAGAACGACGTGGATGCCCGGGACAAGCCCGGGCATGACGGAATAACTAACTGGCGGCGCGGTGTGTGGCGACCTGACAGAGCGGTGTGTCGCGACCGCAGAAAGTCGAACTCAAGCGGAGATCATCATGCGCGACCCCGCGGGCCCTCACACCCAGCCGCCGTCGACGATGTAGTTCTGGTTGGTGCAGGCGCCGGAATCGTCGGAGGCGAAGAACAGCACAACGCGGGCGATGTCGTCGGGCATGATCTTGCGCTTGAGGCATTGCCGCTGCATCAGCTCCGCCTCGCCGGCGGGCGTCAGCCACAGCTTGAGCTGGCGCTCGGTCATGGTCCAGCCGGGGAGGATGGAGTTGACGCGGATGTTGTCGGGGCCGAGGTCGCGGGCGAGCGAACGCGTCAGGCCCTGGATGGCAGATTTCGCCGTGGTGTAGCAGGGCATGCCGCCTTGGCCGAGCACCCAGCTCACCGAGCCCAGATTGACGATCGACCCGATGCCGGCCGCGCGCATGTCGGGCGCCACCGCTTGCGCTGCGAAGAACTGGTGCTTGAGATTGACCGCCATGCGTTCGTCCCAATAGTCCGGCGTGACGTCCTCGATGCTGTGGCGGTCGTCGCGCGCGGCGTTGTTGACGAGCACGGTGATCGGGCCGAAGGCGCGACGCACGCCCTCGACCGCGGCGCGCAGCGCTGCGATGTCGCGCAGATCGGCGTGCTCGAAATGCACGCTTGCGTCGGACGGCAGGCTGGCGAGCAGCGACTCCGAGGCCTCGCGGTCGATGTCGATGAAGGCGGTGCGCGCGCCCTGGTCGAGGAAATTGCGCACGATGGCCTCGCCGATGCCGGAGCCGCCGCCGGTGACGAGGACCGTGCGGTCTTTCAGGCTGGGATAGATGGCGGTCGGCATGGGCGTCCTCTTGATCGGGGAATGGGGGATAAGAGTGAACTGCATTGCAGCGGCGGGCCTGATCAGCCGGGCCGAGACGGAACGATCGCACAGGCGCGCGCAACTTGGTAGTCCGGGCGGGCTCGTGGCCCGCCATGACGATGGGAGAGAGGCGGCGCGGGCGGCGTCAGTAGCGGCCGCCGCTGCGCTCCTGCTGCTTGATCCAGTCGGACAGCGTCTTCGGCGCGGCTGCGGCGGCGCGGGCCGGCTTGGCGGCGCCGCTGCGGTCCTTGCGGGGCGTGTCCGCGGGACCGCGCGGACGTGTCGCAGCGTGGGCGCTGGCGCTGCCGCGCGACGCAGCATTGAGCCTGTCGGCCTCTTCCTTCTCCAGCCGCAGCTTGCGCAGCCGCTCCATCTTCTCGCGCTCGGGATCGGGCGGAGGCGGCGGCAGCTCGCGCAGGCGCGCGTCCTCCGCCGAGATCAGAAGGCCGGTGATGGCGCCCTCGCCGAGCGCCTTGCAGGCCTCCAGGCGGTGCAGGCCCTCGACCAGGACATAATGATCCTTGTCGCTGCGGACGAGGATCGGCTCGCGCTGGCCAGACTCCAGGATGCTCTCGGCCAGCGCGTCGACAACGTCCGGCTTCAGCGCTTTGCGCTTCTTCTCGGGAACGTGGATCTTGTCGATGGGGAAACTTTCCGGTGCGGACACAGTCAAGGCTCCCTCATGTTGGCGCGGTCGCTTGCTGGCTCGATGATGTCGACGCGCCCGGCGAGCGAAGACGATCGTCCGGTGGACGATGGCTGCGGCATCCAGGTCTGGAACAAGGACGCGCCGGAAGACAGCGACAGGAGCATGCCGCTTTACAATACGGACATTCCCCCGGCTTCCGCAAGCGCCGCGGGCGGAGGGCGGGCAGGCGGCTGCCCTGCGCGTGCCGCCTCTTGACGCGGCTGAAGCAGCCGCAGCGTCACGAGGCGGAGCCTGGTGTGTTGAACTGCGCCTTCAGCCGCGGCGTCATCCAGTTGAGGAAGGTGCGCAGCTTGAGCGGCATCGGCTTGCGCGGCGGATAGAGAATGTGCACCGGCAGCGGCGCCGGCTCGAACGGGTCGAGCACGATCTCGAGCTGCTTCGCGCGCAGCGCGGCCTCCATCTTGTAGGACATCACGCGCGCGAGGCCGGCGCCGTCGATCGCCGCGAGCACCGCGGCTTCCGACGTGTTGACGCACAGCCGCGACGTGATCGGGACCACGCGGGTGCGGTTGCCGGCGACGAACTTCCACGCCGCGGGCGCCTTGTGGTCGTCGATCGTGATGCACTGATGCGTGGCGAGATCGGCCGGCTTCTTCGGCCGGCCGCGCGCCTTCAGGTAGGACGGGCTGGCGCAGACGACGGTGCGGATCGACCCGATGCGCGTCGCGATCATGCTGCTCTCCGGCAGCGGCCCGACGCGGACCGCGACGTCGAAATTCTCGTCGCCGATGTTGACGACGGCGTCGGTCAGCTTCAAGCGGAGCGAAATCTCCGGATGGGCGTCGAGGAAGGCGATCGTGTGCGGCAGCAGATGGGTGTGGCCGAGCCCCCACGGCGCCGTCACCGCCAGCTCGCCCCGCGGGATGCGGTACTCGCCGGACAGCTCTCGCTCGGCGTCCTCGACCTGCTCGACGATGCGCCGGCAGGCGTCGATATAGGCGCGTCCGGCCTCCGTCAACGTCACGCGGCGCGAGCTGCGCTGAAACAATTGCGCCTTCAGGCGGGCTTCAAGTTCCGAGACCTTGCGGCTGATGGTGGCCACCGGAAGCTTGAGGCGGCGCGATGCGGCCGAGATCGAGCCCGTCTCTGCGACTGCAATGATCGCCGTCATCGCCTCCAGGCGATCCATCGCGCCACCTTTCCGAAATCACCAAAGCAACTTCTCATCTATATGGGCTGCAATGCAGCGGAGCAATGCGATACCTCCGAGGACGACCATCCGCCGCGGGCCGCGCAGGTCGTGTCGCGCGGCGCCGGATGATGCCGCCGTCGCGGTGGCTCGCACCTCAATCTGCCTTGGAGTCCGACATGAAGCACGTTCGTCCGACCGGTCCGCTCGCCGCCCTGAGCCGCCGCCGTTTTGCTTTCGGCCTGCCGCTGCTGGCGGCCGGCGCGGCCGTGTCGCAGAGCCCAGCCACCGCGCGCGCCGCACCGGCCGGCACGGCGCCGGTAGTGACGCATCATCGCACGGCGACGATCGACGGCATCAATATCTTCTATCGCGAGGCCGGGCCCAAGGACGCGTCCAAGGACGCGCCGGTGGTGCTGCTGCTGCACGGCTTTCCGACCTCGTCGCACATGTTCCGCAACCTCATTCCGCAGCTCGCCGACCGCTATCGCGTGATCGCGCCGGACTATCCCGGCTATGGCCAGAGCGACATGCCCGACCGGACGAAGTTCACCTACTCGTTCGATCGCTTCGGCGAGCTGATCGACGGGCTGCTCGGCCAGCTCGGCGTGACGAAGTTCGCGATGTACGTCATGGACTACGGCGCGCCGGTCGGCTGGCGGTTGGCGCTCGCGCATCCCGAGCGCGTCACGGCGCTGATCGTGCAGAACGGCAATGCGTATGACGAGGGCCTGAAGGAGTTCTGGGATCCGATCAAGGCGTACTGGGCCGACCACTCCGAGGCGCGCCGCAAGCCGCTCTACAAGCTGGTGACCTTGGAGATCACCAAGTTTCAGTACACCGACGGCGTTAGCGATTTGAGCCGCGTCTCGCCCGACAACTGGGTCCACGACCAGGCGCTGCTCGACCGTCCGGGCAATGCCGACATCCAGATCGACATGCTCTACGACTATCGCACCAACCTGCCGCTCTATCCCAAGGTCCAGGCCTATTTCCGCAAGCATCAGCCGCCGACGCTGATCGTCTGGGGCAAGAACGACAAGATCTTCCCGGCCGACGGCGCCCATCCGTACAAGCGTGACCTGCCGCAGCTCGAGTTCCACCTGATCGACACCGGGCACTTCGCGCTGGAGGACAAGGCCGACGAGATGGTGCCGCTGATCCGCGACTTCCTCGGCCGCAAGCTCGGCGCGTGATGCGCCGTCACGATATTCGCTCCCGTCGCGAATTTGTGGTGTGATGATGGATGACTGACGACAACACAGGGAGCCGCTCCATCATGACACGCAAAATCGTGGCCGCGCTGGCCGCGCTGGCCTTCGTGCTGCCCACCGCTGCCTACGCCGAGGACGCGCCGCTCGAGCAGCAGCTCGTCGATGCCATGAACAAGGTGTTCGGCGTGCACGCCGGCTTCCGCGCCAATCACGCCAAGGGCGTGGTGGTCGAGGGCAGGTTCAAGCCGTCGGCGGAGGCGGCGACTTTAAGCAAGGCGTCGCTGTTCAGCGGCGGCGAGATCCCGGTGACCGTGCGGTTCTCGGATTCGACGGGCGTGCCGAACCTGCCGGATGGATCCGACGACGCCAATCCGCACGGCATGGCGGTGAAGTTTCGCCTCGCTGACGGCAGCGACATGGACATCGTCATCAACTCGCTGAAGTTCTTCCCCGTCTCGACGGCGGCCGATTTGCGCGACCTGTTCCTGGCGATCGCCGACTCCGGGCCGAACGCGGCGAAGCCGACCAAGCTCGAGCAGTTCATCGGCAGCCACCCGTCGGTGCCGGCCGCGCTCGGCACCATCGCGACGCCGGACAGCTTTGCCAACGAGGCCTATTTCGGCGTCAACGCCTTCGTGCTCGTCAACAAGGCCGGCGCGAAGCAGGCGATCCGCTATCAGATGCTGCCGGAGAAGGTGGTGCATCTCGACAAGGCCGAGGCCGCCAAGCGCGCGCCCGACTATCTGATGGCCGAGCTGCCGGCGCGGCTGAAACAGGGGCCGGTGACGTTCCGCTTCATGGCCCAGCTCGCCGCCGCCGGCGACGACACCAAGGACCCCGCGAAGCCGTGGCCCGACGATCGCAAGCTGGTCGAGCTCGGCGTCGTCACGATCGACAAGGCGGTGGCCGACAGCGATGCCGCGCAAAAGCAGTTGTTGTTCCTGCCGAGCCAGCTCCCCGACGGCATCGAGGCCTCCGACGATCCGATGATCGACATCCGCAGCGCCGCCTACGCAATCTCGTTCTCGCGGCGCAATCCCTGAGCGCCTCTCCTGCGCGGCGCGCCGCAAGATCGTGGCGCGCCGCAATCATGCACGCTTTGCGGCGCCTTTGATCAGTCTCCGTCGCGGCACCGACGAGGGATCGCCGCATTCGCCGGGATTGCGGCGGTGGGCGCCATGGTTTGTCCGCATCGGTGGCGCGCCGCGATCGGCAGTCTCGCGCGCGCTCGAGGGAACCTCGACCTCGACGCCGCGATCAGCCGCGACGCGTGTTGCCGAACCGACGCACCGATCCTCGCGCGACTGCGACATCATCCGCATCTACCTGCGCGAGCAATCAGCATCGACTGATCGGTCGTCCCATCGAGAGTGCGCACGAATCAGCCTGCAGCCAGCGATGCATTCGCAACGCGCCGCCTCGCGCGGCCACCTGCGTTCGTCGACGAACGATCGCAGCGGACCGAGCGGCCCGCGCACTCTGCGTCGCAATCGTGTCGGGCGTTGCTTCATTTTGCCTGAATTCTGCATCTCCGGCGCAACACTCGAAACGGAATCGTTAACGGCTCATCACGGCGATCTGCATTCCTTTCGATTGACATTTTTCAATTCAGGTCGCGACACAATCTGACCCTCCTGATGCGGCCGCCGTAGTTGCGGCCCGTGTTCAGGAGTTGTGAGTTCGATGCGTCGCGTATTTGGCGTATGCCTTTGCCTAACTACTTTCGCAGGAAGTACGACATCGGTTTGGGCGACCGACCTCGCCCTGCCGCCCCCGCTCCCGCCTCCCGACGTATTCGCCTACAGGTGGAGTGGCTGCCATGTCGGCGCCAATGGCGGCATGGCGTGGTCGCGTCAGCAGCAGACGTGGAGTCAGCTCGCCAATGCCGGCGCCGCGCCCGCGCAGCCTGCGCAGCAGCAGCCTGCCGGCAATGCCAACACTCCGCCGGCCAAGCCGCCGGTGGTTGCAAACCCGCCGCAGAACCCGCCGCCGCCGAACAACCCCGGCGGGAACAACGGCGGAGGCAAGCCGCCCTACAAGCCGCCTCACAAGCCTCCGGTTTATGGCGATCACGGCGGCGGCTGGTGGAAGCCCAGCAAGCCCGCTCTCTGCGAAAAGGATCACGACGGAGGTTATAGCAAACCGCCCTCCAAGCACGATCACGGCGACCATCATTGGCCGCAGGTCGGGTCGAAAGGTGGCGACAAGCCGTCCTGGCCGTGGCAGACGCCGTCCAAGGACAAGGACGACAACTACAAGGATAACTACAAGGACGTCAAATATAGCGACAACTGGTCCGGCAAGCGCCACGACGACGATCATGACAAGTCGGGCGGCTGGTCGCAGCTGCATTCGAACGGCTATTCCGACCGTTACTCCTGGCTGAGCCACGACAAGCATGATGACAACAAGGCCGGCGGCGGCTGGGGCAAGAAGGACGGCGGCTACGACAAGCCGATTTCGTTCGGCTGGTCGAAGCAGCCGGCAAAGCCCGGCTATGACAGCTACGCCTGGGCGAAGCCGGATCACGACGACGACAAGGGCGGCCACGGCGGCAAGCCCGACAAGGATCATTGGCAGCAGCACGGCGGCAAGCACGATCACGACGGCTGGCCGCAGCATCCGGACAAGCCCGGTTGGCCGCCGAAGACTCCGCCGAAGGACGGCGGCCAGCCGAAGCCGCCACCGCAGGGCAACAACAATCCTCCGCCGCAGAACCCGCCGCCGCAAAATCCTCCGCCTCAGAATCCACCGCCCGTCGCCGGAGGCGGCAACGTGGCGCCGCTGCCGGTTGCGGCCGTGCAGATTCCGACGGCCTCATCGAGCAATGGCAGCGACGTCCTCGGCGGCCTGCAGCTCGGCTGCGACTACCAGTTCGACCGCTTCGTCGTCGGCATCCAGGCGATGGCCGATCTCGGCAACATCAATGCGACGACGTCGCTGGCGCCTGGGATCGCGCTGGATACGCGCGTCAGCAACCTCTACACCGCGACGCTGCGTGCCGGCTATCTGGTGACGCCGGAGGTCCTGCTGTACGCCAGAGGCGGCGCCGCCTGGACGCGCACCCGCGTGGCGGTGACCAACACGGCGACGGGGCAATCGGCGAGCACGGCGTTCAACCGCAGCGGCTGGACGGTCGGCGCCGGCGTCGAGTGGATGTTCGCCCGCAACTGGTCGGCCTTCGCCGAGTATGACTATGCCGATTTCGGCACGGTCACCGGCACCGTGCCTGGCGCGGCCGCGATCACCGGCGGACCCAACGTCGTCAGCCAGAAGACGCAGATTCACACGGCTCTGGTCGGCGTCAACTACCGCTTCGACATTCTGCCGCGCCTCGGCCGCTGACGGCGCGCTCCGATCTCCACAGACGACAGGCCGCCTGGAGCCCCCAGGTGGCCTTTTCTGTTGCGCACGCCCATGCGTCGCCGCATTGAACGTTTCGACGCCGCGCACGGACAAAATGATCCGGCCGCGTGAACGGCAAAACGGAGGATGGCATGACAATCGTCTCGCGCGCGTTGCTCGTCTGTGGCGCCCTGCTGATCGGGGTGACCGGCACCCGCGCGCAGACGCCGCTCGTCGACGAAGCCGCCGCGCCGAGCGAGCCTTATCAGGGCCCGTTCGCCTATGACGAGGAGGAGATCGTGGTGGCGCGCTCGCCGGCCGAGCCGGTCGCGTTCGATCTGCCGCAGGGGCTGTCGTTGCGCGACTACGAGGCGTCGCCGACCGGCCGTGAAGCCGCCGTCATCGTCGAGGACGCCGCACACCGCCAGCAGGTGGCATTCTGGGCGTTCGGCCGCGACGGCTTCTCCCGCCGGATCGACGTGCCGGCGCAGACGCGGCTCGTCTCGATCACCTGGCATCCCCGCGGCAAGGCGGTGTTCCTGCTCGCCACGACCGAGCGCGGCTCGCAGATCCTCAAGCTCGATGCGGCCGCGGCGGGCTTCACGCCGACAACGGTCTACAGCAGCGCCGCATCGCTGCGCCGGCTGGTCGTCGGCCCGCGTCCGTTCGAGGTCAACGGCGAGAAGGCGCCGGTGCTGCGCCTGTTCTTCGGCGAGAAGCTCGCCAGCGGCGCCTATGCGCTGCGTACGGTGACCGAGACCGGCAAGGGGCTCTACACCGTGGTCGGGCCGCAGCGCGACGCTGGCAAGAAGGACGATGACGAGGCGCCGAACACGACCATCGCGGCATCGGCGCTGCCGCTGCAATTCCATCCCGCCGGCAATCAGCTGCTGTGGGAGGACCAGAAGAAATGCCTGCACAGACTGACCTACGCCGCCGACAATTGGGGCAAGAGCGCGCCGCTCGGCCGCGATTGCGGCCATACCTTGACCTACACGCCGAACGGCATCGCCATGATCGACTGGCAGCCCGGCCAGCCCGGCATCCGCATCAAGGGCCTGGTCGACAATTCCGACCAGGCCGCGCTCGGCGAGTACAAGCTCGACTCGGTGCCGTCGCAGATGCCGGACGGGCGCGGGGTGATCGCGCTCACCACGAACCGTGCCGTCAGGAGCCTGCATTATCTGCCGATCTCGGTGCCGCTGGCCGACGTCGCCAATGCCTGGATGTACATGGAGAGCGCCGCCGACCAGCAGGCGTTCGTGCGAGACCGCGGCCTGTTCCGGCGGCTGCCGGAGATGGACCAGCTCTACAAGCTGTATGACACCGAGTCCTATCAATGCGGCGCGCCCGACACGCGGGTGCCGACGCGGCCCTATTTCGTCACCACGGATTTGTTCTGGGAATTGTACAGCGCCGCCTTCGACGGGCTGTTCATCATCCTCGAGCGCGAGCAGGCCGGGCCGGCCTTCGCCCGCTTCGTCGCTGCCGCCGATGCGGAGCTTGCCAAGCGGCATCCGGGCAGCCGCATGGCCAAGGCGTTCGCCGCGGCGCATGCCGTGCTCGATGGCCGTAGCGAGTCGAATGCCGAAGCACGTCTCATCGTCGCGGCCCGCGGCGCCGAACAGTCCCTGGCGCTGCAGGAGACGCTGGACTTTGCGCAGTTCAAGCCGCGCGGGCACTACACGACGGACGCGCAGAAGCGCTATTTCGGCGCGGTGCGCTATCTCAGCGCGCTGCCGCTGTCGGCCGAGGACACCGCGATGCTGCGCGGCCTCGATGCGTCCGTCGGCAGGGCGGCGACCGACTGGATCGCGGTGTACCGGCCGTTCATCGCCTCATCGCGGCTCGACCTCGTGTGGGGCGGCGCGGCCTCGACCATCGCCTCGCATCCGGACACGCGCGGCCCGCGGCTGTTTCCGTTGTCCTGGGGCTGGGACAATGAGGCGCTCGACAATGTCGTAGACCACGCCGATCGGCCGGCCGCCGAGCGGATCGTGACGCGCGACGGCGGCTCGCGCCTGTTGCCGTCGGGCCTGGACTTCGCGGCCGTCGCCGGCAATCGGTTGGCAAGCGAGCTGCTCAGCCGCGACTTCGCCGCCTATCCCAATCTCGCCGGCCGCATCGCCGCGGTGCGCCAGCGCTTCGCCGCGGCCGGCGGCAAGTCGCGCAACAGCCTCTACGATTCCTGGATCGCGACGCTGGCAACGCAATGGGCCGACAGCACCACGTCGTCGGCCGTCGCGGGCCCGGTCTGGAACGCCAAGCGCCTGCAGACGGGGCTCGCATCCTGGGCGACGCTGCGCCACGCCACGGTGCTGGTCAACGACAAGACGGTGGCCGAATGCGGCGAGGGCGGCTTCGAGGCGATCGTGATGCAGCCGCCGCGCGGCTATGTCGAGCCCGATCCGGCGAGCTTCGCGGCCATCGCCGATCTGTTCGAGGCGACCATCGGGATGGTGCGGGACGGCCGGAGCCTCGCGGCAGATGCGGCGGCCAATGCGCGTCTGCGCGACGGCATCGTCCGGCGCCTGACGGAGTCTCGCGACTCCATCCGCAAATATCAGAGGATTGCGGAGAAGGAGTTGAAGGGCGAGACGCTGAGCGCGGAGGACTACAGGCTGATCCAATATGTCGCCCGCGCCGCTGAGCACAATTTCCTGATCTTCTCCAGCCTGTCGAACCCGCAATATGCGCTGTCCAACCCAGATCCGATGATGAAGGTGGTCGACGTGGCCGACGCGCCCGGGACGACGCGCGAGCTCGGCGTCGGACGGCCGCTGGAATGGGACCAGATCGTGCCGCATGGCGGTCGCTCGCAGATCGTCAAGGGCGGCGTCTATTCCTATTACGAGTTCGCCTCGCCCCGGCCGCTCGACGATGCCGAATGGCGCAAGATGGTCGATGCGCAGCCGCGGCCGGACTGGGTGGCGCGGCATCTGTCGGCGAACGTGTTGTCGTGTCCGGCGCGGCAGCCGTGAGGCGCGCAGCGCTAGCGCTGCTGCTGATGTTGTCCGGCGTGGCAGTGGCGGATGCGGCGGAGTCCGAGGCGGCGCGGCTGCTGTTCACCGGCGACATCATGCTGGCGCGGCAGGTGGCGCGGGAGATCGACGCCCGCCACGGCCTGTCGCCATGGCATGGCCTGCGAGACACGTTTCGGGGCGCCGATCTCGTGGTCGGCAATTTCGAAGGCACCGTCGGACCGGCGGACGCCTGCGATGCGCCGAAGGAGCTGTGCTTCGCGGTCGAGCCGAAGCTGGTGCCGCTGCTCAAGGACGCCGGCTTCACCGCGCTCGGCCTTGCCAACAATCATGCGGGTGATCTCGGCGCGGCGGGGCGCAAGGCGACCCGCGCGGCGCTGCAGGCGGCCGGGCTCGGCGCGATCGGAGCGGCGGAGTCGCCGGCCTTCGTCAAGGTTCGCGACCGTACGCTGGCGCTGATCAGCGTGAACCTCGTTCCAGGCCGCGATGATCTTGTCGATCGGATCCCATCGTGGCAGGTCGCGCGGAAGCTGCGGCTGGCGCGGGCGCTGGCGGACTGGGTGATCGTCTCCGTGCATTGGGGCAAGGAGCTCGCCGACTGGGTCGTGCCGGAGCAGGAGGCTGCGGCGAGGTGGCTGGTCGCGCAGGGCGCCGATCTCATCATCGGCGCGCATCCGCACGTCGTGCAGCCGCCGGCCTGCGTCGATGGCAAGCCGGTGTTCTACTCGCTCGGCAATCACGTCTTCGACCAGAAATATCCGCTGACCAAGCGCGGCCTGATCGCCGATTGCGCGATCAAGGACGACCGGCTGGCCTGCGGCGGCCTGCAGACGAGGACGCCGGAGGGCTCGGCCTATCCCGCCTTGGCGGCGCCCGAGCAGCCGCAGGCGGGTCTCGCCCAGTGTTCCGTGACAGCGGGAGCGCCGTTGCGCGTGTCAGGGCTTGCCATCGGTCCCTGGATTCGCGACGGCGAGATTGTCTCGGACCGCTTCGTTATCGAAGGCCGCGCGGCGGCGAGCCGCTGGCGAACGCCGCCGCGTGCGCTGCTGTCAGCGGAAGCCGGACGCCTGATGGCCGGCGAGCCACCGCTGCTGTTCACGCTCGAACGCCATGCCTCGCCGATCGACGGTGAGGACGGTCCCCGTCCCTATGTCTACGACGTCACGCCGCACGGCCTGGTGGCCAAGTGGCGCGGCTCGGCGCTGGCCTGGCCGCTGCTCGATGCGGTGCTGATCGCCGATGATGCGGGGCAATCCTATCTCTGCGCCCTGCATCGCGGCGATTCCTTCATCATGCTGGATACGGCGACGCCGTCATCGACACGGACCCAGGTCTATGCCTGGAACGGCTTCGGCTTCACCGGTGTGAGCGACGGCGCGCTCGATGCGCGTTGCGCGGGGCGATTCGCCCAGGGCGATTGAGCAGGCGCATGGCTTCAAGTGGATCGCTGCGGCGGGCGCCTGCGGTGCTGATGTCTGCAGCCGTCATTCCGGGGCGCAGCATCCAACCCGGAGTTCCGAGCTGATCAGGCGATCTCGAGAGTCCGGGTTCAGCCCCTTCAGGGCTGCCCCGGACTGACGGCGTCTCAGCCAGCAACGGCCTTGCCGTCATCGAGCAGCTTGGCGACGCGTCGCAGCGCGAGCTGATAGCCCTGGGTGCCGAAGCCCGCCATCACGCCGTCGGCGCGTTTGGAGACGAACGAGTGGTGACGAAATTCCTCGCGCTTGTGCACGTTGGAAATGTGCACCTCGATGACCGTGCCGTCGAACGCATTGAGCGCATCGAGGATCGCGACCGACGTATGGGTGAACGCGCCGGGATTGATGACGATGGCGGCGGCGGTCTCGCGCGCCTCGTGAATCCAGTCGATCAGCTCATATTCGCGATTCGACTGCTGGAAGCGGATCTCCAGGCCGAGCTCGGTTGCGAGCGACCGGCAGTCGCGCTCCACATCGGCCAGCGTCTCATGGCCGTAGATCTCAGGCTGGCGCTTGCCCAGCAGGTTCAGGTTGGGGCCGTTGAGAACATAGACGAGGCGGCTCATGAGAGGACTCCAATCGGCGATGCGCAGGACCTTTGCCGCCTGCAGCTTAATGGCGGGTTTCGGATTGCGCGATCGCGCTGGGGCGGACAATCGCACCAAGTGGGGGCGGTCTGCCAGCATCTTTCTGACGACAGGGGATAAGTCGTCATCTCTGGGCGTCTCGATCGTCACCCTGAACGACATGAGCCCCGCCGATGGGCGGGGCTCTGGTCAGCTCCGGTCAGAGAGTGTGGTCGTCTGCCGGACGCGACGGCTCAGCTGGCGCGGACAGAGCCGAGGAACCTGCTTACCTCGTCCTTGAGCCGGCCGCTGTCCCGCGACAGCAGCTTCGCGGCCGACAGCACCTCCGACGAGGCGGTGCCGGTCTGCGTCGCACCACGTTGCACGTCGGTGATGTTGGATGAGACCTGCTGCGTGCCTTGGGCGGCCTGCTGCACGTTGCGGGAGATTTCCTGCGTCGCGGCTCCCTGTTCCTCGACCGCGGCCGCGATCGTGGCCGAAATCTCCGACAGCCGCTCGATCGTGTCACTGATCTCGCGGATCGCGGTGACCGACTCCTGGGTCGCGGTCTGAATGCCCGCGATCTGCTGGCCGATGTCGCCGGTCGCCTTCGCCGTCTGCTCGGCGAGCGCCTTGACCTCGGTGGCGACCACCGCGAAGCCGCGTCCGGCATCGCCGGCGCGCGCCGCCTCGATGGTCGCGTTGAGCGCGAGCAGGTTGGTCTGGCCGGCGATGCTGTTGATCAGCTCGACGACATCGCCGATCCGCGCCGCGGCCTTGGAGAGCTCGCCGACGCGGCCCGTGGTGCTTCGCGCCTGGGTCACCGCATCGTTCGCCATCTGCGCGGATTGTTGCACCCGGCGGCTGATCTCGGTGACCGACGACGCCATCTGCTCGGTCGCCGACGCCACCGACTGCACGTTGGTCGACGCCTGCTCCGAGGCGACGGCGACGGTCGTGGCGAGCTTCTCGGCCTGGTCCGCGGTCATGGTCAGCGTACCCGCCGACGTTTCGAGCGTGTGCGAGGCGGCCGAGACCGTCTCGACGATACCGCCCACCGAAGCCTCGAACTGGTCCGCCATCACGTTCATCGCCCGCCTGCGCTCCGCGTCCGCGGCCGCCTGGTCCTCCGCACGCTGCGCGATGCTGCGCTTCAGGTCGCCCTGCATCGCCTTCAGCGACGTGGCGAGCGCGCCGACCTCATCGGCCTGGTCGATCGTCAGGTTCTGGTTGAAGTCGCCCTTGGCGATGCCGTCGGCGAAGACAGCGCAGGCCTGGATCGGACGGGCGATGCTGCGCGCCGCAACGGCGATCAGGAAGATCGCGAGCGCCGTGATCACGATGCCGACGCCGAGCTGCCAGATCGTGTTGGTGGTCGAGCGGCCGCTCAGCGAAGCGTCGAGCTGCTGCGCCGAGGCCAGCACGACATGGCGCGGGATCGAGATCACGACCGACCACGGCGTGTTGGTGAGGCCAAGGCGAATGGGTGCGTAGATGTCGATGTCGGTGACATTGGGATCGTCCTGAACCGTTCCCTTGCCGGTGCGGACGATGGCGGCGCTGTCGGTCCAGCGCGGATCGGCTGATGTCGCGGCCTTGCCGATGACGTCGTGATTGGCGCTGTCGGCGACCACGAGCCCGGTGTCGTTGAGGATCACGACCTTGCCCTTGCCGCCGAACAGCGAGGCGTTCATCTTGGTCGCGAGCGTCTGAACGAAATCGAGATTGTAGTCGGCGCCGGCGAGGCCGCGGAATTTGCCGTCGATCATCACCGGCACCGACATCGTGGCCAGAAACACCGGCTTGCCCTGGACGATGTAGGGCAGCGGTCCGAGGATGTTCTCCTTACCCGTGCTGCTCGGGTTGATGTACCAGGCGCCCTTCACGAGACCGTTAGGATGACGCTCGCTGCTGTCGTATTCGACCAGCGGCTGGACCGCGATCGCGCCGCCGGCGCTGCGCGTCCAGTAGGGCAGGAAGCGGCCGGTCTGATCGGAGCCGACGTCCTTGCGTCCCTTGAACGCGTTGTCATTGCCGTCGAGCGCGCCGGGCTCCCAGGCCGAGTAGGTGCCGTTGAACGCCGGGTTGAGCTCCAGCACGCGCCGCAGAACGGCGTTGAGCTGCGTGCGGCGCGAGGCGGCGTCGATGCCGCTCTTGTCGTCCGCCAGCACCGCGAAGGAATGCGCCAGGGTGCGCGCCGCATCAAATCCGACCTCCAGCTCGGCCTTGATGACGTTGGCCTCGGCGGCCGCCCGGTTCATCAGGCTTTCCTTGGTCTGCTGATCGACCAGCTGCATCACCTCGCGGTTGACGAACTGATTCATGCTCTGTGTCGAGAACAGGCCGTAGCCGATCAGGACAATGCAGGTGAGGACGAGGCAGACGCCCGCGATCAGGGCGATCTTGGTCTGGATGGAGCGGATGGCCGCAAAGGATGTCAGTCGCATGGTTCTCTCGCTTGATGTTTGTCGCGCGACCTCAGTCTCGGGGCGTGCGTTGGGCGCATGCGGGAACCATGGGGAACCGGAATTAACGCGTTTTGAGGAATGGCGCCCGCAGACTGGCTCGCCGGTCGTTTCGCGCCCGCTTGTGTCGCAGCCTTGCGACACCCGGTAATTGTCCGGAAACGTGGAGGTTGCCGGTTGTCGGAACGACACGCAAGCGGGGTGGCCGCTGCCGCATGCGTCTTGCGGCTACTCGTTCGAGAGGCCGGCGTCCGGGCGCGTTGCTTGACCTCGGTCAATCAGGGGTGCTGTATTCGCCATAATATGCCGGCAAAGAAGATCGCTGCTGGGAGAAGGCCAGGAGGAGTGACATGCGGCGCGCGCCCGGGAGTGCGCATTCCGATCGCGTGCTGGATGCTGTCGCCAAAAGCGATACCAAAGGCGATCTCAAGGACGATGCCACCGCCAGCCCGGCGGTCTCGGCGCTCGCAGCCTCATGGCGTCGCTCCGGCCATCTCCATGCACTCGATCCGGCGACCCATGCTCCGTCCCGCCGTCTGACGGCCACCGAGATCAATGTGGCGCGGGAGCGCCTGGGACGGCTGCTCGCGATCGCGCAAGCGAGCCTCGACCGGCTGTTTCTTGCCGTCGGCGGCGTCGGCTGCTCGGTGCTCCTGGCCGATGCCGACGGCACGGTGCTCGACCGGCGTGGCGCCCGCGGGGACGATGCGACATTCGAGTCCTGGGGGCTGTGGACCGGCGCTGTGTGGAGCGAGCGGCACGAGGGCACCAATGCGATCGGCACCTGCCTGGTCGAGAAGCGGCCGCTGACCATCGACCGGGACCAGCATTACCTCACCCGCAATTCCCGGCTGTTCTGCACGACCGCGCCGATCTTCGACGAGAATGGCCAGCTCAGGGCGGCACTTGACGTGTCGTCATGCCGGACGGATCTCACCGAAGGTTTCGGCCGCCTGATCTCGACCACGGTCGCGGACGCCGCGCGCCTCATCGAGGCGGAGAATTTCCGCCAGGCCTTTCCGCAGGCGCGCATCGTGCTGACACCGGAGAGCGAGCGCGAGATCAACTCGCTGCTCGCGGTGGACAGCAACGATCTCGTCGTCGGCGCCACGCGTGCGGCGCGTCGTGCGCTCGGCCTGTCGGCGTCGGCACTGGCGCGGCCGGTCCCGGCGAGCGACCTGATCAGGGGGGCGCGGAGCGAGAGTGACGATATCGACGCGGCCGAGCGCGCGGTGCTGAAGCGCGCGCTCGCGCGTGCCGCCGGCAACGTCTCGAAGGCCGCCAAGGAGCTCGACATGTCGCGCGCCACCCTGCATCGGAAGATGAAGCGGCTCGGGCTGGAGCGCTGAAGCGCAGTTTTGCCAGTCGCCTTGTCGCAGAACTGCGACACTTCCGGCGACTCACCGCCGCCGGCCACTGGTCCGAAAACCCGGTTTGACCGAGCCTCTCTCCAACGCCGTGGACATCGGCGTGTATGGGAGAGAGAAATGACCAAGGTTGACGTCCATGCGGCGCTCAAGCCGCCTTTCGCTGCGCGTTACGACAACTTCATCGGCGGCGGCTGGAAGGCTCCGAGCGCCGGAAAATACTTCGACAATATTTCGCCGATCACCGGCCAGCCGGTGTGCCAGATCGCGCGCTCCGATGCCTCCGACATCGAGGCCGCGCTCGATGCGGCGCATGCCGCCAAGGACGGCTGGGCGCGCACCAGCGTCACCGAGCGCGCGCTGATCCTCAACAGGATCGCTGACCGCATGGAGGCCAATCTCGCCACGCTCGCGCTGGCCGAGACCTGGGACAACGGCAAGCCGATCCGCGAGACGACCGCGGCCGACATTCCGCTCGCGATCGATCACTTCCGCTATTTCGCCGGCGTCATCCGTGGCCAGGAAGGTTCGATCGCCGAGATCGACCACGACACCATCGCCTATCACTTCCACGAGCCGCTCGGCGTCGTCGGCCAGATCATTCCCTGGAATTTCCCGATCCTGATGGCGGCGTGGAAGCTCGCCCCCGCGCTCGCGGCGGGCAATTGCGTCGTGATGAAGCCGGCGGAGCAGACCCCGGCCTCGATCATGGTCTGGATGGAGATCATCGGCGACCTGCTGCCGGCGGGCGTGCTCAACGTCGTCAACGGCTTCGGCCTCGAGGCCGGCAAACCGCTGGCCTCCTCGCCGCGCATCGCCAAGATCGCCTTCACCGGCGAGACCTCGACCGGCCGGCTGATCATGCAATACGCCTCGCAGAACCTGATTCCCGTGACGCTCGAGCTCGGCGGCAAGTCGCCGAACATCTTCTTCAAGGATGTCTGCGCCGAGGACGACGATTTTCTGGACAAGGCGATCGAAGGCTTCGTGATGTTCGCGCTCAACCAGGGCGAGGTCTGCACCTGCCCGAGCCGCGCACTGATCCACGAGTCGATCTACGAGCGGTTCATGGAGCGCGCGCTTCAGCGCGTCGGCGCGATCGTGCAGGGCAGCCCGCTCGATCCGGCCACGATGATCGGCGCCCAGGCCTCGTCGGAGCAGATGTCGAAGATCCTGTCCTATATCGACATCGGCAAGAACGAGGGCGCGCAACTCCTGATCGGCGGTGAGCGGAACGTGCTCAGCGGCGATCTCGCCGGCGGCTACTACGTCAAGCCGACGGTGTTCAAGGGCCACAACAAGATGCGCGTGTTCCAGGAGGAGATCTTCGGGCCCGTCGTCTCGGTCACGACCTTCAAGACCGAGGACGAGGCCTTGTCGATCGCCAACGACACGCTCTACGGCCTGGGGGCCGGCGTCTGGAGCCGCGACGCCAACACCTGCTACCGCTTCGGCCGCGCCATCCAGGCCGGGCGGGTCTGGACCAACTGCTACCATGCCTATCCCGCGCATGCCGCGTTCGGCGGCTACAAGCAGTCGGGCGTCGGCCGCGAGACCCACAAGGTCATGCTCGACCATTACCAGCAGACCAAGAACATGCTGGTGAGCTACAGCCCGAAGAAGCTCGGTTTCTTCTGAAGGCTGCTCGCCGCGCGCCAAGCCGGTCGGTCAAGAGCGCCTGACCGGCTTGTGCGTGTGCGCGCGGCAGCCGCGCTTCGCGGTTACCGGCTGCGCCTGGGATAGATGATCACCGACAGATAGGTCATCGGCGCCTTGATCAGCTCTTCGGGCCCGTGGCGCGCGGCGGCGTCGAAGAACAGCGCGTCGCCCGGCTCCAGCAGATACAGCCGGTCGGCATGGCGGTAGCGCACCTTGCCGGAGAGCATGTAGATGAACTCGACGCCGGCATGGCGGAAATCGGTGTAGGGGACGGCGTCGCCCTTCAGCGTGATCAGATAGGGCTCGACCACGACGTCGCCGCCGAGCGAGTGGCCGAGCAGGTCGTAGAGATGGCCGGCCTTGGTGCCGCGCCGCTCGATGCGCACGCCCTGGCCGGCTTTCACGAAGGAGCAGTCGCGCTCCTCGCCGTTCTCGCGGAACAGCCGCGCGATCGGCACGTTCAGCGCCTTGGCGAGCGCCGACAACGTCGCCAGCGACGGCGAGATCGAGCCGTTCTCGATCTTCGACAGCATGCCCGCCGAGATCCCCGCGGCGATGCCGAGCTCGGAGACGGTGAGATCGAGATCCTTGCGCAGCCGGCGGACCTCGGCGCCGATCTCCGATTCCAGCGTCGGCGTGGCCTCTTTCGGCGCCAGGGAGCCGGTGAGCAGCTCGGGCTCCGCTGACGGCGTGTCCGCCTTGCCCTTCCTGGATTGCTTCGCGGCGCCTTTCGCCACAGGAAACCTCGCTCGCTCGCCGGCGGCTTGCCGCGGCCTGACCGTTCTATTCTCTATACGCCGCGGCAGCCCTCGCGGCCAGTGTGAGCGCCCATTCTGCGCCTTGCCATCCCCTCCCGCGCTCTCATGGTTTGTTGTCGGATCGATTTTCCTGAAATGAACAAAAGTTTCTTGACGAGAACGGTTGGCTCGCTATCCTGATGGTGGGACGGGGGCCAGCCCGTCCCACAATGATGTGGATCGGAGCGGCGCATGTGCGGAATCGTCGGGCTGTTTCTCAAGGCTCCGCGGCTGGAGCCGGAGCTCGGCGCATTGCTGGGCGACATGCTCGTCGTGATGAGCGACCGCGGTCCGGACAGCGCGGGCTTCGCCGTCTACGGCGATCGCACCCAGGGACGCGTCAAGCTCACCATCAGCGGCGCCGATGAGGAGATCCTGCGACGCGCCGTTGCCGAGCTCGGCAAGGCGATCGACGAGACGCCGGCGCTGACCTTGCATGACACCCACGCCGTGGTGTCGATCTGCTTCGACAAAGAGAAGGCGGCGCGCGCCTTCATCGAGGGCCGTGACGACATCAGCTTCGTCGGCGCCGGCGCGCGGATGGAGTTGTACAAGGAGGTCGGCCGTCCCGAGCAGGTCACGCAGCGCTTCGGCCTGTCGCGCATGACCGGCAGCCACGGCATCGGCCATACCCGCATGGCGACGGAATCTGCCGTGACGACGCGCGGCGCGCATCCGTTCTCGACCGGGCTCGATCAGTGCCTGGTGCACAACGGCTCGCTGTCGAACCACAACGGCGTCCGCCGCATGCTGCAGCGGGAGGGCATGCGCTTTTCGACTGAGAACGATACCGAGGTCGCGGCCGGCTATCTGAGCTGGCGCATTCGCGAAGGCGCCTCGCTGAAGGAGGCGCTGACCAGCAGCCTGTCCGATCTCGACGGCTTCTACACCTTTGTTGTCGGCACCGAGACCGGCTTCGCAGTGCTGCGCGACCCGATCTCCTGCAAGCCGGCCGTGATGGCCGAGACCGACGACTACGTCGCGTTCGGCTCGGAGTATCGCGCGCTCGCGGGCCTGCCCGGCGTCGACAAGGCGCACATCTTCGAGCCCGAGCCCGCCACCGTCTACGTCTGGGAGCGTGGCTGATGCCGAGCTTCGATCTCGCCAAGGCGCCGCTGCGCGAGCTCAATGCCGCGCTCCACGCGCTGTCGCCGACCACCAATGAGACGCATTGGGTCGTCAGCAATCCCCTTGGCAAGCACGCCGTCGCCTGCGGGCTCGATGCGCCGGTGACTGTCGAGATCGACGGGCATGTCGGCTACTACTGCGCGGGCATGAACAAGACCGCGACGGTCGTGATCTCCGGCAATGCCGGCGTCGGCGTCGCCGAGAACATGATGTCGGGCGAGGTCCGCGTCAAAGGCGATGCCAGCCAGTCGGCGGGCGCTACCGGCTGTGGCGGCCTGCTGGTGATCGAGGGCAATGCCTCGGCGCGCTGCGGCATCTCGATGAAGGGCATCGACATCGTCGTGAAGGGCTCGATCGGGCCGATGAGCGCGTTCATGGCGCAGGCCGGCAATCTCGTCGTGCTCGGCGACGCCGGCGATGCGCTCGGCGATTCCATCTACGAGGCCCGGCTGTTCGTGCGCGGCCGCGTCGCAAGCCTCGGCGCCGACTGCATCGAGAAGCCGATGACGGAGGAAGATCGCGCGATCCTCACCGCCGTGCTGAAGCGCGCCGGGGTTGATGCCGTGGCCGGCGACTTCAAGCTCTACGGCTCGGCGCGGCGCCTCTATCACTTCCACATCGACAATGTCGACGCTTATTGAGGCCATCCCGATGTCCGTGCCTCCGCATCGCACCCCGCCGCGCTTCTCCGCGACCTTCAACCCGAACGTGATCGCCGAGATCCAGCGCGCGGCCGCGACCGGCATCTATGACATCAGAGGCGGCGGCGCCAAGCGCGCGCTGCCGCATTTCGACGATCTCTTGTTTCTCGGCGCGTCGATCTCGCGCTATCCGCTCGAAGGCTATCGCGAGAAGTGCGGCACCGACGTCACGCTCGGCACGCGCTTCGCGAAGAAGCCGATCAAGCTGAAGATTCCCGTGACGGTCGCCGGCATGAGCTTCGGCTCGCTGTCCGGTCCCGCGAAGGAGGCGCTGGGCCGCGGTGCGTCCGCCGTCGGCACCTCGACGACGACAGGCGACGGCGGCATGACGCCGGAGGAGCGCGGGCATTCCTCGATTCTCGTCTATCAGTACCTGCCGTCGCGCTACGGCATGAATCCGGATGATCTGCGCAAGGCCGACGCGATCGAGATCGTGATCGGGCAGGGCGCCAAGCCGGGCGGCGGCGGCATGCTGCTGGGGCAGAAAATTTCTGCCCGCGTCGCCAAGATGCGCACCTTGCCGGAGGGCATCGACCAGCGCTCGGCCTGCCGGCATCCGGACTGGACCGGCCCCGACGACCTCGAGATCAAGATCGAGGAGTTGCGCGAGATCACCGATTGGGAGAAGCCGATCTATGTGAAAGTCGGCGCCAGCCGTCCCTATTACGACACGGCGCTGGCGGCGAAGTCCGGCGCGGACGTCATCGTGCTCGACGGCATGCAGGGCGGCACGGCGGCGACGCAGGATGTCTTCATCGAGAATGTCGGCCTGCCGACCTTGGCGGCGATCCGCCCGGCGGTGCAGGCGCTGCAGGATCTCGGCCTGCATCGCAAGCTGCAGCTGATCGTCTCCGGCGGCATCCGCACCGGCGCTGACGTCGCCAAGGCGCTCGCGCTCGGCGCCGACGCTGTTTCGGTCGGCACGGCGGCGCTGATCGCGCTCGGCGACAATGATCCGCAATGGGAGGCCGAGTACCAGAAGCTCGGCACCACGGCCGGCGCCTATGACGATTGGCAGGAGGGGCTCGATCCCGCGGGGATCACCACGCAGGACCCTGCGCTCGCCGCGCGGCTCGATCCGGTCAAGGCCGGTCGCCGGCTCGCCAACTATCTCTCTGTGCTGACCCTGGAGGCGCAGACCATCGCGCGCGCCTGCGGCAAGAGCCACGTGCACAATCTTGAGCCTGAGGATCTCGTCGCCTTGACGATCGAGGCGGCGGCCATGGCTGGCGTGCCGCTTGCAGGCACCAACTGGATTCCGGGGCTCGACAAATAGGCTGGCTGTGCTGCGCGCGCCGCTGACGAGATCGACGGATTGAAGATGCCGGGGTCTTTCGAGGACTCAAAGGGGAAACCATGTCGAGTAGTCTCCATGCCGTCGCGTGCGAGCGGGGCATCAAATACTTCCTGATCTCCTACACCGACCTGTTCGGCGTCCAGCGCGCCAAGCTGGTCCCGGCCTCCGCCATCGACGGCATGGTCAAGACCGGCGCGGGTTTCGCCGGCTTCGCCACCTGGCTCGACATGACGCCGGCCGATCCCGACGTGTTCGCGATGCCCGATCCGGCGAGCCTGATCCAGCTGCCGTGGAAGCCGGAGGTCGGCTGGCTCGCCGCCGATCCCTGGATGAACGGCAAGCCGGTGGCCCACGCGCCGCGCAATTTGCTCAAGCGCATGATCGCGGACGCCGCCGCGCAGGGCTACGAGCTGAAATCCGGCGTCGAATGCGAGTTCTTCCTGATCACGTCGGATGGCAGCGCGCCGTCCGACGTCGCCGACAAGCAGTCGAAGCCATGCTACGACCAGCAGGCGCTGATGCGCCGCTACGAGGTGATCGCCGAGATCTGCGATTCCATGCTGGCGCTGGGCTGGAAGCCGTATCAGAACGACCATGAGGACGCCAACGGCCAGTTCGAGATGAACTGGGAGTTCGACACCGCGCTCAAGACCGCCGACCGCCACGCCTTCTTCAAATATATGGTGCGCTCGATCGCCGAGAAGCACGGCCTGCGCGCCACCTTCATGCCGAAGCCGTTCGTCGACCTCACGGGCAATGGCTGCCACGCCCATGTCTCCGTGTGGAAGGACGGCCGCAATCTGTTCGAGGACGAATCCGGCGAGCTGGGCGTCTCCAAGCTGGGCTATCAGTTCCTCGGCGGCATCATGCATTCGGCCGACGCGCTGGCCGCGCTGTTCAATCCCACCGTCAACTCCTACAAGCGCATCAACGCGGCGCGGACGACGTCGGGCGCGAGCTGGGCGCCGAACTCCGTCACCTATTCCGGCAACAACCGCACGCATCTGATCCGCATCCCCGAAGCCGGCCGCTTCGAGGTGCGCCTCGCCGACGGCGCCGCCAATCCCTATCTGCTGCAGGCCGGTCTGCTCGCCGCCGGCCTCGACGGCATCGCGCATGATCGCGACCCCGGCCCGCGCCTCGACATCAACATGTATACCGATGGCCACACCGTGAAGACCGGCAAGAAGCTGCCGCTCAACCTGCTCGACGCCATCCGCGCGCTGCAGGCCTCGGAGGTCCTGAGCGAGAAGCTCGGCGATTTCATTCCCTGCTACGTCAAGCTCAAGACCGAGGAATGGAACGCCTATGCGCGGCACCTGACGGAGTGGGAGCGCGAGACGACGCTGGACTGCTGATGCGGCGGCGTCCCAGAACATGACGCTGGCCATGTCATGCCCGGCTCTCTCCACGTCATTGCGAGGAGCGACGCGACGAAGCAATCCAGAGTCCCGCGTGCGACTCTGGATTGCTTCGCTGCGCTCGCAATGACGTTGGAAAGAGCGGGCGTGTAGGGTGGCAAAGACAGCGCGCGGCGGAAGCCGCGCGATGGTGTGCCCACCGACTGTCTGGTTCAGCTCTATCGAGATGGTGGGCACGGCGCGCGACATCGCGGCCGACAACTCACGGCGTGCAACGCGCCTTTGCCCACCTTACGGCCGTGCGCGCTGCGCTACGTCTTCACCTCGCCGCCGAACTCCGCCGCGGCGTCGGAGAACCAGCGCCAGAAACTTTGCGACAGGCTGCGGAAGACGGCGATGTCGAAGCAGGGATGGCCGTGCTCGTCGGCATTGCGCCACATGATCGCGCCGATGTGGCCCACCACCGTGGTTGCTGCAGCACCCGGCGGGAAGGCACCGTCGTGCAGGTCGATCGGAAAGCTCTTGGCGAGGACGTCGCGGATGGCCGGGCCGCCGACGCGGACCACGGCATAGCCGCCGCTCTGGTCGACGACGGAGCCGAGCGGGCCGATCGCGGCCTTCAGCGACGGGGCGAGCAGATGGCTGCGCCCGTCGGAGACGGCGAGCCAATGCTGCGGACCGAGGCCGACGAAGGCGATGGAGTCCGTGCCCACGACGGCCGGCGTGCGTGGCAGCGTCAGGCCATAATGATGTTGGACGGCTTCGCGCAACGCAGTGTCCTGGCCCTTGCGCGCCTGCAGGGTGGCGAGGCCGAGATCCGCGCGCTCGACGATCGTCACCCGGCTCCCCTGCGGAGGCACGATGTGATCGGTCAGAGCGGCCCGCGATGACAAGCTGCTGTCAGGCATGCAGCCGCGCTCCGTCTGGATCGACAAAGACCGGTGACACCAGCTCGACCTCGGTGTCGCCATCGCGCACCGGATCATAGGCGCGCATGCGCTCGCCAATCCGCTGCGGTCCGCGCTTCACCAGCGCGAGGCCGATCCAATGTCCGAGCATCGGCGAGAACGCCACCGAGGTGACGTAGCCCTCGTCATTCTCCGTGGTCGGCGCCGCGCCGCGCGCGAGGATGTGGGCGCCGGCGCGCAGCCGCGCCAGCGGGTCGACGGGACGCAGGCCCACCAGCGTCGGCCGCTCGGGATCGACGAGGCCCGGGCGTTGCGCCAGCACGCGGCCGATATAGTCCTTCTTCGTTGACATCATCCGCCCCAGGCCGAGATCGGCGGCGGTGGTGGTGCCGTTGATCTCGTTGCCGGCGACATGGCCCTTCTCGATGCGCATCACGCCGAGCGCCTCGGTGCCGTAGGGCGTGATCCCGAATTCGGCGCCCGCCGCCATGATCGCGCGGATCGCCGCGTCGCCATACGGCGCGGGCACCGCGATCTCATAGGCGAGCTCGCCGGAGAACGAGACGCGGAACAGCCGCGCCGGCACGCCACGCCAGACGAATTCGACGCAGCCGAGATAGGGCAGCGCGGCGTTGGAGACGTCGAGGGAGTCGCCGAGCAGCCGCTCCAGCAGTTGCCGCGCCTGCGGGCCGGCGATGGAATATTGCGACCATTGCTCGGTGACCGAGACGATCTGCACGTCGAGCTCCGGCCATAGCACCTGGCGCGCATGCTCGAGATGCTGCATGACCTTGGCAGCATTCGCGGTCGTAGTCGACACGACGTAATGGTCGGGCGCGAAGCGGGCGGCGGTGCCGTCGTCCATCACGATTCCGTCTTCGCGCAGCATCACGCCGTAGCGCGTCTTGCCGACGGGCAGGGTCGAGACCATGTTGATGTAGACGCGATCGAGGAAGAGGCCGGCATCGCTGCCTTGCACGTCGATCTTGCCGAGCGTCGACACATCGCAAACGCCGACCTTGCTGCGGACCTCGCGTACCTCGCGCGAGACGATCGGCAGCCAGTCGGCTTCTCCCGGTCGCGTGAACCATTGCGCACGCAGCCAGGCGCCGGTCTCGACGAAGCTTGCGCCGTTCTGTTCGGCCCAGGCATGGCCCGCGGTCAGCCGCGTCGGCCGGAAGTCGCGGCCGCGATGATGGCCGGCAAAGGCGCCGATCGCGACCGGCGCCACCGGCGCGCGGAACATGGTGGTGCCGATCTCGGCCATGGTGCGGCCGGTCAGCTCGGCCATCATGGCATGGCCGTTGATGTTCGAAGTCTTGCCCTGGTCGGTCGCCATGCCCAGGGTCGTGTAGCGCTTCAACAGCTCGACCGAACGGAAGCCTTCGCGCGCCGCCAGCGCGACGTCGGCGCTGGTCACGTCGTGCTGGAAATCGACGAAGGCTTTCGCGCGCGATGCGGCGACATGCCAGAATGGCGACAGTTCCACCTTGTCATCGTCGGCGCGCGGCACCGGAGGAGCGGCGCCGGCGAAGCCCGCGGCGTCCGCGGCAGCGGCGCCCAGCATGGTGCCTTGCCGGAGCGCCTCCGCGAGGCTGAACGCGCCCGATACGGCGCCGGCGATGCTCATGCCCGGTGGCAGGCCGTCAGGAACGAAGGCCGTCGCCGTCTCCGACCAGCGCGGCCGGTGACCGAGATGGGTGGTCAAGCCGAGATTGGGCGACCAGCCGGCGGACATCGCCAGCAGATCGGCGCGCAGCGTTGGCGCGCGACCGTCAGCGGTGCGGATCGTGATCGCCCGCAGGCCGTGCCGTCCGCGCGTGTCGATCACGTCGGCGCCGATATGGACGGGGATGCCGAGCCGCGTCGCCTCGGCGCGTAGCGGTGCGGCGACGGTAGAGCGGTGATCGATGATGGCGACGATCGTGACACCATGGCGCGCCAGATCGAACGCGGTGGTCCAGGCATCGTCACAGCCGGTGTAGATCGCGGCCTCGTGGCCGGGCGTCACCGCGAAACGGTTGACATAGCTGCGCACGCTGGCGGCCATCATCACGCTTGGACGATCGTTGCCGCCGAACACGATCGGGCGCTCGATAGCGCCGCTGGCAAGCACGGCGCGTTTCGCGACGATCTTCCAGAGCCGCTGGCGGGGCTGATGCGGCCGCGGCTCGGCGAGATGGTCGGACACGCGCTCGAGCGCGCCATAGGTGCCGCCGTCATAGACGCCGAACACGCTGGTGCGCGTGAGGATGCGGACGTTCGGCAGCGATATCAGCTCGTCCGCGATGCCCTCGGCCCATGCGACGCCGGGCTTGCCGTCGATCTCTCTAGCGTCCGCGTTCAGCCGGCCGCCGAGGGCAAAGTCCTCGTCGCAGAGGATCACGCGTGCGCCGCTGCGGCCGGCGGCCAGCGCCGCTGTGAGCCCCGCAGGTCCGCCGCCGATGACCAGCACGTCGCAGAAGGCGTTGATCTTCTCATAGCTGTCCGGATCGGCTTCGGTGCTGGCGCGGCCGAGGCCGGCCGCATGGCGGATCGCCGGCTCGTAGACCTTCTCCCAGAACGCGGCCGGCCACATGAAGGTCTTGTAGTAGAAGCCGGCGACGAACAGCGGCGACAGCAGCGAGTTGATCGCGCCGACATCGTGGCGCAGCGACGGCCAGCGATTCTGGCTCCAGGCCTGCAGGCCGTCGTGCAGCTCGATCGTCGTCGCGCGCGTGTTCGGCTCGCGCCGTGCGCCCGCGCGCAGCTCGACCAGCGCATTCGGCTCCTCCGGCCCGGCGGTCAGGATGCCGCGCGGGCGGTGATATTTGAAGGAGCGGCCGACCAGGCGGACGCCGTTCGCAAGCAGCGCCGAGGCCAGCGTGTCGCCGGCGTAGCCCTGATAGGAGACGTCGTCGAAGCTGAAGCGGATCGGCTTGCTACGATCGATCCGGCCGCCCGATGCAAGACGATGGAGATGCGCCGTCATGCCGCGCCCTTCCTGGCGAGCGACGCATCGAGGATCTCGTGCGTGCGGGTGTCGCGCGTGACCAGCAGCCAGCTGCGGCAACCCTGGGCGTGGTACCACAGCTCCTGATGACGGCCGGCCGGGTTGTCGCGCAGGTAGACCGCATCGAAGAAGCGTTGCTGCGCGTCGGGGACGGCCGGATCCGGGCGCGGCTCGGGATCGCCATGATAGGCGAACTCGATCAGGTCACGCTCGCCGCAGAAGGGGCAGGGAAGACGCATGGACGGCCTCAATGCAGGTTCGGCTGCGCGCCCTGACCTTTTTCGTCGATCAGGTGGCCGGTCGCGAAACGGTCGAGGCGATAGGCTGATGCAACGGGATGCGGCGTGTCGTGCGCCAGCAGATGCGCGAAGCACCAGCCGGAGCCGGGCGTCGCCTTGAAGCCGCCATAGCACCAGCCGGCGTTGAGATAGAGCCCAGCCAGCGGCGTGCGGTCGATGATCGGCGAGCCGTCCATCGACATGTCGACCAGACCGCCCCAGGAGCGCAGCATGCGCACGCGGCCGATCATCGGCATCAGCGCCATGCCGCCCTCGCAGACGTCCTCGATGGTCGGCAGATTGCCGCGCTGGGCATAGGAATTGTAGCCGTCGATGTCGCCGCCGAACACGAGCCCGCCCTTGTCGGACTGGCTGATGTAGAAATGGCCGGCGCCGAAGGTGATCACGCCGGGGATCAGCGGCTTGATCGCCTCCGAGACGAAGGCCTGCAGCACGTGGCTCTCGATCGGCAGCCGCAAGCCCGCAAGCTGCGCGACCCGCGAGCTGCTGCCGGCGACCGCGAGCCCGACCTTGCCGGCCTGGATGGGGCCGCGCGTCGTCGTGACGCCGGTGATGCGATCGCCGTCGCGCAGGAAGCCGGTGACCTCGCAGTTCTGGATGATGTCGACGCCGCGATCGCTGGCCGCCCGCGCATAGCCCCAGACCACGGCATCATGGCGCGCGGTGCCGCCGCGCCGCTGCAGCAGGCCGCCCTTGATCGGAAACCGCGCATTGTCGAAATCGAGCCACGGCAGCATGCGCCTGACGGCGTCGGCATCGAGCAGCTCGGCATCGGCGCCCGCCAGCCGCATCGCATTGCCGCGCCGGGCAAACGCATCGCGCTGCGCATCGGAGTGATAGAGGTTCAGCACGCCGCGCTGGCTGACCATCGTATTGTAGTTCAGGTCCTGCTCCAGTCCTTCCCACAGCTTCATCGACCATTCGTAGAATGGCTCGTTGCCGGGCAGCAGATAATTGGAGCGGATGATCGTGGTGTTGCGGCCGGCATTACCCGAGCCGATCCAGCCCTTCTCGACCACGGCGACGTTGCGGATGCCATGCTCCCTGGCGAGGTAGTAGGCGGTCGCGAGCCCATGCCCGCCGCCACCGACGATGATCACGTCGTAGCTCGCCTTCGGAGCGGCGTCGCGCCAGGCCGGCTGCCAGTCGCGATGACCGCGCAGGGCCTGGCGGGCGAGGGAGAACAGCGAGTAGCGCATGCGCGTGGGACCATCCGATTGCGTCGGGCACTGTGCGTTGCTATGGCAGGGCGGACATGTCCAGAAACGACCAGAAGATGTCGAAAAACGACGAGGCGCGGGTGCACCGCGTCGGCTTCCTGCTCATCCCGGGCTTCGCGCTGATGTCCTATGCGTCGGCCGTCGAGCCGCTGCGCGCTGCCAACGTGCTCAGCGGCCGGACGCTCTATCGCTGGCGTCACGTGGCCATCCGCGGCTCCGACATCCCGGCGTCGAACGGCGTACGAATTCCGGCCGACGCGACGATCGGGAGCGCGGCGCGGTTCGACTCGATCGTGGTGTGCGCCGGCGGCAATCCGGCGGCGTTTTCACATCCGCCGACGCTGGCCTATCTCCGACGCGCCACGCGCCACGGCATCCGCCTGATCGGGGTCTCCGCCGGCCCGTTCATCCTGGCGCAGGCGGGGTTGCTGCAGGGCTATCGCTGCACGATCCACTGGGAGCACATGCCAGCGTTCCGGGAGACGTTTCCGGCGCTGCCGCTCAGCCGCTCGCTGTTCGAGATCGACCGCGACCGCTTCACCTGCGCCGGCGGCATCGCCGCGCTCGACATGATGCATGCGATGATCCGGATCGATCACGGCGCGCGTCTCGCGTCGGCTGTCAGCGACTGGTTTCTGCAGACCGAGATCCGCCGTGGCGAGGCCGCGCAGCGGCTGTCGCCGGCGGAGCGTTTCGGCGTGCATCACCCCAAGCTGGTCGATGCGCTCTCGCGGATGGAGAAGCGGATCGAGCGGCCGCTCGCACCCGCGGAGCTGGCACGTCTCGCCGGACTCTCGTTGCGGCAGCTCGAGCGTCTGTTCGTCCGGCATCTCGGCACCACGATCCACCGCCGCTATCTCTTGGTCCGGCTCGAGCAGGCGCGGGTGCTGCTGCGCCAGAGCACGATGGCGATCGGCGAGGTCGCGCTGGCGACAGGCTTTGCCACGCCGATGCATTTCGCGCGCTGCTATCGCCGCCAGTTCGGCCTCGCGCCGCGCGAGGAGCGCGTGGCGCGCTGATGCTGAGCGTACATGTCAGCCGAGTTGCGCCAGCAAAGCTTCGCGTGCCTCGGAGATGCGTCGATACATGTCGTTGCTGCCGCCGGCGTCGGGATGCGCTGATTTGGCGAGCCGGCGGAACGCGGCGTTGATGTCCGATGCCGCCAGCCGGCCTTGCGGCGGAAGACCCAGGATGGTGCGAAAGGCGTCGTCCTCGTCGTCGCGCGAAAGCTGATCCAGCAGTGTGCGCCGTGCCGCGCGCGCCTCGCGCCGGAGCGTGTCCTGATCCTCGCGCCAGCGCTGCTGGGACATCACGAGGCAGGCGCCGAAGGCGATCCGGCCGTGCGTCTCCAACTCGTCGAGGCTGAACGGCCCGACGACGTCATAGGGCGGCGCCAGCCGCGCGAGCCGTCCGTCCGCTTCATCAACGACAGGGGCGAGCCGCACCGTATCGACGATCCCCATCGTGCCGTTCCAGATCACCCATTCCGCTGAGAGTGTCATGCTGCCGATCTCGCCGAGTCGATCTCCCGCCGGAGCATGCGAGGCGATCAGGCCGATGTCCGGGCCGGCTTGAGCGGCCCGACATCGACCTGAATCTCATCGCCCTCGATCTGCAGCGGGTAGGAATGCAGCGCGTTGCGGACGAGATGCGTGACGCATTTGCCGCTGACACTGTCGAAGCCCCATTGATGATGCGGGCAGGTGATGGTCTTGCCGTCGAAGGTCGCGTCGGTCAGCGGCACGTCGGCATGCGGGCAGCGGCCGCGCCACGCGGTCAGCTGGCCCCCAGCCGGCCAGAGCAGCAGCACGCTCTTCTTGCCGACCTGAAACAGGCCCATGCCGCCTTCGGAAACCGCGCTTGTCGGACAGACGACAGTGAAAGCCATGGAAAGGTCCGTGAAACGTGACGCCGGATCGTTTCACGCAAGTTCCGGACCAGCCGATTATGCGACCGATCATCGTCAGTTTGTCGCGAACGCGACATGCCGAGAGCGTCTCGCCCTACAGCTGTGGAGTGCGCTCCACCAAAGACAACGCCGCCCCGTGGGCGGCGTCTCTCGATCGCGATGGCAACGTGAACCGGCTGCGGCCTATTCCTTCCGCTCCGAGGTCCAGCCCTTGTACTCCGCGACATTGTCCCGGGTGATCAGCTTGGAGGGCAAGAGCTCGACGGTCGAGGCCGGCTTCTGGCCGTTGAGCAGGCCGACGCCGATCTGGACGGCGCGGCGGGCCATGAAGAACGGGTCCTGCGAGGCGGAGGCCTGGATCTGCTTGGTGGCCGGATCCTTCAGCGCCGCCTCGATGTCCGGCGCGCCGTCGACGGCCGTGATGATGATGCCGGTGCGCTGCTGCTGGCGTGCGGCGAGATCGGTGCCGATCGCCTGCGGATCGTTGATCGCGAAGATGGCGTCGATCTTGGCAAAGCGCGTCAGGTAGCCCTGCGTCACCGTGAGGCCACCCTCGCGCGAGCCCTTGCCGTCCTGGTCGCTCGACAGCACCTTGATGCCCGGGGCCTTGGCGAACACGCTCTTGCAGCCGTTGACGCGATCGATCACCGCCGACACCTGCGGACCGTTCTGGATGATGACGTCGCCTTTGCCGCCGAGCTTGTCGACGATGTACTGGCACGAGATCTCGCCGGCCTGCACGTTGTTGGTGGTCACGGTGGCATCGGCGCCTTCGGCCGCGGTGTCGACCGCGACGACGAGAATGCCTGCCGCCTGCGCCTTCTTGATCGCGGGGCCGATCGCCTTGGGATCGCCGGGGTTGAGCAGGATCATGTCGACGCCCGCGGCGATGAAATTGTCGATCTGCGTGACCTGCTTGCCGAGATCATATTCGAAGCCGACCGTGGTGATCTTGACGCTCGGGTTGGTCTTCTTGGCCTCGAACTCCGCGCCCTTCGACAGCGCGACGAAGAACGGGTTGCCGAGCGAGCCGAGCGAGATGCCGATCGATTTCAGCTCCTTGGCCGAGGACGGCGCGGAGCTCATGACAAGCGCCAGCGCGGCACCGGCGAGCGATATCGTCTTCAACATGGGTGTCCTCCCTGGCCCTTGGCTTGTTGTCTACGCACGGCGGACCAGTGGCCGTGGAAGAATGCGTTGCGGCGAGCGCGGGCCCGCCGTTAATTCTCAGGTGCGGGCCGAGCCTTGCAGGCGGTAGCGGTCGAGCGCGACGGCGCCGATGATGACGAGGCCCTTGATCACGTACTGCCAGATGTCCGACACGCCGACGAGAATGAGCCCGTTCGACAACACGGCGATGATGAGCGCGCCGACCAGCGTGCCCCAGATCGAGCCGATGCCGCCGACGAAGGAGGTGCCGCCGAGAATCACGGCGGTGATGGCGTCGAGTTCGTAGGACTGGCCGAGCTGCAGGCCGTTGGCGGCATAGAGCCGCGCCGCCTGCATGCCGCCGCCGAGGCCGGCAAGCAGGCCGGACATGCCGTAGACGAACATCAGCACCGCCCAGACCTTAATGCCGGCGAGCCGCGCCGCGCTCTCATTGCCGCCGACGGCATAGATGTGGACGCCGAGCACGGTGCGGCGCAGGATCAGCCATGAGCCGAGAATAACCAGCAGCGCGATCACTGACAGCCATGGGATCGAGACGATTCCGGGAATGATCGTCAGCGAGGCATTGCCGATGAACGCGTAAGGGATCTCAGGATTGAACACGGTGGTGTCGGCGCCCATCAGCCGGGCAAGGCCGCGCACGGCGGTGAGCGATCCGAGCGTGACGATGAACGGCGGAAGCCGCAGCAGCGCGATCAGCGCGCCGTTGACGATACCAAAGGCGAACCCTGTCAGCACGGCCGCGGGTAGCCACAGCGCGCCGAGCTCCGGCATTTTCGACACCGTCAGGCCGGCCATCGCGGCGGCGGCGAGGATCGAGCCGACCGAGAGGTCGATGCCGCCGGTCAGGATCACGAAGGTCATGCCGGCGGCGAGCACGGTGTTGACCGCGGCCTGCTGCAGCACGATGCCGAGATTCTGCCCGGTGAAGAAGCGGCCGTCGGACAGCATGTGGAAGCCGATACACAGGATCAGCAGCACCGGCAGCATGCCGGCGGCGCGGATCATCAGCCGCAGGCGCTGCTGCTTGTTGTCAGTCGCGGACGGCAACCCAGCGGCCGGCGCGGTCTTGGCTTGCGCTGTGTTGTCAGGCATCGACGTGCTCCATCCCGGTGGCCAGCGCCATGATGTCTTCCTGCGTGATCGGCGAAGTCGCGCTCTGCCGCAGCTCGCCGGCGAGATGTCCCTCGCGCATCACCAGCACGCGGTCGCAGATACCTAGGATCTCCGGCAGGTCGGAGGAAATCACCAGGATCGCGGTGCCAGACTTGGCGAGATTGTCGATGATCGAATAGATCTCGGACTTGGCGCCGACATCGACGCCGCGGGTCGGCTCGTCGAGGATCAGCACCTTCGGCGCGGTCGCGAGCAGTCGCGACAGCAGTACCTTCTGCTGATTGCCGCCGGAGAGTCCGCCGACCGTGACGCCCGGATTGGGCGCGCGGATGCCCAGTGCAGAAAACGCCTCGTCGGCGCGTGTGCGCGCCTTGTCGCGATCGAGAATGCCGCCAAGCCGGGCGTCGCGGCCGATCACCGCGAGGTTGATGTTGTCGGCGCAGGACATGTCGAGGAACAGGCCGAGCGCCTTGCGGTCCTCGGTGAGATAGGCGATCCCGGCATCGAGCGCGTCGCGCGGCGTCGCGATCTCGATCCGCTCGCCGTCGAGCTCGAGATGTCCCGTGGCCTTCGCTGTCGCGCCGATGATGAGATGCGCGAGCTCCGTGCGCCCCGCGCCGATCAGCCCGGCGAGGCCGACGACCTCGCCGGCATGCACGGTGAGCGAGCAGTTCCTGACGCGATGGCCGTCGCCGAGATCGACCGCCGTCAGCACCGCGCGGTCGCGCCTGGCATGCGGATCGTGATCCTTCTTGTAGAACGAGGAGACGTCGCGGCCGACCATCATCCGCACGATGCTGTCGGCGCGGATCTCCGGCTTGTCGAGCGAGCCGACCAGGCGGCCGTCGCGCAGCACGGTGACGCGGTCGCCGAGCGCATAGACCTCGTCCATGCGATGCGAGATGTAGATGATGGCGAGGCCTTCTGAGCGCAGCTGCCGGATCAGCGCGAACAGCTTTTCGCTCTCGCCCGCCGACAGCGAGGTGGTCGGCTCGTCCATGATCAGGATCTTGGAGCGCGCATGCAGCGCGCGGGCGATCTCGACCAGCTGGCGCTGGCCCATCGACAGCTCGCCGACCAAGGTCGAGGCCGTGAAGTCGGCGCCGAGCCGCGCCAGGATCGGGCCGACGCCCTCGCGCATCGCGCCGCGCGCCAAGAGGCCGCTCTGCGACAGCTCGCGTCCGAGGTAGATGTTTTCGGCGACCGTCAGGTTCGGCGCCAGCGACAACTCCTGGTAGATGATCGAAATGCCCGCCGCGCGGCCGCCGAGCGGGCCCTCGATGCGCGCGACCTGGCCGTCGATGCGGATCTCGCCGCCGGGATCGGGCCGATAGGCGCCGGACAGGATCTTCATCAAGGTGGATTTGCCTGCGCCGTTTTCACCCATCAGCGCATGGACTTCGCCGGCATAGACGGTCAGGTCCACCTTCTGCAGGGCCTTGATGCCGAAGAATGACTTCGACACCCCGCGCATCTCGAGGATCGGACCGTTCATCGTGCCTCCCAATGCACGTCGTCTTATCGTCCGCTGCTCGTTGATGTCGGCAGCGGGGACGCCATTAAACTAGAGGCTGTTGCCGAATACAATATGAAAGACAAACCGCAGGGATTTGCGGGTGGAGTCGAAAGCCCGTTGAGTTCGAAGCCGATCAAGCTTTCGCCAGCGCGGCAGCCGCCCGGCATCTTTGGCCGCCCGCGCCGGTCGCGGTCTCCGCGCAACGCAGGATAGGCGCGGAGCGATGCCAGTCTCCGGATAGCTTTATCGCCGGATGCGGATTATCCCGGGGTCTCGCGACGAGATCGACCTGAGGGAGTTGAGACATGCAGCCATCCGACCCGTCCGCCCGGCGTTCGCCGCGCCTGCTTGGCCATTATGTGCTGGTCACCGGCGCGGCGCAGGGGATCGGCCGCGCCATCGCGGTGCGGTTCGCCGAGGAGGGCGCGCATGTCGCAGTCAATTTCGGTGGCCCGTCGCCGTCGGGCGACGAGACGCTGGCGCTGGTCCAGGCGGCGTCCGCCGCGCATGGCCACGGTGCGCGCGACCATGTCGCCGTGAAGGCCGACATCGGCATCGAGACTGACATCGCGAGCATGTTCGAGACTCTGCTGAAGCGCTGGCCGCGGCTCGACTGCCTGGTCAACAATGCCGGCTTCCAGCGGGAGTCGCCGAGCGAGGCGCTCGATGTCGCCGCCTATCGCAAGATCCTCGAGGTGAATCTCAACGGCGCGGTGCTGTGCGCGCGCCATGCGCTGGCCCATTTCGTCGCACGCGGCGGCGGCGGCAACATCATCAATACGTCGAGCGTGCACCAGATCATTCCGAAGCCCGGCTACCTCGCTTATTCAATCAGCAAAAGCGCGATGGCCGGCCTCACGCGCACCCTGGCGCTGGAGTTCGCCGGCCGCGGCATCCGCGTCAATTCGGTCGGGCCCGGCGCGGTCGACACGCCGATCAACGCGTCCTGGACCGGCGATCCGCAGAAGCGCTCCGTGGTGGAATCGCATATCCCGATGGGACGAGTCGCGTCGGCCGAGGAGGTCGCCGGCGTATTCGCCTTCCTCGCCTCGTCGGAGGCGAGCTATATCACCGGACAGACGATCTATGCGTGCGGCGGCATCACCCTGTTCGGCGAGTTTCGCGACAATTGGGCGAGCTGATCGGCTGCCCGGCTCCTGCGTTGCCTCGTCCGGGCGCGTTCGGTCGAACCGTGCATGTCCTGGTGAAGCTTCGTTAAGCATCGCCAGCGCATGGCTGCTTCTCGCGGGTGCAGCGATATTTCATTAAGCTGCGGGTACGATAGTGCGCGCAATTCGTGAAGTGGAACTGCGATGCAACGCCTGGACCCGGAGATTCGTCGCGAGCTGGCGCATCTGCTGTACAGCTCGATGCCGCTGGTCGGGACGATTTCGGCCGCCGCGGTGGTGATCGGGACCGTGATGGCCTGGGTGGCGCGCGACGCAGCCTATGCATGGATCACGGCGGCGCTGTTGGTGGTCGGCGTCTTCCGTGTGGCGAAGCTCCTGATGTTCGCCGCGCGCTTCGATCAGCTCGATGACGTTGCGATCATCCGCTGGGAACGCCTGTACGGATGGGGCGCTGCCGCCTTTGGCCTCGCCGTCGGCGCGCTGTCGGCACGCGCATTTCAGATTGGCGATGGGCCGGGCATCTGGATGTGCTTCGGGCTGTCGATGGCGTTCTGCGTCGGTATCGTCTCGCGCGTCAGCCCGTGGATCGCGATGACCTCCTCGGCGGTGCTGCTGATCCCCACCGTGATCGCCTGCCTGATGCAGCCCGAGCCCGTCTATCGCATGGGCGCCGGCATGATCGTGCTGTTCTGGATCACCTTGCGCGGCACGTCGTATCGGCTGACCGCGGCCTTCACCGAGCGGATCATGGCGCAGCAGGCGCTGGCGCGACAGGCGCATCGCGACTACCTCACAGGGCTGCCGAACCGCGCCGCCTTCGTCGCGGCGCTGTGGCGCGCTGAGCGCCCGATCGCAATCATCGCCGTCGATCTCGACGGCTTCAAGCTCGTCAACGACCGCTTCGGGCATCAGGCCGGCGACGAGCTGCTCTGCCAGGTCGGCGCGCGCCTGCAGGATTGTCTCGCCGGCAAGGGCATCGCAGCGCGGTTCGGCGGCGACGAGTTCATGCTGCTGCTGCCGACTGCCGAACGCAGTGCGGCGCTGGCGCTCGCCGAGGCCGCAGTATCGGCATTGTCTCAGCCGTTCACGCTGGCCGGAACGCGCGTGCAGATCGGCGCGAGCGCGGGCATCCTGGTCACCGAAGATCAGATGGCCGAAACGGTGGCTTTGCTCGACCAGGCCGACCGCGCGCTCTATGCCGCCAAACGCGCTGGTGGACAGCGCTGCTGCTGGGCCGACGCGGATCTTTCCGTCGCCACCACATGGACGCAGGTTCCGGCGGCGCCGTCGCTCATCCTGTTCGACTAGCGCTTCGCTCACGCGGGGCACATGCTCTGGCAACACCGGAGCAGAGCCGCTATCCTCGCTGAAACCAGGACGCAGGGAGGAGCAGCCGTTGCGCAGCATCAGGATCGGCGCAGGCGCCGGCTATTCCGGAGACCGCATCGAGCCCGCGGTGGAGCTCGCCGAGAAGGGCGGCCTGAATTATCTCGTGTTCGAATGCCTGGCCGAGCGCACCATCGCGCTGGCGCAGCAGGCGCGCATGAAGGACCCCGCTGCGGGCTATGACCCGCTGCTCGCTGCGCGCATGCAGGCGGTGCTGCCGATCTGCCGCGCCAACAACATCCGTATCATCACCAACATGGGTGCCGCCAATCCGATCGCGGCCGCCGAAGCCACACGCGCGCTGGCGCGTCAACTCGGGCTGACCGGTCTCAAGATCGCGGCCGTCACCGGCGATGACGTGCTGGATCAGTTGAAGACGGCCGACGTCGCGCTCGACACCGGCGACACGATCCACGGTCTTGGCAACCGCATCGTCTCGGCCAACGCCTATGTCGGCGCGCGCGGCATCGCCGAGGCGCTGGCGTCGGGCGCCGACGTCGTGATCACCGGGCGCGCGGCCGATCCCGCGCTGTTTCTCGGGCCTCTGATCCATGAGTTCGGTTGGGCCTGGGATGACTGGGACAGGCTCGGGCAGGGCACGGTGGTCGGTCATCTCCTGGAATGTGCGGGCCAGATCACCGGCGGCTATTTCGCCGATCCCGGCTTGAAGGACGTACCGGATCTGGCGCGGCTCGGCTTTCCCATTGGTGAGGTGCGCGAGGACGGCGAGCTGATCGTGACCAAGGTCGCGGGCTCCGGCGGCCGCGTCACGCCGGCGACGGTGAAGGAGCAACTGCTCTACGAGATCCACGATCCCGCGCAGTATATCCAGCCGGATGTGGTGGCAGACTTTGCGGCCGTCACCGTCGAAGAGATCGGCCGGGATCGTGTCCGCGTGGTGGGTGGCCGGGGCCGGCCGAAGACCGGACTGTTGAAGACGTCGGTCGGCTATCTCGATTCCTATATCGGCGAGGGGCAAATCTCCTATGCCGGTCCGGGCGCGGTTGCGCGCGGCCGCCTCGCGCTCGAGGTCGTGAAGGAGCGGCTGGCGCTGACGGGCGTGGCGACGAGCGAGCTGCGCTGCGATCTGATCGGCGCGAACGCGCTGCATGGCGAGGGCCGCGCCGAAGGACACGCGCCCTACGAGGTGCGCCTTCGTGTCGCGGGCCGGACCGAGACGATGGCTGAAGCGATCCGCATCGGCAACGAGGTCGAGACGCTCTACACCAATGGTCCGGCGGGTGGCGGCGGCGCCTGGAAATCGGCGCGCGAGGTCATCGCGGTGGCGTCCTGCCTCGTGCCCGAGCGCGCGGCCGAGCTCTGCATGAGCATGCTGGTGGCCTGAATTTTCGAGGGCTTCCCGGACGGCGTCCGCTGGCGCAAAGTGTGCGCAATGTTTGCGATGCCCGAGACCGGAGAGACTCCCATCCATGTATGACGTTCTTGTCGTCGGCGGCGGCTCCGCCGGTGCCGCCGTTGCAGCGCGCCTGTCCGAGGATCGCGACCGGCGGGTGCTGCTGCTTGAAGCGGGCGCGGATTGGCGCGCGGCCGACGTGCCCTGGGAGATCGCCACCCCCAATCCGATCCCGATCATCCATGAGCGCGCCTTCCAGGAGAAATGGCAGTGGTCGCAACTGATGTCGCGCCGCGTCGCCGGGCAGGAGATGCGCTTCTACTGGCGCGGAAAGGGCCTCGGCGGCAGCTCGATGATGAACGGCCAGATCGCGATCCGCGGCGTCGCCGATGCGTTCGACGAATGGGCCGCGAACGGCTGCACCGGATGGTCGGCCAAGGAAATCATGCCGCTGTTCTCGGTGATCGAGGATGATCTCGCCTTCGGCGACCGCGATGGACATGGAAGCGGCGGGCCGCTGCCGGTGTATCGCGCGCCGCCGGAGCAATGGGGCCCGATCGATCGGGCCTTGCGCGATGCGGCGCTGGCGAGCGGCTATCCCTGGTGCGACGATCTCAACGGGCTCGATGGCGAGGGCGTCGCCTGCTACCCGATCAATAGCCGCGACAGCCGCCGCATCTCGACCAATGAAGGCTATCTGGAGCCGGCGCGCGGACGTCCCAATCTGGAGATTCGCGGTCGCGCGCTGGTCGATCGTCTGCTGATCAGCGATGGCCGTGTCACCGGCGTGCGCGTGCATCTCGAAGGCGAGGGCGTCAAGGAGATCGCCGCGCGCGAGATCGTGCTGTGCGCCGGCGCCATCCACAGCCCGGCGATTCTGCTGCGATCGGGCATCGGGCCTGCGGCTGATCTGCAGGCGATGGGCGTCGCGATCGAGCGCGATCTTCCCGTCGGCCGGCACTTCTTCGATCATCCGCTGTTCCGCACCACGATCCAGTTGCGCGAGGAGCTGCGTCCGACCGATCGCGACACCCGGCACACCAATTGCTGCGTCACCTATTCGTCGGGGCTCGCCGAAGGCGGCAAGCGCGACATGATCCTGATCGCGTTCAACCACCGCGGCATCGGCGTGCCCGGCGCGATCGGCGCCGGCCTGTTCAACGCGTTCTCGCGCGGGACGTTGAAGCTTGCCTCGACCGATCCGACCGTCGATCCGATCGTGGAGGAGAACATGCTCGCTGATGTCCGCGACATCGCGCGGATGCGCGATGCGGTGAAGCGACTGGCCGTGATCACGACGCAGCCGGCACTGCAGGAAGCCGCGGACTGGATCCGCCTCGGCGATACGACACTCACCTTGCCGCAAGCGGCCGCGCTGCCGGATGCCGAGCTCGATGCGTTGTTGCGTCAGATCACCGGCGACATCCAGCATGCAGCGGGCACCTGCCGCATGAGCGCTTTTGACGACGCCGATGGCGTCGTCAATCCGGACGGCACCGTGAAGGGCATCACCGGCCTGCGCGTCGCCGACGCCTCGATCATGCCATCCGACTGCCGCGCAAACACGCATTTCACCACGGTGGTGATCGGCGAGGCGATCGCGCGGATGATGCGGCAGCGGTGAGCTGACGAGCTTCATGGGGAACTCCTCGCCCTGAGGAGCACGCCGAAGGCGGGCGTCTCGAAGGGCGAGGCCACAGCGCGGGCCTCATGGTTCGAGACGCGCCTTCGGCGCTCCTCACCATGAGGAGCGAAAGCCGGCGGCACCGCCACCGGACCGTGAAGGAGCGGCCGGGGTCTCTCCACGACGTCATTGCGAGCGCAGCGAAGCAATCCAGGGGCCGCATGCGTGGCCCTGGATTGCTTCGTCGCTGCGCTCCTCGCAATGACGATAGAGAGAGGGCGTCCGGTGGCAGGTGATGCAGCCGCTGACCTAGAACCTCACGCGATCGCGAACCGCAGTCCGGCGCGGGCGCGGCCGCCGGAGATCGCGATCGGGGTGCCGTCGGCGCGCCAGCACGCGGCGCCCGTCATGATGCCGTCGTCGCCGAACGCGATCGCGTTCATGCCGCCGGCGACGACCGGCTCGCGCTTGACGACATGGCCGCGCGAGGCGAGCGCGTTCGCAACGTCGTCCGGAAAGGCCGGCTCGAGCTCGAGCACGCCGCCCTGCGTCCACAGCCGCGGCGCCTCGACCGCCTCCTGCAGTGACATGCCGTGGTCGATGAGGTTGACCAGCGCCTGGAACGCGGAGGGGAAGATGCGCAGGCCGCCGGGCAGGCCGAGTGCGTAGCGCAAGCGTCCGTCGCGCAGCGCCATCATCGGCGCCATCGAGGTGAAGACGCGCTTGCCGGGTGCGATCGACAATGCGCGGCCGGGATGCGGATCGAAATTGTACATGTAGTTGTTGGCAGTCATGCCGGTGCCGGGGATCTGCACGCAGGCGCCGAACAGGCCATTGATGGTCTGGGTCGCGGCGACGACGTTGCCCTCGGCATCGGCGACGGTGACGTGGGTGGTGTTGGCCGATTCAGTCGGCGAAAGCCCCGGACCGAAGCTCGTGGCCCTGGCCATGTCGATTTCCGCGCGCCGCTCGGCCGCGTACGACTTCGATGTCAGGCGTTCGACCGGCACGTCGACGAAGGCCGGATCTGCAGTCGCGACGGCGCGGTCGGCGAAGGCGATCTTCAGGGCTTCGGCGAGCAGATGCGCGCCGTCGGCCGAGCCGAAGCCGAGCGCGCCGACGTCGAAGCCTTCGAGGATGTTGAGCATCTGCGCGATGTGCACGCCGGATGAGGAGGGCGGCGGCGGACCGAGGATTTCATAACCGCGATAGGAGCCGCGAATGGGCTCGCGTTCGATCACGCGATAGGCTTGCAGGTCGGCCGCATCGATCAGACCGCCCTGGTCTGCCATGTCGTTGGCGAGCGCGACTCCGAGCGGCCCGCCGTAGAGCGCGTCCGGTCCCTGCTCGGCAATCAGCCGCAGCGTGGCGGCGTAGTCGGTCTGGATCACGCGCGTGCCGGCTTTGACCGCTTCGCCGCCGGGCAGGAACAGCGCCGACAGATTCGGATCGCGGGCGAGATCGCCCGCGACCTGCCGGACGCAGTCGGTGAGATAGGCGCTTGCGATGAAGCCGTGCTCGGCGAGCCGGATCGCGGGCGCCATCACCTCGTGCAGCGGCAGCCGGCCGAACCGCGTCAGCGCCTCGCACCAGCCTTTCAGCGCGCCGGGCACCGCGACGGCCAAGGCGCCGACCGCGTTGCGGCGGTCGCGCGTCTCGCGGGCCAGCGCGATCTCGTCCGAGACGGGATCGTACATGTCCGCCGTGGCGCGCCCTGGCGCGGTGCTCAATCCGTCGAGCACGATGTGGCGGCCATCGGCGAGCCGGATATGCGACAGGCCGCCGCCGAGAATGCCGACCATCATCGGTTCGACCACCGTCAGCGCGAACAGCGCCGCGATGGCGGCATCGATCGCATTGCCGCCGCGCATCAGCATCTCGGCGCCGGCGCTGGAAGCCAGCGGGTGATTGGTCACCACCATGCCGCGCGAGCCGGTCGCGGGCTGCTTCTCGCAGGTGAAGTCGGCGATGCGGTGGTTGGACGAAGCCATTCGGTGTCTCCTGTGTCGCCCCGATCCTGACCCATCCGTTGCGTCAGGGGAAGAGCGCGGCCGCAGGGACGAACTGATAGGTGCGCGACGCATGGCTCGGCGCGCATCGATCTCTCCGGCCGCGTTCTCATTGCCGCGCATCTGTGTTAGGGCTTCAGTAGTTCCACTTCACGGGCCCAGCTGATTTCATGCCTCACTACGATCTGATCATTCGCGGCGGGCGTGTGCTCGACCCGGAAACCAAGCTCGATGCCACCGCCGATGTCGCCATCAAGGATGGCGCGATCGCCGCGGTCGGCGATGTCGGCAGTGCGGCTGATCGGGTGATCGACGCGGCGGGCCTCGCGGTCGTGCCCGGCTTCATCGATCTGCACGCGCACGGCCAGTCGTTGCCGGCGGATCGCATGCAGGCGTTCGACGGCGTCACCACGACACTGGAGCTCGAGGTCGGCGTGCTGCCGGTGGCGCGTTGGTATGATGAGCAGGAGGCGATCGGCCGCACGCTCAACTACGGCGCGGCCGCGGGCTGGGTGTTCGCGCGCATCGCGACGATGACGACACAGCAGACCGCCTCGACCATCGGCGGCATGGGCGAGGCGATGCGCGACAAGCGCTGGGTCGAGGAGGCCGCGACACCGGCCGAGACCGCGGAGATCGTCGAGCGCACCAGGCAGGCGCTCGACCAGGGCGGCCTCGGCATCGCCTTCCCGAACGCCTATGCGCCGGGCACCGGCATGAAGGAGCTGTCCGAGCTGTGCAGCCTCGCGGCGAAGCAGGACGTGCCGACCTACACCCACATCGCCTACATGTCGAATGTCGACCCGCGCAGCTCGGTCGACGCCTATACGCGGCTGATCGGCCTGGCCGGCTCGACCGGCGCGCACATGCACATCTGCCACTTCAACAGCACCAGCCTGCAGGACGTCGAGCGCTGCGCCGAGCTCGTGCAGACCGCGCAGAAGCAGGGCCTCAAGGTCACGACGGAGGCCTATCCCTACGGCACCGGCTCGACCGTGGTCGGCGCCGGCTTCTTCGCCGATCCCGCCTTCTGCCAGCGCATGGGCACCGGCTATGACGCGATCGAGATGGTGGCCGAGCGGCATCGCCTCGGCAGCCGCGACGAGCTGTTGCAACGGCAGCAGGAGGATCCCGGCGCGCTGGTGCTGATCCATTTCCTCGACGTCGCCGTCAACCAGCGCCACCGCGACCTGCTCGACGTCTCCGTGCTGTTTCCGGGCGGCGCCATCGCCTCCGATGCGATGCCGTGGATTCTGGCCAACGGCACCGACTACACCGGCGACGCGTGGCCGCTGCCTGATGACGCCGTGTCGCATCCGCGCTCGTCGGCGACCTTCACCAAATTTCTGCGCGAATGGGTGCTGGACCGCAAGACGGTGCCGCTGATGGACGGGATCGCCAAGTGCACGCTGATCCCGGCGCAGATCCTGGAGACATCGACGCCCGCGATGCGCAAGAAGGGCCGGCTGCAGGCCGGCTGCGACGCTGACATCGCCGTGCTCGATCTCGAGAGCTTGCGCGACCGCGCCGACTTCCTCAACATGAACCGGGCATCGGAAGGCGTCAGGCATCTGCTCGTCAACGGCGCGGCCGTCATCAGCGACGGCGATCTCGTGCGCGATGCGCGGCCGGGACGCGCCGTGCGCCGGCCCGTGCTGTCATGATCGTCCCGGTCCTGCTGGTCGCCGGCGCGCTCGGCGCCGGCAAGACCACCTTGCTGAATCATCTGCTCGCCGACCCCGGCGGCCGGCGGATCGCCGCCATCGTCAACGATTTCGGCGCGGTCGACATCGACGCGCAGCTGCTCGGTACGGTGACCGAGGAGGTGATCAGCCTGAAGAACGGCTGCATCTGCTGCTCGCTGCAGGGCGACCTGCTGCGCACGCTGTCCTCCGTCATCAAGCGCGATCCGGCGCCGGATGCGATCGCGATCGAGACGTCCGGCATTTCCGATCCCGCCGAGATCATCCGCAGTTTGATGGACCCCGTGATCTTCAAGGTCGCGCCGCTCGAGACGGTGGTGACCTTGGTCGATCCGCAGCGGCTGCATGACGAGCCCGAGCTGGCGCAGGAGGCGCTATGGCGCTCGCAATTGCGCGCCGCGGACTTCGTGCTGCTCAGCAAGGCCGATCTGCTCGATCGCGCCGCGCTCGACTCCGTCAGGAGCATCGTCGGCCGCTTCAAGCCGCAATCCGCGATCTTCGAGATCGCGCACGGCGCCGTCGCGCGGGACCTGCTGTTCAGCCGCGACATCCGCGCGCCGCGCATATTGCCGCCGCAGCTCCCCGCCGCCGCCGAGCCATTCGCGACGATGACCTGGACGTCACAGGCGCCGCTGTCGCTGGCGCGCTTCCAGGAGGTGATCGGCCGCCTGGCGCCGCGCACGCTGCGCATCAAGGGCGTGCTGTCCTTCACCGAGCATCCCAACCAGCCGATCCTGTTCCAGTCGGTCGCGACGCGCGGCACGCTGGCGCCTTCGCCGGTGGCGCCGCCCGAGGAGCTGACCGCACAGCTCGTGCTGATCGGTCGCGAGGGCGAGCTCGACGAGGTGGAGATCGACGCGCTGCTGCGCGGCGTGATCGTGTCCTGAAATCGACCTGAAGGCTCAGCCGGCCTGGCGCAGCGCGCCAGTGTCGGCGTCCACCCAGGTGCAGCCACCGCCGCCGGCACGCTTGGCGGCGTACAGCGCGCTGTCGACCTGGCGTAGCAGGTCGTCGACCGCGTCATCCGTGAGCGGGCGATCATTGACGAGCAGGCCGGCGCTGGCGCCGATGATGACGGGAATATCCGACAGCAGGAACGGCATCGACAGCGCGCGGACCGCCTCGCGCGCCAGCAGCAAGGCCTCGTCGCGCGCCTGCGTACCGCCCGCGACCGGCTTCAGCAGCATGAACTCGTCGCCGCCGAACCGCGCGGCCAGGCCGTCAGATCCGACGCAGCTCGACAGCCGGCCCGCGACCTGGCGCAGCAGGTCGTCGCCGGCATGATGGCCGTGGCGGTCGTTGACGGGCTTGAAGCCGTCGAGATCGATGGCGATGATCGCGACGCTGCCGGTGGCAGCTTCCAGCGCAGCGAGGAACGCCGCGCGATTTGGCAGCCCGGTGAGGAAGTCGTGGTTGGCCTGGCGCGCCAGCGCGTGCTTGGCCTCCAGCCGTTCGATGAAGGCGGTGCTGAGATGGCGCGACGCCTCGCGGATCGAGAACCAGAACAGCACCAGCATCGCGGCGCCGAGCTGATAGGGCAGCTCGGGACGCATCAGGCCGGCGACCAAGGTCGGGGCAAACAGTACGGCGGTGGCGCTCAGCACCACCCAGGGGCGGATCGCCGCGCGCGACACCATGCCGACGCAATACGACATCGACAGGCCGAACGCGATCCAGGCGCCCGGCGCATCATTGAGCTGGAACGCGCGGAAGGTGAGGGCGCCGAGCGCGAGACCGAAGGCGGCGGCGCCGGCGGCGTAGACCTTTTCCCACAGGATCACGTCGCGGTCGGACAGCCGCGCGGCATGTTGCTTGTAGCGCAGCAGGCTGACCACGCGCCCCACGGCGTTGACGATGATCGCAATGGCAATGGCGATGTAGCCGGGGTCGCGATGCAGGATCGCCAGCGTCACCGAACCGGTGATGGCGGCGGCGTTGATCGACATGACCTGAGGCAGGGACGTGTACAGCAGATCGACCAGCTCGCGCCGGATCGCCGGATTCGGATGGATGAAGGTCGAAAGCAGCCCATGTCCCATGACGCCACCATGGGACACCTTTGCTAACAGTTGATGGGCGAGGACTGTTCGCGCGGACGGAGCTTCGCGATTACCTTAAAGCTTCGTCAATCGCTCAGGGTGCCCGGCTGGGATCGCTGGTGGCATAGGCCGGTGTCGCCGTCGACAGCCGCGCCGGGAGCGGCGCTGCGGCGGCCACCCGCGGGGCCTCGGCCTTGGGCGCTTCCGGCTTCACGTCCGCCTTCGCCTCGGCCTTGGGCGGGTCGAGCTTCAGCGGGCGCAGCGGCTGCCGCTTGGCCATTGCGTCCAGAACGGCGCGGTTGGCCTTGTCGATCCGCTTGGCGGCGGCGACGTCGGCGAAGGCGCGGTCGAACTTGCGCAACCGGTAGAACACGATGCCGCGGTCGATATAGGCGTCCTGGTAGCGCGGATCGAGCTGGATCGCCGCGTCGAGATCGGCCAGCGCCGCCGCAAAGTCGCCTTTCTGGAAGGCGGCCATGCCGCGATCATGCCGCGCCTGGGCCTCGTTCGAAGGCGTGCCGCCTGGCAGTACGGCCTCCGCCGCGCAGGGCGCGGTGGCGCCGGCGGCACATGGCGCATGATCCTGATCGGCCGAATTGGCCGCATCGGCCTTGCCGGCCCGCGCCGTGGCCGGGTCCACGGCCGCCGCAGCGTTGCCGCCCGCGACACTGGCCGCCGGCTCGCCGCCGGCATTGGCCGGCGCTTCGCCCACGGTCACCGCCTCGGGCATCACGGCGGCGGTTTCGATCGGCTTGGCCGGCACCTCGGACGGCTTGAGCTTGTTGGTCGCGACCACGACCGGCTTGAGCGGGGCGACCGAGGCCGACGACATGTGGGTGAACAGCAGATAGCCGGTGAGCGCCACGGCCGAGGCGCCGGCCAGCGCCATTACGCCGGAAGCGACCTTGTGCACCTTGGCGGCGACGGCGAGCTTGTTGTCCTGCTGGTGCTCGTCGCGGGCGGCGCCGAGCAGCCGGTCATAGGCCGTGCGCTGCTCCTTGTCGCCGAGGATATCGTGGGCGCGAATGATCTGCCGAAACCGCAACGCGGCGTCGGGATCTCCGGGATTGACGTCGGGATGGCTTTCCTTGACCGCCTTGCGGAAGGCGGCGCGGATGTCCTCAGCGTCATCGTCCGGAAGAGCTCCGAGTAAATCGTAAAGCGTCTTCATGGCCGCACTCGCTGCAGGTTTCCCTCGTCTCCGATCGAAATTCCCACCGCGAATTTACGCTCGAATTTACGCTGGAGCACTCGAACTAACTCTTTCCACTTGGCATGATGATGCGCCAATCCGGCGGAAAAATGACTGAAAATGGCGAAGTCGGTAGCCATTTCTGCCGCCTTTGGCACCATCACGCCCGTTTTTCGCCACCGAGCGCTACGCAATCTTCGATTGCGGATCGCAAACTCATCGCGATGACCGAGGACTTGCGTCATGGTGAAGAAAAAGTTTGAAGCAGCGTTTAACGCGGCTGCTAACTGATTGCCCCGCGAGCGTATCGCCCGCCAGCGCTGGTGTGAGTTCCGGGCCTGAGGCTCGGATCGGGCCGGCTGCGGTTGGCGCCTTCCCGGATCAGGCCACGTGGCGCTCGGCTTGCAGATGCGCCGGCAGGGCCGCTATACCGACCTCATGACTGATTTTCATGGTGTCTTTCCCTACCTCGCGACCCCGATCAGCGCCGATGGCACGATCCGCACCGATGTGCTGGGGCGGCTGTGCGACGACCTGATCCATGCCGGCGTGCACGGGCTGACGCCGCTCGGTTCGACCGGCGAGTTTGCCTATCTCGACCGCGCCCAGCGCATGACTGTGGTCGAGGCGACGATCGATGCCGCGCGCGGCCGCGTTCCCGTCATCGCCGGCGTGGCCTCGACCGCCATTGCCGACGCCGTGGCGCAGGCCAAGGCGTATCAGGCGCGCGGCGCGAGCGGCATCCTGGCAGTGCTGGAGGCCTATTTCCCGGTCAATGATGCCGGCGTGGCGGCCTATTTCCGCGCCATCGCCGATGCCGTCGACATTCCCGTGGTGATCTACACCAATCCGCAGTTCCAGCGCTCGGACCTGTCGCTCGACGTGATCGCCGATCTCGCCGAGCACCCGCGCATCAACTACATCAAGGACGCTTCGACAAACACGGGCCGGCTGCTGTCGATCATCAATCGCTGCGGCGATGCCATCAAGGTGTTCGCGGCGTCCTCGCATATCCCGGCAGCCGTGATGATGATCGGCGGTCACGGCTGGATGGCCGGACCCGCCTGCATCATCCCGCGCCAGAGCGTGGAGCTCTACAATCTCTGCAAGGCGTCGTGCTGGGACGACGCGATGATGCTGCAAAGGAAGCTGTGGCGCGTCAACGAGGCCTTCGCCCGCTTCAACCTCGCCGCCTGCATCAAGGCGGGCCTGTCGATCCAGGGCTACGATGTCGGCGACCCCGTGCCGCCGCAGGCCGCGCTGACGTCGGAGCAGCGCAGGGTCGTCGAAGAGGTGCTGTACAGCCTGGGGTGAGCGCTTGCTCCGGTCTTTCCATGCGTCATTCCGGGGCAGCCCGAAGGGCTGAGCCCGGAATCCATACGCCGTGTCCCTTACTTCGGGCAGGCTCGGAGACGTCGAGCTTCCAAACCCCCGCTCGTGATTATGGATTCCGGGCTCGCGCGGTCGCGCGCCCCGGAATGACCACCCCTGTTGTGTCGGGCGGCAAATCCGCTAAAACCCCATGCAATTACATTGAACTTGCCAAGGATTCCCGGATGAACATTCTTCCCAACAATATGCGGTTCGGTGCGGGCCAGCCCGTCAAGCGGCTCGAGGATCAGCGGCTGCTGACCGGGAAGGGGCAGTTCATCGACGACAAGCCGGAAGACGGCGCGCTCTGGCTCTATGTCCTGCGCTCGCCGCATGCGCATGCCAGGATCCTGTCGGTCGACACCGCCGCCGCGCGCGAGATCGCCGGCGTGGAGGCGATCTACACCGGCGCCGACCTCGTGGCCGACGACATCGGCACCATTCCGACCTTGGCGATCTTCAAGCGTCCCGACGGCAAGCCGATGACGGTGCCGCCGCGTCGCCTGCTCGCGCATGAAATCGTGCGCTACACCGGCGAGGCTGTCGCGGCCGTGGTCGCCACCTCGCGCGTGATCGCGCAGGAGGCGGCTGAGGCGATCGTGGTCGACTACGAGGTGCTGCCGGCTGTCACTGATCCGGTGAAGGCGATCGAGCCAGGCGCGCCCGCGGTCTGGGCCGAGGCGCCCAACAACATCGTCGCGGCGATGAGCTATGGCGATGCCGCCAAGGTCGAAGAGGCCTTCGCCAGCGCCCCGCACAAGGTGTCGCTCGACATCACCAGTCAGCGCCTGGTGCCCTCCGCGATGGAGCCGCGCTCGACCATCGCCGAGATCGAGAAGAAGACCGGCCGCCTGTTGTTGTACGTACAGTCGCAGACCCCGGCCTCGACCCGCGACGTGCTCGCCGACGCCGTGCTGAAGCGACCGAAGGAGAGCATCCGCGTGCTGGTCGGCGACATCGGCGGCGGCTTCGGCCAGAAGACCAACCTCTATCCCGAGGACGGCATCGTCGCCTATGCCGCGACCAAGCTGTCGAAGAAGATCCGCTGGCGCGCCGAGCGCACCGACGAGTTCGTCGGCGGCACCCATGGCCGCGACCTCACCTCGACCGCGGAGTTCGCGCTCGACGCCAAGGGCAAGGTGCTGGCCTATCGCGTGCGCTCGATCGGCGCCACCGGCGCCTATTCGTCCGGTGCGGCCAACATCATCCCGCTGGTGCTCGGTCCCTTCGTGCAGACCGGCGTCTACGACCTGCCGCTGGTGCATTTCGAGATCAAGACCGTCATGACGCACACGGCACCGGTCGGCGCCTATCGCGGCGCCGGACGTCCCGAGGCGGTGTTCATCGTCGAGCGCCTGTTCGACACCGCGGCGCGCCAGATCGGCATCGATCCGCGCACCATCCGCAAGGCGAACTACATCAAGCCGGCGCAGCTGCCCTACACCAACGCCGTCGGCCAGGTGTATGATTCCGGCGCCTTCGCCCACATGCTGGAGCGCGCCGCCAAGCTCGCGGACTGGGACGGCTTCAACGCGCGCAAGCGCGAGGCCAAGAAGCGCGGCATGCTCTACGGCCGCGGCCTCACCAGCTACATCGAATGGACCGGCGGCCGCGCCCACACCGAGAAGGTGTCGCTGCATGCGACCTCCGAGGGCCGCGTCATCCTGCATTCCGGCACCATGGCGATGGGGCAGGGCCTGCAGACCACCTATACACAGATGATCTCCGATACGCTCGGCATCCCGCTCGACAAGATCGACGTCGTGCAGGGCGACACGGATCTGGCCACCGGCTTCGGCAGCGTCGGCTCGCGCTCGCTGTTCGTCGGCGGCACGGCGGTCGCGGTATCCTCGAACGACCTGATCACCAAGGCGCGCGAGAAGGCCTCGAACCTCTTGGAGACCGCGGTCGAGGACATCGAGTATCGCGACGGCGTCCTGACCGTCGTCGGCACCGACCGCCGCATCAGCCTGTTCGACATCGCCGGGAAGGAGCAGGGCGCCAAGCTGTCGGTGGACAGCGAGGGCGAGGTCGACGGCCCGAGCTGGCCGAACGGCACGCATATCTGCGAGGTCGAGATCGATCCGGACACCGGCATCAGCCGCGTGGTGCGTTACACCACGGTCGACGACGTCGGCGTCGCGGTCAATCCGATGCTGGTGGCCGGCCAGATCCATGGTGGCGTCGCGCAGGGCATCGGCCAGGCGCTGTACGAGAACGTCGCCTATGATACCGACGGCCAGCTCCTGACCGCGACCTATCAGGACTACTGCATCCCGCGCGCCGACGACGTGCCGCCGATCGCGGTCACGCTCGACGATTCCGCCCCCTGCAAGACCAACCCGCTCGGTGCCAAGGGCTGCGGCGAATCCGGCGCCATCGGCGGCCCGCCCTGCGTCACCAACGGCGTCATGGACGCGCTGTTCGAGCTGGGCATCACCAACCTGCAGACGCCGCTGACGCCGGAAAAGGTGTGGGCTGCGATCCGGGATGCCAAGGCGAAGAAGGCGGCGGCGTAAGTCCGGAGCACAGCGGCTCTCATCAGAGCCCTTTGGATCCGAGCCCTCCCCCTCCCCCTTGCGGGGAGGGGTCGGGGGTGGGGGTCTCCGGGCGCCGAACGTAGTTGAGCGCGCCAATCAATCTCGCCGTGCTCGCGGATTGATCGAGTGCAAACATTGGACTGCATCAGCCGCGCTGATGATTTGGTTTCCTCATAGTCAGCGTCATTCGGGGACCCCCCACCCCCGACCCCTCCCCGCAAGGGGGAGGGGAGCGCACCGGCATCGGGGCGGCAGCCGGGGTCCAGCTTCTAAGTGTTGTTCACCTGAGATGAGACAGCGGGGTACCTTTGATCGCTGATCGGCAGCTCGAGCCTCACGCTGAAATCACATGCTCCACCGTCGAAGCGTAAGCGGCCGCCATGGGCTTGTGCGACCTCGTTGGCGATCGCAAGTCCGAGCCCGGAGCCGTGCGAGCCAGCGCCCTTCTGGAACGGCACCAGCAGCCCCGCCTGCGCCTCCGCCGCAATGCCCGGCCCATCATCCCAGACGACGATCGCGACACGCTCCGCTGTCCGCTCCACCTTCACCATCAGCCGCGTCCGCGCCCCATGTGCCAGCGCATTGTGGATGAGATTGGCGAGCGCCTCGCGCAGGCTGATGGCATCTCCTGCGACGACGACATCGTCGTCCGATTCCACGAAACTCACGGAGACTTCACGGTCCAGCGACAGCGGCACGCTCTGCGACAGCACGGACTTGGCCAGCGCGTTGATATCGGTCGGCGCGAGGCGAGGTGCCTGCGCGCGGTGCTGGATCATCGCGTGATCGAGCAACTGACTGGTGAGGCGGGCAAGATCCCCGATGCGGCCGCGCAGCCGGTCGAGCGTCTTCGGATCTTTGCTCTGATCGCTCAGCAGCTCCACCTCAGCATCGATCGCGGCCAGCGGCGTCCGCAGCTGATGCGTGGCGTCGGCGATGAATCGCTGCATCAGCGTGATCCGCTCGGACAAGCGCTGCATGAAGCCGTCGATGGCGCCGACCAGCGCGCGCACCTCGCGCGGCGGGGTGATCGCAATCGGGCTGAGATCGTCCGGCCGGCGCTTGACGATTTCGGCCTCGATCCGCGTCAGCGGCGCGAACACCAGCCGCAGGCACAACGCGGTCGCGACCAGCGCCAGCAGGCTCATGGCGGCGATCAGGCCGATCGCCTTCGAGGCGAGATCCCAGGTCAGGCCATCGCGGGCGCGCAAGGTCTGCGCTAGGACGATCTCGCTCCAGCCGTCGCCGGGGGCACCATCGAGCCGCCGCGCCACGGCGGCGATGCGCACCGGCTGGTCGCGGTACACGCCATCACGCAGCACGACGCCTTCGCGCAGCTTGCTCTTTGGGGCCTGGATCGTGAGATCGTCATAGCCGGCAATGACCACGCCGCGCGGATCGGTGACGCGGTAGAACACGAGGTCATAGGCCGACAAGGTCGCGAACGCCGCCGCCGGCGGATCGAGCGTCACCACGCCGCCTTGCATGTAGATGTTTTCGGCGACCTGCACGGCGCCGCCGGCGAGCAGCTTGTCATAGGCATCGCGCGCGGCCGTGGCCGCATATTGCCAGGCGGCGAGGCTGAGCACGACAGCACCTACGGCCAGGATCGCGCCGATTGCGATCAGCAGCCGCGCGCGCAGCGACGTCTTGATCTCACGAAGCGTGGAGCTGATAGCCAAGGCCGCGCTCGGTCTTGATTTCGACGGTCGTGGCCGCGAGCTTGCGCCTGAGACGCGCGATGAACTGCTCGACCGCGTTGGGACTCGGATCCTGGTCGAAGCTGAACAGCTGCTCGACCAGTTCGTCCTTCGCCACATAGCGCCCGGGACGGGCGGCCAGGATCTCCAGCACGGTGAGTTCGCGGCGCGTCAGGTCGAGCGGTTGGCCGGCGACGCTCGCGGTCCGCCCGGCGCGATCGATCACCAGCGGCCCGAGCGTCAGCAGATTGTCGGATTGGCCGGCGGCACGGCGGAGCAGGGCGCGGGCGCGCGCCTCCAGCTCGCGATAGTCGAACGGCTTGATCAGGTAGTCGTCAGCGCCGAGATCCAGCGCGCCGATGCGGTCGTCGACCGCCGAGCGCGCGGTCAGCACCAGCACCGGCGTGCGCAGGCCGCGCTTGCGCAAATGCTTGAGCACGGCGAAGCCGTCCATGTTCGGCAGCATCACGTCGAGCACGATCAGATCATAGGTCTGCACCTCGATCAGCTCGCTCGCGGTGCGGCCGTCCTTCTCCCAGTCGACGGCGTAGCCGATCCGCTCGAACCGGCTGGTCACGGCGGCGCCGATCTCGGGCGTGTCTTCCACCAGCAGGATGCGCAAGGTCGTGGTCTCAGTCCCGGAGTCAGGTTCGCGTCAGTCTCCTCCTCTATCACTTCGAACAAGGGCGCCGAAGTGCACCAGGCGAAATTTCGCGCTGCAACATAGAGGGGAGGACGCATGACCGTCCATCAGACACCATCCCAGTTCGAGCCGCTGCTCTCCGTCGAGGGCGTGACGCTCCAGTATAAGACGCCGGACACCCTGGTCACGGCAACCTATCGTGTCGATTTCAAGGTGTTCGATTCCGACCGCTTCGTGCTGCTCGGCCCCTCCGGCTGCGGCAAGTCCACGCTCCTGAAGGCGATCGGCGGTTACCTCAAGCCGACCGAAGGCCGCATCCGGCTCAAGGGCCATGAGGTCACCGAGCCCGGTCCGGACCGCATGATGGTGTTCCAGGAATTCGACCAGCTCCTGCCCTGGAAGACGGTGCGCGAGAACGTCGTGTTCGCGCTGACCGCGAGCGGCCGGCTGAGCACTGATGAGGCGCAGGAGCGCGCCAAATCCTATATCGACAAGGTCGGCCTCACCAAGTTCATCGATTCCTATCCGCATATGCTGTCCGGCGGCATGAAGCAGCGCGTGGCCATCGCCAGGGGTATGGCGATGGAGCCGGACGTGCTGCTGATGGACGAGCCGTTCGCCGCGCTCGACGCGCTGACCCGGCGCAAGATGCAGGACGAGCTGCTGCAGCTCTGGCAGGACACCCGCTTCACCGTGCTGTTCGTGACGCATTCGATCGAGGAGGCGATCAAGATCGGCTCGCGCATCCTGTTGCTGTCGCCGCATCCCGGGCGCGTCCGCGCCGAGCTCAACAGCGTGCCGCCGGGCACGATGGGCTCGCCCGAGCAGGTCGCGCTCGAAGGGCGCATCAACGACATGCTGTTCGGCCATCACTAAAGGGACGGGAGAGAGATCATGAGCGAGACGCTGACGCTGCGCCCCGAAATCGTCAATGCGGAGACCCCCCTCGGCGATGTCAAGGTCGAGGCGAGCCTGTCCTGGCTGGAACGCATCTACCGCTTCGGTGCGGTCCGCAAGGCCATCATCCTGGTCGCCCTGGCCGCGCTGTGGCAGGCCTATGGATTGTGGCTCGGCAATCCGCTTCTGTTTCCGACCTTCACCGACACGCTGTCCGCCTTTTTCGACAACATCGCCAATGGCGTCATCCCCGCGCGCACTCTGGTGTCGCTGGAGACCCTGCTGATCGGCTACGGCGTCGGCATCCTGCTCGCCGCAGTGCTGACCACGATCGCGATCGGCTCGCGGATCGGCGCCGATCTGCTGGAGGCGCTGACCTCGATGTTCAACCCGCTGCCGGCGATCGCGCTGCTGCCGCTGGCGCTGATCTGGTTCGGCCTCGGCAAGGGGAGCATCATCTTCGTACTGGTGCATTCGGTGCTGTGGGCGATCGCGCTCAACACCCATTCCGGCTTCCGATCGGTGTCGAACACCCTGCGCATGGTCGGCCTGAACTACGGCCTGCGCGGGCTGAAGCTGGTGCGCTTCATCCTGATCCCCGCCGCCTTCCCGGCGATCCTGACCGGCCTGAAGGTCGGCTGGGCCTTCGCCTGGCGCACCCTGATCGCCGCCGAGCTGGTGTTCGGCGTGTCCTCGGGCTCGGGCGGGCTCGGTTGGTTCATCTTCGAGAACCGCAACCAGCTGGAGACGGCCAACGTGTTCGCCGGCCTGTTCACCGTGATCATCATCGGCCTCGTGATCGAGAACGTCGTGTTCGCCACCATCGAGCGCAAGACGGTGCGGCGCTGGGGCATGCAGCACTGATGAGCTATAAGCAAAACAACAAGGAGAGGGAGACGACCATGTCCTGGAGCAAATCACTCATCGCCGCCGCATTCGGCCTCGCCGCGCTGCTCGGCGCCACATCAGCGCAGGCCGAGGTCAAGGAGATCAGGCTCTCTAAGGGCTACGGCATCCTCTATCTGCCGCTGATCGTGATGGAGGATCAAAAGCTGATGGAGAAGCAGGCCGAGAAGGCCGGGCTCGGTCCGTTCAAGGTCAGCTGGCAGCTGCTCGACGGCGGCAACATCATCAACGACGCGATGATGGCCGGCTCGCTCGACATCGCCGGCACCGGCGCGCCCGGCTTCATCACGCTGTGGGCCAAGGCCAAGGGCATTCCGGCGGTGGAAGTGGTCGGCGTCAGCGGTCTCAGCTCGACCTCGCTGTGGATGAACAGCAACAATCCCGAGATCAAGTCGCTGAAGGATTTCAAGCCGAGCGACAAGATCGCGCTGCCGGGCATCAAGACCTCGCTGTCGGCGGTGATGTTGCAGATGATGGCGGCGCACGAGTTCGGCAAGGAGAACTATGCCAAGCTCGATCCGATGACGGTCGGCCTGCCGCATCCGGAAGCGGTGGCGGCGCTGATGTCGGGCAAGACGGAGATCACGGCGCATTTCACCTCGCCGCCGTTCTCCTACATCGAGCTGAAGGATCCCAAGATCCACCGGGTCGCCAATTCGGCCGACGTGCTCGGACGGTTGACGATGGACGTGGTGTTCGCGCCCAAGCGCTTCGTCGACGCCAACCCGAAGGTCGTGCAGGCCTTCCTCGATGCGCTCGACGAGGCCTGCACCCTGATCGCCAACGACAAGGCCGCCGCCGCCGAGATCTACGCCCGCACCGCCAAGGTGAAGACCACCAAGGAGGAGGTGCTGGAGATGCTGCAGGACAAGGACACCTGGTTCTCCGCCACGCCGGAGGGCGTGCTCAAGATCGCCGAGTTCATGCATGGCGTCGGCTCGATCAAGGTCAAGCCGGCAAGCTGGCAGGACATGTTCGTGACGCAGCTGCGCGACCGGAAGGGAAGCTGAGGCGAGGGCGCAGCGAGTCCCGCTGCAAGACATCGGCCCAACTTTCTCCGCCCGTCATTCCGGGCCGCGCGTAGCGCGAGCCCGGAATCCATAACCACGAACGGCCTTGCGACGAAGACGCGCCACAGCCATCCCGCGCCACACGTCCGCTCGTGGCTATGGATTCCGGGCTCATCCGCGCTACGCGCGAATGTCCCGGAATGACGGCGTGTGTCGCCACGGCCGTGCCGTCCATTTCTCCCGCGCGGACCGCCGCGACATTGTGGCCCAACTCTCTCCGCCCGTCATTGCGAGCGCAGCGAAGCAATCCAGGGTGGTGGGCAGGACTCTGGATTGCTCCGCTGCGCTCGCAATGACGGTGGAAAGAGTGTGCCCGACAACGCGCAGCAAGCTCCGGAACTCCCCTGAACCCATGCAGCAGCCGTCGAGACCCATTTTCTGGCTGCCGGCGGCGTCATTGCGCCGTCGCCAAAGCTGTGCTGTGTGATGCTGACACAACCGGACGAAGAGGGGGGACGCGCGATGCGGAAATTGCTGACCGTGCTGGCGGCGCTGATGACGCTGAGCCTGACCAATTGCGGCTACAATTCCATCCAGACCAATGACGAGCAGGTCAAGGCGGCCTGGTCGGAGGTGGTCAACCAGTATCAGCGCCGCGCCGACCTCGTGCCCAACCTCGTCAACAGCGTGAAGGGCTTCGCGCAGCAGGAGAAGGACGTGCTGCTCGGCGTCACCAACGCCCGCGCCAAGGTCGGCAGCGTCCAGGCGACGCCCGATGTGGTCAACGATCCCGCCGCGCTGCAGAAGTTCCAGGCGGCGCAGAGCGAGCTGACCGGCGCGCTGTCGCGGCTTCTCGTGGTCACCGAGAACTATCCGCAGCTGAAATCCGATCAATTGTTCCGCGACCTGATGTCCCAGCTCGAGGGCACCGAGAACCGCATCACCGTGGCGCGCAACCGCTACATCAAGTCGGTGCAGGAATATAACGTCGGCATCCGGACGTTCCCGAACAACCTCACGGCCATGATGTTCGGCTACAAGGAGAAGGCCAACTTCACGGTCGAGAACGAGCGCGAGATCTCGGTCGCGCCCAAGGTCGACTTCAACGCGCCGTCGCCCGCGCCCGCCAAGTAGCCGGAGCTTTCGCTCGTGCGCGCGCTGCCGGCCGTCAAGGCGCTGCTTGCGACGCTGCTCGTCTGCCTCGCCACGCTGGTGTGGGCCGACGTCGCGGTGCCGCCGCTGACCGGCCGTGTCGTCGACCAGACCGGCACGTTGTCGTCGTCCGACATTGCCAGCCTGACGCAGAAGCTCAAGGATCTGGAGACCCGCAAGGGCAGCCAGGTCGCGGTGCTGATCGTGCCGACGACGGAGCCGGAGACGATCGAGCAGTTCTCGATACGCGTTGCGGAAGCCTGGAAGATCGGCCGCAAGAAGGTCGATGACGGCGCGCTGCTGGTGATCGCGAAGGGTGACCGCAAGCTGCGCATCGAGGTCGGCTACGGCCTCGAGGGCAGTCTCACCGACGTCACCGCGCGGCGCATCATCGACGAGGTCATCACGCCCAAATTCCGCCAGGGCGATTTCGCCGGCGGCATCAATGCCGGCGTCGACCGCATCATCGGCGTGATCAATGGCGAGACCCTGCCGGTGCCGCAGCCGCAGGCCTCGCATGGCGACGATCTCGACTTCGATTCCATCACCTCGTTCGCGCCGGTGGCGCTGTTCGGCGCGCTGGTGATCGGCAGCATCCTGCGCACGCTGCTCGGCCGCCTGCTGGGCTCCTTCGCCACCGGCGGCGCCATGGGCGTCATTGCCTGGCTGATGGTCGGATCGGTGGGCCTCGCCGCGCTGTCGGGGATCGCCGGCTTCATCATCGCCTTCATCGCCGACAGTTTTGCATCGATGTCGGGCCCGGGCAGCGGCCGCCGCGGCGGCTGGTCTGGTGGCTCGTCGTCATCGGGCTGGAGCAGCGGCAGCAGCAGTTCGAGCGACAGCGGCAGCTTCTCCGGCGGCGGCGGCAGTTTTGGCGGCGGCGGCGCCTCGGGCAGCTGGTGAGGGGGGTGCGACCATGAGCATCACACGGATCGGCCGTCACCTGCTGCACCACCACTGGCAGCTCAAGCGCATCTTCACGCCGGAGGTGCTGGCGCGCATCGAGCAGGCGATCGCGGCCGGCGAGCGCACGCATGCGGGCCAGGTGCGCTTCGTCGTCGAAGGCGCGCTCGATGGCCGGCCGCTGTGGTGCAACCAGCCGCCGCGCGAGCGCGCGCTCGATGTGTTCTCCAATCTGCGCATCTGGGACACCGCTGATAACAACGGCGTCCTGATCTATCTGCTGCTCGCCGACCGCGACGTCGAGATCATCGCCGACCGCGGCATCCACGATCGCGTCGGCGCCGAAGGCTGGGAGACGATCTGCCGGGCGATGGAGGCCGAGTTCCGCGCCGGGCGTTTCGAGCAGGGCGTGATGCAGGGCATCGCCGCCGTCTCGCGCGAGCTCGCCAAGCACTATCCACCGCACGCCGGCGAGACGAACGAACTGCCCGACGCGCCGGTGGTGATGTAGCTCAGATCGTGCCGTGTGTTTACGCCAGCCGCTCGCGCTCACCCCGGCTGGATGCGAGCGCGCACCGCTCTCACCCCGTCATTGCGAGCGCAGCGAAGCAATCCAGAGTCCCACCCGCCGTCCTGGATTGCTTCGCTGCGCTCGCAATGACGCGGAGAGAGCACGGTATTACAGCTCATACCTTTGTCTCAGCTGCGCCCGTAGCGTCGCGTCATCGCCGCCGCCAGCTCCGCCATCTTCGCGCGCAGCTCGGGCGGGTCGAGCACCTCGGCCTCCGGGCCGAACCGCAGCAACTCGCCCGCCGCATGCCACAGCGTCGTCCCGGTCGGGATCGTGGCGATCCGCCAGCCGTCGGCGTCGGCTTCGGCGGCGAGGCGGGTTCGTGCCCGCACGTAAGGCTGGCTCCACACCTCCAGCAGTTTCACGCCGAGCGGCGACAGGCGCACGGTGGCCGCATTCGGATGCATCTCGGCCTCGAGCCGCTCCGTCGCGGCGCGCCAATAGGCGGCGAGGTCGAAATCGGCCGGCCGCGCGAAGCTGTCGGTCGTCACCGCGCAATCGAGGATGCGCGCGACGCGATAGGTCCGCACGCTGCGCTCGACCCCTCCTGCGAGATACCAGCTGCCGCCCTTGAGGACGAGGCCGAGCGGCGCGATGCGGCGGCGCTTCTCGGCGCGCCAGGTCTGATAGCGAATGTCCACCAGGACCTCGCGGAGCAGCGCATCGGCAATGGGACGCAAATGCTGCGGCTCCTCGGCCTCGCCGAACCAGCCGGGCGCATCGAGATGGAACCGCGCCTGCATGCGTCCGGCAGTGGCCCGCGACGCCTGCGGCAGCGCGGCCACGAGCTTGCTCTGCGCCGCGCTCATCGCGCCGTCGAGGCCGAGCGCCGCGGCCGGGCCGGGCAGGCCCGCCATGAACAGCGCGTCGGTCTCCGCCGGCGACAGCCCGTTCAGTCGCACGCGGTAGCCGTCGAGCAGACGAAAGCCGCCCTCGGCGCCGCGCTCGGCATAGACGGGAATGCCCGCGGCCGACAGCGCATCGATGTCGCGATAGATCGTGCGCACCGAGACCTCGCAGGCCTCGGCGAGCTCGGGGGCGGAGGCCTGGCCCTTGGCCTGCAGGGTGGTGAGGATCGAAAGCAGACGGCTGGCGCGCATGCCGCGGTTAAACCATACCTGACATGGATTGTCAGGTATGCTGTGCGACAAGCTGGAGATCGCAACGAACCAGGGGAGGAGACCACCATGGCAACCGACGACACCATCACGCTGTATTATTCGCCGCAGACCCGCGCCGCCGGCGCGCGCATCCTGCTTGAGGAACTCGGCGCGCCGTATCATCTGCACGTTCTCAACATGAAGGCCGGCGAGCAGCGCAAGCCGGAGTTCCTGGCGATCAATCCGCTCGGCAAGGTGCCGACGGTCGGCCATCGCGGCCAGATCGTGACCGAGCAGGTCGCGATCTTCATCTATCTCGCCGATCTGTTCCCGCGGGCCGGCCTGACGCCCGCGCTCGACGATCCCCTGCGCGGGCCCTACTTGCGCTGGATCGCCTATTACGGCTCCTCGTTCGAGCCGGCGGTGATCGATCATTTCATGAAGCGCGAGCCCGCGCCCGTCACGCAGTCGCCCTACGCCGACTACGAGACGATGCTATCAGCGCTCGAGGCGCAGCTCGCCAAGGGGCCCTATCTGTTCGGCGAACGCATGACGGCCGCCGACATTTTGTGGGGCGTCGCCTTCAACTGGACGATGATGTTCGGCATCGTGCCGCGCAAGGACGTGTTCGTCCGCTATGCCGAGCGCATCACGCAGCGTCCCGCCTTCCAGCGCGTCACCGCGTCGGATGTCGAGATGGCGGCACAGCACGCGGCGGCAGCAGGCTGACGCGACGCGGCCAGAGGTGAGCGGCGCCGCCGCTCACCTCGGCTAGATCTTCATCTTCAGCCGATAGGCGTAGCTGTCGCCGCGGAACAGGCCCTCGACATATTCCAGCATGCGGTTGGTCGGATCATAGGTCCGGCGCTTGATCAGCAGCGAGGGCAGCGGTTCGGTGAAGCCGAAGATCGAGCACTCCTCCGCATCGGGCGCGGTGGCCTCTATGGTCTGCTCGCAATGATCCGGCGGCGCGCCATGCGCGGCGAGATAGGCGTAGACCGAGCCCGACAGATCGGCCTGCTCGAGGCTCTGGCAGGCATCGAGGCTGTACCATGCGACCTCACGCGACAGCGGCACGCCGTCGCCAAAACGCACGCGGACGAGCTTGAGAAACCGCGCCGTCGACGGCAGGCCGAAGATCGAGGCGATCAGCCGATCGCTGAGCGCCTGTCGTTCGAGAATCTTCGACGACGGCTTGCGGCCGAGCTCCTCCATCTCCTGCGTGAAGCCCTTGAGGCGGTTCATGCCGGGCTCGAGAACGGTCTCCGGCTTCTGAACGATGTAGCCGAGCCGGCCATGCGCCGCGAGCAGCCGCCGCTTGCGCAGCGCATCGTAGGTGTTCTGTACGGTCGTCCGGCTGAGACCCAGTTCAGCCGCGAGATGGCGCTCGGCCGGCATGGTCGCCCCAGGCGCAACCGCACCCTGCTCGATCATGGCCGCGAGCTGTTCTTCGAGCTGACGATACAGCGGCATCGCCGTGTCTTCGCGAAGCTTGAGACGATCGATCAGGCTGTCGAGCTTGGGTGGGGAGCTTTTGCTGCGGTTCAATTCTCTACATGACCGTTGTAAAATCGAGTGAAAATGACCTAGCGGCGCGACTTCTATCCCGATTGTTGCGCCGAGATCAACGGACGTTCATGCCAAACGACGGTCTTCTCTTTGTCATAGGTAGCTTCGTTGCAGCAAGTGCCGCCAAGGTTGAAAGATTCCCGCGGCCCGGCGAATCCATGACCGCGAACGCCTTTGCCCTGGAGCCCGGAGGCAAGGGGCTCAACCTCGCGGTGGCCTGCCGGCGATTGGGCACGCAGGTCGACGGCATCGTGCCGATTGGCGACGACATGCTCTCCGGCCTTGCCGCATCGGCGCTGGACCGCGCCGGCCTTCCCGGCAAGATGCTTCGCCGGCTTCCCGGTCCGACCGGCGCGGGCATCGGCTTCATCGATGCGCAAGGCGAGAATTGCCTGGCCGTCTTCCCTGGTGCGAACGGGCGTCTGAGCGCCGAGGATGTGCGCGAGAAGCGCAGCGCGATCGCGCGCGCGGACATCACCATGGCCCAGTTCGAGGTCGGCGATGCGCCGATCATCGCGGCGTTCGAGATTGCGCGCGACGCGGGCAGGGCGACGCTGCTCAACCCTTCGCCGCTGCGTCCGCTCGACCCGCGGCTGCTCGCGCTGACGACCATCCTGGTTGTCAATGCCAATGAGGCTGCGGACCTGGCCTCTGATCTCGCGGGTGTCGGCAGACCAAGCTTCGATGCTGAACTGACCGATGCAGGACTTGGAGAGATCCAGGCCTTGGCCGAGGCGATCATGGCGAGGGGGCCCGCGATCGTCGTCGCGACGCTCGGCCGGGGCGGCGCCGTGTTCTGCCGCAGCGGCCAGCCGCCGTTTCACCAGCCGAGCTTTCCGGTCGTCGCGGTCGATACGCTCGGCGCGGGCGATGCCTTTGCGGCGGGGCTCGCGGTCAGTCTCGCTGAGGGGCAATCGCCGGAGAATGCGATGGCGTTTGCGAGCGCCTGCGGCGCCATTCTTGCCAGCACGTGGGGCGTGTTCGACGCCTTTCCCGACCGCGCTGCCGTCGAGGCCCTGCTGCGCGCCCATCGCTGATCGCACGCGGTCGGAAAACGGCCTGTGCGACCGCTCACCTCCCGCGCCACGCTCCCTGAGGAATTCCAAACAGAGGGGCTTGTTTTGGACTGTGTTTGGACCTTTAATGGCTGCAAGGGTATTCGGGGCGGGTTGCGGTCAAGCCGATCGCAGCGTGCTCCGGCCCTTCGGGCATGGGGCCGTTCGCAAGCGCCTGAGGTGGTTGCGCGAGGTTGAGTCATGCCCGCGTGAATGCCTCTGGCCGTTGGACATGACCGACGCGTTATTCGTTGAGATCATCGGAGCGATCTATCAGGCGGCCCATGATCAGACGGTCTGGCCGGACGTGGTCGAGAAGCTGCGGACTTTGCTGCAGGGGTCCAGAGCCTGCCTCGTCAGGATCGGACCGGATCGCCGTCCCGGCGATCTCATCGCGCCCAGCAACGATCCCGCCTTCCAGGATCGCTACATGGCCGAGTTCCTGGACGAGCCCAACATCATCGAGGACACGCTGCTCCGGGCCCCCGTCGGTCTCGTCTATCATGACCTCGATCGGATCGGGCGCGAGACGCTCCGCGACAGCCGCCTGTGGAACGAATGGATGGCGCCGCAGGACATGTATGGCGGACTGACCGTCAAGCTTTATGAGTTCGGATCGTCGGCGTGGTTCTTCGACGTCCAGCGCGGCCGCGACCAGCCGCCATTCACCTCGTCGGATGTCGGGCTGCTTGAATCCGTGACGCCGCATCTGCGGCGCGCCTTGGAGCTGAGCCGGTCGATCGGCCTGTCAAAGCTGTCCTGGGCGACCTTGCAGCATCTGCCGATCGGATTGATGGTGGTCGACAGCGCGCAGCATGTGGCGGCGCTGAATGCTCCGGCGGAGCGCATTCTCGCCGCTGCGGGCGCCGCGCTGTCCGTGCGCAGGGGCATCCTCGCAGCCGCCAGCCCGCAGAAGAACGCGCAATTGCAGCGCTTCCTTGCCGATGCCTGCGCGGCCTCTCATTCCGCTGATCATGCGGCGGGCGGCGACATCATGTTCGGCGAGCTCGACGGCGACGGCGCGCCGCTGCTGGCGCTGTCGATCTGTCCCGCGCGGGTCGGAGACATTCCCACGCTGGCGCCATGCGCCATCGTGATTTTGCGCAAGATCGCGCCGGAGACGCCGGCCGGCTTCGTCGACGAACTACGCCGGCTGTTCGACCTCACGCCGAAGGAAGCCGATATCGCGGCCGTGCTGAGCTCCGGCCGGTCGCTGAAGGACGTCGCGGCCGGCTCCGGCATCAAGTTCAGCACCGCGCGCAGCCATCTCGAGCGGATCTTCCGCAAGACCGGCACGAAGCAGCAGAGCCAGCTCGTCGCCGTGCTGAAGGACGTCCAGCTGATTCTTCAGCGCGAATGATGTCAGCGCACCGTCGGCGGTCGGCCGTCGGTCCGTGACTCCCCACGTAATCCGTCGCGATCGACTATGCGCTGAGCCAATTGCGCCAGCACGTCTCCCATCCAGAATGTGCTCCGCGCATGCCAGCGCGTCAGCACCGCGCACGCATGTCGATCGCATCGTCCGCAAGACCGGCACCGGCCGGCAGAGCCGGCTCGTGGCCGTCCTCGAGGACGAGCAACTGACGACGCCGCGCGACGAGACAACCGCTTCCAAAGTCCTGGCACGCTGATGATGTCGCCCCCGCTGTCATCGTCCGCAAAGCGGACGATCCATTGCGCTTCGGTCCACGATGTCGCGGAGGACTGGATGCTCCGCCTTCGCGGAGCATGACAGCGGTGGGGGCGACGAAAGCACGACTCGAAGCAAGCGCAGGCTCGCAGGAAACGCTCGTCTCGGCGCAGCTCTGTCCGAGTCGTTGATGTGGCAGGCCAGACACAATCGGACATCATCTGCAGGCCGTTCTACAGAGTTCCGCCATTTGCCGGACGTCGGCGCCGGTCGTGCCGGTGCACTGTTTGAACGAGCAGATGAGCCGCACGTCGCGGGCGAGGCATCGAGATGTCGCGCCCCACTCCGACGTGCACCGGATCAAGGAGTTGTCGCTGAAGTCTCTGATGTCGTGTCTGTCGTCCGCCGCGGTGATGGCTGTCATAGCCATCGCATCTGCTTCGACCGCCTCGGCGCAGCAGGTCTGCGACAGCGGCGGCGCGCCGAGCGGAACGGCTACGGGTGCAAGCTCTTTTGCTTGTGGTGACAACGCACAGGCAACCGGGGCCCTCAGCATCGCAATTGGAAGATTTTCATTGGCGTCCCGTGACTCGGCAAGTGCTATCGGAAACGGCACTACGGCGTCGGCGAACTACGCAACGGCTCTCGGCAACGGCGCCTTTGCGCCCGGCCTCCAATCAACCGCGGTGGGAGCTGCCACTGCCGTCCTCGGCGGATCCAGCACCGCTGTCGGCTTCCAGGCTGCTGTCGGAAACAACGGCACCAACGGCGTGGCAATCGGCTCAGGCGCGCTCGTGCTCGAGGCAAATGGTGCAGCGTTCGGTTCGAACTCGGAGGTCAGGGCGGCCAACGGAACGACGCTCGGCAATGGCGCCTCGGTCACCGCGGCGAACAGTGTGGCCATCGGCACAGGATCGGTCGCCAACCAGGCCAACTCGGTCTCGATGGGCGCCGTCGGCAACGAGCGCCGGGTGACCAACGTCGCCGCCGGTGTCAGTGCGACCGACGCGGTCAATGTCAGCCAGCTCACGGCGGTGGCCAACAATCTCGGCGGCGCCGTGCAGGGCCAGCTCGATGGCCTGCAGAGCCGGATCGGCGGGCTGCAGACGCAGGTCAACGGCCTGCAAACCCAGGTCAACGACAATCTGCGCGAGGCGCGGGCCGGCATCGCGCTGGCGATGGCGGCCGGCGCGCTGCAGTTCGATTCTCGTCCGGGCAAGGTGTCGGTCGCCGGCGCCTATGGCAACTTCAAGGGCTATTCCGGCCTCGCGGTCGGCGTCGGCTATGCCGTGACCGAGCGCCTGCGCTTCAACGCGACGTTCTCCGGCACGCCGGATCAGAACGCCTATGGTGGCGTCGTCTCGGGCTCCATCACGCTGAACTGAGCCCGTGCGTCTCGAACTCCTGCTGCTCTGCCTGCGCGCGGTCGCGGCCGGCCTGGTGCTGGGACTGCTCTGCAGTCCCGTCGTCAGCCGGGCCGAGCCGCCGCTGAAGCTGGTGCAGGCCCCACCGGAGCGCGACGCGCCTGCGCCGGCCGCGACGATCGCGCCTGAGCCGGCCAAGCCACGTCCGACCAAGCCGGCGCCGCCGAATGGGCCGCCGCGCGCGGCCCCCGCGCCGGCGCCGCCGGCCAGCGGGATCGTCGCGCCCGCCGTCGATGCCGCTGGTCTAAGCCAGCCGCAGACTCCCGAGCCCGTGATGCATGCGGCGCGCGCGGGCCTTGGGCCCTGCCTGCCCGCGGTCGAGCGCGGTGCCGCCTCCAGCATCGATGCGCCTCACAACGCCGTCTCCAACTGGTACCCCGGCGCGCCCAATCTCCACGCCTTTTCGTCGATCGCGGCGCAGACCTATCCGTCGGCGATGGCGCCGCGCGCGGCCTCCATCCTGCAGGCGACACCGTCGGCGACCGGCTGCGACGCCAGCGCGATCCAGGTGTTTCCGACGGCGCGGTCGTGCGCCGATGTCGAGCAGGAGTTTCTCAAGAGTGGTCCGGCGATCGGCCGGGTCGCCGGCCTGCCGGTCTTCAAGATGAATGGCGGCCACCGCCTGCTGATGCCGAGCGCCGGCAATGGCTGCGTCATCATCGGCCTCACCGTGCAATACGTCCCCGCCGCCCCGCCACCGCCGCCGTCGATCGTGGCGCCCAGTGCCGAAGGGGCGGGGACGCAGCCGCAAGCTGCCCAGGCGAAGAAGTAGACGCTTGCGGGAAAGTCATCAGTTTTCCCGCGCTTGGAGCGCGCCTTTGGCCATCCATGATGAGCCGCGACGCGCCCTTTTCTTCAGACTTCTGAACTCATTCGTTCATCGCTTGATCAGCGCAAGTTGACGATCGAAATCGGCGGCATCGAAGTAGTCCCGCCACACCGTGATCATGCCGTTCGCGACGGTGATCGTCCCCATCACGGGAAGCGTGATGGTCCCGCCGCTCTGGTGGGTGAAGACATCGACGCGCTCGTTGAGCACGACGTTGCCGTCGGCGGCGATCGCGGTGACCTTCCAGTCGACGGTGAACGCCGTCCCGATGCCGAAGCCTTCATGAAACTGACGGACATTGTCGCGCCCGACAATGTCGGGGAACGGTACGTTGTCGTAGAGCACGTCGTCGGACAGCATTGCGAGGGCCTCGTCGATGCGGTTGGCGCTCCAATGCGCGAAGAAAGTCTTGGCGATGTCGATCGGTTCGGAGGATGCCATTATGCGTTTCCTTGTTTCTGAGTTCCGAATTTGTCACTCCGTCATGCCCGGGCTTGTCCCGGGCATCCACGTCGTTCGGCACGCTGGGAACGACGTGGATGGCCGGGACAAGCCCGGCCATGACGGCGCTGAGAGAGAGGAGCCCAATCTTCGATTGTCATGTGCGGCAGCCCTGGTGGGCGGCTGCGGTCAGTCGAACTTGACGAGATTGAGCGCGGGCAGCGGGCCGCCCGGGAACTGGACGAGACGTGCGCCGATCGAAAGCGGACCGAGATCTATTCCGAAGAAGCCGAGGCGGTCGATCAGCGCGCCAAGCTCGGCTTTCGCGTCCGCATCGTCGCCCGAATAGAACAGCACGCGCCGGCCGCCTTCGCTGCGGGGATCGCCCGCCAGCACCGGCGCGAGCAGATGGTTGAACGCCTTGATGACGCGAGCGCCCGGCACCATGCCGGCGACGATCTCCGAGGACGTGCGGCCATGAAGCTCGGCCGGCTTGAACAGCGGCGCCTCGATCGGATTGTTGGCGTCGATCACGATCCTCCCGGCGAAGTTCGGCAGGCCGGCGAGCGCCGCCGGAAGCTTCGACCAGTTCACCGCGACGACAACGATGTCCTTTGCCGCGGCCTCCTCGCGCGTGCCGGCGCGGATGCTCGGCCCGATCGCGGCGACGGTCTCTGCAAGGCTGTCGGGGCCGCGGCTGTTGGAGAGCGTTGCCGCGATGCCGTTGCGGGCGAGCGCCGCAGCGACGGCGCGGCCGATATTCCCCGCGCCGATGATGCCGATGCTGGGATCACGCCGTTTCGGTTCGGAGGATTCATTGAAGGTTGTCATCACGCGCCTGCCTTTCGTCTCGCATTGTTGATCAGCGGCGGACCGTCCAGCGTTTCTCGCTGCGGGCCACATTCGTTCAGGTCCAGTCGTCCGCTGAAGTCACCATGACCGAAGCCGAGCGGCAGGATTAGCCGGCCGTGGCTTGCAGGATTTTCAACGAATGTTTTAAAGTGGAGGCGTGGAAACTCTCGCCAATCTCGAGTCCTTCATCCGCAGCGCGGAGCAGGGCAGCTTCTCGGAGGCCGCGCGGCGCCTGTCGATCACGCCCGCTGCGGTGAGCCGCAACGTCGCGGCCCTGGAGCGCAACCTCGGTGTGCGCCTGTTCCAGCGCTCGACGCGGAAGCTGACCCTCACCGAAGCCGGTGAAGCGTTCCGCGCGGCGATTGCCGACAACCTCGAAAGCCTGCAGGCGGCGATCGCGGGGATTGCGACGGACAAGGGCGATCCGGCCGGGACTCTCAAAGTCAGCATGCCCCCGACGCTGGGCATGATGTACATCCTGCCTCAGTTGTCGAGCTTCAGGGCGCGCCACCCGCGCATCAGGCCGGAGTGGCATTTCGAGACTCGCCAGGTCGATCTGATCGCCGAAGGCTATGACGTCGCGATCGGCGGCGGCTTCGACCGCTCCGCCGGGATCGTGGCCCGCGCGCTGGCGCCTGCGCATATCATCGCGGTCGCTTCCCCCGCCTATCTGAAAGGGCGCAAGCTGCCGGCCGATCCCGGCCGGCTGCGCGAGATGGACGGCATCGTCATGCGCTCGCTCGATACGGGACGTATCCGGCAATGGACCATGCGCGACGTCACTGGCCGGGAAATGGCCGCGCCGCTTCCTGCGACCCTTGTGGTGAATGATCCCGTGGCGATGCGAGAGGCCGCACTGCTCGGCCTCGGCGTCACCCTGACCGCGAGCGCCGATGTCCTGCCGGCCTTGGAATCGGGAGCGCTGCTGCGCCTCGTTCCCAACTGGTACGCCGACGCCGGCGCGATCTCGATCTACTATGCATCGCGCAAGCTGCTGCCGGGCAAGACCCGCGTCTTCGTCGACTGGGTCGCCGAAGCGTTCAAGACGCAGCGTCTGGCCGAGCGTTTCGCGGGCAGTCTCCGGTAGCTGGTCGTTGCCGGAAGCGGGTCATCTTGAGCCCTCGGGATCAACGGTGACGACATGGGGTGACGTCATGTGTGCCGAACGCCACAGTCAGAAGGGTCGAGGCATGCAACTGGCATGGACCATGACATTCCCCAGTCAGTCCTTCTCTGTTCAGCCAGGTCGCCTATGAATGATCAGACGACACAGCTCCTCGACCTCTTCCAGGCCAGCTGGTCCCGCTTCCACGGCATCGCGCCGCCGCTGGCGTATGTTCTCAGGAGCGCGCAGCGAACGCCCTGGGTGCGTTTCCACGCTGTGCCGAATTCCAAGCGCTACGCGGACAGCGCTGAGGAGCGTCAGGAGATTCTGCACCGGGCGAACGCGTTAGGAACTGAGATCCTCTCCCCTGACTCGGATTGCTGGCTGGTCCAATGCCGCGCCGAGGGAGAGACGATGTCATCTCCCGCTGCATCCTCGTTCAAGCCTGACGCGTCCTTTCGATTCCCCGACGCCGAGGATGACGACCATCAATGGATCGCAGCGGTGACTTTGGTGCGCTGGCAAGAGAGGAGCTTCGACGACTTGCTGATAGCCAGAGCTGACGGTGAGACAGGGCCAACCTTGTGGATGAACGGCAGCAACGGGGCGATCTTCGCTCCTTACGACGGTGGCTTCGACCTGTTTCCTGCCTCTGTTGCCGACGTGAACCGTCTCAAGGCACGCCATGCGGATTGGCTGTCGCGCCATCCTGACGGCCTGTGATCCTACTGTGCAAATGCGGGTGATACTGGCGCATTCAGATTCTTAGCCCGCACGACGGGCAATTCCCGCAATCCCCTCATGCGCCATTTGCCCGTCGAGCCAGTTTGCCGCACGCTGCGCCCTTGTGTTGTCGGGCAAATCACGACGATGATTCCGGCCATCCCGCCTGCGATGAAGAGGGGCGTGTCGGCCGATCGTCACGAGACGTGGCAGCGGGGAGCGGTGGCCGTGTCGGGCTTGGGGCTTCGCGATGAGCGGGGCCGGCGAGCAAGCCGGATGCGGACGGTCAAGTCGTAGGGTCCTGGCATCCCGATGCCGATGCCAAGTTCGTACGCGGGCTTCGCCTGCTGCGGATGACGGTGACCAGAAAGCCCGGCGCACCGGGGAGACTACGAAGCAGCCGTAAAGCTATCGCGCAGGGAAGGCCGGGTGTGTCCGGCTGAGCCTGTGGTTCCTGCCCCGTGCACTCTTTTCCCGCACGGGGGCCGCAGGTATCAGTCGATACCCGGTCTTCCCTGCGCCCTCCGACGAGTCGGGAGGGAGACAAGCCTGCCAAACCTCGGGCGCAATCTTGCCGCGAGCTCGTGCCGTGCTGCTCGCGGTGCTGAACACAGCGCTCGTCGCCGCGTCCCGATCAGCCGCATATTCAGGCACCGCTTGCCACACGAGTTCCACTTTGTTGGCGCAAATCCGCCCCGGATGAATCCCTAAAACTCAGCCAAGCCTTCGAAAAGTAAGATTTTAGCAATCAATCAAACGCTAACTAAGGTTACCAAGTGCTCAACGTCATGCGGAGACTCTGAACGTGAGCGAGAAACAGGCCGAACGTGCCAGCCTCGATATGGGCCTTGGCATGGCCAAGGATGGCGCAGAGCCGGTACTGAACACCCCCGCATCTCCCGAAGTCGCCGAGTCCGCCGTGCCTGCGGTTGCCGCGGTCGCACAGCCGATGATCGCGCCGGATCACGAAGCGCCTGCGGCGGACGTGCCGGGGCAACTCGTGAGCGAGACCAAGCCGGTCGTGGCGGAAGCCGCTGCGACGAAGACGGAGGCCAAGGCAGAGGCCAAGCCAGAGGCCGTTGCCATGATCACGGAGCCGGCCAACGTCGAGCCTGCCAAGATCGAGCCGGCCAAGATCGAACCGACTCCGATGACCCATTCAGAGCCGGCGCCGATCCAGGACAACGCCGAAGCGATCAAGGCCGAGCCGGCCAAGCCTGAGACCGCAAAGCCTGAGACCGCAAAGGCCGAGCCTGCAAAGATGGAGGCCGCAAAGCCTGGGCCTGCCAAGCCCGAGCCCGGCAGGATCAACCTCGCCAAGCCGTTGCCCGGCAAGTCCGAGGCCGCGACCACCTCGAACATCGCAAGATCATCGCCGACGATTCTCGACCTGATGCGGACCGAACCGGTGAAATCTCCACCGATCAAGACCGCTGCCGCCGGCGAACCGCTCAAGGTCGACACCCCCAAACTGTCATCGCTCGCGGCGAGCGCGCCCAAGATCGGGCCGATGGCGGCCACGCCGTCCAAATCGGAGATCAAGCCCGATAAGAAGGCGGAGCTGCCGAACAAGGCCGACGTGTCGGCCAAGCCGGCAGCCACGGCGAAGCCGGAGCCCGTCTCCAAGCCCGAGCTGGCGGCCAAGCCCGATCTGGCGATCAAGCCGGAATCGGCTGCGCCTGCGGCTGCAGCGGTCAAGCCCGACCTGGCCGCGAAACGCCCGGCCGCAGCAAATGTCGAGACGGCGGCGAAGGCCGGCATCGCCAGCGCCGCGGTGGACAAGGCCACGGCCTGGGCCAAAGCGAAGTTCAAGCCCGAGCCGACCCCAGCCGATTCAGCGAAGACGGCCAGCCCCGCGGCAGCGGCCGGCGCCGCCGCGCCGCAGCCGGGCGTGATCGCGGCGCAGCGCGCCGCGGCCGCGCGCCTCGGCCTTCCCGCGATGGCTGCCATCCTGCTGCTGGCGATGGTCGTCGGCGGAGTCGCCGGAGGTCTGGTCACGGCCACCTTCGTCAAGCGCAGTGGCGGCGAGGTCGCCGGCGGCACGGCGGAGACCACCACCGATCCCACGCTCGCCGCCACCGTGGCGCGGATCGACGGGGATATCGCCGCGCTCAAAGCGAGCCTCGACCAGACCAATCAGACCAGCCTGGTCGAACTCAACAAGTCGGCCGAGCGCATCGACCGGCTGGAGAAGATCCTGGGCGAGCTGTCGACCAAGTCCTCGGCCAAGCCGAGCGAATTGCAGCGCCTGAGCGACGCGGTGGAGCGGCTGCGCGCGGCGCAGGCGTCCGCCACGGCGCAGCAGCCGGCGACGCGCGACGCCAACGCATCTGTCCCGCAGGCCGTCGGCGCCATCAATGCCGCTGCGCCGCCTGCAGGCGTGGCCACCAGGCAGGAAGCGAGCCGGATGCTTGAAGCCGCGCGCGCCGAAGCAGCCAAGTCCGAAGCAGCCAAGTCCGAGGCCGCAAGGGCAGAGGCGAGCCGGGCCGCCGAAGCGGCGCGGGCCGAGGCCAGCAAGCCGAAGGTTGTCGACGGCTGGGTGCTGCGCGACGTCGGCCGTGGCGGGGCGCTGATCGAGGGCCGCGGCGGCCTCTATGAAGTCTACGCTGGCGATCCCGTGCCGGGCCTCGGCAAGGTCGACGCCATCCGCAAGCAGGACGGCCGCTGGGTCGTCGTCACCACCAAGGGGCTTGTCGTCGCGCGCTGACGGACCATCTTCTCGTGAACGCAGTCGACGAGGCGCCTCACCGGCACGTGAGGCGCCTCGTCGCACAATTGGCTCCCGCCGCCGCCTTTCGGCTATGTTCGAGGGCTAGCAGGCCGTCAGTTGCGTCTACGTCGGAAGCGAGGAGGCCGGTCTTGCGACTGTCTGTCATTGGTCTTGTGCTGCTGGGCCTGAGTTCGCTCGCCCACGCCGACGAGAGCGCGCCGCTGGAGCGCGGCACCGCGATCCTCGAGCCGTTCGCGCTGCGCGAGCTCGACAAGGGCGCGTTCGGGCTCGGCGCGATGCTCGCGAAAAGCGAGGCGCCGCTGACCGGCGCCGCGCTGTTCGCGCTGCCTGCCATGGTGCCTGTACGCAAGGCGCTCGACGCCGAGTTCGACCGTTATGTCGACAAGCACAAGGCGACGTTGCCGAACGAAAGCATCGGCGTCGGCAATGCCTACGCATTCCAATTGTTCGACCGCGCGGTGCTGGATTCTTCCGACGCCCGCTTCGTCCTGGCCGGAATCGTCAACCGGATGGACCGCGCCTTCGTCGATCCCGCCCATTGCGGCGAGGTGCGGCTGCTGTACCGCCTGACGCGGACGATGCCGCCAGAGGCCAAGGTCGGCGAGATCGCCTCGCCCAGGCTGCCGATGACGCTCAACGTCGTGCTCAAGGCGCGCAGCGACGAACAGGCCAGGGCGGATTCGCCGAGCTGTGCCGAGATCGCCAAGCGTTGGCTTTCGACATCCGACCTGCAGCTGACCGGCCCCGAGCTGGCGGCGAAGTTGACCGCGCCGGACGGGCCGCTCGCGCTGATCCGGCCGGAGAACATCCATCGCATCGAGACCAATCTGCAGATTGCGCATGCGCCGAAATCCGCGGTGCGCGATTTCCGCACCGACTACATGATGAAGGTGTTCGACTATCAGGCCACGAGCAACAGCTTCGAGGAGGCGGTGCTGGAGGATCAGGTCGACCGCGACCGGCTGCTTGCGGATGCCGATCTCGCGCGCGAGTTCAAGGCCTGGCTGCTCGATCCGGTCAATCTCGCCGCCTTCGATCGCGGCATGGCGGTGATCCCCGACAAATTCCTGGCCAAGGTCGCGGTGGCGCCGACGCCGACCGGCTTCGTCAATTCGGATCTGCTGCCGGCCTATGGGCTGGTGCAGGGAGAGGAAGGGAAGGGCGCGGTCTTCAGCGAGGCCGACGTGGTCGGGGCGCTGGAGAAGGCGGCCGCGCAGGGGGTAACGCTGCAGACCATTCAATCGGTCGCCGGTTTCGAGCGGCGCCTGAACGATTCGAGCTGCGGCGGCTGCCACCAGACCCGCGGCATCGGCGGCTTCCACTTCCCGGGCGTCGACTGGATGGCCGAGAAGCCGTCCAACACCACGGTGGTGCCGGCCTCGCCGCACTTCTTCGGCGACCAGGTGCGCCGTCGCGACATCCTCACTGCCTTCGCCGAAGGCCGCGCACCCGACTTTTCGCGCGGCTTCGCCAGCCGCCCGCAACTGCGCGGCAGCGACGAGCTTGGGGGCACCGTCTACAATGACGGCTGGGGCGGCCATTGCTACGCGGCCAAGAGCGAGGCCGTCGACAACGACAGGAGCTTTTCGACCTGGACCTGCGCCGCGAAGCTGTCCTGTCAGACCGGCCCCGCGACGCGCTTCGGCATGTGCTTCATCGCGACGCGCTAGCTCAGGCCACCGCGCCGCGCGCACGCAGGGTTTTGATGGCGTCGTCGTCGAAGCCGGCCTGGCGCAGGATCTCGTCGCTGTGCTGGCCGACACCGGGCGGCTTGCGCGGGGCGACCTTGCGCTGGCCGTCGATGAAGATCGGGCTGCTGACGGTGAGCATGGTGTCGTTCTCGAACGGCACCAGCACCTCGTTCTCCAGCATCTGTTTGTCGTTCGGAATGTCGTCCAAAATTCCGACGACGCCGAACACCAGGCCGCTGCCGTCGAGGATCTTGCGCCAATCGGCCAGCGGCTTGGTCGCGAACACCGCGTCGAACTCGTGGATCAGCTCGACCGAGCGGGCGTGGCGGTCGGCCTTGGTGGCGAAGCGCGGATCGTCGATCAGGTCGTCACGGCCCAAGCAGCGCGCCAGGATCGGCCACTGCTTCTCCTCGTTGAGCAGCGACAGCATGATCCAGCGGCCATCCTGGCATTTGTAGTGGTTGGCCACCGCATTCAGCGCCCGCTCGCGCGGCCGCCGCTCAACAAAGGTCGCGCCGCACAGCTTGGCCTGGGCGAGCACGGAGGCCGCCCAGACGCCGTTCGCCATCAGGTTGGAGGCCACATGCGAGCCCTTGCCGGTCCGCTCGCGCTGATACAGCGCCGTGACGATCGCGCCATAGAAGGCCATGGCGCAGGGGTGGTCGCCCATGCCGGCCACCGAGCGCGCCGGCGTCGTGCTCTCGTCGGCGCGGACGAGGTCCATCAGTCCGGACCGCGCCCAATAGGCGTTGCTGTCGAAGCCCGGCTTGTCGGCCTCCTCGCCCTTTTCCCCATACCCCGTAAACGACGCATAGATCAGCCGCTCATTCAGCGGCGCCAGTCTTTCGTAGGTGAGGCCGAGCTTGGCGCGGACCGAGGGCGGGAAGTTGGTGATGAAAACGTCGGCCTCGCGAACCAGCCTTTGCAGGACGTCTTGCGCCTCCGGCTTCGACAGATCGAGCGCGAGGCTGCGCTTGTTGCGGGCTTCGAGATACCAGGCGTAATTGTGCTCGCTGCGGGGATAGCCGGGCAGGTTCGGGAGGTTGCGGTAGGGATCGCCGGCGCCGGGCGGCTCGATCTTGATGACGTCGGCGCCGAAATCGGAAAGCACGGTGGCGGCGGCAGGGGCGGCGATGAAGCTCGCGCAATCCAGCACCTTCAGGCCATGAAAAATGCCCTTGTCATCCATGTGGCGTCACTCCCGTCATCGTTTCCGCGCGCTGGAATTCTAGTGTCGGCGCGGTTCGGGGCCTATTTGACCCGGGACGGGCGGGCGAGGCAATGGCGGGGAAGACGGATGCTACTACAAACAATATGAAACATGTGATCAGGAGCGGTCGCCGCTCCTGTCTGATCTCGTCGTGTCAAATAGCGATGGCGTGGTGCCTGGAACGCGTGCGCCGAAAAGCCGTCTGACGGAATGGCGCGCCGCGCCTGCTACACCTTGAGGTTCTCAGCCGACGTCCTGCCACGGTTGGCGATCTCTTCGTACTCGATGGTCTGGCCCTCGTTGAGGGTCGTGAGTCCGGCCTTCTGCACTGCGGAGATATGAACGAAAATGTCCTTGCCCCCGGCCGCGGGCTGGATGAAACCATAGCCCTTGGTCGGGTTGAACCACTTGACCGTACCTTTAGCCATACGTTGCCTCCGCGGGTATCAATCCAGAACGAGCCTACGGTCCCCGCAAACCGTCAGGCCCGGATTTCGAGACTACTGCGGTTGTGACAGGCTTGGTAGCGCAAACAGCGGGCGCTCCTGGCCCGAAACGATCGATATCGTGGCGGTTTTGCGGCTTTCGACCGACGCGCGCCCACCCCGTCGCAACCGTTCTCGATATGACAGCGCAGGCTGCGGACAGGTTCAATGAGACCTTTCATGCGGCAGCGCCTCCACCTGCCACGAGATCGGTGGGCTCCGCAGCGGTGCGGACCCGCATCGGCTCGGCGCGGCCGCGGATCTCCACCTCCCGCTGCGGCAGGATGTCCGGACCGATCCCGGCCCGCGCGTAGACGTCGTCGGAGATGATGACCTGACAGCCGAGTGTCTTTGTCAGGTCCTGCAGCCGCGAGGCCACATTCACGGCATCGCCGAGCGCCGTAAACACCATGTGGTCGCGATAGCCGATCTCGCCAACGATGACTTCGCCGCCGTGAATGCCGATGCCGAAGCGGATCGGCTCGGGCAGATCGTGGCTCAGGAGCCGATTGAGCTCGGCGACGTTGACCGCGATGTCACCCGCGGCCCGGATCGCCTGGCTGCAGGCGACCTGCGGATCCGCCGAAAGTCCGAACAGCGCGAGCATGCCGTCGCCGACGAACTGATTAGGTTGCCCGCCGTTGCTGAGCACGGCTTGTGAGACCGCTGTGAGAAAGCGATTGACGATGAACACGACGTCGAACGGCAGGCGCTTCTCGGCAAGGCTGGTCGATCCGCGCATGTCGACGAACAGGCTGACGAGATAGCGTTCCTGCCCGATGCCAGCGCTCGGGTTGCTGTGCGCTCCATGCGCCAGGTTGGGCATGAACAACTGGAAGAAGGACAGGTCGTCGGTGGGACGCAACTGACAGGCCAGCCGAATCGAAGGATCGTCGGTGCCGACCTGCGCCAGGACGAAGGCTTCTCGTGGTGATGGCGGCGGCAAGTGGCTGGGATCGCCGATCACCCGGATGCGGCACGTCGAGCAGCGCGCGCGTCCGCCGCACATGCTGGCATGAGGCACGTTGTTACGTTGGCTGGCCTCCAGCACCGAGAGGCCCTTCGGCACCCGGATGACGCGGCCGTTGTTGTAGGACAGGGTCACCACCCCGCCGCGCCGCTCGTGCAACGCGCGGGCTCCGCGGGCAGCGAGCGCGATGCCGATCAGGCCGAGATAGCCAATCAGGAAACCGTTCATAATGGCTTCGAGCTTTGCCCCTTCCATGGGGGTGCCCATCTGCTTCTGAGACAGGTTCTCGGCGCGCCATTGCGCGGTCGTGCTCACGGCGATGACGTCACGGCCGCCGCGGTAGAAGCCGAGCAGCGCCAGCGTGGGGATCAGCACGGCGCAAGCGAGCAGCCACGGCGCCGCGCGCCTGTAGAACGGCTTCAGCCGCAGCCAGAAGTGTAGCCCGATGCAGCCGTGGATCCACGACGTCAGCAGTGCCGCGGACATCAGCCAGAGCCGCCAGGACGGGCCCGTCCAATAGGAATACAGAACCTGCGGGTACAGCTTCTCGTGTCCGTACAGCGTCTGCCCGAGACGCACGCCCGCGATGTGGCTGAAGATCAGCGCGGGAATGCTCAGGCCGAGCAAAAGCTGCAATGGCTCGATCGTGCCGCGGCTGAATTGCCGGCGCTGATACAGCGCCCACACCCCCAGCCCGCCATGCGTCAGAGCGGCCGCGTAGAATACGACGGCGACGGGGAGGAATTGCCAGAAGGCGATGTGGTAGGACACTCCGTCGGCGAGGGCGTCCAGCGAGATGTTGCCGAGGGCATGGTTGAGGAAGTGGCTGAGAAGATAGCAGAACAGGATGATCCCGCAGATCAGCCTGATCTGGCGGAGGCCGAGGCCGCGAAACGCGGTGCGCAGATGGTGTGGAAGCGAAAAACGGGTCATGCTGTCCGTGCGAGCGTGAACCGCCAAACTAGAGATTTATTCCAGCACGGCCTAGAGGCGATGGCCGAGCGGCGGCGGTATCGGGGCGTCTGCGCACGAGCATCGACTCCCGCGTTGACTCGTCCGGCCATGTCGGGGAAAAGCACGCCGTGGCGACCATCCCTCCCGACATTGACAGCCGAAAATCCCAGGACCAGCGCGCGGCGTGGCTGATCCCGTTGGCCGTGATCACGGGCATGACGATCATGCGCATGGTCTATGCGGCCGCTCTCGATCTGCGCACCGACGAAGCCTATTACTGGACCTGGTCGAAGGAGTTGCAGCTCTGCTTCCTCGACCATCCGCCGATGATTTCCTGGTTCATCAGGCTCGGAACCGCGCTGTTCGGCGACACCAACCTCGGTGTGCGCTTCGCCGGCATCCTCGCCATGGTCGCGACGCAGCTGCTGCTCGCCGACATCGTCCGCCGCCTCACCCACAACGTGCAGGCCGTGGTTCTCGCGGTGCTGCTGCCCGAGGCCGCGCTGTATTACGGGCTGCTGATGGCCAAGGTCGCCCCGGATGTCGCGGCGATTCCGTTCGCGGTGGCGATGATGTGGGCGCTGGTCAGGCTCGCCGAAAGCAATGACGGACGTTGGTGGCTGGCCGCCGGAATGTTCGGCGGTCTGGCGCTGTTGTCCAAATTCACGGTGGTGATGCTGCTGCCCGCCGTCGCGGCGTTTCTGCTCGTGCCGAGCTGGCGTGGCCGCTGGCTTTTCAGTCCGTATCCGTGGCTCGGCGCGGTGATCGCGCTGATCGTGTTCTCGCCGGTGCTGATCTGGAACGTTCAGCACGACTGGGCCTCGTTCCGCTTTCAGTTCGTCCGCGCCACGGCGCCGCACGATTTTTCGTTGCGGACGCTCGGCGACTACATCGGTCTGCAGTTCGGACAGGTTGGCTTCGTGCTGCTGCCGGTCACGCTGACGGCGCTGACCTTGACCGCCTGGCGCGGCTATCGCACACGTGAGCCGGTCGGCATTCTGTTGTCGACGGCGGTGCTCGTTCCCTTTCTCTACTTCCTCTGGAAATCCCTGACTCTGCGGATCGGCGACACCTGGCCGATGTTCATGTGGCCGATCGGGTTTGCGGCGGTGGCGATCAACATCGTCAAGCTCAGGGAGGACGGCGCGCCGGCCTGGTTCATCCGCTCGACGCTGCGCTGGGCGCGGATCGCGGTGGTGAGTGGGATCGCCATGGTCGTGCTGATCTTCCTCTATTACGTCGCCGCGCCCTGGAATTTCCTGGGCCGCACCGATCCGATCGGCGCGGAGGCTGGCTATGAGCAGGTGGCGGAGCGGCTCGAACAGGAGCTCAAAACCACCGGCGCCACCTGGATCGCGACTTCCGACTATCGCACCTATGCGATGATGCGCTGGTTCATGCGCGGCCGCGTGCCGGTGATCCAGATCAACGAGCGCGCCCGCTTCGTCGGCTTCCGTGATCCCGGCATGGCGCAGATCGCTGGGCATACGGGTCTCTATGTTGTCCGCGATCCGGACAACACCGCACCGCTGCTGGCGGGCACCACCGCACGGCGCGAGCCGCTCGGCAGCGTGGAGCGGAGCTGGCGCGGCCGTGTCATGGACAGCTACACGTTCGGCAAGCTGACGGGCTGGACGCCCGAGCTCTCGCCGCCGGCGGAGTCGCCGCTGTACCAGTGGCGCTGGCTCGCCGGCGATCCCGACGCCACGCCGTACGCCTGATCATTTCTCGTCATCCTCCTGCTTGCGCAGCAGGTCCTTGGCGAGATCCGCGAGCGCCGGCCGCGGCAGCGCGGCGAACGGCATCGGTCGCGTGACGTCGATCGCGGCGAGACCGAGCCGCGCCGTCAGCAGGCCGTTGAGCACGCCTTCGCCGAGGCGCTGCGACAGCTTCGCCGCGATGCCGTGACCGAGCACCTGCTGGATCAGGCTGTCGCTCGCCGCCATGCCGCCGGTGATGGCGAGATGGGCGACGACGTGGCGCAAGAGACTGATCATGCCGAGCGCGCCGGGACGTCCGCCATAGAGCCGCGCCAATTGCCGGATCATGCGCAAGGACGCGACGAACACGAACAGCACGTCGATCATCGCGCGCGGGCTGACCGCGGTGACCACCGAGACGCGCTGCGCGGCAACCGACACCAGCCGCCGTGCCTCGATGTCGAGCGGTGCCATCAGCTCGCGCTCGGCGAGCTTGATCATGTCGGCGCCGTCGATGATGTCGTCGGCATGACCGGCAAGCGCGGCGCGCGGCCGCGCCAGTCGCGGATTGGCGTGCGCGATCCGCAGCAGCTCGGCGATGACCTCGCGGCTTTCGGCGCGATCGTCGGAGAGCAGCACGGCGGCGGCGCGCCGATGCAGCTTCTCGATCGTGGCGAGCCGCACCAGCCCATAGGTCTCTCGCCCGATCACGGCGGCCAGCGCGATCGCTGCGGCGGCGGCAAAACCTGAGCCGACATAGCCGAGCGCCTCGCTGCGCGCGAACAGATCCTCGATCAGCCGGGTGACGCCGAGGCCCAGGCCGAGCAGGACGAGGCCGCCGACCGATCCCCAAAACAAGCCGCCCCAGGGAAAGCCGCGCCGCGCCGGCAGCACGGTCTCGATCGGCACCGGCAGTTGCGCCGGATCGGCCTCCGGGGTGATCTGGATGGTGCCGCGGCTCGGGCGCGCGGCGTCCTCGGTATCGACCACGACGACATCGGGATCGTCGAGCCGGAAGGTCTGGGGCCGACGGGGCTTGGCGCGATCGCTCATTGCAGCCGGTCTCCGATCAGGAACTGAAGGGCGCGGTCCATGCGGATATGGGGCAGCGCCGGCTCGACGCCAGCCTCCGGGACCAGCAGCGGCGGCCGGAAGCGGAGGAAACGGAAGTCGGTCCCGTCGGCGCCCGCGCTGGACAGGCCGCGATAGGCGCCGCCCTTGAACAGCTCCTCGGCATCGGCCGGAAGCTCGCCGGGGAAGGTGGCGACCTCGGTGTTGCCGTCGAAGATCTCGCCATTGGCGCTCTCGCCGGCGGCCGGGGTGCCGAGCAGCGACGGTAGCTTGTCGCGGCCGCGCGCGACCAGCGCCTCGCGCGTCGCGCGCACCGCTGCCAGTGCCACCACGTCGATCACGGCGCCGGTGCTCTCGGCGCGAGCGACCGCGCGATTGACCGCGCGCCGCAGCACCGCTTCGAGACGATCGTGGCTGGTGTGGTGGAGATGGTCGGCCTTGGTCGCTGCGAACAGGATGCGGTCGATCCGCGGCCTGAACAACGCGGTCAGCAAATTGCCGCGTCCGACGCGGAAGCAGTCGAGAATGCCGGTCAGCGCGGCCTCGAGATCGTGCAGCGCCTCGGGGCCGGCGTTGAACGCAGCAAGAGCATCGACCAGCACGATCTGGCGGTCGAGCCGCGCGAAATGATCGCGGAAGAACGGCCTCACCACGATTTCCTTGTAGGACTCGAAGCGCCGCGCCATCATCGCCCACAGCGAGCCGCTCGGCGCGCTGCCGTCGGCCGGCACGTCGAGCGGGGCGAAGGTCAGCGCCGGCGAGCCGGCGAGATTGCCGGGCATCAGGAAACGTCCGGGCGGCAGCAGGCTCATCGCGAAGCGCTCATCGCGGCAGGCGCGCAAATAATCGGTGAACAGACGGGCCGCCTCGAGCGTCGCCGGCTCATCCTCGCGGCCCTCGGCCGACAGCGTCGAAAGATGCGCGTGCCAGGCCTTGGCGACATCTGCCCGCGGCTCGCTGCGCGACAGCGCGAGGCTCTCGCTCGCCCACTGTTCATAGGTCTTGTTGAGCAGCGGCAAATCGAGCAGCCACTCGCCGGGATAGTCGACGATGTCCAGGGTCAAGGTGCGCTCGGCGCCGTTGGTGCGCTGAAATTCGATCACCAGCCGGAGCTCGCTGATATCGACCGTCGAGCTCGGCCAGCGCCGCTCGGCGACCAGCGCCTTGACGTGGCTCTCATAGGCAAAGCGCGGCACGCCGTCGTCGGGTTGCGGCGCGAGATAGGCCTTTGCGATACGGCCCGACGCCAGCGCCTCGAACACCGGCATGCGTCCGCCGCGAACGAGGTCGTGGATCAGCGCGGTGATGAACACCGTCTTGCCGGCCCGTGACAGCCCGGTGACGCCGAGCCGTAATGTCGGGTTCAGGAAGCTCTCGCCATAATCGAGCAGGGCGCGGGCCGAGAGCCGCGCTTCCTCGACGAGATCGGAGAAGGACACCATGGGAGGAGGGGATTGGCCAGTTGAAAAGAGCGTGAGCGATTTTTGACAGGTGGCGACGCAAAACGCCGGATTCAAGCTCACATTTCCGCACCGTTTCCGGATAGAACCAGACCTTGAACGGAACGTTGACCACTGGAAACCATAATCATTGCGGCACAATTGTCCCCTGTGGCCAGTTGTGCCGGCCAGCCAGCGCCAGGTTCTGAGATGACCGTATTTCAACTGAAGCAGTTCGCATCCACCTCCGTCCACGCCGCCACCGGGGCGATGCGGTGGAATTACGACAAGGTCGAGATCATCGCCGACGGCGTCGTGCATATCGTCGGCATCGCCGCCGGCCTAGTGGCCGCGACCGTGCTCGTGGTGCTGACCGCGATCTATGCCAGCGCCGTCGACATCGTCGTGGTGTCGATCTATGTCGCGGGCCTGCTGTCGATGCTGACCTTGTCGGCGACCTATAATCTCTGGCCGGTGTCGCCGACCAAATGGGTGCTGCGTCGGTTCGATCATTCCGCCATCTACGTGCTGATCGCCGCGACCTACACGCCGTTCATCGCCGCGTTGAAGGACACGCTGTTCTCGTCGGTGCTGCTGCTCGGCGTCTGGGGCGTCGCCATCTTCGGCATCGTGCTCAAGCTGCGCTGGCCCGGCCGCTTCGATGCGCTGTCGATCGGGCTGTATCTGGCACTCGGCTGGAGCGGCATCATGATGTACGATCGGGTGATCACGGTGATGCCGACCTCGGTGCTGGCCTGCGTGCTCACCGGCGGCATTCTCTACAGCCTCGGCGTCATCTTCCATTCGTGGCGGCGCTTGCGTTTCCAGAACGCGATCTGGCATGGTTTCGTGTTGCTGGGCGCCGGCTTTCATTATACGGCCGTTCTGGACCTGGTTCTGACATAGAAAATTCCACGGGGAGGGCTTTGCATGCAGGTGACCGGAAAGATTGTCGTGGTCACCGGCGGAGCCCGCGGCATCGGCAAGGCGCTGTGCGAGGCCTTCGCGGGTGCCCGTGCGGCCAAGGTGATCGTGGCCGACCTCGACGAGGCCGGCGCCAAGGCCGTCGCTGAGAGCATCGGCGGTGCGGCGTTCAAATGCGACGTCTCCCAGGAAGCCGACATCAGGCACGTCATCGAAGAGACCGAGCGGCAGTTCGGGCCGATCGCGCTGTTCTGTTCCAATGCCGGCATCGGCGGTGGCTTCGATCCGCTGTCGGTGAATGTCGGCGGCACCTCCGACGAGCCATGGGCGCGGAGCTGGGCGATCCACGTCATGGCCCATGTCTGGGCGGCGCGGCATCTGATCCCGCGCTACAAGGCGCGGGGTGGCGGATATTTTCTGAACACGATCTCGGCCGCCGGCCTGCTGTCGCAGGTTGGCAGCGCGCCTTACTCGACCACCAAGCACGCCGCGGTCGGCTTCGCCGAGAACCTCGCGATCTCGCACAAGGCCGACAACATCAAGGTCTCGATCCTGTGCCCGCAGGGCGTCGACACCGACATGCTGCGCTCGATCCCCAAGGGCCCGCAATCCGGCGACGGCGACCTTTCGCCGGAGCAGGTCGCGCAGGATGTGCTCAAGGGTCTCGCCGAAGAGAGCTTCCCGATCCTGCCGCATCCCCAGGTTCTCGGCTACATGCGCAAGAAGACCGAGAACTACGACCGCTGGCTCGGTGGCATGGCGAAGATCCAGGCGAGGATGCGCGAGGAGTTCGGGAAGTAGCTGCTTGTTCATTGGCGTTTCCGTCATTGCGAGCGAAGCGAAGCAATCCAGGGTTGAGCGTGGGACTCTGGATTGCTTCGCTTCGCTCGCAATGACAGCGTGGAGGGAGGCGCGGTATATCCAGGCAACTTGACGTGACTCCGCATCCCCGCGGCGTATGACGCCCGAGCTGTGCAATCGACTTGCCCCTCAACTATTCGAAGGGCGCAGGGAATGCCGGGTGATGGCCTCACCCATGGCCCGCCTGCGGAAAAAAATGCAGGCGGCAGGTACCACAGGTGCAGCCGGATCGACCCGGCATTCCCTGCGCGACGGTCTTAACGCTTATACGCAGTCTCCCTGGTGCGCCGGGCTTGTTGGCCACCATTCGCAACGATGCTTGCGCATCGCGCGGGACACCAGCATCGGGGTGTCAGGACGCTGCGACTTCACGTCCGCAGTCCCACCGTTCGTCGGCGCATCCGAGGACACGCTGCGGCAGACCGCGGCCATCGCATCCCCGCCTCGCGTGTCGTGACGATCGCGCGCAACGCCCCTTCGAGTGAGACGGGATGCGCGGAAGAATCGTCCTGATTTGCCCGACGTGACAAGGCCGCAAGATGCGACAATTCAACACGACGGGCAGTTTCGTCATGGCCCCCTTGCGTCATCTGCCCGTCGTGCACGGTCAGCCCGGCGATGGCATGTCTGCATCCGCAGCGCGCCGGGCTTCGAGCGCGCGCGCGTAAAGGAGCAGGCCGTCGCGGACCGTTCGCCGTTCGGATGTCGACAGTGACAACAGTGCTCCGCGGACCTGCTGCCGGCCGAACGCATGCAGCGAGGCCAACGTTTTTCGCCCCTTGGCGGTGAGGCAGAGCGGCTTGCTGCGGGCATCGCCGGGATCGACCGTCTCTTGCAATTCGCCAGCATCGATCAGCTTGCGGACCATGCGGCTGACGCTGGATTTTTCCAGATGCAGCGCGGCGCCGATCTGCATCGCCGTCAACGGGCCGCGCAGGCCGATCTCCAGGATGGTGTGGACGGCCGACGGCGGATGTTCGGTGGCGGCCAGCGTGGCGTCCATGAAGCCGAGCTCGCGCACCATCAGGCGTGAGGCGGCGCGGATGTCGTCGACGAGAGTGAGGTCCGGCTCAGGCATCTTGACTCCTGTCCAATAGTTGTAGCATACAACAAATAGCCGACGCAACGGAGCGTCGCCGGCGGTCTGCCTCCGGAGGGTGCGACATGGGTGATACACGGCTCGCGGCGCAGCTCGGAACGCCCACGGCCTCGCGCATGCAGGGACAGGTCTGCCTCGTCACCGGAGGCGGCTCCGGCATCGGCCGCGCCGCCGCCCTGAAGCTGGCGGCCGAAGGGGCGGAGGCCGTGATCATCGCCGGCCGCCGCGAGGCAGAGCTCGAGGACACAGCGTCGCAATGCCGGGCGCTCGGTTGCGAGGTGCTCGCCGTGAGAACCGACGTGACACGCACAGACGACGTGGCAGACCTGGTGCAAACCGTGCTGGACCGCTACGGCAGGTTGGATGCGGCCTTCAACAATGCCGGGTTTCAGGAGCGCCGGGCGCCGATCGAGCAACAGGGCGACGACGTCTATGAGGACGTGTTCGGCACCAATGTGCGATCCGTCTTTCTGTGTCTGCGTGCGCAGCTTGCAGCCATGTATGTCCGCGGACAGGGCCGCATCGTGATCAACGCCTCCGTGAGCGGGGTGCGCAATCCGAATGCCGGGCTCGCGCTCTATTCGGCGTCGAAGGCCGCCGTCATTTCCCTGACCCGCTCGGCGGCGATGGAGGCGGCGCCGCGTGGCGTCCGGATCAATGCAATCGCGCCGGGACGCGTCGTCACCGACATGATGCTCCGCGCCGGTGTCGGTGACATGGCGACGGTCGCCGCCGGGCTGCCGTTGCGCCGGATGGGGCAGCCGGAGGACATCGCCGAGGCCGTGCTGTGGCTATTGTCGGATGCATCGTCCTACGTCGTCGGCCACGTCTTGGCCGCGGATGGCGGATTTCTGGCAGCCTGAGGCTCACGAGTCCGCCGATCATCCGGCGGCATGCGAACACGGCGAGGGTGGCGGTCGACCAGATGCGGCTCGACCCGATCTTCGCGAGAGTGGTCGCCCGAATGGGTGCGTTCGTTCGAAGAGCGTTCAACTTGGCACCCGGCCGCCGCCGAAACCGATTGCGTGCGCTTCTCAATCTCGCATGAAATCTCCCCAGCGCGGCAAAACTTCCGCCGAGCTTTGCCGATTATTTCCAAGGGAAGGGGAACTCGTCGCGGAAGCGCTGCGTGTCGTCGCGACGGCGCCCTGACCTGACGTTCACGCATTTTTCGGCATATCCCCGGTTTTGTCTTGCAAGCTCATTCACCTCACAAGACCGGCGCGTTCGCGGTGCGGACGAAGCGGCTCATGGTGACGCGATCCCAGCGCGGGGTCACGCTCGCCTTCGTCGAGGTGCTGCTTCTGGCGGTGATGGTGGCTGACCCGGCCTCCGCGCAGCAGACCGTCAAGACGAAGCCGACCGACGTCGTGCCGGGACGTGCCGATCGCCTGTTCTTCCGCCATGTCACCGCGCGCAGCATCTACTACAACGTTCCGCGGATCGCGACCGACAGCCGCATTCTCATGATGCGCCAGGATCCGCGCGGCATCAGCGCGCTGCTGCGTCCCATGCGCGAGGCGGGGGCGCCATCGCTGGCTGCGCCGGGCAGGGATGCGCCGGCCGGCAGCTTCGCGTTCGGGCCTGCAACCTTCCGGCCGGCGCGTGGCACGGTCGGGGCGGCCACGCTGCCGGCCACCCGCACCGCAGCGCCCACCGCGCCACCGGCGCCGAAGCAGATTGCGGCCGCGACTGCGGCGCCCGAAACCACGGTCGCTGCGGCCCAGCCTGTGCCCGTGCTGCGCAATCGTGACGTCCTGCCAGAGCGCAATCTCGACACGGTGAAGCCGCAGCCGGTGGCGGCGGAGGCGAAGCCCTATGATCCGACAGGCGTGACGATCGGCTCGTTCCTGGTGAAGCCGGCGGTCGAAATCCAGGCCGGCTATGACACCAATCCGACCCGGCGTAACGGCGGGGCCGGATCGCCGGTGGCGATCGTCGCGACTGAAGTGGCGGTGCGCTCGCAATGGGAGCGGCATCAGCTCAACGCCGATTTTCGCGGCGCCTATATCGAGGACACCAACGTCCGCTCGCTCAGCCATCCGACGTTCGAGGCGCGCGCGCAGGGACGCTACGATGTCATCGAGGGAACGGCGCTGACCGGCGAGGCGCGCTTCGTCAACGATGCGCTGGCGCTTCCCGGCGCCGTCAAGCTGCCGCGCGCGACGACCTTCGGCGGCAGTGCCGGCGTGCTGCAGAAGATCGGCCCAGCCGAGATCGCGTTCAAGGGATCGGCCGATCGCGTCGTGTTCAACGATGCGCTGATCACCGCCAACGTGCCGCTGCGGACGCAGGATCGCAACTTCACCCAGCCGGGCGCACAGGTGCGCGTCACCTATGTGCTGACCCCGAACATCTCGCCGTTCATCGACATGAGCTTCGACCGGCGCAACCATGATCTGCAGGTCGACTTCAACGGCCAGCGCCGCGACTCCACCGGCATCGCCGGGCGCGCCGGCGCGGTCGTCAACATGGGCTCGGTGACCGGCGAGGCCTCGGTCGGCTATCTCACCCGTCGCATGGACTCGCCCATGATGCCCAATATCAGCGGCGTGATCGCGGATGCGACCTTGGCTTGGTCCGCGACCGATACGACGACCTTCGTGCTGGTGGCGCGCTCGCAGGCGTCGGAGACGCCGGCCGTGAACGTCTCCGGCATCCTGTCGCGCGACGTGATCCTGCAGATGGATCATCAGTTCGAGCCCTGGCTGATCGGCTCGCTGCGCGGCGGCTATGGCCAGGACCAGTTCGTCGGCATCGGCCGCGTCGACCAGCGCATGTTTCTCGCCGCGGGCGGCGTCTACAAGCTGAACCGCAACGTGCAGCTCAAGAGCGAGGTGCGCACGGAGTGGACGCGCTCGAACGTGGCGCTCAACAACTTCATGGCGGTGGTCGGCGTCGTCGGGGTGCGGGTGCAGTACTGAGGCGACGTGGGGCGCGAGGCGCGCACTCTGGCTGAGGGATGCGCAGCGTCTGCATGACTGACGGCCCGATAATATTAACGAACGGTGCTGCGATCTCGATCTCACCCTCCCTCGCGGGGAGGGGGCGATACACTGCCGTTGCCGCGAGCGTCGAGGTCTTCAACAAGCAGCGCTATACCCGCATTAGGTCGAGCGACGCGTTCCCAAGGACGGCGAAGCCTAGCGCGTTCGCCTTCGCCCCAAGCACCGCTTTCTCCGCTCCCCTCCCCCTTGCGGGGAGGGGTCGGGGGGGTCCAAACCGGCTACATAGGTGACAGAACAAACCGACGACATGGGTGACAGGTTGAGGTGATCGGCAGGAGGACTTGCCGATGGGCTGGAAGGAAACCTGCGCTGTGGACGAACGGATGCGTTTTGTGTTGGCAGTTGAAGCGGGAGAGAAGTCGTTTGCGGCACTCTGTCGGGAGTTCGGGATCAGCCGGCAGCAGGGCTACAAGTGGTGGCACCGCTACCAGGAGGAGGGTTTGGAGGGTCTGTTCGACAGGTCCCGAGCGCCTTTGCACCACCCCCAAGCAATCTCCGGGAAGATCGCCGAGTTCTGCCTCGAAGTCCGACGGGCTCATCCGACCTGGGGACCAGCGAAGGTACGCGCCTTTCTCGAGCGGAAGCGGCCCAGCACGACGTGGCCCGCGGCCAGCACGATCGGAGCGCTGTTTGACCGCGAGGGTCTCACGGTGAAGCGGAAGATTCGTCGACGCAGCCCTCCTTCGAGCTTTCCATTTGCCGATTGCGAGCAAGCCAACGATGTCTGGTGCATCGACTTCAAGGGCTGGTTTCTGACTGCGGATGGCACCCGTTGCGAACCGCTCACGCTGACGGACGCAGAGAGCCGCTGTCTGCTGCGGTGCCTGCCGTTGCAGCGTACCGACGGTGAGCATGTTTGGCCCGTGCTGGATGCGGCATTCCGTGAATTTGGCCTGCCGCTGAGGATGCGCTCGGACAATGGCGCACCCTTCGCATCACAGGGGGCGGGCGGGTTGTCGCGGCTATCGGTGAAGCTGATCAAGGCCGGCGTCACACCGGAGCGCATCACGCCCGGCAAGCCGCAGCAGAACGGCCGCCATGAACGTATGCATCTGACGTTGTTGCAGGACACCGCGAAGCCGCCGGCCCGGACGTTGCGCGAGCAGATCAAGCGCTTCCAGAGCTTCCAGCGCATCTTCAACGAAGAACGGCCGCACGAGGCTCTCGACAACGCAACGCCAGCCGATCGCTATCGTCCCTCGCCGCGCGCCTATCATGGCGTGCTGCGCTCACCCGAATACGAAGCGGATAGGGACGTCCGGCGTGTTCGCCACAATGGCGAGATCAGGTGGGGCGGCGAAACGATCTACATCAACCAGGCACTCGCGGGTGAGCCCGTCGGCCTCTCGGAAACCGAGGCGGGCTGGACTGTGAGCTATGGACCCGTCCTGCTCGGCACCATCGATCCAAAGAGGCATCAGCTCAGGCCGCCGAAGCGAAAGCGCCGTGGACTTGTGGACAACGCTACGCGTTGCCCACAGGGTCCACAGCAGCAAAAGCAGCAAAGGACACAAGAATTGAAGATCTGAACAAAACGAGAATTGTGTCAACTATGTCGTCGGTCAGATCTGTCACCTATGTCCCCGGTTGCTCACCCGCTTCGCGTGCGATCGACCCTTTCCCTCTAGGGCCCTCCAGGGGAGGGTGGCTGCGGGGCTGGCCTTGGGGCTGCGCTTTCCCGCGCTAACGTGCCGCAATTTCTGGAGCGAAGCCACATGTAGAGGTGCTGATCGCCATGTCCTCGCCGATGCCTGCATCGTCTCTACCCGCACTCGCGCAAAAAAAGCCCCGCCGGGGAGCGGGGCGTCGAGATGAAGCATGCCGGGGCGGATGGGGAGCCGGGGCGCATCACGCGGCGGGGTGAGGTCAACTCCCGCCGCGTGACCGTGATCCCCGGCCAGTTCGGCATGCGGCTGGTACTGGCCGTGTTCTTGTTGTCGTGACCGCGCCGCCCGACAGTCATCGGCGGCGCGGTGTGCAGCGGCCTTACTGCTCGAGCGCGGCGAGCGCTGCGTTGCCGATCTTCTGCGCCTCGGCCCAGGCGGCCTGGGTCGCCTGCTGCGCGGCGGCGTAGCCGGCCTGGATCTGCTTCTCGGCGGCCTCCCGCAGTGCCCCCTCCTGCTGCTCGCCGGTGACGCGCGCCTGGCTCAGCGCCTGGTTGTCCGCGTTCAGCTGGTTGTTGGCGGCGTTGAACGCGTTGGCGGTGGTCTGCGCCTTGGCCTGGGCGGCCGCGAGAGCCGCTTGGTTGGCCGCGTTGTTGGCGCGCTCGAGCACCTCGGCGGCCTCCTGCGCGTCCTGCTTGGCCTGTTGCGCGGCCTGGCGGGCCTGCTCCAGGGCCTGACGGTCGGCATTGACCTTCTGCTCGGCCGCCTCGACCGTCGCATCGATCGCGCCGATCTTCTGGTTCAGCGCGGCCTCGACCGCCTTCTGGTTCGCCGACGCGGCGGCGTTGGCCGCCTGGGTCTTCTGCTGGGCGACCGCGCGCGCCTGCTCGCCGGTCTTCAACGCGGCCTGGAGTGCGGCCTGCTCGGCGGCTTCCTGCGCCTCCTGGTTCTGCTGGTTGTTGTTATTGTTGTTGCCATTGCCGGCCGCGGCGCCGCCGCCATTGTTGGCATTGCCACCATTGTTGGCGTTGCCGCCATTGCCAGCGTTGCCGGCGGCCTGACCGGCCTTGGCCGCAGCTTCCGCCGTCTCGCGTGCGGTGTCCTTGGCGGCGTTGGCGGCTTCCTTGGCCTCGTTGGACACGTCGATGTCCTTGTCGAGCTTCTGGAAGGCGGCCTGCAGCGCGGCCGAGGCGGTGGTCAGCTTGGCGGCAGCCGCGGCGGCGGCGGCCTTGTTGGCGGCGGTCGGGTTCTTCTCGGACTGCTCCTGGGCTTCGATCGCCGCGCCCTTGGCGTTCTGCTCGGCCTGGCGCGCGACGTTGATCGCCTGGCGGTCGGCGGCGACCTGGGCCTCGGCCTTGGCGGCAGCCTGAGCGGCGGCCGCGGCGGCGGCATTGGCCTTGGCGACCGCGTCATTGTTCGCGGCACCCGCGGCGGCGGCCGCCTTGGCCGGCGTTGCGGCGGCGGCAGGTGCAGCCGCGGCCTTGGCGACGGCCACGGTGGTGGTCGCAGCCGGCTTGGCGGCGGCCGCCGTCGAGGTGGAGGCGGCGGGAGCCGCGGCGGCGGCCTTGGCCGTGCCGGTGGTCGTCGCCGCAGCCGTGGCCGCGGCCGGCTTGGCGACCGGGGTGGGCGTCGCGGCGGTGGCGACGGTGGTGGGCTTGGCCGCCGCGGTGCCGGTGGTCGTGGTCGCAGCGGCGGTCGCCGCGGTCTTGGCAGCGCTGCTCGCCGCAGCCGTGGCCGCGGTGGTCGCAGCCTTCGCGGCGGCGTTGGCAGCCGCCTTCGCGGCAGCATCAGCGGCGGCCTTGGCGGCCGCCTTGGCCGCGGCGTCCTGCGCGGCCTTCGCGGCGGCGGCGGCTGTTGCCTTGGCGGCTGCATCCTGCGCGGCTTTCGCTGCGGCACTGGCTGCCGCCTTGGCCGCAGCATCCTGCGCCGCCTTCGCGGCGGCCTTGGCAGCCGCGTCCTGGGCGGCCTTCGCGGCGGCGTTGGTGGTGGCCGAGGTGGCGAGCGCGGTCGTCACGGCCTGCGCGTTCGCCTGATGCGGCATGGCCGCCATCGCGAGCGCGGACATGAGGGCAAGCGCGCTGACGTGCCGATAGAGGTCGGTTCTCGATGTCGCCGTTTGAAAGGTCTTCTTGTCCGCCATCAGCTCAACTCCATGGGTACGCTGGATTGGATGGTGGAACCTTCTGATAATGATTTTGGCTTGCAGAATGGTCGGACCTTGCACGCAGCAAGGCGTCTGCTTGCCAGCAAAGGGCAGGATTTCGCGATGTTTGCGGCGGAGTGGCTGCGACGGGATGGCGCAGGGGCGCAGAAAGCTTTCGAAACAATCGCTTGCGGCCGTAACCGCCGGTTGCACCGTTGCGGCGGGGGCGTGAGCATTCGGCGGCAGGTCTTGCTGTCGCCCTAAAAGATGCGGCGCATGGTCGCATCCCCTGGGATTGACATGGCGTCCGGTGGACGAACGGCGGCTCAGCCCTTTGGCGTGTTCAGCTCTTTGGCGCGTAGAGCAGCGGCACCGCGGAATCGACCATCACCTCGACGAGGCTGGTGCCGTCATGAGCAAGGGCGCGCGCGAGCGCGCTCGCCAGATCAGCCGAGCGGCTGACGCGGACGGCATCGCAGCCCATGCCCTCCGCAAGCTTGACGAAATCGAGGCCGGGCAGCTCCAGCCCGGGCACGTTGCGCACCTGCATCACCTGGCTGAACGAGCGCATCGCGCCGTAGCCGGAATTGTTGATGACCACGACGGTCACCGGCAGCTTGCGCTGTGCCGCGGTCCACAGCGCCTGCAGCGAATACATCGCCGAGCCGTCGCCGATCAGGCAGATGGTGCGATCCTTGGGCCGTCCCAGCGCCATGCCGACCGCGGCCGGCAGGCTGTAGCCGAGGCCGCCGCTCGCCATCGTGTAGAACGAGGCAGCGCCCGGCATCGGCATGTATTTGTGCATCACAGGCCGATGCGAGGGGATCTCTTCGACGAGTGCAGCATGAGCCGGCAGGGCTTGCGACAGCGTGTGCAGCAGATAGTCGACGGGAATGGGATCGGCCGGCTTCGGCACCTCCGGCAGCACGCGGCCCTTCGGCGCCGCGCGTTTGGTCTCCGGCAGCAGCTCGAGCAGCAGCGACAGCGCAGGGCGCATCGTCGCGATGATGCTGGTGCCGATCGGCGGCACGGCCGCGCCCTCGGCATCATCGGTGATCTGATAGAGCGAGGTGGCGCCGTCGAAGATTGCGGCGTGGCCCTCGACGTGGAAGGTGAACACCGGCGCGCCGATCACGACGACGAGGTCGTGCGGCTTCAAGGCGTCCGACAATTGCCCGGGCGAGGCGTGCAAGAAGCCCTGGAATTGCGGATGCCGCTCGGGGAACGAGCAGCGCGCCGAGAACGGGCTGACCCAGACGCTGGCCTTGGTCTTCTCCGCGACCTGAACCATGAGATCGACGCAAGCCGCGCGATCGATGCCGGGGCCGACGACAAGGGCGGGATTCTTCGCAGCTGCCAGCGCTGCGACCAGCTCCTCCATCGCGGCACGGTCAGGGCCGAGCTCGCGGCTGACTTTTCGCGCTGCGACCGGCTGCGCCGGATGCATCCAGTCATCGATCGGGATCGAGACGAAGGTCGGGCCGCAAGGCGGCTGCATCGCGGTGTAGTAGGCGCGGGCGATCGCGGCCGGTACGTCCTCGGGCCGCGCCGGCTCGACGCTGTATTTGACGTAAGGGCGCGGGAATTCCGAGGGGCGCTCGGCATAGAGGAACGCCTGCAGCGGCAGGATCGAGCGCGCCTGCTGGCCGGCGGTGATGACCAGCGGCGTCTGGTTGCGATGCGCGGTGTAGATGTTGCCGAGCGCATTGCCGACGCCGGCGGCCGAATGCAGATTGACGAAGCCGGCATTGCGCGTCGCCTGCGCATAGCCGTCGGCCATGCCGACCACGCTCGCCTCCTGCAGGCCGAGCACGTAGTCGATGTCGTCGGGCCAGTCGCTGAGGAACGGCAGCTCGGTCGAGCCGGGATTGCCGAACACCTTTTTGATGCCGAAGGCGCGCAGCAGCTCGAAGGTGGCCTGCTTGACGGTGACGGGCTTGGTTGTTGTTTTCGTTGTCTTGGCCAAAGGCGTTTCCTCGGATTGCCGTCATTGCGAGGAGCGAAGCGACGAAGCAATCCAGAGCCACCGCGGGACTCTGGATTGCGTCGCTTCGCTCGCAATGACGAGAGCTTATATCACCACGTCGCGGTGCCCTTCATGGTCGGCTGGCGCTCGGCGTTGGCGGTCCACAGCTCCAGGCCGCCGTCCTTGTCATTGGCGTTCACCGAGAACTCGCCGCCTTCGAACAGCGGCTGCACGCCGCGATAGGCGAACTTGGCGGGCGGCTTGCCCTTCAGCTTCGCCGCGAACTCGACCAGCAGCGCGGCCTGCAAGGGTCCGTGGAAGACGAGGCCCGGATAGCCCTCGACCTTGGTGACGTAGTCGCGATCGTAATGGATGCGGTGGCCGTTGAAGGTCAGCGCGGAGTAACGAAACAGCAGCACGGGATCGGAAACATGGCTCTCGCTGTGCTGCGCGACCGGCGGAGACGGCGGCGCCTTCGCGGGCGCAGGCTGGCTGCCGCCCATGTCGCGATAGACGATGTCCTGGCGCTCGCGGATCGCTGTCCCGCGCGGCGTCGACACGACATGCTCGACCGCGACGAAGCAGAGCTGGCCGGTGGAGCCGCTCTTCAGGCTGACGTCGGTAATGGTCGAGACGCGCGTCGCGAGATCGCCGACGCGCAGCGGATCGATGAACTGAACCTCGCCGCCGGCCCACATCCGCCGCGGCAGCGGCACCGGCGGCAGGAAGCCGCCTCGGGTGGGGTGTCCGTCAGGGCCGAGCTGGTCATGCGGAAACACCGGCTGGCCCAGGCACCAGTGCACCGTGTAGGGCGCGATGTCGCCGGTGACCGGCTCGCCGATGTCCTGGAACAAGGTCGCGCGCAGGCCCTTGGTGAGCTGCGCGGTGACGATGTCGGCGGCCTCGGCGCTGCGGCCGACCCATTGCTTGAGGTGATCGAGATCGAGAGGCTCAGTCATGATCATCCCTTTCGCGGATGAGGCGAGGCTGCTTCGCCGATCGCCGGCACGGCCCCATAGCGCCTGTCGTCGCCGACCACGATCGCCGCCGGGGCGGGATAGGAGACGACGCCGTTGGGCGTCTCGACCTCGATGCGACGCAGATGCGGATGTGTCGCGAGATCCGCCATGCTGTTGACCTCGGCAAAGGCGATGTCCGCCGCGGCGAGTTTTGTCAGCAGCTCGTCGCGCGACAGCGCGGCAAAGCGGTCGGCGACGATCTTGTCCGTCAGCGCGCGGTTGCGCACGCGCTCCACCATGTTGGCGAAGCGCGGATCGTCGGGCAGCGCAGGCTGCTCCAGCACCTTGGCGCACAGGGTCTTCCACTCGCGCTCGCTCTGGATCGAGATCAGGATGTCCTTGCCGTCCTTCGAGGTGAACACGCCATAGGGCGCGATCGAGGGATGGGCGAGGCCGATGCGCTTCGGCGCATTGCCGGCCTCCGCATTGAGCAGGGGCACCGTGAGCCAGTCGGCCATCACGTCGAACATCGAGATCCGGATGTCGGCGCCTTCGCCGGTGCGGCCGCGCTTGATCAGCGCCTCCAGGATCGCGGCATGCGCGGTGGCGCCGGTGGCGACGTCGACGATCGACATGCCGACGCGCGACGGGCCCTCGGGGCCGCCGGTGATCGAGGCGAGCCCGCTCTCGGCCTGGATCAGGAGATCATAGGCCTTGCGGTCGGCGTAGGGGCCGGTGTCGCCATAGCCCGTGATGGTGCAGCAGATCAGCTTCGGATAGTCCTTGCGCAGCCGCTCGCGCGCGAAGCCGAGCTTGTCCATCGAGCCGGGCTTGAGGTTCTGCAACAGCACGTCGGCGCTGGCGATGAGAGTCTCCAGCTCGGCGCGGCCTTCGGGCTTCGACAGGTCGACGATGCGCGAATCCTTGCCGCGGTTGAGCCAGACGAAGTAGCTGCTCTGCCCCTTGGCGGCGGCGTCATAGCCCCTGGCGAAATCGCCCTCGGGCCGTTCGATCTTGATGACATGGGCGCCGGCATCCGCCAGGCGCGACGAGCAGAACGGCGCAGCGACCGCCTGCTCGACGGCAACCACGGTGATCCCTTCAAGCGGCAGCATCAACGAGCCTCAGTAAGAGCGCGGCATGCCGAGCACGTGCTCGGCGACGTAGGACAGGATGAGATTGGTCGAGATCGGCGCGACCTGGTACAGCCGCGTCTCGCGGAACTTGCGCTCGACGTCGTATTCCTCGGCGAAGCCGAAGCCGCCATGGGTCTGGATGCAGGCATTGGCCGCCTCGAACGACGCGTCCGCCGCGAGCATCTTGGCCATGTTGGCCTCGGCGCCGCAGTCCTGCCCAGCCTCGTATTTGCGGGTGGCTTCCTTGACCATCAGCTCGGCCGCGCGCATCGAGGCATAGGCCTTGGCGATCGGGAACTGGATGCCTTGATTTTGCCCGATCGGACGGCCGAACACGACGCGCTCCTTGGCGTAGTTGGTGGCCTTGGCGATGAACCATTTGGCGTCGCCGACGCATTCGGCCGCGATCAAAATACGCTCGGCATTCATGCCGGAGAGGATGTAGCGGAAACCCTTGCCTTCCTCGCCGATCAGGTTCTCGGCGGGCACGCGCATATCGGTGAAGAACACCTCCGTGGTGGCGTGGTTCATCATCGTCCGGATCGGACGGATGGTGAGACCGGCCTTCTTGGCCTCGCGCATGTCGACGAGAAACACCGACAGGCCATCGGTGCGCTTCTGCACCTGGTCCTTCGGCGTGGTGCGCGCGAGCAGCAGCATCAGGTCGGAATACTCGGCGCGGCTGGTCCAGATCTTCTGGCCGTTGACGACGTAGCTGTCGCCATCGCGTTTGGCGACCGTCTTCAGCGAGGTGGTGTCGGTGCCCGAGGTCGGCTCGGTGACGCCAAAGGCCTGCAGCCGCAATTCGCCGCTCGCGATCTTCGGCAGCCACTTCGCCTTCTGCTCGGCCGAGCCATGCCGCAGCACCGTGCCCATCGTGTACATCTGCGCGTGGCAGCCGCCGCCATTGCCGCCGGCGCGCTGGATCTCCTCGAGGATCGCGGCCGCCGCCGACAGCTTCAGGCCGGCGCCACCATATTCCTCGGGGATCAGCACGGAGAGATAGCCCGCCTGCGTCAGCGCATCGACGAAGGCGGACGGGTAGGCCATCTCGCGATCGAGCTTGCGCCAATATTCGCCGGGGAACTGGGCGCAGAGCTTGGCCACCGCGTCGCGGATGTCGGCGTAGTCGTCGTGCTGATGCTGGTCTGTCATGTCCTTGTTCCCCAGGCCGCTGTCACGCCGCCTGTGGTCTCCCTGGGTTTGTTGCTAATAGCCTATGACGAAGCGTGCGGCGCTTGGCAAGCCTGGCATGCCAGCGTTGCGGGCAGTCTTCCCTGCCGCGGTATGGGGATGAAGCGTGCATCCATGCTCTAGCTGACGGGATAGCCGAGATGGCCGCGAAAACGGTTCTTCAGGAACACGCCGTCGCGCGGGGGCAGGGCACGATCGACGTGATCGGCGGAGATCACGACGCGGGCGAAATGCGGACCGGCGCGATCGTGCAGCTTCGGCCTGAAGGCGTCGAGTGCGGCATGATCCGTGATCGTGTGCACTGACGGGAAGCCGGCACCGGTGGCGATCAGCTCGAGATTGGCACCGAGGCCGGAATGGCTCGTCTGCATGCCGGTTTCGCCGAAATGCGCGTTGTCGAGCACGACGACCGAGAGATTATTCGGCTTCTTCGCCGCCGCTGTCGCGAGACTGCCGAGCCCCATCAACTGTTCGCCGTCGCCTGTGATGACGGCGACCGGCCGCGACGGCTGCGCCAGCGCGAGGCCGAGGCCGATCATGACCGCGCCGCCCATCGCGCCCCACAGATAGAAGTTCGCGTCGTGATCGCCCGCGGCGAACAAATCGTAGGACGATGAGCCGAGGCCGCTGACGACCAGCAGGTCGCCGCGATCCACGAGCAGCGCCTGTACGGCGGCGCGACGGTCGAGCGCTGATCTCATCACTTGCCCTCCGTCCACTTCTTGGCGCCGATCATGCGCTGGGAGATCAGCACCGCGATCGGCTGGTCGCTGTCGAAGGCAAGCCTCGCGGCGGCGGCCGCCATCTCGCCGGCCTCCTCGGGGCGCTCCAGCCGAAACACGGTGACGCCCATGATCTCGAACGCCGCCTGCGTGGCCTTGCCCATCGGCACCTGCCACGGATTGAACTCGGCCCATTCGCCGCGCATGGTGACGAAGCTGAGGAACGGGAACCGGCAGCTCGCCAGCAGCGACAGCATGTTGACGCAATTGCCGACCCCGCTCGACTGCATCAGCAGCACCGCGCGCTGGCCGCCCAGCCAGGCGCCGGCCGACAGCGCGACGCCTTCCTCCTCGGTGGTCAGAACGGTCGTGGCGATGGCGGGATCCTCATGCGCGAGGCGGATGAGGCGGGAATGGCCGGCGTCGGGCACGTAGCAGAGCTGCCGGACGTCGGCGGCCTTCAGCGCCTGGTAGATGGCGAGCGGCCAGTCTGGAGCTGTCGTCGGCGTGTCGGAAGCGGCCATGGCGTCCTGCGGAATATGCGCACCGATGGTGCAGCGAATGATTTAGCCCGGAAAAGGCGGCGGTGGCTCATTGAATTTGGTTCACCCGGCCATGCCGGATTCTTATAGGCAGCCGGGCCTCGTGGTTCGAGACGCGCCGCAGGCGGCGCTCCTCACCATGAGGGGCGGGTCCAGAGACCGGCCCTGCAACTGGTCATCAGCGGCGATTTCATGGAGGAGTTAGCGCCTTGCTTATTCCGACGACGGTTCCACCCCTCATGGTGAGGAGCGCCGCGGGAGAAAGCCGGCCAAGACAAACAATCTTGATGGCGGCGCGTCTCGAACCATGAGGCCGAGGTCTCGGGCCTCGCCCTTCGAGACGCCCGCCTAGGGGCGGGCCCTCAGGGTGAGGGGCGGACATGCTCACCCCGGAATTCGGACCGGCAGGCTCTCGTAGCCGCGCACGAAGCTGGAATAGACGCGCTTCGGCTCGCCGACGACCTCGATGCGGTCGAAGCGCTTGAGGATCTCCTGCCAGACGATGCGCAGCTGCAGTTCGGCCAGGCGCATGCCGACGCAGCGGTGGATGCCGAAGCCGAAGGAGAGGTGGATGCGCGGCCGCTTGCGGTCGATGATGAAGGCGTCGGGATTCTCGATCACCTCGCCGTCGCGGTTGCCCGAGACGTACCACATCACGACGCGGTCGCCCTTCCTGATCTTCTGGCCGCCCAGCTCGGTGTCGACCAGCGCGGTGCGCCGCATATGCGCGAGCGGCGTCTGCCAGCGGATCACCTCGGGCACCATGGTGTCGATCAGCGCCGGGTTGTCGCGCAGCTTCTGATACTCGGCCGGGTTCTCGTGCAGCGCCAGCACCGACGCGGTCATGGTGTTGCGTGTGGTGTCGTTGCCGCCGACGATGAGCAGGATCAGATTGCCCATCAGATTGTCCGGCGTCATCTGCCGCGTCGCCTCGCTGTGCGCCATCATCGAAATCAGGTCGCGCCCGGGATTGGCCTGGCGTTCCTTCCACATCCGGCCGAAGGTCTCGGCGCAATCCGCGAGCTCGCGCCGGCGCTCCTCCTCCGAGGAGACGATGCCGCTCTTTGGCAAAGCCGTGGAGACATCCGACCAGCGCGTCAGCTTGCGCCGTTCCTCGAACGGGAAGTCGAACAGCGTCGCGAGCATCTGCGTCGTCAGCTCGATCGACACCTTCTCGACCCAGTTGAAGGTCTCGTTGCGCGGCAGGGAGTCCAGCACCTTGGCCGAGCGCTGCCGGATCAGCACTGCCATCTCGTCGAGATGCTCCGGCGTGAACATCGGCTGCACCGTCTTGCGCTGCTCGCCATGGCGGGGCTCGTCCATCGCGATGAAGCTCGGCCATTCATAGCCGGGCGGCACGTCGCGGATCATGATGCCGCCATTGCTGACATCCGAGGAGAAGATCGCGTGGCTGGTGTCGACATGCATGATGTCGTGATAGCGCGTCACCGACCAATACGGCTCGATCGGCGCCTTGGTGCAGTAATGCACCGGCGCTTCCTTGCGCAGCCGCTCGAACCACGGCCACAGCGTGTCGTTCTGGAACAGGCGGGGCGCGCCCGGATGGAAGTCCTCGATCGGCGTCGCATAGGCCTCTAGCCGCGCCTCGCGCAGCAGATCGGCAGGGTCGGAACGAAGCGCGGCCTGGGCGGTCATGGGGTGGTCCTTCTTCAAAGGTCGATTCATTCTCGACAATTCACGAAGTATGGGTGGTCTCCGTCATTGCGAGCGAAGCGAAGCAATCCAGGGCCAGGAAGAAAGTCTGGATTGCTTCGTCGCCTTCGGCTCCTCGCAATGACGCAACGCGTGGATAGGATCGTAGGGTGGGCAAAGCGAAGCGTGCCCACCGTCTTTCGCGCCAGTCGCGATATGGTGGGCACGGCGTTCGCGCGAGGCGCGACCGCCTTTGCCCACCCTACGAGATCGTTCGTGCCGGACCCGATTCGTCATCAAATACAACCTACGCCGCAATCCTCACCGGCAATGTCTCATAGCCCTTCACGAAGCTCGAATAGACGCGCTTCGGCTCGTCCATCACGTCGATATGATCGAAGCGCTTCAGGATTTCCTCCCAGATGATCTTGAGCTGCAGTTCGGCGAGCCGCAGGCCGACGCAGCGGTGGATGCCGAAGCCGAACGACAGATGCGTCCGGGGGCGGGCGCGGTCGATGATGAAGTCGTAGGGCCGCTCGATCGCGGCCTCGTCGCGGTTGCCCGACACGTACCACATCACGACCTTGTCGCCCTTTTTGATCTGCCTGCCGCGGAACTCGATGTCGGCCAACGCCGTGCGGCGCATATGCGCGAGCGGGGTCTGCCAGCGGATCACCTCGGGCACGAAGCTGTCGAGCAGCGCCGGATTGTCCTTGAGCTTGCGATACTGATCCGGGTTCTGGCTCAGCGCGTAGATGCTGCCGGACATGGTGTTGCGGGTGGTGTCGTTGCCGCCGACGATCAGGAGCACGAGATTGCCGAGGAAGTTCTTGGGGTCCATGTCGCGCGTCGCCTCGCTGTGCGCCATCATGGATAGCAGGTCGCTCTTCGGCGGCTGGTTCTGCCGCTCCTGCCACAGACGCGCGAAATAGCGCGCGCAGTCCATCAATTCGGCCTGCCGCTCGTCCTCGGTCGCGACCAGTCCGCCGGGGCCGGGCAGGGTGGTGGCAATGTCGGACCAGCGCGTCAGTTTGCGGCGATCCTCCCAGGGAAAGTCGAACAGCACGGCCAGCATCTGCGTCGTCAGCTCGATCGAGACGCGGTCGACCCAGTCGAACACCTCGCCGACCGGCAGGTTGTCGAGGCATTCCGCCGAGCGCTTGCGGATGTTGATGGCGAGCTCGTCGAGATGCGTCGGCGTGAACATCGGCGCCACGGTCTTGCGCTGGGGCGCATGCCGCGGCGGGTCCATCGCGATGAAGCTCTCGCGGCGCAGGTCGGGCGGCACGTCGCGGATGGTGATGCCGCCGAGCGCTGAGGCCGACGAGAACACCGCGTGGTTGGTCTCGATCTCCATGATGTCGTCGTAGCGGGTGATCGACCAGTAAGGACCGAACATCGAGTCCTTGCAGTAGTGCACCGGGTCCTCGCGCCGCAGCCGGTCGAAGTATGGCCAATGCGTGTCGGTGCGGAACAGCTCGGGATCGCCGGGATCGAAGTCGGTTAGCGGCAAGGATGCCGCGCGGCGTGTGGCTGCGTCGATCGCGTGCTCGGCGGCGCTGGCGTGCCGGTGTGCCTCGGCCGGTTTGGCGGTCCCGTGCATGGACGTCTCCCTGAGAGCCGGATTCTTCTGTCCGGCGATGTTTGGCGCGATTACATCCTGCCCGGGAGCGCTGGGCAAGCGCGGAGTTTGACGGGGCCGCCCGGACGGGTCTTGCGTCGCGAGGCTGCTGTTCGGTCCGAGGTGGGGCGTGACAAGCGTCACGTCACGGAATATGGCTTTGGCGATTGTTGCAAAGCAGAAGAAGAGCAGGAGGCCGCCCCATGATCGCCAACGCGCAGCGCATGTTCAATTTCGATCTCGGCGAGACGGCGGACGCGATCCGCGAGACGGTGGCCAGCTTTTCCCAGGAGCAGATCGCGCCGCGCGCGGCCGAGATCGACCGCTCCAACCAGTTTCCGCGCGACCTCTGGCCGAAGCTCGGCGAGCTCGGCCTGCACGGCATCACCGTCGAGGAGGAGTATGGTGGTGCCGGTCTCGGCTATCTCGAGCACTGCATCGCCATGGAGGAGATCTCGCGCGCCTCGGCCTCGGTTGGCCTGTCCTATGGCGCGCACTCCAACCTCTGCGTCAACCAGATCCGCCGCAACGGCAACGAGGCGCAAAAGCAGAAATATCTGCCCAAGCTGATCTCCGGCGAGCATGTCGGCTCGCTCGCGATGTCCGAACCGCAGGCCGGCTCCGACGTCGTCTCGATGAAGACGCGCGCTGACAAGAAGGGCGACCGCTTCGTCCTCAACGGCAACAAGATGTGGATCACCAATGGTCCCGTCGCCGAGACGCTGGTGGTCTACGCCAAGACCGATCCGCAAGGCGGGCCGCGTGGCATCACCGCCTTCCTGATCGAGAAGGGCATGAAGGGATTCTCGACCGCGCAGAAGCTCGACAAGCTCGGCATGCGCGGCTCCGACACCTGCGAGCTGGTGTTCGAGGATTGCGAGGTGCCGGAGGAGAACGTGCTGGGGCAGGTCGGCCGCGGCGTGAACGTGCTGATGAGCGGCCTCGACTACGAGCGCGCCGTGCTCGCGGCCGGTCCACTCGGAATCATGCAGGCCTGCATGGACGTGGTGCTTCCTTACGTGCATGAGCGCAAGCAGTTCGGCCAGCCGATCGGCACCTTCCAGCTCGTGCAGGGCAAGGTCGCCGACATGTACACGACGATGAACGCGGCGCGCGCCTATGTCTACGCGGTGGCCAAGGCCTGCGATCGCGGCGAGACCACGCGCGAGGATGCCGCCGGCGCCATTCTATTTGCAGCAGAGAATGCGACTCAGTGCGCGCTCGACGCGATCCAGCTGCTCGGCGGCAACGGCTACATCAACGATTATGCCACCGGACGGCTGCTGCGCGACGCAAAGCTCTACGAGATCGGCGCCGGCACCAGCGAGATCCGCCGCATGCTGATCGGCCGGGAATTGTTCGAGAAGACGTCCTGAATCGCGAGCCGCTCCGGCAGGCGCGAGCGGCGCGTTCGCCAACCGGTCAGGTGCCGATATTTCTTCAAGCATGCTGCGGCCGGAGCTTTTTTCCGGCCCACTTGCGTGCAAAATACGTCGAACCTCGGAGTCGCGCCCGCGACCAACAGACGAGGCGTATCGGGCATATTTTTATGTCATTGCGTGTGTCGGAGGCGTAAGCCGTGAACCAGATGAGTTTCGTTCCGGAGCAGCCTCCGCCGCTTCCCCCTTTGACGGCAGCGTTCTCGGGCAGCCGTGGTGAATTCTTCCGGCTGGTGAGCCGCGGCGCCGCGATCGAACTGATTACGCTGGGGTTCTACCGGTTCTGGCTGGCCACCGATATCCGGCGGCATCTCTGGGTCAACACCGCCGTCGACGGCGATGCCGCCGAATATACCGGGCGCGGCAAGGAGCTCCTGATCGGCTTCCTGTTCGCGATGGCGATCCTGGTGCCGATCTACCTTGCCTATTTCCTGATCGGCGTCGAGGCCGAACGCTATCAGGGCTTTGCCAGCGTGCCGCTGGTGATCGCCTTCTATGCCTTCGGCCAGTTCGCGATCTTCCGCGCGCGGCGCTACCGGCTGACGCGCACGGTCTGGCGCGGCATCCGGTTCTGGATGGATGGGTCGGGCTGGGCCTATGCCGGGCGCGCCATGCTGTGGACGCTGCTGACCGTGCTGACGCTGGGGCTGGCCTGGCCATGGCGGGCCGCCGCGCTCGAGCGCTACAAGATGCGGCACTCGCATTACGGCAATCTCAGCGGTGACTTCGAGGGCCGGGGCTGGGCGTTCTTCAAGCAGGCCTGGTATCTGTGGCTGATCGCGCCGTTTGCGCTGGCCTTGTTTCCGCTGTTTCCGTTCGTCTACGCGCAGTTCAAAGCGATCGAGTGGCGCTGGTGGGTGTCGGGCATCCGCTTTGGCGGCGTCCGTCTTGAGTCTCACCTGCCGGGAAATGCGTTTTTCGGCCTCTACTGGAAGGTGATCGGCTGGTGGACGCTGTTGTCGATCGCCTCGATCCTCTATTTCGCCGGTGTTGCGGTCCTGGTGTTCAAGTGGCTCGGGCCGGACGCCAACCCGCAGGACCTGTCCAACAACATCCCGATGATGGTGCTGATGGGGATCGGCTACATCATCTGGATCCTGGCGCTCAACGTCGTGACGCGCCTCTATCTGGTGCGCGACATGTGGGCGACGGTGCTCGAGTCGATCCAGATTCATGGCATCGAGGCCATGGCTGATGTCGCCGCCAAGGGCGATCTGGCCAGCGCGCTCGGCGAGGGGTTTGCCGATGGACTCGACGTCGCAGGATTCTGATCCCGCGCTCGGCCCCGCCGGCGATGCCGAGGCGCCGCCCGTGGCCGAGGTGCCGCCCGTCGGGTCGACCGCTCCGTCCGGCGGTCCCGCAACCTATTTCGACGGACTGTCGAACCGGCGCCAGAACGTCACGATCGGCTTTGCCAATCAGCTGGTGATGCGCAGTCCCGATAATTTCGTGTCCTGGCCCTATCAGGACATCCGCCGCGTCGACGGCCCCAGTGGCACGCTGCGCGTCAGCTGCCTGTCGGCCTCGCCGCTGGCGCGGCTCGAGATTCGCGACACGGCGCTGGCGGCCGAACTGATCGCGCGCTGCAGCCAGATCGACCAGAACCTGCTCACGCGCGGCGGCATCGCGCGGATCATCGGCTGGTCGCTGGCGGCCGCGGCCTCGATCGTCGCCATCGTTCTGGTCGTGTTGCCGTTCGCCGCCGAACGGCTGACGCCGCTGGTTCCGCCGGCCATGGAGAAACATCTCGGCGAGGCCGCCGTGGTGCAGATCCACGCGCTGTTCGGCGACAAGGCGTGCAACCAGACGGCGGGGCAGGCGGCCTTTGCCAAGCTGGTGACGGCGCTGCGCCGGCCTGCGGATCTCGACGACAGCATCGCATCGCAGGTGCTGGATACGCCGATCCCCAATGCGTTCGCGCTGCCGGGCGGGCGCTTCTTCCTGTTTCGCGGGCTGCTCGACAAATCGAACGATCCCGACGAGGTCGCGGGCGTGCTGGCGCATGAGCTCGGCCATCTGAAGCATCGCGACAACCTGCGGCAGCTGATTCACAACGGATCGAGCTCGTTCCTGATCGGGCTCCTGTTCGGCGACATCACCGGCGCGGGCGCGGCGATCTTCGCCTCGCGCGCCATGATCAACGCGTCCTATTCGCGCGAGGCCGAGGAGGCTGCCGACAGTTTTGCGATCGACGTCATGCACAAGCTCGGCCGGCCGACGCGGCCGATGGGCGAGCTGATGTTCCGGATCACCGGCAAGGAGGACGGCAAGCGCCCGTCGCTGTGGGCGAGCCACCCGCTGACCGAGGACCGCCTCGCCCGCATGCGCGCCGCCGACCGCCCCGCCAGCGGCCCGCCGCTGCTCAGCGCGGAGGAGTGGAAGGCGCTGAAGGGGATCTGCAGGTAGCCGTCGCGTTCATGCGCCTTACGCGCGATTGGTTGGGACGATCGACAGTCTCTCATCCGTCATTGCGAGCGCAGCGAAGCAATCCAGAGTCCCGCACGTCGCCCTGGATTGCTTCGCTGCGCTCGCAATGACGGGGTGAGAGCGGTGCGCATCAGCTTCGACGCGGGTTGAGCGATGACACGTTGAGCGACGGCACTTCTGGTGAGAAGGCGGCGCCGCCGCCTCACTCCGCCAGATTGTTGGTCTTCTTCACCCACGCCCGGACGTCCGTCAGCACGTCCGGCAGCACCGCCTTGACTTCGGCCAACGTCATGCCGGCCTTGACCCGGGGGTCGTAGAGCAGGTTGAGGATGTACTGGTCGTAGACGTCGAAATAGCCCATCGAGACGTTGTCGTTGAACATCGTCCACGGCACGCTGGAGGTGTCGTTGATCGGCCCGAGCGACTGCAAGAGCTCCTCATAGGCGCAGTCGAGGAAGACGAAGTCGCCATTGTCGACGGTCAGGATGACGTCGGAATGCTCGATCTCGAACGCGTCGTTCTTGCGGAAGCCGGACAGGCATTGCGGGTCGAGCGAGGTCTTGATCTCGCGGGCGCGCTCGCTGCCATAGGCCAGGCTGATGGTGTGGTAGAGGTCGCGGTCGCGCACCAGCTTGACGCGGACATTGGCGTCGCCGTCGCTCTCGGTCATCGCGATGTCGAGATGGCGGATGCGCGTGGCGATGTCGCCGACGACCTTGGCGAGCTGCGCCTTGCGGTCGGGGCGGCGGCCGTCCGCGAACACCCGCACCGGCGCGCTGTACTTCCTGATCCGGTCGACGCGGCCGGCGAGGTGATACTCCGCGCCGAACGCGGTCTTGAAGAAGCCGTCGATGATCTCGGCGTCGGTGAAGCTCTTCTTCTCGGCGCGCTGGCGCGCGGCGATGGCTGGAACCTCGGCGGTCGAGGCCGGCAATGGGATCGTCATGGTCACGAGCGCGACCGCCGCCGCGGTCAGCGCAAGCGCCGTCCTCGGCAGGCGGCGCCAGGAGCGGCGCTGCTCCTGGCGAGAACGGACGCTGAGGCCTTGCGATATCATCCCGATCGATCAGGCTCTCAGTTCTTGACGATCACGGTGGTGCCGACCGAGACCCGATCATAGAGATCGGCGACGTCGTCATTGGTCATGCGGAAGCAGCCCGACGACACCGCCTGGCCGATCGTCTCCGGTTCGTTGGAGCCGTGGATTCGGTACAGCGTCGAGCCGAGATACATCGCCCGCGCACCGAGCGGGTTCTCGATGCCGCCGGCCATGTGGCGCGGCAAATCGGGGCGGCGGCGGAGCATCTGCGCCGGCGGGGTCCAGGCCGGCCATTCCTTCTTGGCGGTGATGCGGTGGACGCCGCTCCAGCGGAACCCGTCGCGGCCGACGCCGATGCCATAGCGCAACGCCTGGCCGCCCTGCAGCACCAGATAGAGCCGGCGCTCGGAGGTGTTCACGACGATCGTGCCAGGCGCATACTGGCTCTGGAACATGACGGTCTCGCGCGGAATCGGGCTGACGCCGCCCTGGTAGAAGTTCGGCCCGCCACCGAAGATGTCCCTGGTGTCGAACATTTCCGCCCGCGCCAGGCCGGCGCTGGCCATCAACGCGACTGCAGCAATTCCCAAAGCAATAGACTGCTTCATTTCCATCCCCTGGCAAACAATCGAATTCCGTTCGCAGACAGGCCATAAACGGTTGCAATTCGCAACCCACGGCGGCGTGAGGCCGCCATGTGAAGCCGATCCGTGGCCCAAATCCCACGGCGCGGCGCATGGTCGGAGCCCAATACCCTGTTAGCAAAGTCCGCGTATGAGCAGGGCCGTGATGGCAGCAATGCGGCTGCGCCCTTTGACGGGGCCAGCGAACAATGATTGATCTGCCTTAAGCTTTTGAATACGGCGCGGATACAGCGGGAGCGAATGATGAACGGTGCGGAAAGCCTGGTGCGGACTTTGGTCGCGGGGGGCGTTGACGTCTGCTTTACCAATCCGGGCACGTCCGAGATGCATTTCGTCGCAGCGCTCGACCGGGTCGAGGGCATGCGCTGCGTGCTCGGCCTGTTCGAGGGCGTGGTGACCGGCGCCGCCGACGGCTATTTCCGCATGAAGGGCACGCCGGCCTCGACGCTGCTCCATCTCGGCCCGGGCCTCGCCAACGGCCTCGCCAATCTGCACAACGCCAAGAAGGCGCGCTCGGGCATCGTCAACATCGTCGGCCAGCACGCCACTTATCACATCGGCTTCAACGCCCCGCTGACCTCGGACATCGAAGGCTTGGCCCGTCCGATGTCCGACTGGGTGCGGACCTCGCCGAGCGCCAAGGCGGTGGCCGCCGACGGCGCCGCCGCGATCGCCGCCGCCAAGAGCGCGCCGCCGCAGATCGCCACGCTGATCCTGCCCGCCGACACCGCCTGGAACGAGGCCGACGGCATCGCCCAGGTTCCCGCTGACGCCCAGCGCCCGAGCTACTCGGCCGACGCGGTCGAGAAGGCCGCGAAGATCCTGCACGCCCACGGCCCGGACACGCTGGTGCTGATGACCGCGGGCGCGCTGACCGAGCAGGCGCTGACCTTTGCCCAGCAGATCGCCGGCAAGACCGGCTGCCGCGTGATGGGCCAGACCTATCATCCGCGCATGGCGCGCGGCGCCGGCCGGTTCTCGATCGACCGCATTCCCTATGTGATCGAGCAGGCGCTGCCGATCCTGAAGAACTACAAGCACATCGTGCTGGTCGAGGCCAACGACCCCGTCGCCTTCTTCGCCTATCCGAACAAGCCGAGCATGCTCAAGGCCGAGGGCACCGAGGTGCACCGCATGACCGCCTGGGGCGAGAACTCGGCCGCGGCGCTGGAAGCGCTCGCCGGCCATCTCGGCGCCAAGGCGGCTGACGTGAAGCCGCAGGCGCTCACTGAGCTGATCAAGCCGACCGGCGCGCTGAACCACACCACCATCGCCCAGGCCATCGCCTATGCGATCCCCGAGAATGCGATCGTGGTTGACGAATCCATCACCACCGGCCGCGGCTTCTTCCCGCCGACGGCGGCAGCGAAGCCGCATGACTGGCTGCAGAACATGGGCGGCTCGATCGGCTTCTCGACCCCCGTCGCGACCGGCGCCGCGGTGGCCTGCCCGGACCGCAAGGTGATGTGCCTCGTCGGCGACGGCAGCGCGATGTACACGATCCAGTCGCTGTGGACCCAGGCGCGCGAGAACCTCAACGTCGTCACCGTGGTGTTCGCCAACAAGATCTACCAGATCCTGCGCGGAGAGTTCGACGGCGTCGGCGCCGGCCAGCCGGGCCAGCGCGCCCAGGACATGCTGAAGATCGACCGCCCGACGCTCGACTTCGTCGCGATGGCCAAGGGCATGGGCGTCCCCGGCCGCGCGGTCACCACGGCGGACGAGTTCAACGCCGCGCTGGCGGAAGCGAATGCCGAATACGGCCCGCGCCTGATCGAAGTGCAGATGTAAGCGCCTCGCCCACGACCCGGCGGCCGCAAATCGGCCGCCGGCCGATGGCAGCGTCATCGCCGCTTTTTAGGTTGGCGACTCAACGCGATCGCGTGTTGATGGTGACGTCTCCATCGTTTGTTCTGTTTGGGCGGCATGCACAGCGAATTGAACCGGTTGATCTCCGCGCTGCAGGAGTTCTATGCGCGCGAGCGCTTCATCCTCGACCGTGATCTCGGTGAGCGCGCCCTGACGCACCGGCTGGCCGTGCATCTGGAACGCAACTTCCTCGGCTGGGACGTCGATTGCGACTACAACCGGCTCGACGACCGCACCATGCTGCTGCCGCGCGGCTCGATCGTCTCGACCGACGACGAACTGGGCAAATCGATCTATCCTGACATCGTCGTGCACAAGCGCGCCGTCCCCGACAATCTGCTGGCCATCGAGGTCCGCAAGGCCAGCAATCATCAGCCGCTCGCGCATGACCGCCACAAGCTGATGGCGCTGACCGACCCGCATCTGTGGTTTGCCTATTGGATCGGCGTCCTGGTGATCCTCGACCGCCGCGGTGTGATCACGCCGGAGGTCTATGTCGGCGCCCGGATCGATCCCGTGCTGTCGGCCTGGTTTGCGGGCCGGCTGCAGCAGATGGGGCTGGCCCCGGGCTGAGGTGCGTCGGTCCCCGTTCCCCATGAACAAGGGCCGCCCCTGAAAGGAGCGGCCCGATCTCGTGACGAGGAGGCGGGCCTGCGGACAGGCGCCGCCATCGCCTATTTCGACATGGCGTCGCCAGACGACTTCTTGGCCGCCTTCTTCTTCGTCTTGCTCATCTTCATGTCGTCGCCTCCGCCCATGGCGTCGCCGCCCTTGGCCGCCTGGCCGGTGGTCGTCATCGGCTTCTCGGTCGACTGGGCAAGAGCAGCCGACGAGACGAAGGCGAGGGCGGCGGTGGCGATGATCAGTTTACGCATGCGGAAAACCTCCGTGGGTTGGAAACGGTGCGGACCATAGGGGGATTCGAGCCGCGGCGTTCTGACGCACGAGTCAGGAAAACGTGAGAGTTCCGCCCTGCAATTGCCCGTTTGCGCCGCCCCCGCTGGCTGCGGCGGGCGCATTCTGTGGCGAATGTGCTGGGCGCAGGGACCCCATGCGCAAGCGAGCGAGGTCAAAATGGCCGGGTGGCGGCGATCCCGACTGATACGAAGCTACGTCGCAGCTATGGCGGCACGCCTCGCAGGCAGACTCAGCAGCGCCATGCCGAGTAGTCCGGACATCAGAGATCCCAGCATCACGCCGACCTTCACCTCGTTCTGAAGCGTCTCGGCGCTGGGAAATGCGAGCAGGCCGATGAACAGGCTCATGGTGAAGCCGATGCCGCAGAGGACGGACACCCCGTAGATCTGGTGCCAGGCCGTTCCGTCAGGCCGGTCAGCCAGCCCAAGGCGAATGGCCAACCATGTCGCGGCAAACACGCCGATCTGCTTGCCCAGGAACAGGCCGGTCACGATGCCGATCGTCACGGGCTCCTTCAGCACCACCCAGGCCATGCCGGCGAGAGAGACGCCAGCATTCGCGAAGGCGAAGACAGGCAGGATCGCGAACGAGACCCACGGCTGGATCGCATGCTCCAGCCGGAGCAGCGGCGACGGCCCGGCTCCCGAGGCAGGAATGGTCAGTGCGAGTGCGACGCCTGCCAAGGTGGCGTGGACGCCGGACTGCAGCGTGGCAAACCAGAGGACGGCGCCAGGGATCAAGTAGACCCACAACCTGGCAACCCCGGCTCGATTCGGGATCAGCAGCATCAAGATGATGGCTGCTGCCGCAGCGAGCCATCCGAGGAGAAGATGATCGGTGTAGAACACCGCAATGACCGTGACCGCCGCGAGGTCGTCCAGAATGGCGAGTGCTGTCAGGAACACCTTGAGCGATGCCGGCACGCGCGAGCCGAGCAGCGCCAGTGCTCCGAGAGCGAACGCGATGTCGGTGGCCGTCGGTATCGCCCATCCGCGGATCGTCTCGGCATCGTCCAGGTTGAAGCCGACGTAGAAGAGCGCGGGAACAGCCATTCCGCCTGCCGCCGCAAACGCCGGGAGCGTCCTACGCGGCCAGCTCGAAAGCTGTCCCGTCAGGAACTCGCGCTTGATCTCCAGCCCGACGAGCAGAAAGAACACCGCCATGAGAGCGTCGTTGATCCAGTGCAGGACGGAAAGACCCGCGACGTAGTGCTGGAGCGTGCCGAAGTAGAGATCTGATGCCGGGGAGTTGGCGATGATCAGCGCGGCGGTGGCCGCGATCATCAGGATGACGCCGGCGCCCGCTTGACTGGCCACATGGTGCTTCAACCATTGAGACAATGAGAACATCAGATGATCTATGCCCGCCGCGGGCAGTCGGATCAAACCATGTAGCAGCGATGCGGATGCGGCCAATCGCTGCGGGCTCTCGTCAGGAACTTCCTGTCGCGCCGGCGCTTGTCGGTCTCGCGTCGCGGCTTCGATCATCGATATGCTTGAACCAGCTCATGATCTTGGCGGCCGATGTCATCAGTATGATCCCGGCGAGACTCACGAGCAGCTGCAGGGCGACGCCGCCGTGAGCTTCCATGATGATGAAGTGCGCTGCGAATGAGAGCAGGACGCCGAGACAGAAGATCTCGAGCGAATGCTGGCCGCAAAGCACCAGCGGGCGAAGATAGGGCGAACGCAAGCCGGGTGTCCCATGCGGCACAAGGCGCACCACGAACACCGCCAGTGCCAGAAAGTGCATGATCCGCAATGGATCGAGACCCGCTTTGTCGATCGGATACATCCACTCCGCGAGCCATCGCGGCACCAGGATGGTCCATGCGGGGACGTGCCAGGTGACGACGATCGCCAGCGAGATCACGAGGGTGATGGCAGCGGCGGCCAAAGCGAGGTCGGAGAGGATGAGCTTGCGCAACCGATCGGCGCCGCCGAGGGCGCACCAGGCGCCGAAATTGAACAGGAGCTGCCAGGCAAACGGGTTGAACACCCAGTGACCGCTGGGATAGGCCGGCAGGTTGAGATCGATCATTCGGGCCGCGGCATAGATCGCGATGCTGCCGAGAAGGGCGACCAGCGGCCACCGGAGCATGAGCCAGAGCAGCGGAGCAAACGCCGCCAACAGCGCGATGTACAGCGGCAGCACGTCCATGTTCGCCGGCTTGAACATCAGCAACAGCGCCTGGATCAACGTGACGTCAGGCTCGCGAAGGAACTCGAAGACGCCCATCTCCTCGGAGTACAGCGCGTTCTCGAAATTCCGAGCGACGAAGGCGATCTGCGCCAGATAGACGCAGATCAGAAAGATGTGAGCCACGTAGATCTGCCACGTGCGGCGCACGATACGTGCGCTCGCGACCAGTAAGCCCTGCCGGCTCATCGCGGTCCCGTAAACCAATGCAGCCGTATAGCCTGAGATGAAGACGAAGATCTCGGTCGCGTCGCTGAACCCGAAATTCCTCAGCGTGAAGGAGTTGGCGATCGTCGAGGGGATGTGGTCGAGAAAGATCAGCCACAACGCGAGTCCGCGGAAGACGTCCAGGCGCAGATCACGTTGGGTCCCCACGGTGCCTCCCCCGCAACAGCGAACCGCATGTTCCGCCACCAGCGCGCGCCGAGCGATTTCGATGTCATGGATGGGAAGGGAGTTTGGCCAGCGCAAGATGCGCGGCGATGGGACGCATCGGCCGTGTTGCTCGCCGGTGGGCGTCCTCTCAGGCAGACATCCCGGCCAGTGTCGCGCCACCAGTGAACGAAGTGATGAAAAGAGCTGAGTGCTTCAGGCAAATCGCCGCCGTGCTGCCAGATGGCAACTCCCAATGAGTATCCGTTGAGAATAATAGATCCTGCCTTCTTGCACGGCTTACTCCGCGAGCCGCATTCGTTCAGCCCGCCCGCCGGATCTGGGATGCAAAGCGCTGATCGCCAGCGGAGGCGTGAGCCTCAGCTACTGTAGCCGCCCAAGCTGGCCGCCTTGATACGATCCGATTGCCTGCAGGCGATGGACCGCGCGGCGAGAATGGTCACGATCGCAATGATTATGCCGGCAATCACGTCGACAAGGTAGTGACCGCCGCCAATGGGCGTTGAAAGCAACATCGCGCCATTTGTGAAGGCATTGAACGGACGAAGCCAGCGAACCGGCCACAAAGCCCAGCAGTCGAGCACTGCGGCGGCGGCATGATAGCTCGGGAATGTCACGATGCCGGCGAGGGACCTTGGATCCAACAGACGCAATGTTCCGTCACGCACAAGAATCATTCCATGCGCTGAGTCGTAGAAGGCTTGCGGAACGATGTTCGGGTAGTCAGAGGGGAATAAGCCCAAAGCATGGTAGACGCCAATAGCCGGAACCAAGAGAGTGATGCAGCAAGTCGTCGCTAGTGCCAGACTTGACGCGAGATTGAATTCCGCGAGCCGACGATAATTGCCGGATAAGGGCAATGCGAGGACGATGACGAAGATCGTCAACGAGATCGATCGATAGCCAAACGCCAAGATCGTGATGATCCACGGACGGCCGTTGACGTAGCCCAAGAAGCTACGGAAGTCATAGCCTAGCAGCTCATCGATCGCGAGTAAGTTGGCGTCCTGGAGCCGCAGATTTGCAGCTGTCGCAATGTAGGATAAGGATGCCAAAACGACCGAGGCCAGGATGGATTGGGAGATCCCAGTGAGAAGGGAAAAGATCCAGGGCTTCGCTCGCTGAGATGATCGTGCGTTGGCGTAGCCGATATAACCGTAGATGGCGGAGATCGACAGGACGACAAGGTAGCTCATCGGTTCGGCGCGAAAGTCTGTAACGAGCAGACATAGTCCGAACGCGATCCAGAAAGCCGCTGTGATCACCCAGTTGATTTGGAAGACCGCCCAGGCTGTTGCTGCCTCATGGGCGCGGCGAGAGTCGAACAGAGCGCTCTTGACCACTGATATCCGGCTTCGGATGTAAGCAGGCAAAAGGCTAGCGCTCGCGGTCTCCGACATGGTCGTCCGCCTCACGTCTTGATTGATTGCGTTTTGTATCCGTCGGTGCCTTGTTACGGCGCTCGTGACCGCAAAATCAACCTCAACGAGTGAAATACACCAATACCTTTGATGTGATGCTTAAAATACCGTCTCTGTGTGCGACTGCGGGTTGTGTGGTTCGCAGCGGAGAGATAGGCGGCTATCTCCGTGTTCGCCGAAAGACAATCGCGGCTGTGCTCAAAGTGGAGCGCTGCGGCAACTTCGTCATCCTGCACCGTGAGCGGGACAATCGCGAACGAACATCGTTCGCAGCACGAGACAGTGACGGGTTTCGGATTTCGCGCGCAAAGCCCTCAGCAGGGTTTCCACTGCAGACCCGAACGATGGGAATTCCCGTAATTTCCGTCATCTTTATCCGTCCATGGCCATCGGATGGCATCGGGCAACCAAAGGGAACGACGCGCTTGGAGATGACTCGCACACGCGAGAGTTCAATTCAACGCATCGGATTTGACAGCGCAATTCCTCGAATCCCGACTTGTCCGCTTGGCAGGAGCTCCGAGGCGGAGGTCTCGATGACGATTTTGCTACGTTCCCGGCCACCTTAGAAAGAAGGTGGCCGGCTCTTGTCAGAATGTTTCCCGTCTGCCTGATACAGGTACGACTTGAAGTAGTGCCGGTCGATGGCGGGCAGAGAGATACAGGGCGTGACTGCCTGACATTGTTGCTGCGGTTTCACCAGGTTGCCGTCGATCCGAACCAGATTGCACATCAGCTGGCCAGCGAGCCGGTGGGTATGACCGAAATGCTTCGCTGCACCAAGCAGTTGAACCTCAAGGCGGGTGCGGTCAGGGAAAAGTGGCTCCAGGGCGGAGACGCGGAGACGAACCCGACGTTCCGATGTCGCCTTGCGAAAGGGGATCATTGACCTCGCTCAGTGAGTAGCGAAACGGGAAATCTGCTGCTCTGAGCCAAAGCGGCCCTCGCGTAGGAGATAAACCATAGATTGTCGGGATAAAAACAGGCAATCCGTTAATGGTGTCTAGGTGCGGTTCCGTAGATCTACGGGAGGGTACCATGACGCTGCACCTCGCTGCTGACCGCGGCCACTTCCAGAGGGTGAACGCCGCCTCAAATTCAACGGCGATAGGTTGGGCGGTCGTCGCAGGGCTTTTCGGCGCGGCAATCCTGCTGCGCCACATGACGCCAGGAAATAGCGACGTAAGCTGGCTGCTGATCGCCGGTGAACGTTAGCTGGACGGTCAGCGCCTCTATTCGGAGATTCTCGAGACCAATCCTCCCATGGCGGTGCAGGTCTATGTCCCTGCCCTCCTGATAGGGCGCAAACTCAGCCTTCCGCCGGAGTTCGTCCTGGACGTATTGGTGTTCCTGGCCATCGCCGTCTCCCTTGCCGCCAGCACGATGATCCTGCGACGGTCGACCGTATTTGCTCGTGGCCATGGATGGGGCATGGCGATCACGGCCATTGTTGCGCTGGCCTTGTTGCCGCTACAGTCCTTCGGGCAGCGCGAGCATATCGCGGTGATCGAACTGATGCCGTTCATTGCGGTCATGGCGATGCGCCTTCGCCGCGAGTTGCCACCACCATGGGCCATCTGGGTCGCTGGCGTCGGCATGGGCCTTGCCCTATGCTTCAAGCCGCATTTCGCTCTTGCAGTTGCCGGCGTCATCTGCTTCGCGGCAGCCCATCTGAAATCGTCGCGAATACTGGTCTCAGGGGAGAGCCTCGTGGCCGTTGCCGTCGTGGCGGTCTATGGCGCCAGCACCGTGCTGTTCTTCCCCGAATACTTCACCGACATGCTGCCGCTGGTCCGAGACGTCTATTCAATCGGATTGCCCCTGAGCCTGATTCTGATGAAGCCGGCCCAACGCTGTGGATCCTGACCTTGGCTGCGGCGCTGCTACCGAAGCGCGGCAAGGAGCTGGAACCGGTACTCCAACTCCTGCTCGTGACGTCAGTCGCATTCTTCGTCGTCTACTTGCTGCAGCGGAAGGGCTGGCCGTATCATTCCTACCCAATGCTGGCGTTCGCCTGGCTCAGCCTGGGCTTCGCGCTGAGCTCACCGGCGGCAGGGCCGATCGTCTCCCTGTCAAGACTTGCAAGAGCGGCGGCGGCAATCGCCCTCGTTCTGCCCACCGTCTCCTGGTTCAATCATGCGCTCGATGCAAGCTTTCTACGGCCCGCCATCGCCAGGCTCGGCCTGGAACATCCGACCATGCTTGCGATCTCCGGCAACGGCGGGCTCGCGCACCCGCTGATCCGGTCCGTTGCCGCAGTCTGGGCCTCACGTCAGCAAAGCCTGCTGGTCGCGAGCTATGAAGACTACGCCCGCGAAAGCGGCCTCTGCGATACTCAGACCCTGGCCATCGTCGATGCTTACTCGCAGCGGGAACGACGATGGATGATTGAGGATTTCCGGCGTTCGAATCCGACCGTCGTTCTTGTCGACAACATGACGGGACCGTGGGGCAGGTGGCTTCATGACAGCCCCGAACTCGATGACCTGCTCAGAGATTATCGCCTCGCCGATACGGTCCGCGACGTCGAGATCTATGTCAGGCGAGCCAACTGAGCCGACACCGTCGCCCTCTCTGCTCCGGCTGTACGCCACCATCGCCGATGAACAGCGCAAAGCCACGCTGTACCGAAGGTGTGGCAGCGGACGACGGTGTTCCATCCTCATTGAGCTGCCAGTTCGTCGGGTTTGGAAGTGATCGGACATAGGCGACCAGCGCGGTCAGTGTCTCCTTGGACGGCTCGGCCCCTTTCATGCGCGCAGCAGGCGTCTTGTCGGAGAAAAATATCGAGCGTGATAAATGGGCCCTGTCCACGCACCCCCAAGCTTGAATGATGGTCATTCGGGAATATTGAGCGCGCAAAGGAGGAGATCTTGCCCGAGAGTTCGGGAGAGGATGGAGGGGGGCCGGCCCTGTTCTGGCAAGGATTGCCTGCGCAGATGGACCGATCGTTGCTATCCAGATCGTGGCCAGGTTAACCATCGAGCTATCGACCGAACGGCCGGAGGAGCCCGGGCCTGTCTTTGGGATCGTGGATCGATTGTGGGCTGATCTATGCTGCTTGGTCGCGGCTTCGACCTGGGCGGCGCCCGAAGCGAATGGCCGGCCTGCTCCCAGCAATGCCGTCGGTCGCGATCTGTTTGGCATCTCGCTGTGCTGGACGGAGGGCCGCTGGATCTGGCGCGTGGGCTCCGTTGTTCCTCCAGACGACTGCGAGGTCGACGGTCCATGGCGTCAGCAAGCCGCAGTCCCGTGAGGTGTTCTCGTCATGAAGGAGTGGATCAAGCTGTCGGTGTGGATGTCCCACCACCTCCGGCTCAGGGAACGCCGTATGATTGTGGTGACCGTGCTGTGTGTGGTGATCGCGTCAGGATGCTTGGCGATGTCACCTCTTCTTCTCGGCCGACTGACAGATGACCTGCTGCAAGCAAGGTTCGGCTCAGGCTGGTACACCGCCTTTCTGGTATTCGGATATCTGGCCGCGATCGCTCTGCCGAGAATCATCGGAGTTCTTGTGCTGCAGCTCCAGAGCACATTGCGGCTCAATGCCAACAGCTCGCTGCTTGCAGGATACTTCGACTATCTTTGCGAGCAATCAGATGGTTTTTTTTCAAAGCGAAATTCAGGCGAACTGAGCCAGGAAATCGCGCAGGCGTCGAACGATCTTTACATCATCATACGAAGCGTCTCGTCCTCTGTGGTCGCCCCGCTGGTGCAGATCGGTGTCGCCATGGCCGTGCTTGCGGCCAACCGAAACGTCATCATGGCAACATTGATCGCGGTCTATGTCGTGCTGTTCATGGCGAACCATCGTGTCCACGGTCGAAAGCTCGGTGCGCTCAAGACCGGATCAATGGTCGCCGGCCGAAGGACCTATGCGACGCTGGTGGATTCGATTGCCAACATTCAAGTCGCGCGCCAATTCAACGGGTACGACCTTCTGCTCGCAAGGTACCGCAAGGCGCTCGATGAAGATCGAGATGCGCAGACCGCCTATTGGAACGTCAGCGTCCGGATGCAGCTTGTGAATGCGCTGCTCTTCGTCGGACTCTTTGGTGCCTCCTTTATGCTTGCTCTGTACGATGTGGTTCAGGAAGGTCGCTCGGTCGGGAATCTCGTGCTTGTCGGCACATACGCACTGACGCTTCTTTCTCCGATTGAGACTCTCGGTAACATGTTCTCCGAGATCAATCGGTCGCTCGCGACGTTCGGACAATTCATCGAAAAGCTGTCAGGCGCTCCGGCTCAACTGGTCAGGCCCGCTCCAACGACCGTGTCTGCCTCGCCATATCCCGCGATCGAATTCGAGCATGTATCATTGACCTATCCCGGCGCACAGACTGCCGCCCTGAACGATGTCAGCTTTACTGTGTTGCCAGGCCAGCGCGTTGTCATAACGGGACCAAGCGGCGCAGGTAAGAGTTCGGTCGTCAAGGCCTTGACGAGGCAGTACCCGCCCGACCGCGGGGCAATCCGGGTGTTCGGGCACGATATTGCAGCCTTTGACGTGCGGACCTTGAATGAGCGCGTGGGATGCGTTTCTCAGGACGTGTTCCTGTTCAAGGATACGCTCAGGTTCAATCTGCTGATTGCACGCCCGTCGGCTTCCGATCAGGAGTTACGATCCGCGCTCGACCGCGCTGGGCTAGGCGACTTCTTGAGCAGATTGCCCGCTGGCCTGGAGACGCCTCTCGGTGATCGCGGTGCCACGATCTCGGGCGGCCAGCGACAGAGGCTTGCTCTTGCGAGATTGTTCCTGCGCGCCCCCGATATTGTGGTGATCGATGAGGGGATGTCCTCTCTCGACGTGGTGACCGAACGCTGGGTGATCGACCAGATTCTCGGATCATTCGCGGGGGCAACGATCCTGATGGTGACGCATCGACCCAGCGCCATGGTGATGGGCGATGCGGTGATCGTGGTTCACGACGGCCGCATAGAAGGATATGGTACGTATGATGAACTGCGATCTCGAAGCGATTTCTTTGCGCGCGTGACCGGCGAAGCGACCTGCTGAGCCGTGCAGGGTTCGCTCGTCAGCCGTTGCCGCGCGTTTCTGTGGGTTATCACTTTCGGAGCATGTCAAGGCGTCGATTGTCATCTTGCGCTTAGGCGACCGAAGCGGCCATGCGACCAGACCCATCGATTGATAGTGACCATGGCAATGATCTCGCAGCTCGCGCGTGTGAGCGAAATGCCGATCTTGGTCGCAGCTAAGCCACCATTCGGGTCACGATCGCAGCGATGTGTGCCAGAACGTCCTTCTCAGCCGAACGGATAAAAAAGTGGTCGCCATCGAACATGTGCGTGCCCGTGCGCTCTGGGGCATGTGTGGCCCATGCGCGGAGATCGTGTGGCGTCGTCAACGGATCACGGATGCCGCCGAAGACCGTGACCGGACATGACAGCTTCGGACCCGGCTTGTAGCGATAGGTCTCGCTCGCTGCGAAATCGGCGCGCAGCATTGGCAGCAAGAGCTCCAGCAGTCCGACATGATGGAAGACTTCAGGAGGCGTGCCGTTCAGTCTCCGGAGACGCGCGATAAACTCGGGCTCGGGCAGGCCGTGCGAGGGGGCTTGCGGATCGGGCAGATGCGGTGCGCGCCGTCCCGAGACGATCAGGTGATGTGGGGCGGAATGCGAGGCAGTCATCAGCCGTTGAGCGACGAGGAAAGCCATCAGTGCGCCCAGGGAATGACCGAAGAAGCAGACCGGACCGCGTAGATTGGGAATGACGGCCGTGGTGATGGCGTCGGCGAGCGGCTCGGCTCGATCTAACGGTACTTCGGCGAAACGCCCGTCGCGTCCGGGATACTGGATTGCCCAGACGTTGCACCAGCCCGGCAGATGATCAGTCCATCGGCGTGCCATCGATGCCGTCCCCCCGGCGTGCGGAAATGCCAAAAGCGTCGCGCGTCCTGCTGAGGTGCTTCGCCACTTTACAATCCATGGCGTGTCGTTTGTATCTGTCACAGAGTAAGTCTCGGCGCGGGACATGGCATCCAGTTGCAATAGATCCTCTACAGCGCCGGTCCGACGACAAAAAGAGTCTTTGAAGGGACGCGCGGTGAAACTGCATGATATCCGGCTCAGCCAGGGGTCCTTCGGCGCATCATGGTGACGAGTGAAAGTCATCATTGTGACCATGCCTGGACACGACATCCAACAGGCGTGAGAGCGGCCCTCTCCGTTCTCGACTCTCGCGAACGTATGAGGCGTTGCACTAATTGTTCGAGAGTGGCGCGGTTGCATCAATTTTCGATGACGCGGTCAGGAACGCGGCATTTCGGGAAAGTTTGATCTGGGCCAATGGGAGCGGTGGCGACCGATCTCAGGAGAATCTGGAAAGGGCGGAGGTGCCCTGCGGACGCGTCGTTGCGCGTGGTGTTGCGGTTAAAATTGGTTTCAGGCTACCACTTCCGTCCAAAGCGGATCATCGCCGAATTCCGGGAGGGGACATGGTCAACTGTTGTTTCAGTTCTCAGCAATGCTCGGCGATTGAACCAAGTCGACAGATGCTGTCTGCGGTCGAACCGACTCCGGCAGCCTCGGTCGAAATCAGCTTGTCCGGGCCGCGCTAGTTTTCACGCACTTCGTAGCTTGCTGCCGCAAGGCTCCTGACATCCATCGCAGATTTCATCGTCTCCGTAGGCGCCTGATCGACGATCGGCGCGGCGAACGATTGCGCTCTGGGCTCAAGCTTGGACGCGTGCCTCGATGAATTCGCGTTTCGCGTCCGGATCACGGGAGCGGCGGAGGGGATCGTTTGGAAGGAGGCCCTCTTGTTGGATCGATCTGACGTGACCGCGCAGCCATTGCGCGTGGATGGCCGTCTGCCGCTGGTCGTACGGCCGGTGAGAAATGGCCTCGAGGCCGGCCCGTTTCTGCGGGCCAATCGCGCAGCCGTCGACCATCTGCTCTTGCAGCATGGAGCGATCCTGTTCCGTGGCTTCTCGATCGACGCGGTCGAACGCTTCGAGGTCGTCATCGAGGCGCTCGCCAACGAGGCGCTGGCGTACGAATATCGTTCGACACCACGAGAGAAGCTTGGAGGCGCCACCTATACCGCCTCCGAGTATCCGGCGATGCATACGATTCCGATGCATTGCGAAAATGCGTACCAGCGCGATTGGCCGACGAAGCTCCTGTTTGCCTGCGCGCGCGCCCCTCAGACCGGTGGGCAGACGCCGCTGGCTGACATGGTTGCTGTGACGAGCCGAATTTCACCGGCTTGTTTCGACAGTTTCAGGACGAAAGGGGTCGCCTACCTCCGTAACTATCATGAGGGGCTTGATCTGAGCTGGCGCAACGTTTTTCAGACGGACTCACCCGAAGAGGTGGAGCTCATTTGTCGGCGGTTGGAAGTCGACTTCGAATGGGTGGACGGCGAGCGTCTGCGAACGCGGCAGCTCGCGCAGGGCGTCGCGCGCCATCATCGGCTGGATCAGGCCATCTTCTTCAACCAGGCCCACTTGTTTCATGTCTCGAGCCTGGGCAGTGAGACGGCTGATGCGCTCGTAGAGACCTTCGGACTCGAGGACCTGCCACGGCACGCGTGCTTCGGCGATGGCAGCGAGATTCCGTCCGCCCAACTCGCCGAGATCAGAGCTGCCTTCGATGCTGAAAAGGTGCATTTCGACTGGCAACAGGGCGACGTCCTCCTGGTCGACAACATGCAGGTGGCACACGGCCGCGAGCCCTTTACGGGAGAAAGACTGATCCTGGCGTCGCTCTGCGATGCTTACTCCAAATCGCGATAGCCCGAACATGCAGCACGCCTCCAAGCCTGCATCATTTGCGTTCGAGCCCCTGTCGCAGCCGGTAGCTGGAGTTTCTAGGCCGACCTCCCTGTCGGCTGCCCAGACCGAAATCTGGCTCGCGCAGGCGCTCGCGCCAGAGAGTCCGGTTTACACGCTGGCGCAAAGGGCGACGCTTCCGGGCGACCTCGATGTGGCCTTGTTCGAGCGTGCGGTGCAGGCGACGGTTGATGAGACCGAGGCTTTGCATGTGTGGTTCGTCTCGGGCGACAACGGCCCGTTGCAGATCCCGGGCGTTGCTCCGCATTGGAGCCTCGAGGGCGAGCGCAGCGTCGGGTTGCCACCGCCCGACATCGACAGGGTCATCGACGACGCCTTGCGGTGGCCGTTGCCGCTCGCGGAAGGCGCGCTCTTCCGGTTGTTCCTGTTTCGGCGCCAGGATGGCGCGTGGGAGTACTGCCAGCTCTTCCATCATATTGCGATGGACGGCTTGAGTTGCGTGTTGTTCGCCACGCGGGCCGCCGAACACTATGGGAGTTTCGTTCGCGACGGCCAGCCGGCGCCACGGCGGTTCGAACATTTCGGCGCTCTGTTGGCTGCCGATCGCGACTATCGCAGCTCCAAGCGGGCCGAGGAGGATCGCAAATATTGGCGAGAGACGCTCGCGGGACTGGACGACGGGGTGGAGGGGCAGGCAGCCAAGGCGTCTTATGCGGCGGTTCTGCAGACGGCACGTCTTTGTCGTAAGCAAACCGCTCGGCTGAAGGCCATCGCGACCTCGGCTGGTACGACCCTCCCCAGCCTGTTTGGCGCGGTGGCTGGAGTCCTCTCCTCGGTTCGGAAGGATACCGACGACACCGTCATCGGTTTCGTCGTCGCCGGGCGGCCGGACGGTCCATCGCGGAGCATCCCTGGAGCGGTGTCCAACATCGTCGCCTTGCGGCTATGCGTACCAAAGGGGCTTCGCTGGATTGAGTTGATCCGCTCAGCGGGCATGCGGGTCAAAAGGGGGCTTCGGCATCAGCGAGCACGCCTGGAGGACGTCAGGCGAGATCTCGGCTTGTTCGGTCAAGGCGAGCAGCTCACCTCGATCGTCGTCAACTACACGCCGTTCTATGGGCCCATCTACCTTGGCGCGTCCACAGTACGCCTTCGCAACATGGGCAATGGTCCGGTCGACGATTTTGCCATCGTCGTCTATCACCACCCGGACGACGACGAGATTCTCATCGATTTCAAGGCGAACGGCTCTCGGCGTAGCGCCTCCGACGTCGCGCAATTTCGCCAGCAGTTCGAGTTTCTGCTCGCGGCTCTCGCCGTGGATCCCGATGCGCCGGTCGAGTCGGCCACGGTCCTCGGACCAGGAGAGCGGGAGCAGATCCTCACGGGCTGGAACGATACCAGCAACGCCCTCCCGGATGTGACCCTGCCGGACATGTTTGCCGCGGTTGTCCAACGCGTCGGCCGCGATATCGCCATCGTCGCTGGCGACGTGACACTCAGCTACTGGGATATCGACAAGCAATCAAATCGTATCGCTCGTGCCCTGATTGCGTTCGGCGCTCGTCCAGAAACGCGGGTCGCGGTTGCAATGCGCCGCTCCGAGCAGCTCATTCTGGCGTTGCTCGCAATCCTCAAGACGGGGGCGGCCTATCTGCCGCTCGATCTCGACAGCCCGCGTGACAGGCTCGCGCTGGTTCTGGCCGATGCGGAGCCGGTCGCGATCGTCACATGCCAGGACGATCGCGCGAACATCGAGGCTTTGGTCGGCACCAAGCTCAACCGCGGCAGCATCTTCGTTCTCGATGATCCCGACACGAACTGGTGCACAGATGAAGTCTGCGAAGCTGCCGCGGCGGGGGTCGTGCGATCCTGCGCGCTCCTGCCCGATCATCCGGCCTATCTCTGCTACACATCGGGTTCAACCGGCCAGCCAAAGGCCGTCATCGTCACGCATCGTGACGTGGCAGACCTCGTCCGCGATCGCCGCTGGCAACAGTCGGCGCCTGTCCGGATGCTCGTCCATTCGCCAGTGGCGTTCGATGCCTCGACCTACGAAATCTGGGTTCCGCTCCTGAACGGCGGCTCGACTGTGGTGGCGCCTCCGGGACGGCTCGATTCGCGAACGCTGGAAAACGTCATCGCTTCGCAGGGGGTGACGGACCTTTGGCTGACGGCCGGCCTGTTCCATCTCATTGCGGATGAGTCGTCGATCTCGTTCTCTGGGCTCCGCCAAGTGGTGGCCGGTGGCGACGTGGTCTCGGCCGAAGCCATCAGCAAGGTTCTAAAGGCGTGCCCGGATCTCCGCGTGGTGAACGGCTACGGCCCCACGGAAACCACCACCTTCTGCACGACCCATGAAATGACGGAGCGTTCGGCCCGGTCTGCGCCGGTGCCGATCGGCCGGCCGCTGGACAATGTCAGGGCTTATGTTCTGGATCGCCGGCTTCGCGTGTTGCCTGCCGGCGTGGTTGGCGAGCTGTATGTCGCTGGCGCGGGGCTGGCGCGGGGATATTGGCGGCGACCCGATCTCACCTCCGAGCGCTTCGTCGCCTGCCCGTTTGGACCCGCTGGTGAGCGCATGTATCGGACCGGCGATCGCGCCTCCTGGCACCAGGATGGATATCTGATGTTCGCGGGCCGCGCAGATTCGCAGTTGAAGCTGCGCGGATTTCGTATCGAGCCACGGGAGATCGAGGCCGCGCTCGCCGAGCTCGGGATCGGTCAGAGCGCAGTCGTGCTGCACAAGGGATCGGCGGGGCGCGATCTCCTCACCGCTTACGTCGTCGGCGAGGACGCCGATCCGCAAACGCTCAGGCGCCGGCTCGCGACGAAGCTACCGGACTACATGGTGCCGGCGGTGATCATCAGGCTCGAGGCTTTGCCATTGACGCCGAACGGCAAGCTCGATCGGCGCAGCCTCCCGGTTCCCAGCTTTACAAGCCAGGAGCCGATGGCTCCGCGAACCGCGATGGAGGAGATCATCGGCCGGCTGTTTGCGGATGCGCTTCAACTCGATACGGTTGGCGTCCACGACAACTTCTTCGATGACCTCGGCGGCAATTCCCTGCTGGCGCTGCGCATCGCCGGCGCTATCCGTCGCGACATCGGTGCAGACGTCGCCGCGACCGCGATGTTCACCGCGCCGACGATCGCCTTGCTGGCCCGCCATGTCGAAAGCTTCAAACCTGCCGCTGCTGCGGTTGCAGCCCCGGCGGTCGTCGCGTCTGGCGAGGCAATCGAGGCGACGATGTCGCTCGCCGAAATCGAGACCATCCTCGAAGGGCGATTTCGCAACGGGTCCTCCGACGCCAAGGCCTTCATCGCCACGGTGACGGAGCAGGGTGATGAGTTCCTGCTGTTCTCGCCCGGTGAGCGGCGCGCCAGCGATCGGACGGATGTCGCCTTTCCCCTGGGATCGATCTCGAAATTCCTCGCCTCGCTGCTGCTGGGCATGATGGAGCAGGCCGGCCGGATCACGATCCACACCGCCTTTGGAAGGAGGGTCCCTCGCGAGTGGCGGCTCCCCGAAACGCTTGCCGAGGGCATCTCGATGGCCGACCTGGCCACGCACACGTCGGGCTTGCCGGCCTATGTCAAAGAACTCGTGAATTGTTCGGAAGACGTCCTTCGCAACTATCTCGAGACGTTCGAGGGTGATCTGAGCGACAGAGCGTATGAATACTGTTCGCTCGGAATCTCGCTGCTCGGTTTCGCTTTGCGCCAAGACGAGGCGGATGACTACCTGAAGGTCCTGAAACGATATCTCCTCGATCCGCTCGGCATGACCAACACGGTTTCGAGGATACGAAGGACTTTGTCCGACGGCACCCAAGAGACGGGCTTCCATTTCTACGAATGCAGCTCCGACATGGCCGCCTCGATCGACGATCTGCACCGGATTCTCGCCGCCTTTCTGGCGCGCGGGTCGTCACCGGCCAAATCCGCTCTGTCCCGCATGCTGACGGTGTCACGGCCAACGGGGATGCCTGAACTCAATATGACGATCGGGCTTCGGTCGAGAACCACCCATGGGGATCATCTTCTCTATCATGGCGGCGGCGGCTCCGGCTTCCGGGCATTCTTCGGTCTCGCCCCGAGACGATCGAAGGGCATCGTGATCCTCACGAACCGTGAGATTCACATCGGCGATATCGGCCAGCATTGGCTCAGTCCGGCCTATCCGCTCATCGTCCCCAGACGCCCATAGCCGCGCAGGCTCGTTCAGGCCGGGGCGGTAGCAATCGCCTGGATGACGATCAGCACCGCGATACAGGCTCGCTCTCGTGTTCTCCCAACGGACGGCTCTTCCCCATGATGACAGGTCCTCTCGTTTCGCTCAGTGCTGCGCAGTTGGAGATCTGGCTGGCGCAGGCGCTGCAGCCTGATAGTCCATCCTACACCGTCGGCGAGGTGATCCATCTTCCCAGCGGCCTCGATCGCGGCTGCTTCGAGCGCGCGCTCCGGCAGACGGTCGATGAGACCGATGCGTTGCACGTCCGATTCTCGCGCTCGGACCGGGGACCCGTCCAACGGCTCGGTGTGCGGCCGCGCTGGCATCTCGTGCAGGAGGACATGCTGCTCCGCTCGGACGCCGATCTGTCGGCCAGACTGGCGCACGAGCTCAAGGTGCCCATCGACATCGAGGGCGACTGTCTGGCGCGCTCGCTGCTGCTGCGGTTCGAAGACGGGCATTTCGCCTGGTGCCAGCTCTTCCACCACATTGCGATGGATGGCTTTGCACGCGCGCTTTTTGCCAAGCGCGTTGCCGACACGTACAGCCGGCTCGTCTCGGGCAGGGAGACCTCCCCGAGGCCCTTCGGGGCTTTCGCAGAGCTGCTGGGTGATGATCGCGACTATCGTGCGTCCGACGAAGCTTTACAGGATCGCGCCTATTGGCGAAACGAGCTCGACGGTTTCGTTCATGGTGCATCCGCGGGAGCGCATGATCCGGATGGAAACGGCTTTCGACGTCAGACGGAACATCTCTCCGCAGGTTTGACCGCCGCTCTTCGGACGGTGGCTGCGACGGCCGGCCTGAGCACCGCAACCATCCTCTGTGCCGTTGCGGCGGTGATCTCGTCGTCGAGCCGTGGCTCTCGCGATACCGTCATCGGCTTCGTGGTTTCGGCGCGTTCCGCGGCAGTGGCGCGGAGCACGCCGGGCACCGTCTCGAACGTGGTTCCGCTTCGGCTGGCCGCCGATCCCCGCGCCAGTTGGCGCAAGTTTCTGGCCGAGATCCGGCTGAAGGTAAAAGCCGCGCTCCAGCATCAGCGCACACGCCTCGAGGATATCCGCCGCGACTTGTCCCTGACCGGAGCAGGGGACGAGCTCACCTCCGTCGTGGTCAACGTCATCCCGTTCTTCGACCTTCTGCAATTCGGTGACGAGACCGCGAAGCTGGAAAACCTGTCGAATGGTCCGGTCGACGACTACTCGGTCGTCGCCTACCCGAACGGCGACACCCCGATGTTGCGGATCGACTTCAACGCCAATGCCGGGCGGCGCAACGACGAGGACCTCGCGCGGTTTCGTCGGCGCTTCCTGCATCTTCTGTCGTGTTTGACATCTGACGTGGATGGCCGCGTGGGCGCGGTGGACCTGCTGCTGGAGGAAGAGCGCGATCTGGTGCTAGGTCGCTGGAATGCGACGGCCGCTCCGCTGCCCGAGAGGCTGCCCGCGGCGTGGTTCGAAGCGCAGGTTCAGCGCTCGCGCGACGCCACGGCGGTCGTCTGCGGTAGCGCTGCCTGGACATATGACGAGCTGAATCGTCGCGCCAACCGGATCGCCCACACGCTGCTGGCCCAGGGCCTCGGGCCCGAGGACCGCGTCGCTCTCGTCATGTCGCGCGCGACGCCGGATCTGATTGCTGCGCTGATGGGCGTGCTCAAGAGCGGCGCTGCCTACCTGCCGCTCGATGCAACCTATCCGCCGGCGCGCATCGCCGCGGTGATCCGCGACGCGCATGTTCGCGTCGCCCTGACCGACGACGCCAATGTGGAGCGCCTGCCTGCGGACCTGCCTTGCCTGCGTCTCGGCCATGATGCGCTCGCAGCTGACGAGACCGACCCGTCTCCGCATCAGGGCCATCACCGCCTGGCCCCCGGCAACGCCGCCTATGTCATCTACACCTCCGGATCGACCGGCGTGCCCAAGGGCGTCGTCGTCGAACAGCGAGGTGTCGCCGATCTCATTGCCTGGGCCCACGACACCTACGGGCGCAGCCTCGACCGCGTCTTCGTCACGACATCGCTCGCCTTCGACGTCTCGGTCTTCGAGATCCTGGCGCCGCTGTGCCGGGGAGGGCGCATCGACCTGCTGGAGAACCTGCTCGCGCTCGCCGAGCATGCCGATGATGCGGGCCCTGCTGCGATGATCAGCGGCGTTCCGTCCGCGCTGGCGAGTCTTCTCGACCACGCCGGCCTGCCGCCGGTCCTGTCCGCCGTCGTGCTGGCGGGGGAGGCGTTGCCGGCGCGCCTCGTCCGCCGCCTGCGGGCCGAACGCCCCGGCTGCCGCATCTCCAACGTCTATGGTCCGACCGAGGCCACGGTCTATGCCACCGCCTGGCACGCTCCCGACAGCGGCGACGAGGTTCCGCCGATCGGACGGCCGCTGCGCAACCGGCCCGTCTACGTCCTCGACAAGGCGCTGCGGCCACTGCCTCCCGGTGTCGCCGGCGATCTGTATCTCGCAGGCGTCGGGCTGGCGCGCGGCTATCTCGACCGCCCTGGTCTCACCGCCGAACGCTTTGTCGCCAATCCCCATGGCGCCCCTGGCGAGCGGATGTACCGCACCGGCGACATCGTCCGGTGGCGCAGCGACGGCAACCTCGACTATCTCGGCCGTTCCGATCATCAGGTGAAGGTCCGCGGCTACCGGATCGAGCTTGGCGAAGTGGAAGAGCGTCTGGTGCGTCATGCCGCCGTCAAGGACGCCGTCGTCGTGCCGCGCGACCTCGGATCGGGTGTCGCCTCGCTGGTCGCCTATGTCGTGGCGCGCGATGCGATGCCGCCGGCCGCGGAGCTGCGCGCTCATCTGGCCGAGACGCTGCCGGACTACATGGTGCCGGGTGCCTTCGTCGGCCTGGCGGCGCTGCCGCTCAACGCCAATGGCAAGCTCGATCGCGCCGCGCTGCCCGCGCCGCGGGCCGGGAGCTGGGGCGAGAGTGCCGTCCCGCTTTCGACGCCCACCGAGACGATCATCGCCGACATCTTCGCGGACCTGCTCGCCACTCCCGACATCCACGCCAACGCAAACTTCTTCCATCTCGGCGGGGACTCGCTGCTGGCCGTTCGCCTGGTCGCTGCCCTGCGCAGACGAACCGGAGGACGCTGGCCGCTCAGCACGGTGTTCCGATCGCCGACCGTGGCGATGCTGGCGCAGCATGTTGAGAGAGAAGCCGCCAGCGGCGATCTGAGTAATAACAAGCCGCAATGGACCCGTCTCACTCCACGGCCCGAACGCATCCCGCTCTCCAGGGCCCAACGCCGTCTTTGGCTGCTGGATCGCCTCGAGGGATCATTGCCCGCTTATCACGTTCCCGTGGCGATCGAGCTTGCGGGTCACCTCGATGAGGCCGCGCTCCGTGACGCCGTCAACGATGTCGTTCGACGCCACGAGCCGCTTCGGACTTGCTTCGGCGAGGAGGACGGCGAGCCGTTTCAGATCGTCGTCGCCGAAAAGAGCATCAGCCTCAAACCGAAGATCGTGCAGGTCGAAGCGGCAGCAGTCGACCCATCGATCCTCGCCGAAGGACGAACCCCCTTCGATCTTGCGCATGACATTCCCTGTCGTGCGGTGTTGTTCCGGATTGCTCCGGAGCTGCATGTTCTCCTTCTGACCGTGCATCACATTGCGATCGATGGCGCGTCGCTGACGCCATTGTTGCGGGATCTCATCCATAGCTATGCAGATCGGCACGCCGGGCGCTCCACGACGTTGGCGCCGTTGCCTCTCCAATATGCAGATTTCGCTCTCTCCGAGCAGAGCGGAGATGGCGATGGCTCGCCGGGATCGAGCCCGCCGGATGACGAAGCCTTCTGGAAGCGGACCCTCCACTGCCTGCCGCAGGAAGCGACGCCCCGAACCGACTACGTCCGTCCGGCGGTTCTCGACGACAGCGGCGACGAGCATCATTTCGCTATTCCTGTTGAATTGCATCGCCGCATCCTTGACCTCGCGGCCGAAGCCGATGCCACCCCTTTCATGTTCATCCATGCGGCGCTCGCCGTGTTGTTGTCCCGGCTCGGCGCTGGAACGGATGTGCCGATCGGCACGCCGATCGATGGACGCCATGATCCCGTCCTTCGCGACCTGGTCGGATGTTTTGCCAACACGCTGGTGTTGCGGACCGACCTTGGAGACGATCCGTCGTTCAGAACTCTGCTGGCCCGGGTGCGGGAGGCAGATCTCGCCGCCTATGACCATCAGGCTCTGCCGTTCGAGCGCCTGATCGAGCTTCTTGACCCACCGCGCTCGCTCTCTCTCCATCCGCTGTTCCAGGTGATGTTGGCCTTTGGCAACGCCGATCCGTTGCCTTGCGCGCCTGGATTGTCGATCCATCGCCGCGCGGTGTCGACCAGGACGTCGAAGTTCGATCTGTCATTCACCTTTCGCGATCACCGGGATTCCGATCTGCGGCCACTCGGCATGAGCGCCGTGATCGAATACAGCACGTCGCTCTATGCCCCGACGACGATCGAACTGTTTGCGAAGCGCTTCCTGCATCTGCTGTCGCGTTTGACGTCTGACATGGATGGCCGTGTGGGCGCGGTGGACCTGCTGCTGGAGGAGGAGCGCGATCTGGTGCTCGGCCGCTGGAATGCGACGGCCGCCCCGCTGCCCGAGAGGCTGCCCGCGGCGTGGTTCGAAGCGCAGGTGCGCCGCTCGCCCGACGCCGCGGCGGTCGTCTGCGGTGGCACTGCCTGGACATATGACGAGCTGAATCGTCGCGCCAACCGGATCGCTCACACGCTGCTGGCCCAGGGCCTCGGGCCCGAGGACCGCGTCGCTCTCGTGATGTCGCGCACGACGCCGGATCTGATTGCGGCGCTGATGGGCGTGCTCAAGAGCGGGGCCGCCTACCTGCCGCTCGATGCAACCTATCCGCCGGCGCGCATCGCCGCGGTGATCCGCGACGCTCATGTTCGCGTCGCCCTGACCGACGACGCCAATGGGGAGCGCCTGCCTGCGGACCTGCCTTGCCTGCGTCTCGGCCATGATGCGCTCGCAGCTGACGAGACCGACCCGTCTCCGCATCAGGGCCATCACCGCCTGGCCCCCGGCAACGCCGCCTATGTCATCTACACCTCCGGATCGACCGGCGTGCCCAAGGGCGTCGTCGTCGAGCAGCGAGGTGTCGCCGATCTCATTGCCTGGGCCCACGACACCTACGGGCGCAGCCTCGACCGCGTCTTCGTTACGACATCGCTCGCCTTCGACGTCTCAGTCTTCGAGATCCTGGCGCCGCTGTGCCGGGGAGGGCGCATCGACCTGCTGGAGAACCTGCTCGCGCTCGCCGAGCATGCCGATGATGCGGGCCCTGCTGCGATGATCAGCGGCGTTCCGTCCGCGCTGGCCAGTCTTCTCGACCACGCTGGCCTGCCGCCGGTCCTGTCCGCCGTCGTGCTGGCGGGGGAGGCCTTGCCGGCCCGCCTCATCCGCCGGCTGCGGGCCGAGCGCCCGGGCTGCCGCATCTCCAACGTCTATGGTCCGACCGAGGCCACGGTCTATGCCACCGCCTGGCACGCTCCCGGCAGCGGCGACGAGGTTCCGCCGATCGGACGGCCGCTGCGCAACCGGCCCGTCTACGTCCTCGACAAGGCGCTGCGGCCACTGCCTCCTGGCGTCGCTGGCGATCTGTATCTCGCCGGCGTCGGGCTGGCGCGCGGCTATCTCGACCGCCCTGGTCTCACCGCCGAACGCTTTGTCGCCAATCCCCATGGCGCCCCTGGCGAGCGGATGTACCGCACCGGCGACATCGTGCGGTGGCGCAGCGACGGCAACCTCGACTATCTCGGCCGTTCCGATCACCAGGTGAAGGTCCGCGGCTACCGGATCGAGCTCGGCGAAGTGGAAGAGCGGCTGGTGCGTCATGCCGCCGTCAAGGACGCCGTGGTCGTGCCGCGTGACCTCGGATCGGGTGTCGCCTCGCTGGTCGCCTATGTCGTGGCGCGCGATACCATGCCGCCGGCCGCGGAGCTGCGCGCTCATCTGGCCGAGACGCTGCCGGACTACATGGTGCCGGGTGCCTTCGTCGGCCTTGCGGCGCTACCGCTCAACGCCAATGGCAAGCTCGATCGCGCCGCGCTGCCCGCGCCGCGGGCCGGGAGCTGGGGCGAGAGCGCCGTCCCTCTCTCGACGCCCACCGAGATGATCATCGCCGACATCTTCGCGGACCTCCTCGCCACTCCCGACATCCATGCCAACTCTAACTTCTTCCATCTCGGCGGAGACAGCATCACATCGCTGCGGCTGGTGGCGCGTGCCCGCGCGCGCGGCCTGGCCATCAGCCCGCGTCAGGTCTTCCGTCATCCCACCGTCGCCGGACTCGCGCTGGTGGCCAGCCCGGCTGCCGATGGTCCTTCGTCCGATCCGATCCCGGGCACATCGCTGCCGGCAACGCCGATCATGCTCTGGCTGAGGGATCGAGGGCAGAGCGCCCATTTCAGCCAATCCGTACTGCTCGATGTCCCCGGCGATTTGACCGAGATCGCGGTGACCTTGCTGCTCGATCGGCTTGCCGCCCGCCACGATGCGCTGCGGCTTCGTCTCAACGCCGATTGGACCCTCGAGGTGCGGCCGGCCGAAACCGGATTCCATGCCGGTTCGGTTGCCACATTGCCGGCCGGGGCCGACGTTGCTGTGGCAACGCAGGAGGCCGCGATGCAGCTTCAGCCCTTCGAAGGTCGGCTGCTGCAGGCGCGACTCGTACCCGAGTCCGGAGATCTCGGACGCCGTCTGCTCCTCGTAGTCCATCACCTTGCCATCGACGGCGTGTCCTGGCGCATCGTGATGAACGAACTTGCGGCGCTATGGCAGGCGTTCGCCAACGGTACCGAGCCTCCGCCGCCGCCCTCGACCTTCCGCAGCTGGGCTCTCGGACTGAGTGACGCTGCGAGAAGCGCTGAAGTGGTCAGCGAAATTCCCTACTGGCGCGCGGTTCTGGAAGCACCCACGATCAGCTTTGCGTCAGGCCCGCTGATGGCGGCCCGCGACCGCGTCGCGCTCGTCAATCGCATGACCATCTCTCTGACGCCGGCGGAAACGAGATCGCTCTTGGTCGCTCCCGGCCGGCTGAACTTGAAGATCCACGAGCTTCTGCTGACGGCGCTTCTCATGGCTGCGCGTCGGATCGCGCAGTCGGAAGAGGGTGCACTGAGGATCGACGTCGAGGGGCACGGACGCGAAGACGTCGTCGCGGGGATCGACGCCGGTCAGACGGTGGGCTGGTTCACCAGCCTCTATCCCGCCGTGTTGAGCGGTCCTCCCGGAAACGGAGCAGCCGAACTCCCAGCGCTCCTGCGCAGCGTCAAGCAGGCCATGCGCACGATCCCAGCCAATGGCGTGGGGTTTGGGCTGTTGCGCTACTTGAACGAGTCCGAAGGCAAGCTGCTTCGGGATGCTATCTCGCCTGAGATCTGCTTCAACTATCTCGGCCGCTTCAGCGACGGAGCGGGATCATGGCTGCCGGCGCCTGAGCATCCGGCCCTCGGCGTTGTCCGTGATCCCGACATGGCTGTCGCGCATGCCATCGAGGTGCTTGCGCATATCAGGGATGACAGGTCCGGTCCTGTCTTTTCGATCGAATGGGCATGGGCCCCCGATCTCGTCGCGGGCTCGACCGTTGAAGCACTGGCTCGGTCGTGGGACGACGCCCTCCGATCCGTCCTCGATTTCGCGGGCAGGGACGACGTCCGCCCGATCGTGACGCCGGCCGATCTGCTGCTGGTCAAGCTGTCACAGGCCGAAATCGACGGGCTCGCTGCGCGGCGGGCGCAGCTCGAGGATGTTCTTCCGCTCACGCCGCTTCAGGAAGGACTGCTGTTTCACACGCTTTATGATGACGAGGGCGATGACACCTATCTCGTCCAGCTGGTCTTGAGGTTGGGAGGGCAGGTGGATCCGGTCCGCCTGCGCGCGTCATGTGCTGCGCTCGTCGCGCGACACGCCGTCCTGCGCTCATGTTTCGAGCACCAGGGCCATGATCGTCCGATCCAGATCGTCTTGTCCGCGGTCGAGCTGTGCTGGGAAGATGTCCGCATCGCCGATGCGGATGATGAGCAGGCCTGGCTCGCGTCCAACCAGGCCAGACGCTTCGACCCCGCGCAGCCGCCTTTGGTCGCCTTCACGCTGCTTCAACGAGACGACGGGACCTCGCTGCTGGTCCTCAGTCTGCATCATCTTCTTCTCGACGGCTGGTCGATTCCGGTCGTGATGCGAGATCTCGCCGCGCTGTATGACGGTGTCGGTCTGCCGGCGGCCGTTCCCCATCGCCGCTTTCTGGAATGGCTGGCCGCTCAAGACCGGGTCGAGGCTCTCAAGTCCTGGACCGAAGCCCTTGCCAGTGCTCCGCCTCTCACGCACCTGGTCGAGAAGAAGGATAAGAGCCGGTCGATGCTCCATGCCGTTGCGCGGGATTCCTTGAGCGCCGCGGAAACCTCCGCGGTCGCATCCTGTGCCGCTGCCTGAACCACCACGCCCAGCGTGCTGGTGCAGACCGCGTGGGCGGTTCTGCTGTCGCGTCTGACGCGCCAGGACGAGGTTTCGTTTGGGATCACGGTTTCGGGCCGGCCGCCCGAACTCTCAGGCGCGGACCGGATCGTCGGTCTTCTGATCAATACGCTCCCGCTGTGGGTCTCCGTTCGGAAGGACATGACGTTGCGGCAGCTCTGCCAATCCGTTCAGGACAGGGTCGCCTTCCTGCTTGCGCATCCCAACGTGCCGTTGGCCGATCTCCAGCGCATCGCAGACGGCAAGCTGTTCGATACGCTGGTCGTGTACGAGAGCTTCCCCGATCGCGAGGCAAGCCTCGGCGCCGGCGACTTGCGCATCGAGGCCGTCGAGGGACGTGAAACGTCTCACTACACGCTTTCGTTTCTGGCGCTACCAGGCACGCAGCTCGCTTTCAGGCTCAACTATCGCGCCGATCTGTTCGAGCCTGGTGTCGGGGACGAACTGCTCACCCGCTTTCGGCATCTTCTGATCGGGCTTTGCGCCAACCCGGACCAGGCCGTTGGCGCCCTGAGAGCGAGTTCTCGCGAAGATTTGCAGCAGGGAGTGATCAGCGGTCCAGATCCAGTGGCGCCAGCCCCGGACGTGATCGCCCGTTTCAACGCGCAGGTCGTTCGCCGGCCGGCGACGATTGCTGTCGAGAGCGGGGCGGATCGGCTGACTTTCAAAGACCTCGATCTCTGGTCGGATGCGATCGCCGCGCGCCTGACGAACAGAGGCGTAAGGCCGGAAGATCGGGTTGCGCTTCTCTTCGAGCGCGGAGCGGCATTGGTGGCCGCGCTCATCGGTGTTCTGAAGACCGGCGCCACGTTCGTGCCGCTCGACCCGAAGTACCCCGATGCGAGGCTCGATGCGCTAATCGCAGACGCCGACGTCAGCTTGACGCTCGGCGACGCCGCCGCAAGGCAACGCATGCGGTCCGAGATCAGTCTGGTCGATGCCCGCGAGAGCGGCGATCGCTTTCCCACGGTCCTTCCGTCTTCTGACAGCCCGGCCTACCTCATTTTCACCTCCGGCACGACGGGACGACCGAAAGGAGTCGTCGTCACCCGGGGCGGGCTTGCAAACTACGCCGGTTGGGCGATCGACGCCTACGGTCTCGGCGAGGGCGGTGGCGCGGCGGTCACGACGTCCCTCGCGTTCGACGCGACCATCACGAGTTTGCTGCTGCCGCTCCTGGCCGGCGAACGCGTCATTCTGTTTGACGAAGCGCGCCAGTTCGATCTGCTGGCCGACCAACGTGATCGCCTTTCCCTGCTCAAGCTGACGCCGACCCAGGTCGGATTGCTGGCGCAGATGTCCACTGTGGAACGTCTCGCCGGACTGGCGCGGCGGCTCGTCATCGGCGGCGAAGCGCTGGCGGCGGAAACGCTGCAGCCCTGGCGAAGAGGGGCGCCCGACACACGCCTCATCAACGAGTACGGTCCGACCGAAACCGTCGTCGGCTGTGTGGCCTATGAAGTTCGTGCCGACGATCCGGAAGCGGGCGCTGTCGCGATCGGCGCGCCAATTGCCGGCACCCGGCTCCTGATCCTCGATGAGGCGCTGCAACCCGTTCCTCAAGGACTCCCCGGGGAATTGTACATTGCGGGCGCCGGACTTGCGCGCGGCTATTTCCGGCGGCCGGATCTCACAGCCGAGCGCTTCGTCGCGGCCCCCTGCTGCGGTCCAGGCGCGCGCATGTATCGGACCGGCGACCTCGTGCAGCGCCGAGGCGATGGCGCGCTCGTCTTCCTCGGCCGTACGGATCATCAGATCAAGATGCGGGGTCACCGGATCGAGCCTGCCGAGATCGAGATGGCGCTTCTCGAACTGCCGGGCATCGATCAGGCATTGGTGCTGGCAATCTCCGACGAGGCGGGGCGGCAGAGGCTCGTGGCCTATGCCGTTGCCCGCGCCGCGCTGCCGCACTGGCGCGAGATCCTGGCGGGCCGGCTGCCGGACTTCATGGTGCCGGACGATCTGGTGATACTTGATCAGTTCCCGCTGACGGCCAACGGCAAGATCGATCGGGCGGGGTTGCTGATCCCGGCGTCCAAGGCCGAGAGTTTCGTGGAGCCGGCAACGGAGGCTGAGCGCGCAATCGCGCAGATCGCCGCCGGCCTTCTCAAGGTCGATCGCGTCAGCGCGGACGCAGGCTTCTTCGCGCTCGGTGGCGATTCCATCCTGTCGATCCAACTGGTCAGCCGCGCCCGTCGCGCCGGCTATGTGCTGAAGCCGCAACAGGTGTTCGAGCTGCAGACGGTGCGCGCCCTTGCGGCCGCAGCCCGGCCCGTGAAAGCGGACGCCGCCGCGCGGCCTGCCGCGGTGACATCATTCGAGCCGACACCGATCATGCAATGGTTGTCGCGCCGCGGCGGTCCCATCGGGTGCTACGCCCAGTCGGTGGTCATAGACCTCGGGTCGGACACCACCTCCACCGCGGTGATCGAAGCCGTCGGCACGCTTTGGCGTCGTCACGAGATGCTCCGCGCCAAGCAGCTTGCCGACGCCATCACGATCCTGCCGGTTGAAGCAGCCACGCCACCAGACGTCTCAGAGAAGGCCGTGGCAATGACGGAGTGGAGAGCGCAGCTTGCGGAGGAGCGTCAGAGGCTGGCCTTGGCTCTCTCGCCCGAACGCGGCATCATGCTGCGGGCGACAATCTTTGCAGGTGAGGATCGGCTCTGGCTGCTGCTCTGCCTGCATCATCTCGTCTGCGATGGTGTCTCCTGGCGAATCCTGATCGAGGATCTCGAGAATCTTCTTCGCGGCCGCGCACTCGATCAGCCCTCGACGCCGTTTGCCACCTACGCGCGCGAGATGGCCGGCGATGCCTCGTCACGCCGGGATGAGCTCCCGTTCTGGCAAGGGCAGCTCGATTCCGCAGGTCAGCTGCTGCCGAACGTCTGCCTCGACCGGGCACGCGATACGTTCGGGACGCGGCAGGTGCTCCGCACGACCTGTCCGCACGAGGTGACCCAGGCGCTGCTTGGGCCGATCCCGCAAGCCTTCGCCGCAAGCATTGACGATATCCTGCTGACGGCACTCGTGGTCGCCGTCAAGCGCTGGCGTCGGGGGCGAGGGGATGCACGGCCGAAGCTGCTCGTGGCTGTCGAAGGCCACGGACGCGGGCACGGGTCTCTCGATGTCTCGCGCACGGTGGGCTGGTTCACCGTGATGTATCCGCTCCTCCTGTCGCTCGACGAGTCGTCGAACGAGATCGATGATGCTGTGCTGACCATCAAGGAGCAGCGGCGACGCATGCCGGGAGATGGCAGCGGCTACGGCATCCTCCGCGCGTTGGCCGAGAACGGCGACGCTGACGCCCGGAGTCTGACCGCCAATGGGATTGAGCCGCAGATTCTCTTCAACTACCTGGGACGTTCGACAGGAGTGCTCGACGAATTCGCGGCGAGCGCCGGCGACGACTTGCCGCTCGCACATATCCTGACCGTCAATGCCATCACCCGAGAGGAGGAGGGGCGGCCCACATTCGACCTCGATTGGTCATTCGCTCCCCATCTGATCGGCGCGTCGGACGTCAGGGCGATCGCTGACCATTGGCACGCTGCGATTGATGACATTGCGAGCTCGGTGACGCGGGGCGGGGGCGGGCGGTCGCCGTCAGATTTCCCGCTGGTCGCGCTGTCGCAGGAGCAGGTCAACGGCCTCCTCAGGGCCGTTCCGGACGCCGTCGATATTCTGCCCCTCGCCCCGCTCCAGGAAGGCCTCCTGTTCCACGCCCGCTACGAGCGAGAGGCGAGCGCCATCTACGTGTCGCAGGTCGTTCTCGACCTCGAAGGTCCGCTGGATGAGGAGCGGCTGCACGCGGCAGCCACTCGTCTGATCGATCGGCATGATAGCCTGAGGGCGACCTTCCTCGACACCAGCGATGCGCGACCGGTGCAAGCGATCCGCCGCACGGTGCCGCTCGACTGGCGGGTCATCAGCCTGCCGCAGCAAAGCGACGTCGCCCCCGATCTGGCCATTCGCGACATCATGGATAGGGATCGCTGCGCGGGTTTCCGTCTGGATCGTTCCGATCCGCTGGTCCGCTTCCGCCTCATTCGCCGTGACGCGCAGCATCACAGTCTGCTCTGCACCTTCCATCATATCGTCATCGACGGCTGGTCGATCCCGAACATCATTCGCGAATTGATGACACTGCACGCTGATCCCTCGGCGGAACTGGCTTCTCCGGGGCGGCGCAAGGACTACCTCACCTGGCTCGCCGCGCAGGATCGTGAAGCTGCGATCGGCGCTTGGCTCGACGCCTTGCGTGGACTCAACCAGCCGGTCCGATTGGCCGGCGCCGCCGCGCCGGGCGACGGCCAGCACGTGCAGATCAGGCGCCGCCTCGCCCTAAACGCGGAGGCCGGCCTTCTCGCCCTCGCACGCGCCAACGATCTGACCGTCAACACCGTGATGCAGGTCGCCTGGGCCATTCTGCTCGGACGGCTCACGCGACGCAACGACGTGGTCTTCGGCATCACGATCGGTGGGCGGCCGCCGGAATTGCCAGGTGTCGAGACGAGCGTGGGTTTGTTCATCAACACGCTTCCGCTGCGGGTCGTGCTACGCACGGACGAAAGCGCCCATGCTCTTCTGCAACGGGTTCAGGCCTCTCAAGCCGCGCTGCTGTCGCATCAACATGTCAGCCTCACTGCCATCCAGCGGGCCATCGGACTGGGCGATCTGTTCGACACGCTGCTCGCGTACGAAAACTACCCGCTCGACCGGGCCGCGCTTGCTCGACCGGTGGGAGAGCTCGCGGTCGCCCGCGTCTGGAGCGTCGATTTCGCGCACTATCCGCTGTCGATCGTCATCGTACCGAGCGAGTCGCTGGACATCAGGTTCAACGCCCGAGCGGACATCATTCCGGAAGCAACGCTCGAGGGAATTGCCGCGCAATTCGTTGCGCTTTTGGAGGATCTTTCGCGGCAGACCGATCGGCCCGTAGGAGCTCTTGGAACGACAAGATCGTCCGTACCACCGGCGCTGGGGGGCGCTGAGGTCGATCAGCCCGAACGTTCGATCTGTGATGTCTTCGCGCGCCAAGTCGAACAGCGGCCCGGCGCGACGGCCATCGTCGATGGAGACCGGACGAGCACCTATGCCGAGCTTGATGCATCGTCCAACCGGCTCGCCCGGCATCTCGTCACCTTGGGCCTCAGCGTCGGTCAATCCGTGGCCATGGTTCTGCCGAGAGGTCCGGAGCAGGTCATCACGATGCTGGCGATCCTCAAGGCCGGGGGCTGCTACATCCCGCTCGACGAAGCGCTTCCGGCCGCCCGCGTCGCTGACATCCTGGCCGAAGCCGGTGCGACCGTCCTGGTCACTGTCACAGCGACAGACCCATCCCTGCGGGAAGGCATCAGGGCTGTTGTCCTGGATGATCCCGAGACCGCATCTTGTATCGCCTCGTCGCCGTCAACGCCGCCTGGCATCACGGCGCATCCGCTGGCAGCCGCCTATGTGATCTACACATCCGGGTCCACGGGGCGCCCCAAGGGCGTGGTGGTGACACACGCGAATGTCTTGCGGCTGTTCACGGCCACGCGGCAGTTTGCCTTCAATGAACGGGATTGCTGGACTCTCTTCCACTCGACGGCGTTCGACTTCTCGGTCTGGGAGATCTGGGGCGCGCTGTTGCATGGCTGTCGTCTCGTCATCGTGCCCTGGGAGACGTCGCGAGACCCTGGCGCATTCCTGGCGCTGCTCGAGGCGCAGGCAGTCACGATCCTGAACCAGACTCCGTCGGCGTTCTACCAGCTCTTGGACGCGATCGAACTGCAGCCCGAGCTCGCTACGAGTTTAGCGCTTCGCTGGGTTATTTTCGGTGGCGAGGCTCTCGACGTTCACAAATTGCGTCCTTGGTTCGACCGGTTCGGAACCGAACGGCCGCAGCTCGTCAACATGTACGGGATCACCGAGACGACGGTCCATGTCACGCATCTCGTCCTGCCAGTCTCGCCGACGAGAGGCGGCAGCCCGATCGGCATCCCGATCGATGATCTCGAAATTCACCTCCTCGATACGGCGCTGCGCGAAGTGCCGAGCGGACTCATCGGCGAGGTCTTCGTCGGCGGAGGCGGCGTGTCTCGGGGGTACCTCGGGCGCCCCGATCTCACAGCCGAACGCTTCGTCGCCCATCCGACGGGCAACGGCAGACGACTCTACCGGACCGGCGATCTGGCCTTGCGGCGCGAGGATGGAAGCCTGGCCTATGTCGGCCGCTCCGATCATCAGGTGAAGATGCGCGGCTTCCGCATCGAGCTCGGCGAAATCGAAAGCCGGCTCTCGCTGGTCGATGGCGTCAGGCAGGCGGCCGTGATCCTGCGCGAGGACGAGCCGGGGCATCGGCGGCTCGTGGGTTATGTCGTGCTGAGCAAGGATGCCGTGCATGACGAGGCAAGCGTGCGGGCGTCGCTGGCCGCCTACCTGCCCGGCTACATGGTCCCGTCGCAGATCATGATGCTCGACCACATGCCGTTGACCCGCAACGGCAAGCTTGACCGCGACCGGCTGCCCGCGCCGGAACGCGCTGTGTCGGTCAGCAGGCGCGCCCCACGTGACAGGCGAGAGGAAGAGATGGGCAGACTGTTTGCCGAGGTTCTCGGCCTGCCCGAGGTCGGTGTCGACGAGGAATTCTTTGCGCTGGGCGGCGACTCGCTGCGTGCGATGCGTCTGATCGGGCTGGTCAGAGCCCGCTTCCAGGTCAATTGCTCGATCCGCACGCTGTTCGACAATCCGACGGTTGAAGCCCTGGCGAACAGCATTGATCACGTCGCCCCTGAGGGGAATCCCTTGGAGGGGCTCATTGCGATCAGAGCTGCCGGGACGAGGCCGCCCCTGTTCTGCATCCATCCGGGTGGCGGGCTGAGCTGGGTCTATGCGCGATTGATGCGATATCTCCCGGCCGATCAGCCGATCTTTGCGCTGCAGGCCCGGGGCTTCAAGGACGGCGACACGCTTGCTTCGAGCATCGAGGCGATGGCGGAGGACTATCTGGCGGCCATGCGCAGGGTCCGGCCGAAAGGTCCATATCACCTTCTCGGTTGGTCGTTCGGCGGTTTGACCGCCTATGCCATTGCGTGCCGCCTGCAAGAGCAGGGCGAGGCTCCGGGGATCGTCACGCTGCTCGATGCCTATCCGGTCCGCGCTGCGGATCAAGCCATGCCGGTCCAAGACGATGAATTGCTTGCCGATCAGGTCGCGATGTTAGGCGCGTTTCCTCGGTGGAAGGAGGCCGGGTCCCTGCGCCAGGCGCTGCTGGCCGATCGTGGTGCTCTCGCGACGCTCAGTGCAAGGGACATCGACGCGCTCGTCGAGATCACGCGAAACAACGTTCGATTGGCCACGGGTTGGGAGCCGCCCCGTCTGGAAGGTGATGCGCATCTCTTCATTGCGGATGCAGGCGCCCTGCCGCCGTTCGATTGGAGGGACCGGGTTGACGGGACGCTCCATCGCCACCTCGTTCCCTGTCGACACGGGGACATGCTGCAACCCGGCCCGCTCGCCAGCATCTGTCACACCCTCAACGGCCTACTGACACAAGCTCACAAGCAGGAGATCCTCTCATGACCAACCCGTTCGAAGATCCTGACGCCCGATACCTGGTTCTGATCAACGAGGAGGGGCAATACTCGCTCTGGCCGGCGTTCGCGGACGTTCCTCCCGGCTGGGAGGTCCGGCTGCGGGACGCCGCGCGCGCCGAGGCGCTTGCTTTCGTGAACGAGAACTGGACCGACATGCGTCCGCGCAGCCTGGTCAAGGCCATGGAGGGCGGCACGCAATGACCGAGCTCGTCGAAAGAACGGCAGAGACGCTTCGATCAGATTGGCATGAGGCGTTTGCCCGCGAGGGATACATCGTTATTCACGACGTCCTGTCCGCCGCTGAAATCGATGCCTGCGCGGCGTCGCTCGCAACGCTGCGCGAGCTGCGTCCGGACCTCGTCGCTCCGTCGACCGCGCCCGCCCGCGATCGGATCGAATCCATGGTGAGGCTGGCGCAGGCAGGAAACGAGATCGATGCGGTGGAGCAAATTGCCCTGCATCCAACGATTCGCGACGCCCTTCACCAGGTGTTCGGTCAGGAGCCGGTGGCGCGCTACACGCGGCTTCTCGCTCAATCCCCGGGCGCCTTGCCGGTCAACGCTGCGCGACGCGGCACGCCCCATCTCCATAATTTCGGAATGGCGACCCGCCCGCCGGGCGGCCGGGCGATCGCCTGGACTCCCGTCGACGACGTTCATCTCGATGCCGGCCCGATGTGGGTGCTGCCGCGATCTCATATCGCGTTCGCCTCATTTCCGGATCGGCTGCTCGATGCCATTCCGGACGGTCGCGACCGCCTGCACGAGCTGTGGCGGCAAGGCGGCAGCGCCGAAGACTGGCTGAGCTGGCACGGCGCGGTCGGCGATCACTCGATGGCGATCCTCGCCGATTGGATCGAGGAGACCGGCGCTCAGCCTGTTCCGGTGATGCTGCGCAGGGGAGACGTTCTGATCTTCTCCAACGACCTGCTGCATGGCTCGCTGATAGCCCGCAATCCCGACATCCCGCGCCGGATCATGTTCACCCACTATCATGCCGACGGGCGAGAACTCTGGGAGCTCGGTGACGCCGTGGGATCTGACGAGAATCCGCAAGGACCCCGGCTCTTCGAGAAGCGCGACTGGGTCCGGCGCAAGCGCGGACTGACCGATCCCGACGGCCTGTACCGGTTCTATGCTTCCATGAAGGGATTTTTCGACTAACTCACCGGGTGAATGTACCAGCTTCGTCCGGGACGGCATTGAAACAGACGTCGCGAGACTTTCGCGATGCCGCTCCAAAATGCGCGGCTTGAGCGTCCATACACGGCAACTGAACCAATTGGCGGTGATGAGGGCGGATCCTCGTCCCGCTTAGTCAACATCACGGAAAGCACCCAATGTAACCAGTCCATGGAGCAAGCACCCATGGTCAAATCGCGACGTGCCTTGGCCGCACTGATCAGCGTTTCCGCGCTGTTCGGGCCGTTTGTTGCGCACTCCCAGACGCTGACGAGGCTTCACGCATTCACGGGATCGGGCGACGGCCTCAAGCCATGGTCGCTGTTGAGCGCGGGCGGGAAGTTGTTCGGGACGACGCCGGCCGGCGGCGCCGCAAGTTCAACCATGGCGCGGGTCACACACGCGCGCTGTGACGCGAGTCGTTCGACGGTGCTGCAGGATGCAATCTGCAAGGCGACAATCAGCGATCGGTATCGGCAACTATCAAGCACGTCATGGACGAGAGTATTCTTCAGCGTGGCCAGGACGCGTCGTTCGCGCGACCCGGTCGTCCGAATGGCAGCCTGCCGGGACGAATGATGCTTTGACCAAGGGAATTTGCTTAATCGAATTTCGGGAAATTTTGGAAATTAGCCGCCTCTCTTGTCTCAACCTTGCGTTTGGCGAAATTGCGCTGTGTTGCTGCCTGAATCGATTCCTAGCTATCAAGCCAAGCTAATAGCAAATCGCTGAGGGGATCGGGGCACATGGTGAGACGCAGTCTACTTACAATTCTGATGACGACGGTTGCGCACAACGCCCTTGCTCAATCTGCAGGAGGGACGGCTCCGATCGCCGTCCCTGAAATCGTCGTCTCTGCTCCGCCGAAATACGATCCTTACGGCGGCAAGTACAACGGAGCCGTCGCTGAGACATCCGATGTGACCGGGACGAACAAGCCGATCCTCGACACGCCCCGCTCGGTCTACGTCGTCACCCCGCAGACGCTTCAGCAGCAGATGCCGCAGAGCCTCGTCGAAGCGGCTCGGAGCATCCCGGGTGTTTATGCCGGCAACGGCACCGGCGGCAACACGGACTACCTCACGCTTAAGGGGTTCGAAGTCAACACGACGGACGCCATCCTGATCGGCAGTGGCAACGGGCTGCTGGTCGACGGTGTGCGTGCGCCGATGAATCGTGCCCTGAACGCGAACTCGAACAGCGTGGAAGTTCTCAGCGGTCCTGCCTCCTACCTCTATGGCTATTCGTCCGAGGGCGGTGTCTTGAACGTCAACCGGAAGCTGCCTTTGCCGGAAGCCCATTACACGGCGGAGTTCCTCGGCGGTCTGCCGAGCGGCGATTTCAAGAACTTCGCAGGCTCGATCGATGCGACGGGGCCGCTGTACAAAACGGCCGATGGCGTATTTGCCTATCGGTTTGTCGCCAGTGCGTCAAAGAACGATCCCTGGCGCACGGGCAATCCGGTCAGCCGAGATGAGCTCGTTGCGCCGACGTTGGCGTATTATAGCGACATGGTGACTTCGGTCCTCGCCTACGAACACGGACAGAACCGTCAGCCTTATGACCGCGGTGTGACCAGCTTCAACAATGCGCCGCTGAAAATCCCGCGAACTGTTTCGTACTCGGAAGAGTTTTCGAATTATAGCGAGAAATATGATTGGGTACATGGCCATACAGACTATAATCTGGACAAGAATACCGACTTTCATCTGAAATATTCGTACGCATCCACGCTCATGAACCAGTCCGTGATCCGGTCGGACAACCAGACGGACTTCAATGCAGCAACCGGAAACTTGAAGCGTTATTACTCCACCAACGGGCCTGACGGCCGTCTGACCGACCAAGGTCTGATCGGATTCAGCGGCGCTCACCGATTCGACACCGGAATCCTGCACCATGAGGTCCAGGCTGGCGCTGATTATTACGAGGCGAAGCTCACCGAGCAAGATGTCTACAACAGCAAGAGCTTTGACGGGTTCAATCTCTATAATCCAGTCTACGGTCAGGCCAATATTCCGGCTCTCACAGCAACGAGCCATCCGGCCGGCGAGCCTCTCTCATTGCAAAAGATCCGAGAACTCGGCGTGTTCGCGCAGGATGCGGTCACCCTCGGCAAGTTGACCTTGACCGGAGGCGGCCGCTACGCCCAGATCTACGAGTATCAGCGCTATGCCGGATCGACCCAGACGGACTACACCTCGTATGCGTTCCTGCCGTCGGCTTCGGCGCTGTTCAAGATCAATGAGCGCACATCGCTGTTCGCCGATTACGCGCAGTCCTATCGTCCGAACATCTACGCGACGGGCCTTGGCGTGAACCTGAAGTTTGTCGGGCCGATCCTGCCTCAGCAGGGCACCGGCTATGAAGGCGGCATCAAGGCCAAGTTTCTCGATGGAAAGTTGCTGGCGCAGGCATCAGTGTTCCGCATCGACAAGACCAACGTCCAGACCCTGATCGGCAGTGCCTTGACCTTTCAGCAGGCTCAGCGTTCGGAGGGCGTTGCGCTGTCGCTGCTCGGCAAAGTCACGCCGAATTTGGACGTCAATGTCGCCTATAGCCATCAGCGTGTCTGGGTGACCGACGACATTGCGGCGAACAACACCATCGGGAAGCAGGTCGTCAATGCGCCCAGTGACATCTTCGCGCTCTTCGGCGCCTATCATTTCATGGACGGTCGGCTCGACGGCCTGACGCTGTCGGCGGGTCTGAGCGGTGCGACCAGGAATGCGGTCGACTCGAAAAACACGTTCTTCCTTCCTTCATACGTGGTCGCCAACGCCGGCATTTCCTACAGCTTCAAGCCGCAGCCCGGAGGACCGCTGACGACCCTGTCGTTCAAGGTCAACAATCTGTTCGATACGACCTATTATCCGTCGTCCGGAAGCAAGACGAACTGGATCACGATCGGGGATCCGCGCACGTTCCTCTTCAGCATGCGGGTGAGCTTGTAGGACACCCTGTCACTGCCCGGTGACGACGTGAGCTCTTTACGTCGGGCGACCGGCTGCTCAATGGGCACTTGGGCTCCCGTGGACAGATCGGTCACTTGTCGATCGATCTCGAGGGAGCATGCTCATTTCCTCTTGGCTCGCCCGCAGTACAGTTCCGACATCGTGTACGGCAAGCGATGCAGTGCATGACGTGATCTTCGTCAAAGACGGCGATCGGGATCTGGCCGGCTGACCCATGGTGTGCGTACGCAGCAACGCCCGCTCTGGATGGCCCGCTGCAACTTGCCCGCTCGCGCAATGGGCAATGGTGCGATGAGTTGATTTGCGAAAATATTGCCGAGCTTGGCGCTGTCCGGACCGAGCCCCGGTATCTCAGGGAGCGAAGGTGACCGGCACGGTCAGGGCGGTCTGCGCCTGGGGCATGCTGGGCGGAAATGGCGGGAGCGGCTGCGCGCGTTCGATCATGGCCAGGACTTCCTGATCGAGCGCGGACGAGCCCGAGCTGCGCTGGATGTGGCGTGACAGAACGCGGCCGTCGCGGCTGACCGTGAAGCTGAGCTGGACGGTCCCGGTCCGATGCTCGGCAGCGGCTGCGGCCGGATATTGCTTGACGCGCAGGAGTTTGGCCCTCAGCTCTCCGAGCCACGCCGCGCGTCCGTCATCGGCGCCGACACTTGCTGCGTCCTGATGCCGTGGCGGGGCAACGAATTTGGCGGCCTGTGCCGAAGCGGCCTGGGCCGGTCTTGCAGCCGGCTTCTTGCGATCGTGGGGCTCGGTCTTCGCATGCTGGGCGATCGGAGGACGAATGGGTGCCGCGGGCGCTGGCCGCTCGACCACTGTCTCCACCGGCGGCTGCACCGCGACCGGCTGCTCGGCCATCTCGGATGGTGCCGCTGGCTGCGACATCTGCTGGGCGGGCTCCGACGGCTGAGGGGGCAGGGTCGAAGCCGACTGCTGTTCCGGTTCTGAGGCCGTGTCTTCGGGAGATGGCGCGGGCTGCGGGGCTGGTTCCTCGACCGGCTTGCGGTCGATCGTGTCCTGTGCTGAGGCAGCGCCGACCGTCTGAGACGAGGGTTCGGTCAAAGGCGGCATGAATTCGACGGTCACGACGGGGGCGGCAGCCAGACCGGCCGCGGGTCGATACAATGCCAGATAGCCGATCAATGCGGCGGTGTGTCCGGCCAGCACAGCCGTGGCTGCGAGCCCCCATCCCGCGCGTCGTGCGCGGCCGTCGTCGTCGGACCAATGCGTTGGCATGCTGCTCATGTGCCGGGCCGGGACTCCAGCGCAACCAGGGCGATCTTGGTATAGCCGGTTGTCCGGAGCAAATTCATGAGCTGCATGATTTCACCATAGCTCACCGCGCTGTCAGCACGCACGAACAGCCGCTTCTCGCGGTCGTGGCTGCTGGCGGCATCGAGCGCTCGCCCGACATCGTCCCGACTCACCAGTCCGTCGTTGATCGCGACCGAGCGATCGGCCTTCAGCGTGACAAAGATAGGTTTGTCGGGTCGCGGTTGCAGCTGTGCTGTCGATCTCGGAAGATCGACCGGCACGTCGACTGTCGCGAGCGGAGCGGCCACCATGAAGATGATCAGGAGCACCAGGATCACGTCGATGAACGGCGTCACATTGATGTCGTGGCTCATTGCGAGATCGTCGCCGCTGTCGGCTGGAAACACCATCTTCGCGCCTATTCTGCTGCTTCGGAGATGGGGGGCTCGGGCGATTCGTCGGTCGTCGATCTCGGCAATGATCGGGCCGGCGTCCGGTCCACCAGGCACAGCACAGCGACGGACATGTCCCGCAATGTCGCGCGATAGTTGCCGATCGCCCGTGTGAAGCCGTTGTAGATCACAACCGCGGGAATCGCGGCGACCAGCCCGGTTGCGGTCGACAGCAGCGCCTCCGCGATACCGGGGGCCACGACAGCGAGGTTGGTGGTATGCAGGCGCGAGATGCCAATGAAGCTGTTCATGATGCCCCAGACGGTACCGAACAGACCAACAAAGGGGGCGACCGCACCGATCGTAGCAAGCAGGCCCATGCCAAAGGCGATGCGCCGGCTGGCGGCTGCCTCCACGCGCTCCAGCTGCCAGGACAGCCTGTCTCTGACGCCATGCTCCGAAACGCCGGATGATAGTTCGACTTCCCTCAGGGCCGCTGCCACAAACCTGGTCGCAACGTTACGACTGGGGCGCAGCTCCGACGCGGCGGCTGCAAGCGTCTGCGCCGCGGTCAGCACGCGCAGTCCGGCGCGTGCGTTCTGTTTCGCGAGATGGAGCTCGACGGATTTGAACAGCCACACCGTCCATGTCAGCACGGACGTCAGGACCAACCCGATCATCACGCTCTTCACGATGATGTCGGCACCGAGAAACATGGTGAAAGGAGATAGTTCTCCAGGTGCGGAGCCACCTTCAAGTGCCTGCTCAGCAATCGGAGGCGACGCGTTTGGGGGCGACGAAGGCGCCACACGCGCAGGCTCGCTGACAGCCACGGGTTGCGGGGGCGTGGTGACCGTAGCAGCCTCACTCGAGGCAGGTGGTTTCGCTGCTGACTCCGGAGCTGGCGCGCCTGCCGCCCGTGATGGTGAGTTTGGGCCGGTCGGCACTGCCATGGACGAAGTCGAGCCACTCGTCTCGATCGGCGTTCCACTGCCAATATAAGACGGGCTCTGTGCCAACGTTGTCCGATCCGACCAGCATAGTACAAAAGTGACAATGGCTGCAGCCATCCAGATCCGAAATGAAAGACCTCGGGATTGCTGCAGGGTTCTAAGTAATCTTGACACACTCATTCTAGGCCCTGACCTGCAATGCCGATGCGAAGCGTAAAGCGGACAACTCGACGACGACGCGCGCCTCACAAGCGGACAACCGCAAGATTTCAACTTCGGTCTACTCTGACGCCGTCATTCCCAACTCATCGTCGTGCGGGATAGGGGCGAAAGTGCGAAAGGAAGAGCGGGTCTTCGTGGCGTAACGCCCGACAGCGCCGCTGGCTTGCGATCTCGATCCCGAAGTTGAACGGGATTGTCAGAATCTCCCGACATGTTTCGGGAAGAAATTCCTGTTTGCACCAGGGCGCGTCATGTTCTCGTAACGCGACGATGGAGCTGATCTCTCGGTCCAATTTCAGCTGCTCGACGGAGATGGCAACGGGTGCCGCAACGCCGACCGAATTGATCGCGCATGGAAGCAATCTAAGATGGTAATCAACAAAAGGTTGAGTTGTATGCGCATCTTCAATCGGGCCAGATCAATCCGTCGGAATTCTGAAAATCAATCATCGCGCCGCTTGCCGCCGTCGAACTGAGTAGCTACATACCTTTTTGAACTGATCGCCGAGCAGATAAATGCGCATTCTGATTGTTGATGATCACCCGTTGATCGTCTCGGGTTGCAGGGCTTTGATCGAGAGCGATCCGGAGATTGAACTGATCGACGCGGCGGACGGAAAGAGCGGATACACCAAGTACTTCTCGTCGAGTCCGGACGTTGCAGCAATCGACATCAATCTTCCGGGCATTTCCGGGTTCGAATTGTGTCGCCGAATCCTGCTGCGTGACCCGAAAGCCCGGATCATCATCTTCAGCATGCACAGCGACCCCATCTTTGCCGCCCGCGCGATCGACGCTGGTGCGAAGGGGTATCTGTCCAAGAGCGACGATCCCTTGCGTTTCCTCGACGCGATGCATCAGGTCGCGAAAGGTGCGGCGTATATCTCCGAGGAAATCGCCCACAAGCTTGCCTTCTTCAAAGCGTCCGGAGGGGCAAGTCCGCTCCGTGAACTGACTTCACGGGAGCTCGAGATCCTTCGCCTCCTTGGCGCTGGTCTTGCTCCTGCGGAAGTCGCCAACATCTTGGAGGTCTCGTACAAGACGATCGCCAACAATTGCACGGTGTTGAAGAGAAATCTCGGCGCCCGAAGCTTGATGGACCTCGCCCGGATCGCGGTCGAACATGGATTGGCGTGAAGAAGTCGTACGGCTCCAGCCGTTGCTTGCGCCTCGTAACGTCCTCGTAGTCGAGTATGTCACGCACGCCATTTGCGTACTCGTCGCGTGCGCGTTGTCCGATCATCGAGAAGCAGATCGACAGCTATCGACGGTCAGATCTTGGACGTAGACAGGCGGATAGTGTCCGGCCCACGATCTCTCTCCCAGCTCCTAGAATGCAGTCGTTTCGCCAGACATTCCCGCAGCCTCGTCGTCGACATGAGAGTTTATGCCGGAGCCCTCATCGCGGCTCTTCTGGGGGGATCAACATCCGCAATCTCGGCTATGTACCGGCCGAGGAGATCACCGGGCTGAGGAACATCGTCTTCAACGGACCGTCCCGCGATCGCGGCATGCCGGACGTCACCTGCAAGCTGACGGACGAGGACGTCGTGAAGATCCAGGCTTTATCCAGGCGACGGCTGACGCGATCAGGCCGAAGAGGCCGTAGCGACCATCCTGCGGGCGACCGGGTCCGATGAGGAGCCCGGTCGCCGTGCAGCCAGAGAATGGATGCGCTCGTGCTTCAATCGACCAAGCCTCGTTGCTGCTTTTCCGTCCGGTCGATGCGGCCAAGCGTCAGTGCCGCATGCCTGCTGGCCTCCTGATGGTGCTGAACGGCTGCGCGCTCGCGCGCGAGCGATACGATGGCTGCGAGCTCTATGGCCAGATGGCCAGGATGAAGAACCTCGCGTCGCTGGCGATGTGACCAGCCGCAATTTCATTGCGCCCGCTGCCCGATCGCAAGCTTTGGGTTCGTGCGGAGCGCCTCTGCTTGATTGTCCAGCAGGTGTGTTTTGGGGACTTGCGGTCAACGAGACCGTGACGATCGCCGACATTTGCGGTGTGCCCGGATTGTGCCCCGGCAAAATAGGGGCACATCGTTAGGGAATAGTCGGCTAAGCTCTTGAAATTTCCGGCTTAATGGTGGGCGCACAAGGGATCGAACCTTGGACCTCTCCCGTGTGAAGGGAACGCTCTCCCGCTGAGCTATGCGCCCGGATCTGGGTGGCTGCCGGCCGAGAGGCCGTGAAGGCAGCTGCCGAAGCAGTCCGTCGGAGCCCGCGATTTACGAAGCGCGGGTAGGGGGTGTCAAGGATTTGCGGCGGGGTCGGTGCGGAAAACTGCGCGGGAGTGACCGCGCCGCCCCCGATTGGACCGAAATCGGCCGTTCGGCGTCCCTCCCTGGAAGCCCAAAGGAAGGCTCCAAGGGGCAGGCAGGTCGCGATCCGGTCTGCCCTCAGGCCCCGATCTGCCGCGCCCGCGAGGCATGCGACTGCAGCGCGCGGATGCGGTCGGCCAGGGTGCCGCCCTGGGGCGCACCGCCGGCCGCCGCCGGGGCTGCGGGAGCGCCGTTGGCATTCGCCGGCTTGGCGGCGGGCTCGGCGGCCAGCATGGCCTCGATCGTCGAGTTCGGGCCCTCGATCTGCATCGCGAGTTTTGCCACCTCGGCGGCGATGTCGTTGATGCGCTCGCGCAACAGCGCGTTCTCCATGCGCTCCTGGGCCCAGGTGCTCTCGGCCTGCTGCTGGATCGCGTTCATCTCGCGCTGCAGCTTGGTGCGCTCGTCGCGCGCGGCCTGCAGCTGCTCCTCGAGCGCGGCCTTCTCAGACTTGAGCCGGTCGAAGGCGGCGGACTTGCCGCTGCCGTGGCCGGCGAGCTCGTCGCGCAGTTCCTTCAGGGCGCGGTCGGCGGCGGCATTGGCCTCGCGGAGCTGGCTGTTCTCGAAATCGCGTTCGGCGAGCAGCTTGCCCTGGGTCGACAGCCGGCCCTCGAGGTCGGCCACGCGAGAGGCCAGCATCTCGGCTTCCTTGACCTGGACGATCAGCTGGCGGTCGAGCTCGGTGACGCGCTGGCTGAGATTCTCCACCCGTGCGCGGGCGTCGTTGAGCGCCTTGGTCGCGGTGTCGGACTCGTCGCGCTCCAGCGCCAGGCGCGCCTGGGTCGCGGAGAATTCCTTCTCGGCTTCGGAGACGCGGCTGCGCAGCTCCTCGACCTGGGTCTTCACCGTGACGAGTTCGACCTGGCGGCTGTCGGCGAGCATGGACTTGTCGTTGAGCTCGGTGGTCAGGCGGACCAGCTCGGCCTGCTTCTCCTTCAGCGCCTGCTCGGCGGCGCGCAGCGCCTCGGTCTTGGCGGCGAACTCTTCCTCCGTCGCGCGCAGCTGATCCTTCAGCGCCTTCTCACGCGCTTCGAGGGCGAAGATCGCGGCGTTCTTCTCGCCGAGCTCGATCTTCATGCGGTTGATGGCGTCGGTCTTCTTGCCGAGATCGGCGAGCTGGCCGGTGGCCTTGTTCTTGAGCGCGTCGACGCTCATCTCCAGCCGCCGCGCCGACATCGCGAACTCCGCGCGCAGCTGGTCCTTATCGGCCTGGATCTCGGCCATCGACAGCGGCGTGGCCGCTTCCAGCCGGCGCGTCGTCAGCCGCACCGCACGATTGTGCACCAGCGGCACGATCATGAGGGCACAGAGCATGGCGATCAGAAAACCGATCGCAAAATACATGATCGGCTCGACCATGACGCACAACTCCCGGTCCGGAATGATTAACGGAATCACAATGCACGGGGGGCTGATTCAACGCCAGCCCAATGCCGTGTTAACCTTGATCCGTCACCGGAGAATGTGTCGCGATGGTATCAGTTGGCGGCCTCAGAACGGGTTCCACGTCGCGCTCGGGGTAAACTTCAGATAGCCGACATTGGCGCCGAGCCGCAGGCCGATGCCGGAGCGGATCGGTACCAGCACGATGTTGTTGGCGGTCAGCGCGGTCATTCCGAAGCCGCCGACGATGTAGGCCGAGCCGTCGATGCCGACGAAGCGTTGATAGATCGCGCTGGTGGCCGGCAGATTGTACACCAAGGTCATGGTGCGCGCGCCGTCGCCGCCCCAGTCGAAGCCGAGTGAGGGGCCCTGCCAGTAGACGCGGAGGTCGCCGGCGTTCTTGGTGTAGAGCGTGCCTTCGCCGTAGCGCAGCCCGGCCACGAACGCGCCCGCGCCTTCCTCACCGAGGATATAACCGTTCGGCAGGCCCCATTGGCTGACGGCGCGCTCGATCACCGAGGCGAGCCCGCGCGAGACGTTGCCGAAGAAGCGGTGGCCGGCATTGACCAGCTCGTCCGGATTGAAGCTGTCGGGGCTCGGCGCCGGGCGCGGGGGCGGTGCCGGCTGCTGGTACTGCGGCGGCGCAGCCTGGTAGGGCGGCGCGCCCTGATAGGGCTGCGCGGGCGGGGGCGCCTGCTGCGCGACGACCGACGCGGTCGTGGCCAGAATGGCCGCAAGCGTCGTGGCGGCAAGGCGGGTTGCGAAACTCATCGATGGAAATCCCCTGCTATCGGCTGCCCGACCATCGCCCTTAACCTGACGCCAACCACATCCGGCGATTGTCCGCTGAAGGGCATAGCCCTTGCTGCACCCATGTTATCGGCACCAACTATGACCGCACAACGGCAACAACGGAACATCAGCGGCTCGAGGCCGCTGTTTCGCCGCGTATTTGCCGCCATCGCGCTGGCGACGCTGATGATGCCGCCGGTCGTCATCCGTGCGGCCACCACGGGGCGAATCATCACCGATCGCTTCAGCGGGCTGGCCATCGATGGTTTCGACCCGGTGTCGTATTTCGTGGATGGCCAGGCGCAGCTCGGCCTCCCCGACTATGAGGCGGCCCAGGGCGGGGTGGTCTGGCGGTTCCGCAACGAGGGCAACCGCGCCTCGTTCCTGGCCCATCCGGAGGTCTATGGCCCGCAATTCGGTGGCTATGACCCGACCGACGTGGCGCGCGGCGTCACCGTGGCCGGCAATCCGCGCTTTTTCGCCGTCATCGAGGAGCGGCTGTTCCTGTTCAGCCGCGAGGAGAGCCGGGATGCCTTCAAGGCCGACCCGGCCCGTTATCTGGCGCGGGCCGAAGCGCGGTGGCCGGCGCTGCAGGACGATCTGCCGGAATAGCTCCGCGTCAGACGGGTCTCGTCAGACGGCTCTCGCCGCACTGGGGTCGCCCCAGGCGATGAAGCTCGGCACGAGGAAGCTGTCGCCGCGCTCGCCATAGCGCAAGGGCACGCCGGTCTCGCCGGTCACGGTGCCGCCCGCTGCCACCACGACGGCATGGCCGGCCGCCACGTCCCATTCCGAAGTCGGGCCGAGCCGCGGATAGATGTCAGCCAGCCCCTCGGCCAGCCGGCCGAATTTCACCGCCGAGCCGAGCGGCAGCCGCGTCGCGCCGGGCCGCGCGGCAATGAACGCCTCGGTGCGGTCGTCGCCATGCGACCGGCTGACGGCGGCCACCCAGGCCTCGCCCGGCTTCGGCATCGGACGGGTGCGGATCGGTTCGGCCGCGCCGAGGCCCGCCTCGGAAAATGACAGCCGCTCGGCGCCGCGCCCGACCAGGCCGCGCCAGATCAGCCCGATTGCCGGCGCGCAGACGATGCCGAGCAGGGGGCTGGCGTCGCTGATCAGCGCCAGGTTGACGGTGAACTCGCCCCGCCCGGCGACGAACTCCTTGGTGCCGTCGAGCGGATCGATCAGGAAAAAGCTGTCCGTGAACGGCGCCGCGCAGGCCCCGACCCGCTCTTCCGACAGGGCCGGGATGTCGGGCGTCAGCCGCGCCAAGCCGTCTGCGATCACCTTGTCGGCGGCCAGGTCGGCCTCGGTGACCGGCGAGCCGTCGGATTTGTCGGTGACGGCCATGGCGCGGCGGTTGACGGCCAGGATGGCGTGGGCCGCCTGCACCACGAGCTCGGTCAGCGGCGTCATCAGCGCGGCGGCGGCTTCGAGACCGACGGTTCCTGCGGTCGGGCGGGCCGTCATCGCGCCGCGCCCTCTCGGGCCGATCCGTATCCAGCTTGCATGGTCAATTTCCTCTGTCCGTCCGGTCACGGAGCGCTCCCATCGGCCGGTTTGATGCGCGATTGGGCAGCGCCGGCGTGGAAAACCGCTACGTACTTTCCCGTGTCCTGCCCTAAGCTCGGTGGCGGTTCATGCTTTCGCAGTGTATCAAACCACCAGGCAAGCATGATTCGTCAAAGTTCGCGGATTCCAGGAACATCGAATGTCCGGCACGTCCTCTTCAGAGATCGCCAATCCGATTCCCGCTCCCGATACGCTCGAACTTGCCGCTCTGCTCTGCTCGAAGGTCTGTCACGACCTCATTAGTCCGGTCGGCGCCATCGTCAATGGCCTCGAGGTGCTCGACGACAATCCGAAGCCCGAGGATCGTGATTTCGCGCTCGAACTGATCCGCAAGAGTGCCAAGACCGCCTCGGCCCGGCTGCAGTTCTGCCGCCTCGCTTTCGGCGCCGCCGGCTCTGCCGGCGCGCAGATCGATCTCGGCGATGCCCAGACCATGGCGCGCGGCCATATCGAGGACGCCAAGACCTCCATCAGCTGGAATCTGCCGCGGCTGCTGCTGCCGAAGAACCGGGTCAAGCTGCTGCTCAACATGATGGTGGTGGCGCAGCAGACGATCCCGCGCGGCGGCATGCTGACGGTCGATCCGATCGGCGAGGGCGAGACGATGAGCTTCCGCGTCGCCGCCACCGGCCTCAATGCCCGGCTGCCGCAGAACATCGTCAACCTGCTGTCCGGCGAACTCCAGTCGACGGTCGACGCCCACGCCGTGCAGCCTTACTACACCCGGATGCTGGCCGAGGCCTGCGGCCTCAAGGTCACGCTGGCCGCCGACGGCCCCGCGATGGTCGTGCAGGCCGCCTGATCCCGCTGGGTCCTGCGGCTACGAACTGCGACTTCGTGTCGTCGGTCCGGCGCAAGAAACCATTCACCGTGGTTAATCAAGTCTTAGCCGCGTCTCCGAAATTGTCCGGAGACATCTTATCTCTTTGTTGAGTCCGTTCATTTGCGCTTACTCAACTAATATTAAACGCTTTGGACCGAAACTGGCCACGGTTTGAAGGGCGCGTCATGTCGCGTTCCGTTGCGTGCGAAGGCCAGTTTCATGGATGACCTGTTGCGTGAGTTTCTGACGGAGACCAGCGAGAGCCTGGATACCGTCGATAATCAGTTGGTGCGGTTCGAGCAGGAGCCGAACAACGCCAAGATCCTCGATAACATCTTCCGTCTGGTACACACGATCAAGGGGACCTGCGGCTTCCTCGGCCTGCCGCGGCTCGAAGCGCTGGCGCATGCCGCCGAAACCCTGATGGGCAAATTTCGCGACGGCATGCCGGTCACCGGCGAGGCCGTGACGCTGATCCTCACCACGATCGATCGCATTAAGGACCTGCTGGCCCAGCTCGAGGCCAATGAGTCCGAGCCCGAGGGCGAAGACCGCGATCTCATCAGCGAGCTCGAGGCGATGGTCGAGCGCGGCATGGCCGCGATGGCCGCCGGCGAGGCTGCGCCCCCGCTGGTGCCGGCGGCGCCCGCCGCTGCACCTGCGGCCAAGCCCGCCGCAGCGGTTACCCAAGGCTCCCTGATCGATCAGACGCTGGAGCGGCCGCTGCGTCCGGGCGAGGTGTCGCTGGACGAACTGGAGCGCGCCTTCCGCGAGACCGCCATCGAGACTCCGCCCGCGCATGAAAAGGCGCCGGAGCCGAAGGCTGAGGCCAAGCCTGCCGCGCCGAAGCCGTCTGCGAAAGCCGAGCCCGCGAAGGCGGAGGCCAAGGCCGACGCGCCGAAAAAGGCGGCGCGCGCCAAGGCGAACGCCGATGGCGAGATGGCCGAGAGCGACAAGGTCGCCAACCAGTCGATCCGCGTCAATGTCGACACGCTCGAACATCTGATGACGATGGTCTCGGA
>NZ_JBNPTW010000015.1:0-213358 GCF_051167855.1 Bradyrhizobium sp. HKCCYLRH3099
TCTCGCGAGCGCGCTTATAAATCGCGCCGTAGCGAGCGAGACGCTCGGGTGGTCGGCCCGTTACCCCATCTACGCGGTTGCGACAAGGAGGCTGGCGCGAGCGCACCTATCGAAATCGGATCCCGGCTCTTTAACGCACGGACGGTGCGCTCCCTCGCCCCGCTTGCGGGGAGAGGGCTGGGGTGAGGGGGACTCTCCACGAGTGCGGTGCGTGGAGAGTCCCCCTCACCCGGATTGCATCTTTCGATGCAATCCGACCTCTCCCAGCAAGCGGGGCGAGGTATGATCCCATCGCTGCGCTCGCAATGACGCGGGAGCTGATACGACAGCCCCGCCGCCGTTCACGCGAACAGCTTGTCGATGTCGTCCTGCGAAATCGCCACGCCCACCCGCTTCGGGCCTTCGAGCAAATCGGGCTCGGTGCTTGGGGCGGCGACCTCGGCGGCCATCCGCGCCAGCTCCTCTTTTCCCCACATGCGGACCAGCCGGTTGATGTGCTCCTCCATGAACTTCAGCGACTTGACCACCCGCGTGATCCGCTGCCCGGTGAGGTCCTGAAACGCACAGGCCTCGAACACCTTGTTGGTGCTGTCGACGATCTCGTCGCTGACCGCCGCCACCGTCGGGTCCTTGACACCTTGCAACTTCCCGACGCTGGTGCTGATCTCTTCCATGCTTTCGAGGATTGCGTTCCCGGCCGTCTCCGTATTCTCGACGATCGCGTCGAGTGTATCGGCCATGCTCGCGAAATTATACTTGCTGTCGCCTTGAAGAGCGGCGAATTCCCGTCGCATGCTGCTGAGGTGACCGAACATCTCGACCAGGAGCGTCTTCAGCATCCTCTCTTCTTCCGGCGCAATCATCAGCAATCCCCAGCTTTTCCCTAACGTTTCCTTAACCCAAGTCTTCACGCGGCAGCATCAAGCTCCGCCTGCTCGTCCGTGACGGCATGTCGGACCTCGTTCTGGCGATGACCAGGTCGCGACACGGAGCCGAGTTTTCGCGTCAGCTCGAATCGGTACTGTGATCAGGTCGGTGAAGATCAGCGGCTCAGTTTTTCCCATTTTCGTTAAGGGCGGATGTTCAATCATGCCCAAGGCCTTCGAATGGTGAAGGATTTCTGACGCGACTTGGCGGCCGGGCCGCCTGACAGGACACGTCCGTCCTTGCGTCGAACGAGGTATGAGCGGTTGCTGCTCCGCGCCGCCCGACGGGCGAATCAGTGCGCGACTTGGTCAGGCGGGGCGACGATCTCGATCACGGCGACGACACGCAACGCATGCGCCGAATCGGAAAGTTGGCGCGTTGCTTCAATGGCATCGCGCTCGCAGCACCGCGTCGGCGGAAGAATGGTCTTTCTTTTTTCCAGAAAATGTGTCACTCCTCTCGCATCCCGCCTCAACGAGAGGGGCGTACGCGCGGTCGTCACGAGACGCGAGGCGGGGAGGCGGTGGACGTGTCGGGTTGCAGCGTGGCTTGTCCGCGTGGACGAACAATCTCGATGCGGACGTGAAGCCGTGTGGTCCTGGCCTCCCGATGCCGAGGTCAAGCCTGCTGTCGATGCGAGAGCGTCGGCGCTGGTGATGGGGGCAAGACAGCCGGTCCCCAGGGAGAGCGCGGAGTAAGCGTTAAACCCATCGCGCAGGGAAGGCTGGGCTCATCCGGCTGCACCTGTGGTTCCTACCCCGTGCATTCCTGTTCGCACGGGGGCCATGGGCGTCAGCCGACGCCCAGCCTTCCCTGCGCCCTCGATCTTGCGAGGGACGAATGTCGGTCATCGCTCGGACGCAATGCGCCGCGAGGACGATGAAACGTGTCCTGTGCTGTTTGAAGAAGTGAAGAAGGCGCCAGCTCACGCTGCTGACGGTTGCGCGGCTGCGGGGCCGTGACGCCGCCGCGTCCACCGCTGTCATCCCCGCGAAGGCGGGGATCCAGGTCTCACCGCCTGTCGTGATCAACCGAGAGGTCACGGCGTACTGGATGCCCCCGCTTGCGCGGGCATGACGATGTGAGTTGTGGCGTGAGTCGTGAGACGAACGCGGAGCGCGATGGTGGGCACGGCGCCGGCGACAGCGCGGCATGATCCGCAGGCGAGGCGGGCGCGCCTTTGCCCACCTCCAGCCGACGCGAACAGCCTACTGCGTTGCGCGGGCCAGCGAGAATTCGCCGTTGCGGATGCGCTCCGGAAACCCCTCGACGAAGGTCGCGACCGCGTCCTCGCCATAGGTCGTCACGAGCTCGGCGAGGGCGGCGAACAGGCTGGCCTGGGCCAGGCAGTCGCCATCGACGCCGTCATGGCGCGCTTCCGCCCAGGCTTCGTTGAGATAGCTGAGCGCGGCCTGCTTCTGCTCATGGTCGGGCAGGACGTCGGGGAGGGCGCTGAAGGGTACGGGGAAGCTCATTGAATTCAGTCTGGCGGTGCGCCGCGGCGCAAGGAAATCCAAGCGCGGGCGCGCCGGACAAGCGAGGTTTAACACGCGCGGCGGGAACGCCTAGGCCAGTTCTTTAGGAAAGGTTAACAAGGTTAACGCAAACGTGGATAACGCGCCGCGGGCCTCAATTCGCATAGCGCGCCGTGAGGTCGCGCGAGATCTTCGAGCCCTCGTCGATGTAGCGGCGGATGGCGACCATGGCGGCCGGCGTGCAGGTCCGGTAGGTCTGCTGGAAGCCGTTATAGCCGCGGTTGAAGCCGGCGATCATGCGGGCGCGGCGCTCGCCCGACGGGGTCTCGGCGTCGATCAGCGCCTGCATCTGGTTGCGCCATTTGGCGCCCTCGTTGCTGCCGCAGATGCCGCGGAGGTAATGTAGTGTGCCGAGGATCTCGGCCAAGCGCTGCAGATCGCCATCGAAGGGCGCAGCCGCATCCTGCGCCCGCACCGGGGCGGCGGCGCAGGCCATGACGAGCATCAGGAGGGCCAGGAGGCGCTTGGAGAGCATCGGGAACACGTCCGTGATATGCCTGCGCCCAGCGGCGGACGCAAGGCGCCTACAGCAGCGCCCGGGCTGCGGCAATGATCTCCGGCAGCCCCTCGGTCAGCACCAGGCCGTCCAGCGCGTCGGTGACGCGCCATTGGGCGTCGTCCAGTTCCGGATTGAGCTGCGCTTCGCCGGCAATCCAGCGCGCCGCGAATGGCAGGATCACGTAGTGGCCGCCGCCGCCCGCGGCCGGCAGAACCTCGCGCCAGCCGGCGAGGCCGATGATGGCGATCGAGAGCCCGGTCTCCTCCATGACCTCGCGGGCCACGGCCTCGTGCAAAGTCTCGCCGAACTCGACACGTCCGCCGGGCAGCGTGTAGACGCCCTTCGCCGGCGACCGGGCGCGACGCACCAGCAGCAGCCGGTCGTCGCGGAAGATCGCGGCGCTCACGGCGAGTTGGGGACGAGACGGCGGCGTGGCGGTCATGCGAGGCGCTCCGGCTGGGGCATGCACTCTACCGTGAAGACCGCGGCGCGCGCAGCGTCGTTCTGGTCAGAAGCTGGCCATGATCGCGTCGACGGCATCGACCTCGTCGACCTCCGCTACCGGTTCCGGATCGAACTCGATGTCGCCGTTGATGATGCCGCCAGCCTGGGCCACCAGCGGCTTGACCCAGCCCGCGGCCTGTTCGGCGAGCGCGGCCTTGGTCTTGTCCTGCTTGGCCTCGCGCATGGCGCTGCCGACCGCGAGCAGGATGTCGGTCATGGTCTTGGTGAGATGGTCGAAACGATCGCGAATCGACGGATCGGCCTGTTCATAGGCCTCGATCACGAGATCGCGGGCCTTGAAATTGGTGTGCGTGAAATGTTCTGGATAGGTCAGCGGCGACCACGCCAGGAAATCCTCGGCGCATTCCGGGATATCGGGAATCATTTCGAGCAGCATCACGGCTTCGTTGAAATGATTCAGATAGTCGGTGGCGAGACCGGTGCGCGGATTGATGTTCGCGGCGCGCAGGATCGCGGCGCGCGCGGGATCGATAGCGCTGCCGGCCGGTCGTTGGGTCGTGCGATCGGACGGCACGGATTGGGTCGCAACTGCGGTCATCGGGCTGCAGTGTTGGCAAACCGAGTTAAAAGGTGCTGAACACACGACGATTTGAGTGAGATTATGTGTGGACGTTTCGTCATCACTTCACCACCCGCAGCGTTGCGGCAGATCTTCGGCTACGAGGAACAGCCGAACTTTCCGCCACGTCACAACATCGCGCCCACGCAGCCGATCCCCGTAGTCCTGCTGGATCGTGACAGGCGTCACTATCGTTTGATGCGCTGGGCCTTCATGCCGGCCTGGGTCAAGGATCCCCGTAGTTTTACGCTTGTGATCAACGCGCGTTCGGAGTCCGTACGCGAGAAGCCCGCGTTCAAGAATGCGATCCGGCGGCGCCGCGTGCTTGTGCCCGCTGATGGATATTACGAATGGCAGGTGATCGACGGCCGCAAGCGTCCGTTCTTCATCCATCGCAGCGACCGCGCGCCGTTCGGCTTCGCAGCTCTCGCCGAGACATGGATGGGTCCGAACGGCGAGGAGGTCGATACCGTGGCGATCGTGACGACGGCGGCCAATCCCGCGCTCTCGGTGTTGCATCATCGTGTTCCCGTGACCATCAGGCCCGATGATTTCTCGCTCTGGCTCGACTGCCGCAGCGATGATCCGACCGACGCTATGCGGCTGATGGTGGCGCCCGACGACGGCGAGTTCGCTTGGTACGAGGTTTCGACGCGCGTCAATGCGGTCGCCAATGACGACGAGCAATTGCTGCTGCCGATGACCGAGGACATGCGCGCGGCGGAGGATGCGCAGCGCAAGCCAGCGAAGAAGGTTGCACCCCGCAAGGCTACACCTGTCGTCGACGATGGGCAGGGGAGTTTGTTCTGAGGCTGGATGTTTCGACAGAAGAGGTCGTCATCCCCGCGAAGGCGGGGATCCATTACCCTGCGGCCTCTCGGCTTGTCACAGACAGCGGTGGAATACTGGGTCCCCCGCTTTCGCGGAGGACGACAGCGGACGGTGGCCTACCTGAAGATCCGCAGCGCCGCATGCTGCAGCAGCATGATGGTCTTGGCGTCCTGAATGCGCTTGTCGTCGACCATCGCGAGCGCCTCCTCGATGCCGAGTTCCAGCACCTCGATCTCCTCGCCCTCATGCGCCAGCCCACCGCCGGCGCTGACGCGCATGCCCGGCTCGTACTCGGCGACGAAGAAGTGGATCTTCTCGGTGACCACGCCGGGGCTCATGAAGGCCTCGAACACGAACTTGACGTCGTGCAGCCGGAACCCGGTCTCCTCCTCGGCCTCGAGCCGGATGCGCTCCTCCGGCGAGGCGTTGTCGAGCAGGCCGGCGGCGGTCTCGATCAGCAGGTCGTCATAGCCGTTGAGGAATGCCGGATATCGGAACTGCTTGACCAGGATGACGCGGCGCTGCGCGAGATTGTAGGGCAGGATCGCCGCGGCGTTGCCGCGGTCGAACACGTCGCGGCTCTGCATCTGCCAGGTGCCGTCGTCGCGCCGCCATTCGAACCGGGTCGAGGTCAGCGTGCCGTAGTGATCGGAGAGCACGCGCTTGTCATGCACGCGGATGCGATCGGAGATGCTCATGCTGAATTCCTACTTCATCCCCGGCGTCGGCGGGCGGCCGTCGAGCCATTTCGAAAACACGACGCTGTCCTGCACGGCATAGTCGAGCGTCTGATAGAACGCCTGAACCTTGGTGTTGTCGCCACGGACCATCAGCATCAGCTTGGCGATGCCGCGCGCGCGCAGCCAGTCCTCGGCGGCGGCCATGATGGCTCGCCCCAGGCTGTGGCCGCGATGCTCGGGATCGACGCTGACGTAGTAGACCCAGCCGCGGTGGCCGTCATGACCAACCATCGCGGAGGCCACGATGGCGCCGCTGCTGCGGCCGACGAGCACGGTGGAACTGCCGCCGCGGCGGGCCTGTGCGATGTCGGCAGCGGGATCGTTCCATGGCCGCGTCAGGCCACAGCGCTGCCACAGCGCGATGATCGCGGGCACGTCGGCATCGGTGATGTCGGAGATCGAGAGCGGAGCAGGGGTCATGAGCGTATCGACGGCCTAGAGCACCTTGCCGGGATTCATGATCCCCAGCGGATCGAACTGCGCCTTGATCGCGCGCATCAGCGCGATGGCGGTCGGGTCCTTCACATCAGGCAGTTCGTCGCGCTTGAGCACGCCGATGCCGTGCTCGGCGGAGATCGAGCCACCCATGCGCAGCACGATGTCGAATACGACCTTGTTCACCTCGTGCCAGCGCGCGAGATAGTCCGCCGAATTGGCGCCGACCGGCTGGCTGACATTGTAGTGGATGTTGCCGTCGCCGAGATGGCCGAACGGCACCGGCCGCGCGCCGGGCACCTGCTTGACGACGGCCTCGTTGGCCTCGGCGATGAACGCCGGCACGGCCGCGACCGGCACGGAGATGTCGTGCTTGATCGAGCCGCCCTCCGGCTTCTGCGCCCAGGAGATGTCCTCGCGCAGCTTCCAGAACGCCAGGCGCTGAGTGAGATTTTCGGCGATCGCGGCGTCGTCGACGATGCCGGCCTCCAGGCCCTGCTCGAGAATATTCTCCAAGGTGGTGCGGGCATCGTCGCGCGACGACGACAGTTCCATCAGCACGAACCACGGATGCGGGCCGGACAGCGGCGCGCGGTTGCCCGCGACATGGCGGATCGAGAAGTCGAGCGCGATCGCGGCGATCAGCTCGAAGCTCGTGAGACTGCCGGCCGCCTCGCGCTGCGCGATCGCCAGCAGTTTCAGCGCATCCTCCGGCGACTTCAGCCCGACAAAGGCGGTCTCGATCGCGCGCGGCTTCGGAAACAGCTTCAGGCTCGCCGCGGTGATGATGCCGAGCGTGCCCTCGGCACCGATGAAGAGGTTGCGCAGGTCGTACCCGGTGTTGTCCTTTTTCAGCTTGGACAAGCCGTTGAGCACCCGCCCGTCCGCCAGCACCACCTCGACGCCGAGCGCCATCTCGCGCGCGACGCCATAGGCCAGCGCGGCGGTGCCGCCGGCATTGGTCGAGAGATTGCCGCCGATGGTGCAACTGCCTTCGGCGCCCAGCGACAGCGGGAACAGGCGATCGACTTCGGCGGCCTTCTGCTGCGCCGTCTGCAGCACCACACCGGCCTCGGCGATCATCGTGTTGGAGGCGGTGTCGATGTCGCGGATCTTGTCCATGCGCTTCAACGACACCACGACCTCGCCGTTGTGCGGGGTCTGTCCGCCGACCAGGCCGGTGTTGCCGCCTTGCGGCGTCAATGCGATCCGATGCGCGCTGGCGAGCTTGCAGATCGCGGCCACTTCAGCGGTCGAGCCGGGGCGCAGCACCAGCGGCGAGCGGCCGTGGAACAGATTGCGCTCCTCGGTGACGTAAGGCGCGACGTCGGTTTCCGCGGTCAGCGCCTGGCGCTCGCCGACGATGGCGGCGAATTGCGCGATCAATTCAGGGGGCAGTGGCGGCAGGGCAGGCTGGCTGATGTTCATGGTCAGTCGCTTCCAGGGTTATCTCGGCGCGGCGGCGCGGCGCAGCCGGTCGTTGATCGCTTCGCCCAGCCCGTCGTTCGGGATCGGCATCACGGCAATGCTGCGGACGCCGCTCGCATCGAGGCTGCGAAGATAGCCGAAAAGATGCGTCGCCGCCTCTGCCGGATCGCCGGCGGCCGAGAGGTTGAGCACGGCGGCGGCGCATGCAGCGCCCGGCAAGGTCTCTCGCCCAAAGGCGAGCAGGGCCTCTCCCGGGGCAACCTCTGTCGCTGCGAGGCGGACCGTCGCGCGCGGGGCATAGTGCGAGGCCAGCATGCCCGGCGCCAGCGGCTGCTCGGCGGCATGCATCTCGGCCGTGGCGGGTCGGGTCAGCGGCCGGCCGAGCACCGCCTCGATCGCTTCGCTTGGAACTCCGCCGGGGCGGAGCAGGGTGGGCGCGTCGAAGCAGCCGACGATGGTCGATTCGACGCCGACGTCGACCGGGCCTCCGTCCAGGATCAGGTCGACTCGCCCCGTGAGGTCGGCCGCGACATGGCCTGCCGTCGTCGGCGACACGTGGCCGGAGATGTTGGCCGACGGCGCCACCACGGCGCCGCCGAACGCGGCGAGCAGCGCCCGCGCGATGGGATCGGCGGGCACGCGGATCGCGACCGTATCGAGGCCGGCGGTGGCGAGATCGGCGACCGGGCATCGCTCCGCCTGGGGCACCACGAGCGTCAGCGGCCCCGGCCAGAAGGCGGCGGCGAGACGCTCCGCGGTGGCATCGAAACGGCCGATGCGGCGCGCCGCAGCGCTGTCCGCGACATGGGCGATCAGCGGGTTGAAGGCGGGCCGTCCCTTGGCCTGATAGAGATGAGCGATCGCCGTCGCATTGGCGGCATCGGCGCCGAGGCCGTAGACGGTCTCGGTCGGAAACGCCACCAGCCCGCCGCGCGCGAGCACGGCCGCCGCTCTCGCGATTCCGGTCGCGTCGGCGGGCAGGATCTCGGTCTTCAGCGCTGTCGTCTCGGGCTCGGACATCTGGGGCCGGCGGTGGTACCTCTGCGCGCCCGCTATAGCGGCTGGTGCCGGGCGAATGAAGCACGCAAATCGTGCGCTGCCTTGCATCTGCGCCATGGCCGGCGCGCAAAGCGCCATTGCGCCAAGGAGTTAACCCATCGCTCGGCGATCTGCGATTTCGATGCGATTTCCTGCCTCGTGTGCCTTGCGAAGACGGAAACCCGACGCTATAAGCCGGCTTCCCAAGTCGGAGCGTGGCTCAGCCCGGTAGAGCACTGCGTTCGGGACGCAGGGGTCGCAGGTTCGAATCCTGCCGCTCCGACCATTCTTTCGAGCACTGACAATCGTGCTTTCCCGAGACCGCTACGAATGCGCAACGAATTGGCTCTTAGAGCCGAATCGGGGCGTTCATCCTGTTGAATTCGGAAAGCGCCACCAGTCTTCCCGAGGCTCGACGCCAGGGTGTTTCAGCACGCTGTGACGTGGCTTGTCCCTGGTCCATGAGCCGGTTTGCACCTCATCGAGACCCTGGACACGAAGCTCCATCCAAGCATGGCTCATATAGCCAATGGAATTGGCGAGCCGGTGCTCGAGCGGATGTTTTCACACGAAAACGCATCCTGAGTTTCCGAGGCAATTGGCGCACTCTTCTTCCGAGAAGATATCGACAAGAGCTCCGGCTTTTCGCCAGGCCGCCGCGGTCGTTCGCGGTTCTGCGGCGCGCAGGAGGTGTTTGAGTTTTGCGAACACCTGCTCGATCGGATTGCGGTCGTCTACGCCTAACGCTTCCTGCCGTCGGATGAGCGACAGGGTGCCCGCGAAACGGGTGAAGAAGCCCAAGCGATTCCGTTCCTGAAGCGGTTTACGGTTCTCATGGATGAAGAGCGCTGCAGGTGAAGACCTGCAAGATGCATCGCTGGGCGCCCCAAGGTCGGCAGACCATCAAAGTCGTGCCGGAAGCAAGTTCCTGATTTCAACTTTTGAGAGTGATCGAAGGCGGCGCAATTGATAGTGCTGCGACGCCTTCTCTCGTTCACTATGTCCTCCGGGCAACGCGTCATAACGGGTTTGTTTTTCTGACGGTGGCTGCGATTGACAGTCGAGACACGGAGCGTCTACGGAGGGCTGTGTTAGCAATCAGGACTGAGTTCTTGCCGAGGTGTAACTACTTGCGCTCTGGTCGGGACGTTTGTGTGGGGGCGCATGGCGGACGTTGGGGGCAACGCCGGCCAGCAAGGTAGCAGTCCCGGTCTTGCGGATACGGGTCTCGGTTGTCTGGGGTTGGTCTTGGCGATTGCCGGCGTGGCGTTCGACGTCGAGCGCGCGCGCCGCGAATATCTGAAGCCCGGCTGCGTTGCAGAAAGCCATGATCTGCTGCGCCTTGCCAAGGGAGAGGGCCTGAAGGCGCGACTCAGTCGTTCGTCAGTCGGCCGCATTCAGACATTGTCGCTGTCGGTGATTGCCAAGCGCGTCGAGGTGCTGGTCATCTCGGTGTTCATCCAGCCCGTGGCGCTGGTGTCGCCCCTCGCTGATGTCGCGCTCAACCGGCTGCGGATCTATGCGTTCGCGCACCCGACCAGCCGGATGGATGCTGCCGGGCTCGCTGCTGTTCCGTCATCTCGTCGCGCTTCCGATCGGCTGCTTCGAGAGCCGCGCCGCCGCGCATGCCGTTGCCCGCGTGCGCGAGTTGGAGACCATCCGCCAGTTCGTCACCTCGTCCGCGCTGACGCGGGTGCTCGACGTCGTGTTCGGCCTGCTCTTTCTCGGAGACGTGGTCGGTAATGGGAATCAGACTTGGTTTGGCGACAACTCTGCCGCTGTAATGAGCCGAGCTAACAAAACGACGGACTACTTATGTCTTCCAAACGCAAGGGATGTAGCAAAGTTGGAGGAGAAGCATTGAGCAGGGTGATCCTTCGCCAATGCGAGAGGTTGTTCATTCTGACGGTGCCATGACGGCACGTTCAGGTGAGGATTGTTGGCCGGACCATGCCGGTTGACACAGATATTGAGGTTCACTGGAGGCCGGGTCGATAGGTCGTCTCAATGGAGGCTGACAGGGGTGATGCGGCGTGTTTTGTGGGAGATATTGGCTCGATGACCGAGGAATACCGCGAGGGCGGGCGACGTTTGGCATATTTGGACGGCTTGCGCGGAGTCGCGGCGTTCGTCGTGTTGATCGGTCATTCTTGGCAGATGTTCAGCCAGCCAATCTCCAGCTACCAAGCCAATGATGGCATCTCCGCACTGCCCGCAGTACTCCTCAAGATCATCGGGCTTTTGGCAAACAGCAATTCTGCCGTGTGCATATTCTTCTTGCTGAGCGGCTATGTCCTTGCCGATTTCGCGCAAGCGACCAAGCTCAGCCTTCCGGCGCAGATCGTGCGTCGCTATCTGCGCTTGGCCGTCCCCATCTTGATCACGTCAACCCTTGCCTACGTGTTGCTTCGGTGGGGTCTTTTCCGAAATGCTGAATCTGCTCGCATCTTCGGCGAGTGGGCGGGAATGTGGTATCGGTTCGACCCGTCATTCCAAGCCATGGCTTACGAGGCTCTCGTCGGCACTTTCACGAGCGGTTCGAACACTTACAATCCAAACCTCTGGACCATGCATCCTGAAATTCTTGGATCGTGTTATGTGCTGTTGATCAATCCAGTTGCTCAAAGCAGGCGATGGCGCGCTGCTTTGTATGCCTGCGTCATCGCCGTCTATCTTTGGGATTATCTTCCGCTCTTCGTGATCGGCGCTTTTCTGCGCGAATATGATCCGATCGTTCAACGTCTTTCCCGCCTGCCATGGATTCCTGCGGCACTGTGCACCGTTGGTTTCTATTTCTGCACACTTCCGGACTCCCCTCCCGGCGGCAAGCTTCAGGTTCTCTACCCGATTCTGTCGTTCAGTTACGACAATGGCAGGATCGGGCATTCGATCGGAGCCGTACTATTGCTCACCGGCGTGGCAGCCTCTCAGAGGGCCCAGAGGTCACTGGCATCGCGGCCCGCCAGATGGCTCGGAAATATCAGCTTCACGCTGTATCTGATCCATGTTCCGATCCTTTGCAGCTTTGGGGCATGGCTCATCGTCACGCTTGCTCCACAGGGGAGTACGTTCGCCGCAGCCATTGGCTTACCCCTGACGTTGACGCTTTGTCTCGCCGCTTCGGCTGCCCTGACGCCATGGGTCGACGGAGGCGCGGTGACGCTGTCACGCCAGGTTGGCCGCAGATTGGACGATGCAATGCGCGACCCAGCAAGCCCGAACGCGCGGGTTGCGCCAGCCGTGCGTTAGCAGACGTGCGTCTTACCCTGGTCCCGGCTGCCTCCGCCTGCGGCGAACTCGGACGATGTCTGCCGTCCGCGCGGGGAGTGCGGCCGGGCGTCGTTCACGTCGGTCCGCCAGCAGCTGTGATGTTCATATGTCCATCACGCATGAACGTCCGACGCTCTACCGCGATGCCGGCTATGGTGGTCCAGGTCTCCAGAGCCATCTGCTAGTATGGTCGGGTCGTGGTCCTCGTCCAGACGACCCATCTTGATCATCCAACGCATTATGCCGCCTTGATCGGTCAGCGGAAGGCCTGCTGATTGCAAAGCTTGACGCAATCCCTTGTAGCCGCTAGCCTTGGATATGAGCAAAGGGGGCTCTCACCGCATTGGTCGGGGAGGGCCCCCTATTTTTTTGGAGTACGCGATGGCATGGGAGGGCGACCCGCATCGGCCTTTCAAAGTTGGAGCTCTGTTTTCCGAAACCGGCCCGACAGCGTTTATCGAGCGTACGCAATGGAACGCCCTGCAGCTTGCGATCACGGAGATCAATCTCGCCGGGGGGCTTGCCGGACGCGAAGTTATCGCCGTCAGCGGTGACGCACGGTCGGATCCCAATCGCTTCAGCCAGCTCGCCGAACATCTGCTGGACGAAGAGCACGTCTCGCTGTTGATCGGCTGCTACATGACCAACACGCGGCAGGCCGTGGTTCCCGTCGTCGAGCGGCGCGGCGCGCTGCTGGCCTATACTGCGCCCTATGAGGGCTTCGAATATTCCCCGAACGTCATCTATGGCGGCGCCGTGCCGAACCAGCACATTCTGCTTCTGGCGCGACATTTGATCGCGAATGTCGGCAAGCGGTTCTATCTCGTCGGAACGCGCTACACATTTCCAATTGAATCGAACCGCGTGATGATGACTCTGGTTGCGGAACAGAAGGGGCAAGTGCTGGCCGAGCGCTATGTTCCCCTCGACGTCCGCCATCGCGAGCTGAAGGCGATCGTCGAGGACATCCGGCTCAAGCGGCCGGACGTCGTCTTCTGTACCGTGGTGGGCGAGGCGGCTCGCATTTTCTATGAGCTCTGTCGTGACGCGGACATCTGCGCGCATACCCAGATTGCCAGCCTGACGATCACCGAGGCCGAGCTGGCGCTGATGGGACCCGAGCTCGCTGTCGGACATCTGACCGCTGCGACCTATTTCCAGTCGATCAGCTCGCCGGCCAACCGGCGCTTCGTGAGTAGCTACAGGGCGAAGTACGGTCCCGAGGCGACGACGAATGCAATGGCTGAGACGGCCTACAGCCTGACCCACATGGTGCTACAGGCCGCGGCCCGCAGCGAATCCACGGATGTCGCCGTCGTCCGTGCCGAGCTTGCAAGGACTCCGTTCGAGGCGCCGCAAGGCACGGTGTGCCTCGATCCGGACAATGGCCACTGTTACCTGTGGCCGCGAATTGGTCGGGCCGAGGCGACGGGGCAGTTCGCCATCGTCGAACAAAGTCCGGCCGCGATGAAGCCAGATCCTTACATGATCAATCATAGTCTGGAGGATTGGCGCACGACAGAGGACATCGAGCTGGTTCCAAGAGCGAGTTGAAGACGTGCTGAACGCCCTCAGGGATATACGCAACGTAAGGGTGCTCGTTTTCCATCCGAAGGATCGTGAGCGTGACGAGCTCACGACTCAAATTCGTAGGATAGGTTGCCGCGTCGAGGCGATCTGGCCGCCGCAGGATGAAATTCCGCCGGACGCGGATGTGATCTTCGTCCTGTTTCGTCAGGACGCCATCAGTATCAGCCTGGCAAGGTCGCTGGAACGGCGTCCGCCAGGGAGCACGGTGATCGGCATCGTCGAGTTCGAAAGTCCGAACGTGATCGAGTGTATTGTGCGCGCAGGTACCACGGCAATCGTCACAAAACCGATCCGCGCTTTTGGTCTATTGACAAGCATTGTCCTCGCCCATACGCTAACTGATAAGTTTCGAGTTGCCTCCGAGCGAGTCAAGAAGCTCGAAACGAGACTGACCTCTCTGAAGCAGATCGAGAAGGCAAAAACGCTGCTGATGGATCGTAAGCGCCTCACCGAGCAAGCGGCCTACGACTATCTTCGCGAGAGAGCGATGTCCAAGCGGACGACGATGGAAGCGCTATGTGCGGCCATCGTCGAGGCGAATGAGGTGTTCGGAGATTGAGCCAAGGCGGCTCGGGAGCCTCCGAAACAGACAATTCCAACAACGACTAGATCCGTGCGCGCGCCAAAGCTGTCGTCGCCGGATCGCGGCTAAGGAAGCCACCAGCAGCCCGTAGCGGCTGTCGGTGGCTTTTTTGTTTTGGGCTCGTGCCGACCGGCGCGCGCCAACGCGGACCTATGCCCTCACGGGAGCGAAGGAGAGTTAGCAAATGACGATGGCTGGTGATCTCACCGACAAATCCGTTCGCGTCGCATGCGACGTTGGCGGCACGTTCACGGATATCTGCGTGCTCAACGAGCTGTCGGGGCGCATGCATGTCGCGAAGGTCCCGACGACGCCGGATCCGATCGAGGGCGTGCTGGCCGGGATCGAAGCGGGCGGCGTCGACCTGCACGATCTCGTGCTGTTCTCGCATGGCACGACGCTCGCGACCAACGCGCTGATCACGCGCCGTTTCCCGCCCGCGGTGATGATCACGACCAAGGGATTTCGCGACACGATCGAGATTCGCCGCGGCAATCGCGATGATCTCTGGGACACCTACAAGGAAATGGCCAAGCCGTACATCGCGCGCCGTGACCGGCTCGTCGTCTCGGAGCGCGTGGATTTCTCCGGCGCAGTCATCACACCGCTCGACGAGGACGAGGCGCGTAACATCGCCCGCATCGTCAAGAAGCGCGGCGTGAAGACGGTGGCGATCTGCTTTGCGAACGCTTTCATGAACCCGGCGAACGAACGCCGCATGCGCGACATCCTCGCGGCCGAGTTGCCGGACGCGACGATCTCTCTGTCCAGCGACATTCTGCCCGAGATCTTCGAGCATGAGCGGTTCTCGACGACGGTGGCCAATGCCGTGCTGGCGCCCGTGGTCGGCTCCTATGCCCAGCGGCTCGAAGGCCGGATGAAGGCAGGCGGCTACGACGAGGACGTGCTGCTGCTGCATTCGGGCGGCGGCGTCATGACGGCGAAGACGGCGGAGAAGTTCGCTGCCAGACTGTCCGCCTCCGGCATTGCCGCCGGCGCGATCGCCAGCCGCTTCGTCGCGGAGAACGCGGGCTTCAAGAACTCGATCGGCCTCGACATGGGCGGAACCTCGACCGACGTTTCGTTGTGCGACAACGGCAATCTCCGCGTCACCAAGGAATGGTATGTCGAGTACGGCTATCCGATCTGCTTCCCATCGATCGAGGTGCTGACCATCGGCGCTGGGGGCGGCTCGCTCGCCTGGATCGACGCCGCCAAGTCGCTGCGCAACGGTCCGCAATCGGCGGGCTCGACTCCCGGACCGGCCTGCTACGGGCGGGGCGGCGCCAACCCGACCAATTGCGATGCCAATGTCGTGCTGGGCCGGCTGAGCGACAGGCTGGCGGGCGGCAAGGTTTCGCTCGACAGGGCGCTGGCCGTCGAGGCCATCGAGCGCGGCGTCGCCAAGCCGCTCGGTCTCTCGCTTGAAGACGCCGCGCTGTCGGTGCTCAAGGTCGCCAACGCCAACATGGCCGACGCGGTTCGTCTGCTGTCGATCCGGCGCGGCTACGACCCGCGTGACTTTGCGCTCGTTGCCTTCGGCGGTGCCGGACCGCTGCACGGCGCGGCGCTCGCACGCGACCTCGCGATTCCCGTCGTGCTGGTGCCGCCGAACCCTGGCGTGACCTCGGCCCTGGGCTGCCTGCTGGTCGACATCCAGCACGACGTCACTCAGATGTACCTGTCCAAGGTCGAGGATGTCGACGTCGCCAATCTCGAGGAGACCTATCGCGGTCTCGAGATCGAGGGACGCGAGCGGTTGAAGAACGAGGGCGTTCCGGACGACCGCATGGTGTTCCAGCGCAAGATCGACATGCGCTATCTCGGCCAGTGGCGCGCGCTGTCGATCCCGCTGCCGTCCAGCATCACCTCGCTCGACGAGGCAGTCTCGATCTTTCACCACGAGCATGGGCGCGAGCACAACTATTCGCGTCCCGGCGCGCCGGTCGAGATCTACCGCGTCAGCGTCATCGCGACGGGCCTCACCCCGAAGGCGAAATTCGCCCAGTTCGAGCTCACCAACGAGCCGGCCAAGCCGGTGGGCAGCCGCGCCGTCCGTTTCGACGAGACGGAGATGGCCGTCCCGACACCGGTGTACGACCGCGACCTGCTGAAGGCCGGCATGAAGGTCGAAGGCCCCGCCGTGATCGATCAACTCGACTCCACGACGCTCGTTCCCCCCGGGGTTACGGCCGAGATCGACCGGTCGCTGACGATCGTGATGCGCATCCCGCAAGCCTGACATTCGGACAACAGACACACGGAGACCATTCCATGGCGACCTTCAAGACGGATCTCGATCCGGTCACCTTCGAAGTGCTGAAAAATGCCTATGTGAACATTGTCGATCAGATGGCCGAGCAGATCTTCCGGACCTGCTATTCCTTCGTGATCTATTCCCGCGACTTCTCGTCGGCGCTCTGCGATCCGAATGGCGACACGATCATGCAGGGCAGCGGCGACATCGCCGCTCATGTCGGGACGCTGCACTACACCGCGAAGGCGGTGATCAACAACTTCAAGGACGACATCCATCCCGGCGACGTGTTCGTGGTGAACGACGTCTATCAGGGCGGCACGCATTTCAACGACACGCGCATCGTGCGGCCGATCTTCTACCGCGACGAGCTGCTCGGCTTTGCCCAGGCCAACGGCCATTGGGCCGACGTCGGCGGCGCGGTCCCGGGTTCGTTCAACGTCAACGCGCTCGACCATATGGCCGAGGGGCTGCGCATCACCCCGACGCGGGTGTGGAGCAAGGGCAAGTGTCTCGACGACGTCTGCCGGCTGATCGCATCGAACACACGGGCGCCGGCCGACATCATCGGCGACATGCAGGCGCAGGCCGAGGCCACGCGGGTGGCCGAGCAGGAGATCTGCCGGCTGGTCGAGAAATACGGTCTGGCGACTATCAAGACCTCCTTCGGCGCGGTGCAGGACTACGTTGAGACGCTGACGCGGCAACGCGTCGCCGCGCTGCCGGACGGCGTCTGGGAAACCGAGGACTACATCGACGTCGATCCCGGCGCGGGCGAGGGGCTGGTTCCGATCCGGATCGTGATGACCATCAAGGACGACACCGTCCACTACGATCTGTCGAAGTCGCACCCGAAGTCCATATCGAGCTTTCTCAATGCCTGCTTCGGCGGCTCGTTTGCGGCGATCGTCGCCGGCACCAAGATGCAGTTTCCCGAGATCCCGCTGAACTCCGGTTTCTATCGCGTCGTCACGGTCAATCTCGGGCCCGAGGGCACCGTCGTCAACGCAGCATGGCCAACCCCGGTCGCGGGCTTCTGCTCGGGACCCTTCGAGAAGATCATGAACTCGATCTTCGAGTTGTGGGCCGAGATCCTGCCCGATCGCGCGATGGCCTGCACGTTCAACCTCGACTATCTGCTGATCGGCGGCAGGGATGGCCGGCAGGCCGACGGCTACAAATATTTCATGTGGTACGACTGGATGGTCGGCGGCTGGGGCGCACGCAACGGTCGCGATGGCTGGGCGGCCACGGGGCCGGTGTTCGGCGTCCAGCTCGGGACCCAGCCGTTCGAAGGCCAGGAACGTCTGGCGCCGGTGCTGACGACCTGCCACGAGCTTCGCGTCGACTCCGGCGGGCCCGGTGAATTCCGCGGCGGCATGGGCGTCGAGAAGGGTGTGATCCTCACCAAGGTCGACCGCACCGTCGCATCCTATTGCTGCGATCGCGAGCGCTCGATCACCTGGGGCCTGTGGGGCGGGCTTCCGTCGATCCCGCATGGGGTTTGGGTCAATCCGGGCACGCAGGGACAGCGCTATCTTGGCTCGATCTTCTCCAACGTCTCGCTCGAGGCTGGCGACACGGTCACGCGGCCGTCGGCCGGCGGCGGCGGCCTCGGCGATCCGCTCGAGCGGGACGCGGCGCTGGTCTGCGAGGACGTCATCGATGGCTATGTCTCGGTCGAGCGCGCGGCGATCGACTACGGCGTCGTGATCAAGGAGATCGATGCCGACCTTGCGCATTACGAGGTCGATGCCGAGGCCACGCTCGCCAAGCGCAGTTACATCCGGGCGAACCGCATGAAGTGGCTCGATGAGGATGCCGAGGCCATCGCGGCGCGGTATCGCGCTAAGGAGCTCGGCATGCTCGACCTGATCCGGACCTATGGCGTGATCGTGAACTGGGGGTCCGGCGAGCTGCTGTCCAAGACCACCCAGCAGTTCAGGGCCATGCTGAAGCGCCGTACCGCGCCGTATTGGGGCAAGAGCATCGCTGGCGGTCGCAATCCGTCGGTGACGCTGCAGGTGGCGTGACATCGCGACTGTGAGCCGCCGGCTGCGGGCCTGTAGCCGGCGTGTCACCGGAGGCGGGCGTCATGCGTGAGCGGCGCCGGCGACGAGGTGCAAGGATGGACGGCAGTAGAACAAGGAGGTCGCTGACATGAGTGCGATGTCATGGCGCCGGTCGCCGCTCGCGGCGCGGCATCGGGCCCTCGGGTCCAATCTCGAGGACTGGAACGGCATGGAGACGCCGTGGTCCTATTCGGCCAGCACGCTGCCGGACGAGCATGAGGCGATCAGGACGCGCGCGGCGCTGATGGACGTGTCGGGCCTGCGCAAGTACCATCTGGTGGGGCCGCATTCCCATCACATCCTGCAGCACGCGACGACGCGGGACGTGCGCAAGCTCTATCCGGGGCGCGCCGTCTATGCCTGCATGCTGAACGCGGCCGGCAAGTTCACCGACGACTGCATCCTCTATCGGACCGGGCCGAACGCCTGGATGGTTGTCATCGGTTCCGGCACCGGGCACGAGGAGCTGACGAAGGAGCTTTCCGGGAAGAACGCCTCGCTGCTGTTCGACGACGATCTGCAGGATCTCTCGCTGCAGGGACCGCTCGCGGTCGAATATCTGAGCCGGCACGTGCCGGGCATCCGCGTGCTGAAATACTTCCATCACATGCCGACCACGCTGTTCGGAAAGCACGTGATGATCTCGAGAACCGGTTACACCGGCGAACGCGGCTATGAGATCTTCTGCCGGGCGGAAGATGCGGTCGAGATCTGGGACACCATCGTCGCCGAAGGCAAGGCCATGGGTATCGTCCCGGCTTCGTTCACCGCGCTGGATTGGCTGCGCGTCGAGAGCTATTTGCTGTTCTATCCTTACGACAACTCGCAGATGTATCCGTTCGCCGACGAGCCGCCGGGCGACACGCTTTGGGAGCTGGGCCTCGATTTCACCGTCTCTCCCGGCAAGACCGGCTTTCGCGGCGCCGAGGAGCATTACCGGCTGCAGGGCAGGGAACGGTTCAAGATCTTCGGCGTGCTCGCTGAGACCGATCGGCCGCTCGAGGCAGGCGACCAGCTCTATGCCGGAGACGCTGCGGTCGGTGTCGTCACCTGCGGCATGTATTCCCGTCTGACGCAACGTTCGATGGCGATCGCTCGGATGACCGTGCCGGTCGCCAGGCATGGAACGCCTCTGGAAGTCCGTGGCAAGTCCGCCTCATGCCGGGCGATCGCGCACCCGATCAATTTCGACGATCCGGACAAGAAGAAGAGAACGGCAGCGTAGGCATCACCATGATCGTCCCCAGCATCAAGAGCCGGCCGGTCTACGGCAGGCTCGCGCCGCGGCCCGGAACCAGCCATTTCCTGCTTGGAGATGGCGAGGGCGGTCACGCGCTGGCTGATCTGGCCGCAGGCGCGTCCAGAAAATTCCTGTCCCGGGCGCACATTCTCTATGTGCGGGACGGGCTCGGTGACGATGTGCCGTCGGAGCGGCTTGCCTCGGTCGGAGCGGGCACCCTCTGCTTCGCCCCGACCGTCGCGTCGATCTTGCCCCAGCTCACTCATCTGCTCGGGTCCGCCCGCATGGGAACGCGTCTCTACCTTGCCGGCACAGAAGGTTTGATCGGCCAGGCCGTGGCGGCGGCCCTGAGTGCCGGCCTCGAGATGTCAGCCATTCAGGCGGAGCATCGCGGATCGCTGGCGCGCCGGGTGCAGTGCGTCCACTGCAAAGGCGTGACCGAGCAGGTCACGACGCAGCCGGTGCAGTGCAGCCATTGCGGATTGCACCTGTTCGTGCGCGATCACTATTCGCGCCGGCTGGCCGCCTTCATGGGCGTCTGCATCGATGCCGAGGAGCCGGGCGTCGTTCCCGTGGCTGAGGACATCTTCAAATGACCGCGGCGCCACAGATGGTGGATGTCGTGGTCACGGACATCGCCGACATTGCCGAGGGGATCAAGAGCTATCGTCTTGCGCCGCTGGCTGGCGGTCCGCTGCCGAGCTTCTCTGCGGGCGCTCACATCATGCTCGAAATGCGCGACGGCGCGGTTCTACGCAGGAGCGCCTACTCGCTGACAGGGAGCCTGAACGGCGCGGGCAACTACACCATCGCCGTCCGTCGCCACGCGCAGGGGCGCGGCGGCTCGGTGTTCCTGCATGATCGTGTTCACGTCGGCAGCAAGCTCGCCGTGGGGCATCCCGTCAACCTGTTTCCGTTGCACCGCCGGGCCAGGAAGCATCTGCTGATCGCGGGAGGCATCGGCATCACGCCACTGCTTGCGATGGTCGCGGAGCTGACGATGGAAGCCCGGGCCTTCGAGCTCCACTATGCGGTGCGATCGCGGGATCATGCCGCCTTCGCGGATCAGCTCGCGGGCATGTGTGGCGACAATCTGCATCTTTACATCAGTGCCGAAGGTCGCCGACTCGACACGGCGACGCTGCTGGGCGATCAGCCGCTCGGCACCCATCTCTACGTCTGCGGCCCCGAAGCATTGACCGAGGATGTCCTGGCGGCGGCGCGCGGCCTCGGCTGGCCGGAGGAGAGCCTCCATTCCGAGCGCTTCGTGGCGCCGGCCATCGGCCGACCGTACGAGGTCACGCTGGCGAAGTCCGGTGTCACGGTCGCGGTGGGCTCGCACCAGAGCATGCTCGACGCGCTCGAGCACGCCGGCGTGGACGTGCCATCGTTGTGCCGGGGAGGGGCCTGCGGCCAATGCGAGACGCGCGTGGTCGCCTGCGACGGCATCATTCAGCATCACGATCACTATCTGAGTGAAGCCGACAAGGCGGCCACAGGCAAGGTGATGCCGTGTGTCTCGCGGTTCGAGGGACGCCGGCTGGTGCTCGATCTCTAGAATATGCAGGAGACGCCGATGACGCTGGCCTTCCGACATGAGACGTTCCGTGATGATTTCACCTTCGCGAACAGTCCGGCGACCATTCGCCGCTTTCCGTTTTCGTTCGACCGCGATGCCTACATGTACGGTGTCAATATCGAGCCGCACAAGAGCGGCCCGGCGGGGACCGCCTACGAGAACCTGATCGACGTCGATGAGCACTACGTCGCCGAGATGGCGGAGCGGGCGCTGGTGCTGAACGAGGATGCCCTGCGTTGCCAGTCGCTGCCGCACATGACGTTGGCCGGCTGGGATCTGCTGGAGCTTCTGATGGAGCAGCAGGCCGCGGGCTATCCCGATCATTTCGAGCTGCATCGCGACGGTCTCGCCTGGCGATGGGTCAACCGGCCGCTCGGGGTCGACGATCGCTTCGAGTTCGGCAATGCGGCGTCGCTGCCTTACGGACCGATGGAATACATCACGCGTCAGGCCCAGGGTGATTTCTGCCTGTTGGATCAGCGCGACGGCAATCTGTGGATGGACGCCGGCATTGTCACGACCCAGGCCGACTGGTCGCTCGATTTCGACATCGGCATGAACTTCATGGAGTGGCATGCGCCGGTCCCGCGCGCTCACGAAATGGGCGTGTTCGATCGCGCGCTGAAATTCCTGCTGCAATTGCGCCACGGGCAGCCGATGCGCCGGCTGAACTGGACCATGACGGTCAATCCGCGGCTCGATACCAGTCCGGAGAACTATCATCGCTGGGGTGTCGACCGTGCCACCGTAACGCGGGACAATGTCGCGCAGAAGGTGCATTTGCGCGTCGAACTGCAGAGCTTCTGGCGGCTGCCGCGTTCGAATGCGATCGTCTTCCCAATCCGCTGCTACCTGCTGCGCCTGGATGAGCTGGTCACGATCCCGAAATGGGGACGACGAATGCATCGCGTGCTTCGTGATCTGCCGGAAGACTTGGCTGCGTACAAGGGGCTGACGCGATGGCGCGAGGTAGCCGTGGACTATCTCGCGGGCTTCGATGATGGTATGGCGACCACGCCAGGAACGCAGCCATAGACGTCGGCCCTCACCATCCTCGCGACGGATCTGTGTCTGACACTAATCTTGTGGTGAATCGGGATTGGATACAGGTCGGCTTTTAACGCGGCGGCTAAGTCATTGCTGTTTGTTCTACTTTGGCCGCCCTCTGAGCGCGCAGTACCCACGCGTCAACAGCTGAAAAGGCGGCGGGTCTCTCACGACGCGTCTCTCAAAAGAGCGACTGCGCAGAGTATCACGCGGCGGCGCGGCGACGGAAATTGCCGACGGTGGCGGCAATCCCTTGCGGCGGCGAACGCGATGTTCCCGACATGGCGGGAGACGGCGACCGGGCCATAGCCCTCGTCGGCACGCGGTCGTTGCTGCGCAACGCTCGATGGCCTTCCTGGCCGAAAATGGTCGTGGAGGAGAGCTGATCATTCCGACGAAGCGGCTGATGCTTTCGATGAGTTCGAGAAGCGCACGATTGCCGCATTGCATCATAAGAGGCCGCGTTGCTGCAGAGACGAGCGAAGACATGGCCGCCGCGGTTTGTCGTTGTGGCGTCGATGCTTTCAGCGCTTCTCTCATGTCCCGCCAAGATCAAGAGTCCCGTCGATGCCCATTGGGCGTGCGCACATCGACGCAGCTGAAACGCGGAGCGGGCGCTTGCCTGACGACGTCGTTCCATGGTGGGATATCCCTGTCGGCGGAGGCCTGCTGCTCGACGGTCTGGGGAAGGAAACACCAATGAAAATGATCAAAGGGCCTGCGATTTTTCTTGCTCAGTTCGCGGCGGACACGGCGCCGTTCAACTCGTTGAACGCGATCTGCCGATGGGCAGCCTCGCTGGGCTATGTTGGCGTTCAGATCCCGAGCTGGGACGGGCGGATCTTCGACCTCGACAAGGCTGCGGACTCCCAGGACTATGCCGACGAGGTGAAGGGGATCGCGGCCGAGCATGGCCTGTCCATTACCGAGCTCTCGACACATCTTCAGGGGCAGCTCGTTGCCGTCCATCCGGCCTATGACGCCGCATTCGACGGCTTTGCAGCGCCGCAGGTTCGCGGCAATCCCAAGGCACGGACCGAATGGGCCGTCGACCAGGTCAAGCGGGCCATCCGCGCGTCGCGCCGGCTTGGGTTGACGGCGCACGCGACGTTCTCCGGCGCTTTGGCATGGCCCTACATCTATCCCTGGCCGCAACGCCCCGCGGGCCTCGTCGAAGCCGCCTTCGACGAGCTCGCCAGGCGCTGGCAGCCGCTTCTCGACTATGCGGACGAGCACGGCGTCGACCTCGCCTATGAGATCCATCCGGGCGAGGACCTCCACGACGGCGCGTCATACGAAATGTTTCTCGAACGCGTGAACGGCCACAAGCGCGCGAACCTGCTGTACGATCCCTCGCACTTCCTGCTGCAGCAGCTCGATTATCTCGCCTACATCGATATCTACCACGAGCGCATCAAGGCCTTCCACGTCAAGGACGCGGAGTTCAACCCGACAGGACGCCAGGGCGTCTATGGCGGGTTTCAGAGCTGGGTCGATCGCGCCGGCCGCTTCCGGTCGACCGGCGATGGACAGATCGATTTCGCTGCGATCTTCTCCAAGCTGACGCAATATGGCTACGGCAGCTGGGCGGTGCTCGAATGGGAATGTGCCATGAAGCATCCCGAGCAGGGCGCGCGTGAGGGCGCTGAGTTCATCAAGCAGCATATCATCCAGGTCACCGAGAAGGCGTTCGACGACTTTGCGGGATCCGGCAGCGACGAACGGATGAACCGCAAGACGCTTGGTCTTGATTGAGCGAGAAACAGCCATGGTCATCGAGGCGGGCAGCGAGCAGACCGATCAGCGTCGGATCCGGCTGGGCATGGTGGGCGGCGGCCAAGGTGCCTTCATCGGCGCCGTCCACCGCATCGCCGCGCGGTTGGACAATCATTTCGAGCTGGTCGCGGGCGCATTGTCGTCGGACCCCGTCCGCGCCAAGGCCTCGGCGGCCGAGCTCGGGATCGCCGCCGACCGTGCCTATGGCACGTTCGAGGAGATGGCTGCGGCGGAGGTCGCGCGCGCCGACGGCATCGAGGCCGTGGCGATCGTGACGCCGAACCACATGCATGCGCCCGTGGCCCGGGCCTTCCTCAAGGCCGGCATCCACGTCATCTGCGACAAGCCGCTGACGACGACCGTGGCCGAGGCGGAGGAGCTGGTGGAGTTAGTCAAGACGACAGGCAAGGTCTTCGTCCTGACTCACAACTACACCGGCTATCCGATGATACGGCAGGCCCGGGCGATGATCGCGCGGGGAGATCTCGGCGACATCCGGCTCGTTCGAGCCGAATATCTGCAGGACTGGCTGACGGAGCCGTTGGAGGCAACCGGCCAGAAGCAGGCGGAGTGGCGCACGGACCCGAGCCGATCCGGCGCCGGCGGCTGCATCGGAGATATCGGGACACACGCCTACAACCTCGCCTGTTTCGTCACTGGGCTGGAGCTCGACGGGCTGCTCGCGCAGCTCTCCACCTTCGTCGACGGACGGCGTCTCGATGACGATGTGCAGATCCTCCTGAAATGGAAGGGCGGAGCCAAGGGCATGCTGTGGGCCAGCCAGGTGGCGGTCGGCAACGAGAACGGCCTGACGCTGCGCGTCTACGGCACCAAGGGCGGGCTGGAATGGGCGCAGGAAAACCCGAACCAGCTTTGGTTCACGCCCTACGGCCAGCCGAAGCAGCTGCTAACCCGCGGCGGGGCCGGCGCGCTGACCGATGCCTCCCGCGTCACCCGCATCCCGTCGGGGCATCCTGAGGGCTATCTCGAAGGCTTTGCAACGATCTATGCCGAGGCCGCGCAGGCCATTCGCGCGAAGCAGGCGGGCAAGACCCTGGATCCCGCCGTCATTCTCCCGACCGTCGAGGATGGGCTCGCCGGTCTGAAGTTCATCGACGCCGCGGTGAGCTCGTCCGCCAACCACGGAACTTGGGTCCGGATCACGTGATGCGCGGTGGCCGGGCAGGCGGCGTGCCTCAGACCACGTGCCAATCGGTCGAGACCGACCCGACCGAGAGATTGTGGTCGATATGGTCGCCGTTCATCTGCCACTCGGCGATGCGGCCGCCGGCGTTCTCGAACAGGATGTCGGCCTTGCCGTCATGATTGACGTCGCCGGTCCCGACGACGTTCCAGCCCGCGGCCTTCCCGACCGTGGTGTTGGCATCGATGTGGTTGCCGTCCATCTGCCACATCGCAATCCTGCCGTCGTCGTTCTGCCAGAGCACGTCGGCCTTGCCGTCGCCGTTGAAGTCGTCGGCGGCCGCGACGTGCCAGGCGCTCGACACGCTGCCGATCGTCTGGTTGCTCTCGATATGGCTCCCGTCCATCTGCCAGAGCGCGACCTTGCCGGCGTCGTTCTGCAGCAGGATGTCGGCCTTGCCGTCACCGTTGAAATCGGCGGTCGCTTCGATGTGCCAGCCGGCCGCGACGTTGCCGACGGTCTGGTTGGCCTCAATGTGGTTGCCGTTCATCTCCCACAGCGCGACTTTGCCGCTGTCGTTCTGCCACAGCACGTCCGACTTGCCGTCACCGTCGAAGTCGGCGACGCCGGCGACATGCCAGTCTTTCGATACGCTGCCGACGGTCTGGTTGGCCTCGATATGGTCGCCATCGAGCTGCCAGGTTGCGACACTGCCGGTGTCGCTGACCCAGAGCATGTCCGACTTGCCGTCGCCGTTGAAGTCGCCGACGCCGTCGGCATGCCAGTTCAGCCCGGCCGAGCCGACCGTGGTGTTGGACGTGATGTGGTTGCCGTCGAGCTCCCACAGCGCAACGCTGCCATTGTGGGTGTTGCGGAACAGGATGTCGCTCATGCCATCGCCGTTGAAGTCCTGACCGGCGTGAGCGTCGCTGACCTGGGGCGGATCCTGATGGGCGGGCGGCGCGACGTCGTCGTTGACGATGGTGCCGATGCCCTGGGCATCGGCGATTTTCGCGCCGTTGGTTGCGGCCGACAGGTTGACGCTGAAGCTCTCGTCGCCTTCGGCCTTGGCATCGCCGTTGATTGTGACCGAGATGGTCTGGCTGTTGACGCCGGCATCGAAGTGCAGATCGCCGGATTTGCCGACATAGTCGTGATCAGCCGTGGTGGCCGAGCCATCGGCCGTCGCGAAGTGGACGTCGAACGCGGCGCTGCCGCCGCTGCGCGTCACGGTGAAGGTCTCGACCTTCGAGCCGTCCGCCCCCTCGGCGATCGAGACATCGCTGATGCTGACCGAGCCTGCCACGGGCGCTGGAACCGGCGCGGGCGCGCTCTTCAGGTCGCCGAAATTGACGGTCGCGTCGGCGAACTTCATATGCTCGACATGGGTGATGGTGTCGCTGCCATCCGGCGTGCCGCCGCGCAGGTCGGTGATGACCGCAGATCCCCCGTTGACCGCGATCTTGTAGTCCGACTGCTTGCCGCTGAACGCGACCGTGTCGTCGCCAGCGCCGCCGTCGATGATGTCATTGCCATGGCCGCCTCTCAGCATGTCGTTGCCGCTGCCGCCCTTGAGGACGTCGTTGAACTGGCTGCCGAGAATGGTGTTGTTGTGGGAGTCGGCGCTCTGGTCGGTCAGGTAATGACCGTCCGACCCGATCCGGTACACCGTGACGCTGCCCTTGACCGTGTTGTTGTCGTAATCGGTCCAATGCTGACTGATGATGCCGTTCCAATTGTCGACCACTTCGATCTGGCCGGGATGATGGCCGTCGGCATTGAGGCCGGCGGTCACGGTCACGGTATGCACCCCGCCATCGGTGCGGGCCATACGGACGACGTCGCCGGCCTGGACCTTGCTCTGCCAATCGTCGACCGCACCCGCATCGCTCCCGCGATAAGCGATGCGCCAGAAGCCGCTGTCCTCGTTCGCAGCAGGGTTGGCGGTGTTCGCGGAGTTCGGATCCAGCGTCGCGCCGGCCGAGGCCGCGATGGCGGTTGCGATATTGTGGCAGTCATTCGGAGCGGCCACGCCGTTCTCGATCGTAGCGAACATCCGCGCTGCCGAGACGATGTCGTTCGCGGTGGGGACGTGATCGGCCGGCAGATTGGCATCGAGATTTTGCGGAAGCGTGGTGACGTTCAGCGTATGGCCGACGAAGTCGCCATTTGCTGTGCTCTCCGGCACGGTGAAAAAGATGTTCGAGGTGATGTTGTTGCCGACGGCGATCTGCACGTCCTTGAAATGCGCGGCATCCACCGTGACGTTGTGGCCGGCCTGGATGTCGACGCCATTGTTCAGCACGGTGGAGACGACAGGATGGGCGGGATCCCAGAACCGCGTGTTGCTCGTCATCTGGTTGGGATCCATGTAGCTGATCGTGAGGCTCTGGATCGCGCTTGCGCCGTCGCCATAGGCCTGCTGCAACACGTCGAGCAGACTGACCTTGGTCGCTCCCGCCTGACCGCTGATTGCAACCGGCAATGCATCGGTGAAAAACGTCGCCATGATCCCTCATTCCCATCCACATGGGCCCTGCGTGGTCCCGTCCGTAGACAGTAGAAGGCCAGGCTCGTCAGCTTCTGTGATGATGCTCACATGGCGGGAGCGAGGATCTTGGACCGTTGGTCGCCTAGCGGGCCCCGCTTCGTTGCGATGGATGATGTAGCTCATCGTCCCCGAGCTGCTGTCGCTCACCCCGACTGCAAGCGTGCTTCACAACTCTGACCCCGTCATTGCGAGCGCAGCGAAGCAATCCAGAGTCCCGCCCACCCCTCTGGATTGCTTCGCTGCGCTCGCAATGACGCGGATAGAGCGGCGCACTGCCCTGGCGAGCTCGCGTGTACGTCCGGATCGCCGGCGAAGGACATGGTGTCGCGGCCGAGACCTCGGTCCCGTCGTGAACGTCACGGCCGTCGCTGGCGACGAAGCGTCATGTCAAACGCCTTGCCCTTCATGAGCCCCGCCGAGAAGCTGCGTAACGATGTTCGCGGCCTCTCCATCCTTGCGCTGCTGGTGGTCGGGATGGCGGTCTGGGTGACGCTCGCCGGCCATACCGATCGCGTCGTGTATCGCGGCTCCGGCGGTGGTTGGGGGCAGGATATGGTTGTGCTCAAGACGGACCAACCTGGCGTTTATCTCATTGAGCGCAGTTCCGATCACCGGGACATGAAGGTGGGTTGCACCTATGATCTGTCCTATGACCATGAGTTCGGCCAGTATCGGCGCAACCGCATCAAGACGGTTCGTCGGGCAACTCTCGTCGGATGCTGAGGTCTTCGACTCGGGACATTGCCTTCGACGCGCACATACCCCGGTATATCTACCGAGGCTCGATGTCGCCGAGTAGCCTGAGCTGCGATTGCGGGGCGTGCGCACAGGTCATCTCCTGACTGCGCCATCGGCGAGACGCAGGACACGAACGTCGCGATCACAGCCCATGAAGCTCTATACACATCCCGGTGCAAGCTCGCTGTCCGTGCATATCCTGTTGCGGGAGATCGGGCGTCCCTTCGAGCTCGAGGTCGTGAACGTGACGGCGAAGCGCCGGTCCGACGGGTCTGACTATCGCGCGGTCGCGCCGCGGGGCATGGTGCCGGTGCTCGAACTGGACGATGGCGGCGCGCTCACCGAAAACATGATCATTGCGCAATACATCTGCGACGCCGCGGAGCGGACCGATCTCATGCCGCAAGCCGGCAGTGTTGCGCGCTATCGCGTCATGGAGTGGCAGAGCTTCGTCGCCGCCGAGTTGCACAAGAGCTTCGTTCCGCTGAACTGGGCACTTCCCGCGGAGGTGCGGCCTCTGTTCATCAACCGTATCAGGAACAGGCTCGACATGGTCGAGCAGCGGCTGGTCGGGCCGTTTCTCACCGGAGCGACGTTCACGGCCGCCGATGCCTACCTGTTCGTCATCGCGAGCTGGACCCGCTTCTACGGAATCGATATCGAAGACCTGCCACGGCTTCGCGGCTTCCTGGCGCGGGTGGGGACCAGGCCCTCGGTTCACGCGGCCCTTGCCGCCGAGGGATCGGGCATGGTGACTCTCGACGAGATCACCCCTGCACCGTGAACGTCACGCGTCGATCGGCTGGTGCCCCGCCTTGGCTCGCCGCCCTCAATCGCCGCCGGTTCGCGCGGCGGTGACCGATCAAATGCCTGCACCGACCGCGCGGCCAATCTCGTCGATCAGCGTATTCAGTTGCAGGGGTTTCGGCAGGATCGCGATGACGCCGGGGCAGTTGAGCGCACGCCGCTGGTTCTCCTTGGCGTAGGCGGAGATCAGGATGATCGGGATATGAGGGCCGGATCGCGCGAGATGCTCCGCCAGCTCGAGTCCTGTCATGCCGTCCATCTGCACGTCGCTGACGATGCACTGGGTGTCGGCGAGCGTGTCGGACGTCAGGAACGCCTCGGCGCTGCCGAATAGGCGGGCGCTGTAGCCGACGCTCTCGACCAGCGCCTGCAGCGACTCGCGCACATCGGCATCGTCGTCGATGATGGATAGCAAAGCTCCGGCCAAGACATACTCCTCGCGCTCTCGGCCGAGCCGGGCACTGTCATTCCTGCTCGTTGATGTCAGGGACCCTTCGCTGTCGGCTGTGTCCCGACTCCACCCGCCACACTGGACGACCCTCGCCGGTGATGCAACGTTGCAGGGCGAACTGAGCCGACTACCTAGGTATGGGCCAGGGAGAATACGGGTCCGTTGATGCAGTCGGTTGACTTTGGTAGCGTCTGTGATGGGCCCATCGTTGGACCCGGACATTCGTCGACGTCCGTCAGGCCGAGCCACGGGAGCAGCAGATGTTCGCAACTCAGCCGCCGGTCATCAGCAAGCGGAGTGTCAAAGCGTTGGCTGCGCCGGTCAAAACGCCCATCGTTCTCGTGGTCGACGACGACGTCGCCGTGCGCGAGAGTCTTGGAGATCTGCTGGCCTCCGTGGACATCGAGACGAAGCTGTTCGGCTCCACCCAGGAGCTTCTCGAGGCCGGGTTGCCGGATCGGCCGAGCTGCCTGGTGCTCGACCTACGTCTGCCGGGCGGCAGCGGGCTGGATCTGCAGGCGCGGCTGGCGGAGATGAATGTCGGCATTCCGATCGTCTTCATAACCGGTCATGGCGACGTGCCCACGTCGGTCCGCGCCATGAAGGCAGGGGCGGTGGATTTCCTGCCAAAGCCGTTCCGCAATCAGGAGCTGCTCGACGCCGTGGTCAAGGCGCTCCGCGACGACCAGGAGCGGCGTGCGAAGGACGACGACCTGACCGAGCTGCGCCAGCTTGCCGAACGGCTGACCGCGCGTGAGCGCGACGTGCTCCGGGGTGTCGGACGCGGCCTGCTCAACAAGCAGATCGCCCACGAACTCGGCGTGTCCGAGATCACCGTGAAGATGCATCGCAGCAGCGCGCGTCGCAAGCTCAAGGCCATGTCGGCGGCCGATATCGTCAGCAAGATCGCGGCGCTCGGCCTCTAGTCGTAGCAAAACGTCGTCGTGCCATCGCACCCGATCCGTCGCGGTCAGGATGGATCCTGCTCATCGGCGCGCGCAAGGCGGAACGCGAAGCGGGCTCCCGGTGCGTCATCCCGGTTGGCGCCCGTCAGCGTGCCGCCGAGCGACTGGATGATCGTTCGGCACACCGACAGACCGAGCCCCATGCCGTCCTTCTTGGTCGAGAAGAAGCTATCGAACAGCCGTTTGGCAACGTGTGGCTCCAGACCGGGCCCGCTGTCGGCCACGCTGCATTCCACCCATTGGTCCGACGAACTCACGTCGATCGTGACGCGCCGGTCGGTCGCGTTGCCCGCGTGGATCGCCTGCATGGCGTTGATCACGAGATTGGCGATCACCTGCGTGCGGACCTGATCGAGGTTGGGGGGATCGCGATCGAGCCAGCGCAGCCCGGCCTCGCCGCTCGCGCCGATCGCCGCCAGCGGCTGATTGACCTCGTGCGCGATGGAGGCGGCCAGTTCGCCGAGCATGGAGATCCGCGCGGCATGGGCGAAGTCGGCGCGCAGCCGGGCCAGATCGGCCTCCGCCTTCAAGCGGTCGCCGATCTCGATCAGGCCGGCCAGCGAGAACCGGCCCCTGTCATGCTCGATGAAGTTCATCGACAGCAGCACGTCCACGACCCGGCCATGCGGCGTGACGATCTGCGTCTCTTCCTCGAACGGCTCCGAGCGGATCGACGCATGCGCCAGCCGCCGCAGCGTATCCGGGCGGGAAGCCAGCAGGGAGCCCGCGCGCAGACCGTACAATTCGGCCGGATCGTCGAATCCCAGCAGCTTCGCCGCCCTGAAATTGGCCTCGACGAAAAAGGACGTCCCCGCGATGTGTTGCATGATCTCGGGCCGAGCGCGGAGAATTGCTTCCGGATCCTGACGCTCGTCCTTGCTGAATTCGCGCAGCAATGCCGCCGCGGCATCGGTGTTGACGCGGCACAGCGGCAGCGGCATCAGGCTGAACAGCGCGCGATAATGTTCGCGGCTTTCTTCGAGTGTTCGGTTCGCCAAGGTGAGGGCGCTGATATCGACGATGCCGATGATGACGCGGCCGTCGCCGACGATCTTCGGGTCGAGACAGGCCGTGAAGATGCTGTGCACCGGACGGCCTTTCAAGGTCGTCATCGTCACCTCGCGACTGAAGCGCGGGGTTTCCGTCAGCCTGGCGATGATGCTGTCGATATAGGTCTCGTAGCTCTCCAGCGGCCAGAACGGAGCGACGCAGTCGAACATGCCGTCGCGATCTCCGTCCCCGAACGTCTCGACGGCGTGATCGTTGGCGTCGATGACCCGCGTCGCTTCCATCAAGCGGCGGACCGTCTCCGGAGATGCGAGCAATCGCGCCCTGATCTCGGCGATGCTGCAATCCCTGAACTGGCCGAGAATGGGTCTGACGCCAGTGATGTCGAGCTCCAGGAACGACGTCGGCATGGCATGGAAAAGCGTGCGGTAGCGGTATTCTCCGTCTTCGCGCCAGGTTGATGCCGAAGTCCGATCGCCGAGCAATCGTCCGGTTTCGATGATGTCGACAATCTTTCCCTCATCGTCGCGGCGGATGCTGAATTGAGCATCCACGACGAGCGAGCCGAGATGACGTCCCATCCGGACCACCTGGGTGGTCCAGGTATCGTCGTAGCCGCCGGGCGGCAGTGTCAGTCGCGGGCTGCTGCGGAGCATGTCATCCGCGGCTCGGCCGACGGCTTCCTCCGACGACCAGCCATACAGCCGTTCCGCCGCGCGATTCCAGGCGAGGATCTGGCCCGCGGGATCGCGCACGATCACGCTTTCGCGGGTCAGGTTGAACAGGTCGGGCGGGGCGAAGCGGGGATCAGACGAGATGGTCATGGGCGCGTGCGCAAGCTCTCCGCAATCAACAGGCCACTGAAAATGCCGGGTGCGCGCGGCGTGCTGAAAAATACCTTCAAGTGAACTCTCGCTCGATACCTTTGTCGATGGTCATCCGTAGCTGTGATGTCCCCGGAAGGAGGTTGGATGATCCGGCCACTGACAAACTCCGGTCCTCTCTAGCTGCAAAGATTGCGCCACGGCAATTCAAAAGCATCGTTGCGAGGTCCCGTCCTGATCACGACCTTGCGCATGCGCGACCTGCGTCGTCCTCGCATCGCTACGATGGGAAGTGACCGGACAGCACAGCACATCCGCTGATGTAAGCGGTCAGGATTCGTGCCGCGTCCTCGAGGTCGGTGGTGACCCATAACTCCGTATGATCCACAGGCCAGCGAAAAGCAGGCAACAAGGATGGAGATCGTCCGTCCGATCTTACGGCCGCGAATGGCGACAGACATTGCGACTCTCGACGAGATCGCAGCGATCGCTCGCCCTTCATCAGGACCAGCCGAAGCAAGCCTTCGACCCCAACTCGAGATGACCGACATCATGACGCAATTCGAGACATCGCCCAACCGCTACGTCGTCGCATCCGACGGGGTGAAATATGCCTATCGCAAGCTCGGCAAAGCAGGCACGCCGCCGCTCGTGTGTCTTCAGCACTTCACGGGAACGATGGATTCCTGGGACCCTGCCGTGATCGATGCCCTCGCGCAGAACCGTACGGTCGTCGTGTTCGACAACGCCGGCGTGGGCGCATCCGGCGGCCAGACGCCCGACAGCGTGGAGCAGATGGCCATCGACGCAGAAGCCTTCATCGGCGCGCTCGATCTCGGCCCGGTCGATCTGCTTGGCTTCTCGCTCGGCGGTTTCATCGCGCAGGCGATGGCCGCGCGCGGCAAGATCGCGGTGCGCAAGATCGCCTCAGTGGGCAGCGCTCCGCAGGGCGGCGAGGAGCATCTGCTCGAAGTCGTCACGGCGGCTTTCGCGCATAACGCGCCGGATGTTCGTCTCCCGCTGTTCTTCACCGCGTCCGAGCGGAGCCAGGCCGCAGGTCGAGCCTTTGTTGCGCGAGCGGCCAAGCGCACTCACGAACGTGATCCCGAGAGCGGCAAGGAGATCAGCGACGCCCAGGCCAAGGCCATCATCCGCTGGTGCGCGGACAAGACGACGGGGCACGCGCTGCTCAAGCGGATCGCACAGCCGACCCTGATCGTCCACGGCAGCGACGACACGATGTTTCCGGCGAGCAATGCCTTCGAGATGTTCAAGGCCATGAGCAACGCGACCTTGATCGTCTATCCGGATTCCGCGCACGGCGCGCTGTTCCAATACCCGGAGATCTTCACGGCGCACGTCGATCTTTTCCTCAACGCTTGAACGCATCTTCGCGCAGACAGGAGTTTCCCATGAACGCCCTCACCACCAAGATCATCCAGGCCCATGGCGATATCGGCGCATGGCGCGACTACACGAGCCTGACCGCCAGGCTGAAGCAGGGCGGCGCGCTCTGGGCCCTGAAGGGCCATCCCGGCAAGCTCGACGAGACGTCGGTGACGGTCGGGCTGAAGGAGGAGTGGGCGTCCCACGCTCCGTTCGGTCCCGCCGGCAAGGTCTCGCTGTTTCGTCCCGACTACGTGTCGTTGAAGAGCCGCGACGGCGAGGTGCTCGAGGAGCTGCACGATCCTCGTGCCTCGTTCGCCGGTCACACGCTGGAGACGCCCTGGTCCGAGCTGCAGCTCGCCTACTTCGCCGGCTGCGCGATGTGGACGTATTTGAACCTGCCATTCCTGCTGGCGCGTGACGGTGTTCGCACCGAGACCTTGTCCGACTGGCAGGAGAACGGCGAGACCTGGCAGCGGCTGCGCGTGACCTTCCCGGCCGATGTAGCCACACACAGCACGGTGCAGACGCTCTACGCCGATGCCGATGGCCGCCTGAAGCGGCACGACTACGATGTCGAGATCGCCGGCAATACGCCGGGCGCCCACTACATCTCGGGCTATGCCGAGGTCCAAGGGTTCAAGATCCCGACCTCTCGGAAGATCTATCCGCGCACGCCGGATGGCAGCGCGCTGCCGGAGCCGTTGGTCGTTTCGATCGATCTCGCCGATATCAGGCTTGCCTGACCTCTCCTGATGCAGCGATTTACGCTTGATCTGGAACCGGGGGGCATCGCTCATGCGGCGCCCGCCCACAGGATTGCCCGGCCTCGGGCGGGCTGCTAGCGTTCGCACGGTGAGGAACGGCGAACGATGACGGATGTGATGACGGAGGCAGAAAAGGCGCAACAGGTTGTGGCCGCGCTGAGATCGGCAGCGGCGAGTTCGCCGGCCGAGGCTCTGCAGACTTTGAACGGCCTGATGGGATTGGTGCGCAGCCCGAGCGCGGCGGCGCCGCTCGAGGTCGAGGACGCGCGCTCCTCGGCCTTCATGTCGATCTGCGAGGTGGGCAAGGCGCTGCACCGGGGCCAGCCGACCGAGGCGCTGTGGCCCGCGGCGCAGTCGGCCTGCGAGCGCTGGCTGGCGCTCGCGAAGTGAGCGCAGCGGACAGTCAAGCGAGCGAGGGGCAGGGCGGACGCCAACCCGTTGCGGGCCGCCTGAGCTGGCGCGCGATGACGGCGGCTGATCTGGCCGCGGTCGACCGTATCGCAGCCCATGTGCATTCCGCTTATCCAGAGGAGCCTGCCGTGTTCGCCGAGCGGCTGCGTCTTCACCCCGCGGGGTGTCGCGTGCTGGTCTCCGACACGGCGGCCATCACGGGCTATGTGATCAGCCATCCCTGGCATCTCGGCAAGCCACCGGCATTGAACGTGCTGATCGCGCAGCTGCCCATGCCCGCGCAGACCTACTACATCCATGATCTCGCCTTGTTGCCGAAGGCGCGCGGCAGCGGCGCCGCCGCACGAATCGTCGGTGATCTTGCCGCCCATGCGCTGGAGCTCGGCCTTCCCGCGCTGTCACTGGTGGCCGTCAATGGCTCCGTGCCGTTCTGGGAGCAGCAAGGGTTTGCGGTGGACGAGGCAGCCGCGTCCGACGATCGGATCGCCAGCTACGGCGACGATGCGCGGTCGATGATCCGACGTCTCACCTGAATTCGAGTCTGCGCTGACGACCGCGGTGCAACGCAGAACGGCCCGGCGTAGCGCCGGGCCGTTGGCTGGTCGACATCATTCCGGTGTGGATTTATTCCGGCATCGACATCGGCCGTCGCCACATGTCGCGCCGCCGGCTGAAGCGGTTCGCGTGCAGCATCCAGCCGGTGACCGGCCGGCCGTCGCGGTGACGGCCGCCGCTCTCCGCCGCCGCCCAGGCGGCGACCGCGCCGAGCAGGAGCGCGGTCGCGACCGAGAACGCCAGGATGACGGTGCCGGCCCGCGTCCGCGAGATCGCGCTCTTGGCCGCGGCGATCACGCTGTCGACTCGCCGTTCGGCGTCGGGGGCCGCCAGGCCGGTGGTACCGGTGACGAGCTGCACCAGATAGGCGCGATCATCGGCGCTGACGCCGCTGTGGCCCGACGCCGTCAGCAGGATACGGCCCGCCTCGCTCCGCGCCGGGGCAAGATCGGGACTCGGCGCCCGCCGCGGCGAGCGGAACAGATGATCGAGTTCGTAGCTCAGCGCCGAGGGCTCATTGGCGATCTGGGGAGCGGAGAGCGCATTTGGCCGTGTCGCCGCCGTGGCACCGAGCACCGCCAGTGTCGCGCCCAGCACTACCGCCAGCGACCACGATGCAACGCCGTGCAGGCCGTCGCGCTTTTCGGTCTCCTCGCTCTCGGCAAGGCCGTGCGGCGCGCGCAGGCGCCCCGCGATGTAGCCGCCGCAACCGAAGCTGATCAGTGCCTGCAGGACCAGGTAAAGTCCCGACAGGGTCCACAGCGCCACGGAAGCGTCACGCCGCGTCGGCGCGGTGGAGCTGACGCCGAGGCCGACCGACATCGCGAAACTGATCAGGATCGACGAGACGGCGGCGGCGGCGAGGGCGCCTGCAATGACCGGGGTCCATTGCAGCGTCCAGCGGTCCGCGGCCGCGCGTGCCATCGGAGGCACGGCGACCGGCTGGGTTTCCATGCTCATGCTGCCGTCTCAGCGCAGGCCGAAGAACGACAACACGGCCATGATGACCACGATCAGGCCCACGAGATAAATCAGTCCGTCCATGGTTTCCTCCTCCAGTTGGACATCGGTCGCCGTATAAGTTGCGGCGAGGCGCAATGTTCCGAACGCGGCGCGGGGGAACAGGAGGCGCACGACGATCGTGCGGCCGAACAGGCCGTCTGTCGCAACAGGGAGGTGTCAGGCTCGCAACCACCACGACGTGGTTGCGGTGTGCTGCGACGGCCAGGCAGGCCGCCGCGCGTTCTCAACTTGTCGTTCTCAGCTCAATCGGGGTTGGCGCTCGGTTCGTCGAGAGGCAAGGCCTTACCGCTGTCTACCGGTGGGGATAGTAGCCGCGCTGCCGGCCGTAAGCATAGGCCGGGTTGATGCCGCAGCCCGCGTCGGTGCCGGAGGCGGAGGCCAGGCACTGCTGATAGGTGGCGAACTGGCAGTTGCCCGGATATCCCCAGATCCTGCCCTGCAGGCAGTACTGGTCTTGCGCGGCGGAGGCGGGTGAAATCGCGGCGAAGCCGGTCAGCATGGCGGTGGCAGAGAGAGAAGCAAATAGCAGGCGTCGCATAGGTTTTTTCCTTGCGTTGAAGGTGTCAGTGAAACGCGGGGGTGCACGGGCCCGTTCCTCGCGGTTACATTAACTGTTGTGTCCTTGTCACAGCCTTGCGTTCACGCGCGGTGACAAATTGCTCGTGTCCGCCGGCACCTAAGCTGTAACGCTCGTCCCGTTTCGAAGGATCAAGGCGCCTGCATACGTGAGGCCGGAACATTCGTCGAATCCTCCGGTTGCTATCACTCGACAGTGATGGACCGATCCCATGTTTCGCCGCTCCCGGAAATCAGACATCACGCACCAGGACCCAACGGGCTCCCACGGCGCGGGGCGCCCCGGTGGACGAGGGACCGGAGGCATGCTGGCCCTTCTCGGCCTCGCCTTCCTGATCCAATATCTGGAGCAGCGGCCCGAACAGTCGGGGCGCACGCGACACGACGACGGCCGCGGCCGGTTCGCCAACTCGCCGGCGGAGATTCCGGCGCGCGGCTGGAAGGACGTCCTGTTCCGGGTCTATGAGAACGTCACCGAGCACAGGATCGTGGCGCTGGCCGCGGGCATGACCTTCTACACGCTGCTCGCGATCTTTCCCGCGCTGGCGGCGCTTGTGGCGGTCTATGGCCTGTTCTCCGATCCGGCCAAGATCACGGGACACCTTGAGCAACTGCAAGGAGTCATGCCCGGCGGAGCCATCGACATCGCGCGCGACCAACTGACGCGGGTCTCCGCCAACGGCAGCCAGGCGCTCGGCATCACCTTTCTGGTGAGCCTTGCGATCTCGCTATGGAGCGCCAATGCGGCGATGAAGTCGCTGTTCGACACGCTGAACGTCGTCTATCGCGAGCCGGAGCGGCGCGGCTTCTTCAAGCTGAACGCGATCTCACTGCTGTTCACCGGTGGCGCCATCCTGTTCGCGCTGCTCGCCATCGGCGCCGTCGTCGTGCTTCCGGTGCTATTGAACACTCTTGGCCTGTCCGATGTCGGCGACCTCGTGCTGCGCATCGGCCGTTGGCCCGCGATCTTCGTCTGCGTCTCGCTCGGGCTCGCGCTGATCTACCGCTACGGACCCAATCGTGAGGAGCCGAAATGGCGCTGGATCAGTTGGGGCAGCGCGCTGGCGGCGGCGCTGTGGCTCGCCGGATCGGCGCTGTTCTCGTGGTATGCAGCAAATTTTGGCAGCTTCAACGCGACCTATGGGTCGTTGGGCGCGGCGATCGGCTTCATGACCTGGATCTGGATCTCGGCGATCGTGATCCTGATCGGCGGCGAACTCGATGCCGAGCTCGAGCATCAGACCACGCGCGATACGACGACCGGCCCCGAGAAGCCGCTCGGCGCCCGCGGTGCCACGATGGCGGACACCGTCGGACGTTCCGCCTAGGCGGCCGTTTTCAAGGCGCCGGCACCGCCGTCATCGCGAGCGCAGCGACGCGATCCAGGGGCAACACAGAGCGTGTGCATTTTGGCCCCTGGATTGCTTCGCTGCGCTCGCAATGACGATGGTTGGCAGTGTGCCCCCTCCCAAGTCTGTCATCGTCCGCGAAGGCGGACGATCCAGTACGCCGTGACACCTCGGCCTCATATTCGCTGCTGCGGAGTACTGGATGTTCCGCCGGAGCTTGTCATCCGGCCAGCCGGAGGCCGGAGGAACATGACGGCCTTGCAGACGGCGAAAGCTCAATCGGAAACAACCGCCATGCTCATTGCCTGATCGTCTCAGAACGTCGGCGCGATCGGCGTGATCCGTCCGAGGTGCTGCTCGATCACATCAGCCGCGTCGAGCACGACGTCCTCGCGAAAGCGCCGTCCGACCAGTTGAACACCCGTCGGCAGGCCGTCGTGCAGCCCGGTCGGCACCGAGATCGCGGGAAGGCCGAGCACCGGGATTGCAAAGCACGGCGCCTGCGCCGCCACGATCTCGTAGAACGACTCGCGGCTTGCGACGTCTGCGCCGTGCTTGAACGGCGGCGCGAGCGAGACCGGACACAGCAACAGCGGCGTTTTATCGAAGAACGCATTCCACTTGCGCAGCCATGTCGCGCGCCGCGTCAGCGCATCCATGTAGTCGACGGCGGAGGGAGGCGGCGCGTCGTCCATGTGCCACTTCATCGCGCGCTTGATGCCGTCGTCGCCATAGGCATAGACCGCCTCGAGCATGCGTGGCGCTTCGGCGCGCGACAGGATGTGCCAGTCTTCCATGATCGCTGCCATCTCAGGCGGATCGAGCTCCTCGATCACATAGCCTGCGGCCGCGAGCGCATCCGCCGCGCGCTGCAGCGCCGAGGCATTGTGAAGGTGAACACCGCTCTTCACCGGATCGCGCGACAGCGCCACGCGCATCGGCCGCCGCAGCGGCGCGCCCGCGAGCGGCGCCGGCACCCACCAGGAATCGCGGTGATCGCCCTGCGCCATCACCGACAGCGCGAGCCTGGCATCGGCGACGCTCCGCGTGATCGGGCCCTGGACCGACATCCATTGCAGCGACAATGCGCGTTCCACCTTGGCAGAGGGATTGAACGCAGGAACGCGGCCGAAGCTTGGACGCAGGCCCACCGTCCCCGTGCACCAGGCCGGGTAGCGCACCGAGCCGGCGAGATCGTTGGCATGGCCGATCGGCGTGATGCCGGCGGCAACGCTCGCCGATGCGCCGCCGCTGGAGCCGCCCGGCGTATGCTCCGGGGACCAGGGATTGAGCGTGCGGCCGAACAGATCGTTCTCGGTCGCCCAGCGCGAGGAGAACGCCGGCGTGTTGGTGCGGCCGATGATGACGGCGCCGGCCTTGCGAAAGTTCGCGACGACCGGCGCGTCCTCGGCCGCGATGTTGTCCTTGAAGGCGACGACGCCGTTGCTGTTGGCCTGGCAGATCTGATCGACATTGGTCTTGATGGTGATCGGCACACCATGCAGCGCGCCGAGCGCCTCGCCGCGTGCGACGGCGGCATCGGCGGCATCCGCTGCTGCGAGAGCCTCGGCGCCGAGATCGACCACCACGGCATTGAGCTTGGGATTGACCTCGGCCATGCGCGCCAGCGACGCCTGCACGGCCTCGCGGCTCGACAGTCTGCCGGCGCGGATGGCGCGGGCGAGATCGACGGCGTTCCAGCGCCAGAGCTCGTTGGATTGTGCGGTCATGAGACGGTCCATTACGGCGCGAGAGGTGGGGTGGACTCGGCGGCGGCGTGCTCGATCGCGGCCGCGGCATCGAGCACGAGGTCCTCGCGGAAGCGCGGACCGATGATCTGGACGCCGATCGGAATGCCCTCATGCACACCGGTCGGCACGCTGATCGAGGGCAGCCCGAGGAAGGCGGTCGCGAACAGGAACACATGCGAGCGGTACAACCGATCGACGCTGGCATCGCTCTCGACATCGACGCCGTAGGGCAGGGCGGTCTCCATCGCCACCGGGCACAGCACCAGCGGATGATCCTGCATGAACAACTGCCAGCGCCGCAGATAGGTCGCGCGTGACGACGTCAGCCGGATCATGCTGCCGACATCGAGCTCCGGCGTGCGATTCATCATCAGCTCGAAGGCGCGTCGCGCCAGCGCGTCGCCATGCTCAGCGACCTGCGCGGCAATCGTCACGCGCGACTCGCCTTGAGCAAAGTCGTTCCACGCGGTGGCCGCGGCGGCGACATCGGGCGGATCACGCCACGTCACCTCGTAGCCCGCATTGTGCAGGATGTGCGCGGCCTTGCGCACGGCGGCCTCGACCTCCGGCGCGATGCCCACACCGGCCGGATCGAGGCAGACGGCGACGCCGGGATGGTCGATGCGCGGGCCGTCGAGCGGCATCGCGACATGCCAGGGATCGCGCGGATCGGGCGCGGCCATCGCCGCCAACGCCAGGCGGGCGTCCTCGACATTGCGCGTGATCGCGCCCTGCACCGAGACCCATTGCAGCGACAATTGCCGCTCCGATGGCGCGGTCCCGTTGAAGGCCGGCACACGGCCGAATGACGGCCGCAGGCCGACGGTGCCGGTGCAATAGGCGGGATAGCGGATCGAGCCGCCGCCGTCATTGCCATGCGCGATCGCGCACATGCCGGTGGCCGCGGCAACCGCCGCGCCGCCGCTCGACCCGCCCGGTGTGCGGTCGGGCCGCCACGGGTTGAGCGTGCGGCCGTGCAGGTCGTTGTCGGTGAACCAGCGCATCGAGAATGCCGGCGTGTTGGTGCGGCCGATGATGACGGCGCCGGCGCGGCGCAGATTGGCGACGACGGGCGCGTCGTCCTTGGCGATGTTGTCCTTGAAGGCGATGACGCCGTTCGTGGTTGGTAGTCCCCGCTGGTCGACGTTGATCTTCGTCGTCACCGGTACGCCATGCAAAGGTCCGAGCGCCGTGCCCGCGGCCACCATGCGGTCGGCGAGATCGGCGGCTTCGAGCGCAGCCTCGTGCTGCACCGAGACCACGGCATTGAGCTCGGGATTGAGGGCGGCGATACGGTCGAGGCTCGCGCTGACGGCCTCGCGGCTCGTGATCTCCTTGGTGCGAATGGCGGCGGCAAGTTGCGTGGCCGACCAGCGCCACAGCGGCGTATCCATGCGAAGCAAACCTTATGCGATCAGGAGGATTTGGGAGCGGGGCGTCGCGCGAGGGTGCGCGCGTGCAGCGGCACGATGAACTGCTCGGCCTTTTCGATATGCGCCAGCATCAGCCGCTTGACCTTGGCCCGGTCGCCCTTGCGCAGAGCGGCGACGATCGCCGCATGCGCCGTGCAATTGGCGTGGACGAAGGCGCGCTCGTCCGGCGCATGCGTCGGCGACGGCGCGGTGCCGGCCACCGCGCTGCGGATGACCTCGTTGACGAAGCGGGCCATCATCGCCAGCAACGGGTTCGGGCAGGCTTCCGCCAGGATCTCGTGGAATTCGATTTCTGCCGCGCGTTGAGCGGCCCAGGCGTGGATGTCGTGATCGTCGAGCACGGCGATGCTGGCCTGCAGCCGCGCGAAATGGCTGTCGCTGAGATGGCCGACGACGCTCTCGGCCAGTGCCGGCTCGACCAGCTTGCGCACGGCATAGATCTGCTCGGCCTCGAGGGCCTGAAAATGGAAGAAGCTGCGCATGTAGTCGAACACGCGCTCCTCCTCGATCGCGCGCACCCGTACGCCGCCGCGCGGGCCGGGCACCGAACAGATCATGCCCTGGAATTCCAGCGACTTCAGCGCCTCGCGCACCGACCCGCGGCTGGCGCCGAACTCCGCCATCAGCTCCTTCTCGCCGGGCAATGCATCGTCCGGCGCCATCGCCCCCTCAATGATCCGCGCCCGCAAGGCGCGCGCGATGCGTTCGGGAGTCTTGGCAGCAGGGCGCATGTTGATTGTCATGATCATCATAATGATCATGATGAATTAGGGTGTCAAGGCGGGTTCCGTCCGGGTCGTGAGTGAGCAGGCTTCGCTCGCGCCACCTCCCCGCTGCGCTCCCCTCCCCCTTGCGGGGAGGGGTCGGGGGTGGGGGTCCCCGGAAAAAGTGCCGATGAGACCTAACCTCTCCCGCGGTCTAAGCGTTGAATGCCTGCCGCTTGCGTCGCGTGCCCCACATTCCGCTCCGAGCAAGTCACCCCCACCCCCAACCCCTCCCCGCAATGGGGAGGGGAGCTGACCGCCATCGCGGCGCTAGGAACTCTCACCAGACACAAGCGTCTCCCACCGCCTGCGGTGCCAGTGTCGGTTCCGCGGGAACCCAGAGCGGCTTCATCGTGTTCCTGTCTGGCCGGTCGAACCCTGCGGTTTGCCCCGGCCGGGTGATTGCCGTTGAGTTCATTGTCACGACGGAGCTTTGCATGACGGAGGAGCCTGTTCGCGGGAGCGACAATGGCGGCCCCGGCGATCTGCCGCGCGTTTCCACCGGGAGTAACGGCCTCGACGACATCCTCGGCGGCGGCTTCGATCCCAATCGCCTCTATCTCTATGAGGGCCGGCCAGGGACCGGAAAGACCACCATCGCGCTGCAATTCCTGCTCAAGGGCGTGAGCCTCGGCGAGCGCGTGCTCTACATCACCCTGTCGGAGACGGGCCGCGAACTCGACCTGGTGGCGCGACGGCACGGCTGGTCGCTGACTGGTGTCGACATTTTCGAACTGGTGCCGCCGGAGACCACGCTGGATCCGGAACGCGAGCTGACGGTGTTTCATCCGGCCGAGGTCGAACTCAGCGAGACCACCGGCTTGATGTTCGCCGAGGTCGAGCGGATCAATCCGAGCCGCGTCGTGATCGACAGCCTGTCCGAGCTGCGCCTGCTCGCGCAGAGCCCGCTGCGTTATCGCCGTCAGGTGCTTGCCCTGAAGCACTTCTTCGCCAGACGCAGATGCACCGTCATCCTGCTCGACGATCTCTCCTCGTCGCAGGACGATCTCCAGCTGCATTCCGTTGCGCACGGGGTCGTGATGCTGGAGCAGCTCGCCATCGACTACGGCGCGGAGCGGCGCAGGCTGCGTGTGATCAAGATGCGCGGCATCGCGTTTCGCGGCGGCTACCATGATTTCACCATCGAGCCCGGCGGGCTGAAGATCTATCCTCGCCTGGTCGCGGCCGAGCATCATCGGGATTTCACCGGCGATTTCACGCCGAGCGGCAATGCAGAGCTCGACCAGTTGCTCGGCGGCGGGCTGGAGCGCGGCACCAATGCGCTCCTGATCGGCGCGGCCGGCGTCGGCAAGTCGTCGGTGGCGATGCTCTATGCGATCGCGGCCGCGCAACGCGGCGAGCATGCGGTGTTGTTCGCCTTCGACGAGGGCCGCGGCACCGTCGAGGCGCGCGCGCGGACGCTGGGCCTCGCGCTCGATGACCACATCGAATCCGGCCGCATCCGTTTCCAGCAGATCGATCCGGCCGAGCTGTCGCCGGGCGAGTTCGGCGCCATCGTCCGCGACAGCGTCGAGCGGGACAACGCCCGCGTCGTCATCATCGACAGTCTCAACGGCTATCTCAACGCCATGCCCGACGAGCGCTTTCTCATCCTGCAGATGCACGAGCTTCTGACCTATCTCGGCCAGCAGGGCGTGCTGACCATCCTGGTTCTGGCGCAGCACGGGATGGTCGGGCCGATGGATACGCCGCTCGACATCAGCTATCTCAGCGATGCCGTGCTGATGCTGCGCTATTTCGAGGCGGGGGGTAACGTCCGGCGTGCCATGTCGGTGGTCAAGAAGCGCAGCGGTCACCACGAGCATAGCATCCGAGAATTCCGCATGAGCAGCGCCGGCATCAGCCTGGGCCCGCCGCTCAAGGCGTTCAGCGGCATCTTCGCGGGCAGTCCGCAATATACCGGCACCGACATTCCCGAGACGAGCATGCCAGATGAGCGCTGAGCGGGATCACCGCGTTCTCGTTTTCGCGCCGATCGGCCGCGACGGCCCGGCCTCGGCGGAGCTGCTGCGCAGCGCGCGGATCGCGACGAACGTTTGCCGCGACCTGTCGGAGCTCATCACGGAGATGAGCGCCGGCGTCGGTGCGGTGGTCGTGGCCGAAGAGGGGCTGTTCGCCAAGGCCACCGCGCCGCTGCGGCAATGGGCGGAGCGGCAGCCGCCCTGGTCCGACCTGCCGTTCATCGTACTGACCAGCCATCGTGAGCAGCGCGCTGTCGTGTCGTGGCGGCGCGAGCTGGTCCATGCGCTGCGCAACGTGTCGCTGCTCGAGCGGCCGATCCAGCCGATCACGCTGACCAGCGCGGTGCAGTCGGCGTTGCGCGCCCGCCGCCGACAGTATGAGATCCGCGCCTTGATCGATGCGCGCGAACAGTCGGCGCAGCAGCTCGAGCTGCTCGTCGTCGAGCGCACCCGCGCGCTGGCAGAATCCAACGAACATCTGCGCGTCGAGATGGCCGAGCGCGCCCGCGTCGAGGAGACGCTGCGGCAGGCGCAGAAGATCGAGGCGATCGGCCGTCTCACCGGCGGCGTCGCCCACGACTTCAACAACCTGCTGATGGTGATCTCCGGCGGCCTCGACATGCTCGACCGGCAGAGCGATCCGGCGCGGCGGCGGCGCCTGATGGACGGCATGATCCAGGCGGCGCAGCGCGGCGCGAGCCTCACGCGTCAGCTGCTCGCCTTCTCGCGCCGGCAGGAGCTGCGGCCGGAGCCGGTCGACATCGCCCGCCAGATCGGCGGCATGCGCGAGCTGCTCGACCGCAGCCTGCGCGGCGACGTGCACGTGCAGTTCGAATTTCCCGACAATCTGTGGCCGGTCGAGGTCGATCCCGGCGAGCTCGAACTCGTCGTGCTCAACCTCGCCGTCAACGCCCGGGACGCGATGCCGAGCGGCGGCACGATCGTGGTGCGCGCGGAGAACCTGCGCGATCTCGACGACGATGAACTGGCCGGCGACTATGTCCGCCTGTCGGTGATCGACACCGGCACCGGGATGAGCGACGAGGTGCGCGTGCGGGTGTTCGAGCCGTTCTTCACCACCAAGGACATCGGCAAGGGCTCGGGACTTGGCCTGGCGCAGGTCTATGGCTTCGTGACCCAGTCGCGCGGCAGCGTGCGGATCGACTCGGCGATCGGCAATGGCACGACGATCGCATTGTATCTGCCGCGATCCACCCAGGCCGCATCCAAGGACCAGCATCATCTGGTCGATCTCGACCGGCCGCGCCCGCGCCGCCCCGACGAAGGCCGGGTCCTGCTGGTCGAGGACGACGACGAGGTCGCCGCGCTCGTCAGCGAGATGCTGCGCCAGCTCGGCTACGACGTGACGCGCGCTGCGAGCGCTGCGGCGGCGCTCGGCGCGCTCGCCGATGGCCGCAACGTGGATCTGGTGTTCTCCGACGTCATGATGCCCGGCGGCATGAACGGCGTCGATCTTGCCCGCGAGATCCAGAAGCGGCGCGTCGACATGCCGATCCTGCTGACCTCGGGCTATTCCGGCGCGGCCGTCCACGCCGCGCGGGAGGCGGGGGTTCGGATCCTGCCGAAGCCCTATCGGATCGACGAGCTCGCCGCCGCGCTGGATGCGGTGAAGGTGGAGAACGTCTGGTCGCGTGCGCGCACGTCCTGATTAGTTGAGCAACGCAGCTATCGATAATCAAGCGTCAGCTCTGCGTTTTTCGCTCACCGCATTTTGATGTGCCGCAATGGCTGCTGCTCCCCCCGCTGCAATAGTAGGCGCAGACGGAAAGGAGTTGAAAACCATGTGGCTCACCAAGGACGACTTCCGCATCAAGGCGGAGAATTTCGATCTCTCGAATGGCCTGAACATCCTTCGCATCATCTGCGGTTTGTTTCTGTTTCCCCATGTCGCCGGCAAGTTTGCCGCCGGCACCGTGTCGGCCGCGACCGCTGGCTTCTTCGCCAAGGCCGGCTTTCATCCGCCGGAGATCTGGGTGGTGATCGCCGCCGCGTCCGAATGCGCTGCCGGTGTTGCGCTGGTGCTCGGCATCTGCACGCGCTTCGCCGCGCTCGGCGCCACCGCGCTGCTGCTGTTCGCGGTCTATGCCCTGCAGGTCGTGAAGGGCTTCGGCTGGACCTGGAACACCGGCGGCTATGAATACCCCGTGTTCTGGGCGATCACTTCGCTGGTCGTCGCGATCGAGGCCTGGAAGGTGCACCTCGCCCAGGCCAAGCCCCGCGCCGGCGTGCTGCCGGCCCGTGCGGCGGCGTGAGATCGCCCCTTCACTTCACCATCTGCGATTGCAAGGGAGCCGCCCCATGGGCGGCTCTCGCGTTTGATACTCCGTCAGCTCCGCGCGATCAGCACCGACACCGTCACGCGTCCGACGGGGCCATGGTCGGAGCTGACCTCCAGGCTGACATTGGTCAATGCAAGGTCGAGCCGGTCCCGCGCGATCGCGAGGGCGGTGTCCGCCGTCTCCCGCAGCGCCGTCTCGACGTCCGGAAGCTCGACGGCGTCGCCGGGCATTTCGCCGGGATGTGTGACATAGAAGCGCATCTCGTCCGTTCCGGCTACAGGCCCCCGCGAGGGGAGTTGTCGATTTGATGGAGATACGCGGGATCAAATTCTCCGGCAGCGACGACTTTGTCGACATCGATCAATTTGACAAGGTTCTTGCGGATGTCCAGGACGCGCTGGCTGCGAAACTCCTGAAGCACGCGGTTCACATGCACGGTGCTGAGGCCGAGCGCATCGGCGAGATCCGACTGCGTGATCGGGAACTGGTACTCGTTGTCTTCGACGAGGCCGACTTCGGCCAGCCGCTGCCGCAGCTCCGCGAGCAGGTGAGCCATGCGGGCCGACGCCGAGCGCACGCCCAGGTTCAGCACCCGTTCGCGAAAGATTGCCGAATCGACCAGGGTTTCGCGCCACAGCGCACGGGCTACGGCTGGATGTGTATCAATCAGGCGGGCGATGTCGTCATGGTCGATGAAACCCAGCGTCGCCGCGGAGATGGTGACGAGGTCGTGGTCCATGGTCTTGAGTAGCAGGCTCTGCAGATCGGGCAGGTCGCCGGGGATATGGAACGACAGGATCTGGCGCTTGCCGGTCTCCGTGACCTTGGCGCGGTAGGCGAACCCACTCATGATCAGGCAGCACGCGCTCGGACTGTCGCCCTCGAATACAATGTGGGTTTCAGCGTCGACCGCCTTCATTGCGACGGGAAGCGCCTCGATCGCTCTGATGTCGTCTTCGCTCAGCTCGGTCGCGTTCCGCAGCTTGCGGACCAGCGTCGCCATGTGGTGCATCGGATGCTCGCGATGGCGAAGGACAAGACCATCGACTTGAGGCAGGGTCTTTGGGACCGGAGAGCGATATGCCAAATTTCGCTGCGCAGGCAGGGGGAGCACAATCATCTCTCGGCCAGCCTCCCGCTAAGAAGTGGGGCTGGTGCAAGACAATCCGGTGAGCGTCAGTTTTGTTCCCTCGCCGGAATATTTTCTTGATCCGTCGCATTTTGCGCGGGCAGAGAGGGCCGAGGCGCGGGACGACCCTCACTCCTTTTAGGTTGATTCGGCACGCACTTGCTCGCATCCTCTCCCCATCAGGACGGAGAGGCAGCCCGCATGGAACGCTACATCCGGAACGAAAACATTCGCCGCTTTCGTCAGCTGCTCGAGTCCGAGACCGACGAGCAGAAGCGCAGGGTCATTCAGCAGCTGCTCGCGGCTGAGGAAGCCCGGGAGGTTCCGCCGGGTTCCGAGGTGCCCAAGAGCTAGGGCCGCTCACCGCTGCCGGGCTTCCACCCAGTTGAGAGTTCCGCAGCCAGAGCAATTGAACAGCCGCTCTGCAACTCCTGTCCGGGGATTGAGGATGCTCCGAATCCGAGGGGCGGGCTGGCCACAGCTGCGGCACGACGGCAGACCGCTGCCCCCGTCGCCCGAAAAGCTGCTCTTGTTGTCTGGCACGTCTGACATCACGATCCCAAAACTCACGAGATCAATCGGCGGATCAGCGCCGGAAGACAATTCGGGACAATACGGAGCCGATTGCGCCGAATGTCCGGCGCATCTCCGGCCCTTTTAGCCGCCTTGCGGCGATCGAGAAATCTGTTCCTCGCGTGGAACTTCCTCCCCGCCCAGCCGTTACGTCGATGCGTTGACTCGTGACTGCCCGTGGGTCGTGCAAGGCGAGGCGGCAATGTCGCCGCAAGTGGGGGATGGATGAGCAGTCGCGAGTTCGTGCGTCGTTTCTGGCGCAATCAGACATCCCTTGCCTACGATCTTCCTGACCTTGTCGCCGGCACCCTCGACGATCGCGATTTCCGCCTGCTGGCGGATGGCATCCCGACGCTGTGCTGGATCGCCAATGGTGACGGCTACATCGTCTGGTACAATCGCCGCTGGCACGAATACTGCGGCAGCACGCCCGAGCAGATGGAAGGCTGGGGCTGGCAGTCGGTGCATGATCCCGAGCAATTGTCCTCGGTGATGGAGCGCTGGCAGGCCTCGATCGCCACCGGCGAGCCGTTCGAGATGACCTTTCCGCTGCGCGGCGCCGACGGCCTCTTTCGTCCGTTTCTCACCCGCATCCAGCCGATGCGCGATGCCTCCGGAAAGGTCAGGCGCTGGTTCGGCGTGAACATGGAGGTGTCGGCGCAGGTCGAGGCCGAGCAGGCGCTGCGCGCCAGCGAGATGCAGGCGCGCGCCGATGCCGAGCGCGTGCAGCTCGCGCTCGCGGCGGGCGCGATCATCGGCACCTGGGTCTGGGACATCCCGTCGAACCGCTTCACCGTCGACGAGAACTTTGCGCATAATTTCGGCCTCGATCCGTCGCTCGGACGCGAGGGGCTGAGCCTCGAGCAGGTCACCATGACCGTGCATCCCGAGGACCAGGCCGGGCTCGCAGCCGTCATCCAGGAGGCGCTGACATCAGGCGGATCCTACGCGCATCAATATCGCGTTCGCCGCCGCGACGGCGTCTATCGCTGGATCGAGGCCAATGGCCGTGTCGAGCAGCGTGACGGCCGGCCCGTGCGCTTTCCCGGCGTGCTGCTCGACGTTCACGAGCGTCGCGCGGCCGAGGCCGCGCTGCGCGACACGGAAGAACAGCTCCGGCTGGCCACCCAATTCGCTGAGATCGGCTTCTGGGACTACGACCCCGTCAACGATGTCCTGGTGTGGCCGCCGCTGGTGAGGAAGATGTTCGGCGTCGCCGAGGACGCGGCGATCACGATCGCGGACTTCTACGAGGGCGTGCATCCCGACGATTCCGAGGCGACCAACGCGGCTTTCGCGGCGGCCGCCGACCCGGTGCAGCGTGCGCTCTATGACGTCGAATATCGCACCATCGGCAAGAACGATGGCGTGGTACGCTGGGTGGCGGCGAAGGGCCGCGGTCTGTTCGACGCGTCCGGCCGCTGCGTTCGCCTGATCGGCACCGCGATCGACATCTCCGATCGCAAGGCCGCGGAAGCGCGGCTGCGCGATCTCAACGAGCGCCTCGAAGTCGCCAATGAGGAGATCAAGCGCTATGCCCATGTCGTGAGTCACGACCTGCGCGCGCCGCTGGTCAACATCATGGGCTTTGCCCAGGAGCTGCAGAGCCTGCGCGAGGAGATGTTCGACGCCGGCCGGTTGCCGAAGTCCGATCCCGTGCGTCAGCAGGCCGAGCGCGACTTCGACGAGTCCCTGTCGTTCATCCGCGCCGCGACGCAGAAGATGGACGGGCTGATCTCCGCCATTCTGAAGGTCTCGCGCCACGGCCAGCAGCCGCTGCATCCGGAGCCGCTCGACATGAGCGCGCTGGTGCAGAAGCTCGCCGACGCCATCCGCCATCAGACCGAGACGGCAGGCGCCATCATCGAGGTCGCGCCGCTGCCGCGGCTCGTCGCCGATCCGCTCGCGATCGGCCAGATCTTCGGCAATCTGCTCGACAACGCGGTCAAATATCTCGATCCCGCGCGTCCCGGCCGCATCGCCATCACCGGCGAGGAGCGCGGCCGCGACGTGCTGTTTCATGTCGCCGACAACGGCCGCGGCATCCGCCCCGAGGACCAGGCGCGGGTGTTCGAGCTGTTCCAGCGCGCCGGCAAGCCTGACCAGCCGGGCGAGGGCATCGGCCTTGCGCATGTGAAGTCGCTGCTCGGCCGTCTGAACGGCAGCATCAGCCTGACCTCGGAGGCCGGTGTCGGCACCACGTTCACGGTGACCCTGCCGCGCGTGGCACAGGCGTCGCCATGACGCCGTTCGCCCCGCCTGTCAGTCGATGATCCCCGGGCCGTCGGTCATCGCCCGCGCCACGCCCTGCTTCATGCGCTCCAGCGCCTCCGGCGCGTGCCCGTGCCAACCGACGACCTCGGCCAAGACCCGCAACGGCGCACGCGATCGATACGACCGTGTCGGATTGCCCGGAAACTTCTTGTCGGTCACGTTCGGATCGTCTTCGATCTCTCCGGTCGGCTCGACCACATAGATCCGTTCCCGCGCGCTGCCCGCTGCCAGCTCGGCGCCCCAGATCGCCGCATCCAGCGTGGCCGTGAAGTAGACCCAGGACAGCGCCGCGTCCATGTAGTTCGAGCCATGGCCGACCGCGATCAGGTCGCCCGGTTTCAGATCGGCGCGCGTGCCGTGGAAGAAGGATTGCGCAAACACGGTCGCGACAGATGACATGAGGGTCCCTCGATCATGTGACCTGTCGTCATGCGCGAAGGCGCCGCCGCCGGCAAGCTGAAATCCAAGCCGGCGATCGCACGAAAAAATCACCGGGAGACCTGTCGGAATTCCCGCCGTCACATCGTCCTCCGAGCGCACAGCACGGAGGAACCCGACATGACCGCTCCGAAGATCGTCGCTCAGGACGCGTGGACCGAGGCGCATCGCACCCATCTGGCCAAGGAAAAGGCCTTCATGCGGCAACGCGATGCGCTGTCGGCCGAGCGGCGCGCGCTGCCCTGGCTCAGGATCGAGAAGGACTATCTGTTCCAGGCGCCGCAGGGGCCCGTTACCTTGAGCGGTCTGTTCCAGGGCCGCAGCCAGCTCATCATCTATCATTTCATGATGGGCCCGGGCGATCCGCACCGCTGTCCCGGCTGCTCGTTCCTGTGCGACCATATCGACGGCGCCAACCAGCATCTGCGCCACCACGATGTCAGCCTGGTCGCGGTGTCGCGCGCCCCTCTGGCCGAGATCCTGCCCTACAAGGCGCGGATGGGCTGGGCGTTCGACTGGGTGTCATCGCATGCCAGCGACTTCAATTTCGATTTCCAGGTCTCGTTCTCGGACGAGCAGATCGCGACCGGGCAGGCGATCTACAATTTCGCGCCCTTGAAGCGCGGCTCGCACGAGCTTCCCGGCCTCACCGTGTTCACCAAGGATGCGGCCGGCGACATCTTCTGCACCTTCCAGGTCCGCTCCCGCGGCGGCGACCCGCTGATCGGCGCCTATCACTATCTCGATCTCACGCCGAAGGGCCGCAACGAAACCGGCCGCGGCAACCTCTCGGACTGGGTCCGCCTGCACGACGAATACACGCCGCGGGCCTAAGCCTCGGCAGGCGCGAGCCGATCCGGGCAATTCGTCAAACGCGCCGGAGAGCCGATGGCGGTGCAGCCGGCGGGCACATCCGCGGTGACGACCGCTCCCGCGCCGATCTTGGCGAACGCGCCCACCGCGACGTCGCCGAGGATGATTGCCCCCGACGAGACCAGCACCCCGCGCCCGATCCGCGGCGCGCGGCCAGGCAGCGCGTCCTGCCGGCCAATCGTGACGTTCTGCAGGATCGTGACCTCGTCGCCGATCTCGGCAAACGCGCCGATGATGATCCCGGTGGCGTGATCGAGAAACACCCCCGTTCCGAGCCTGGCGGATGGATGAATGCTCACCTGCAGAGAGGTCGAGGCCTCCGCCTGCAGCAGCAGCGCGAGGTCGGGCTTGTCGTTGCTCCAGAGCCAATGCGAAACACGATACGCCTGAAGCGCGATGTAGCCCTTGTAGTTCAGCAGCGGCGGCAGCAGCGCCGTGGTTGCAGGATCGCGCGCGGCGATGGCGCCGAGGTCGTGATACGCTGCGTCGACCAGTTCGGGGGCCGCGAGCTGCGCTTCGCTCGCGATCGCGGCGAACTGCGCCTGCTCGGCCCTCGCCCGGCCAAGGCGGACGCCGATCTGGGATGCGATCACGCTTCCGAGATCCCGATGATCGAGAATCGCAGCCGACATCGCGCGGCCAAACACGGGATCGCGCGCTGCGGCCAGCTCTGCTTCGCGCCGAAGGGATGACCACAATTCGTGTTCGACGTCAGGGCTAGCCGTCATGACAGTCATTAATCCGCTGACAATGCCCCCTAACATACAGGGCTTCCGGCGCCGATGCCAGCCGCCGAGGCGAGCAGACCGTTCCTGGCCCCTTTCTCTTGGCCGCGCGAACGATCGTGATATCGTTCGTCAAGCGGCGACTTTCACGAGAGAGCAAAAAATTGCGGTCCAGCTCTAAGCCATCCACCTCGCCCGATCTGCTCGACTGCGTACGGCGGTATGGCCGCGCGCTGCTGCTTGGGCTGATGATGGTCGCAGGCTCGCCCGCGCGAGCCGACTCCACGGTTGATATGAGTGCGAAGAACCTGATGGTGGTCATCAGGGAGTCGATAGGCGCCAACAAACAGACTGAAACGCTGGAGCCCATGGGCAGGATGCGGGCGAAATTGGCCGACGGCAAGGAGGTGGAGTTCGAGCTCTGCGCATTCCTGCTCCTTGGTGACATGCACATCAGGTTCGTCTTCGATGGGCTCAGCATGATGCAGAACGCCAAACCGCAGGATCTGGCCCGCCTTGGCCTTGCTCCGGCCGAGGCGCTCCAGCTTGCGGTCGCAAATATCAAGCGAGTATATGGCGATCCTGTCGTCAAGCCTTGGGACAACGGCGTCATGGAGGTCGCCGGGAGGTCGCCCGATCTCGACAGTAGCTATTTTCTGGATCGCGAATTCTGGCAGCGTCGATTGCAGGACCATCCTGAGGGCTTGGTCGCTGCGGTGCCCAGGCGTGGTGCCCTGCTGTTTGCTCCGCTCGCCCGCCGCGACGCCGTCGACTGGCTGCGCAGAAACATCAATCAAATATACGCCAGCGGCGATCGCTTGCGGGTGTCGTCCGGGCTCTATTTGTTCAAGGACGATCGGTGGACAGTGTTTCAGTCGCCGAAAAACTAACTTGTTTACGAGGCTCGGCACTCTGCAGGTCAACGGCGGCATGGGCGGAGGTCCGCGGTTCGTGCCATGAACTCGGTTACGATCGTACGGGCTCGGGTTTGCAACTGCAGAGGTTCGTGCTCACCCGTCGCTATGGACTTGCGATGCCGCGATTGCTTGCTTGGAATGGTGACGAGTGATACGCTTTCTGCATGAAGAGCATCATCTCCATCGCTTCGGTCTTCTTCCTGACCCATTGATCGCGGCCCGTCTCGCGGGCGCACGACGTGGCGCGGCGCGTTGCCGCATGTTTCAGGATCAGACCCGGCCAGTGACCGCGCAACGCGCGGAAGGATCTCACTTGGCCATGCGATGCGAGGACCTTCATGCCCGACAATCCAATCTCGGCGGCGCAGCCGCCTGTGCTGTCGTCTGCGCAGATCGATCAGTTCATCCGCGACGGGTTCGTCAAGCTCGAGCGCGCGTTCTCGCGCGAGCTTGCCACGGCGGCGCGCGCCATTCTCTGGCGCGACCTGCCGTGCCGCGCCGATGATCCCACCTCATGGACGCGGCCGGTGATCAGGCTCGGCCAGTATCACGACGAGCCGTTCAAGCAGGCCGTCAACACGCCGCGTCTCTACGCCGCCTTCGATCAATTGGTCGGCCCTGGACGCTGGCGTCCGCGTCCGGGCCTCGGCACGTTCCCGGTGCGCTTTCCTCATCCCGATGATCCCGGCGACGCCGGCTGGCACGTCGATCTGAGCTTTCCCGGTCCCGACAGCAACTCGGAAGCGCGTCCGGGCTTCTCGACTTGGCGCGTCAATTTTCTGTCGCAGGGTCGTGCGCTGCTGATGTTGTTTCTGTTCTCCGACATCGGCGAGCATGACGCGCCGACGCGCATCAAGGTCGGGTCGCATCTCGATGTCGCGCGATATCTGGCGCCGGCCGGCGAGGCCGGGCGCTCCGCGGATGAGCTGAGCCAGTTCTCCGCCAGCCTGGAGCGCCCCCAGGTGCTTGCGACCGGGGAAGCCGGCGACGTCTATCTCTGCCATCCGTTTCTGTCGCATGCGGCGCAGATGCACCGGGGCACGGAGCCGCGCTTCCTCGCCCAGCCGCCGCTGCATCCAAGCGAGCCGGTCTGTCTCGATCGGGCGGATGCGGCCTACTCGCCGGTCGAGATCGCGACCCGTCTTGCGCTCGGCAAAGGCTGAACGCCCGGTTCGGCAGCGCTAACGCCGAGGCAAGACGATAATTCGGTGACAGTGCACTCAATATGACAGGTAGTTGAGTGCACTGTCACCGACATACCACCGAAATACGAAATACCGAGAAGATGAGCCTTGTCGATTGCATCGCCAGTCAGGCGAGGTCTTGGAGCGCACCGCGCAAGCCCGTTCAACCGCTGCCGTTATCGAACTGCCGTGGGCCGCGGTGAAGTTGTCCCGCAAATGCGCCGTCCTAACCTCCTATGCCTCAGCTCAGGTCTGTTTCGCCATTCGTGTCGCCGGAGGCAAAGGTTGAGGATTCAAAGCCTGCCGCTTTGCGCGTTGGAGAGCTTTGTACTCTCGTTCGGTAATCCAGGGGGTAGGATCACCAGGAGACTGGCCCAAACCGAAATTGACGAAGGGATTCACCGGTATTGTGAAGGATAGAATCTCCCAGTGGAGACACTTGCCTCGTGTCCAATGAAAGCTGTGAGTGGCAGGGTCATAGACTTCATAGATGAGCCATCTCGTACAGAACCGATCGACGGCGAGAGCAGGAGCTGTCGCGCCGAACACGAGCGTGGCGGTGAGACCTGTCAGGAGAGCAAGGGAGGAATGCCGCATGTGAATTCTCCAATCAATGAAAGATTGAGACAACGGCGAAACGCAACCAGCATAGTTGTTGTAGGTTTCACGTGCAAGTTGGTTCGGCCTCTCTGAGTTGATCAAGATGAGATTCGATCTGACGATGACCAATCAGATACCGGTCGTTGTTGGCGCGAGTATCATGGTGTGTCGGTCATGATGCGTCACCGCGCTTCGGTCGCAGAATTGTGTGATCTAGATGAGCGTTTCTTTGGCAGCGGCAGTTTCCAAGGACAGCTTTTCACCGTCTCCGCAGCTGTCATGCTCGCGAAGGCGGAGCATCCAGTACGCCGCGGCGGAAAAAATAGACCCGAATCGCCCTGGCGTACTGGATCGTCCGCTGTCGCGGACGCGAGAGCGCCAAGTAGAAAAACGCTTAGTTACGAGAGCGAGGCCTCAGCTCGGCAGCTGATCGGACCGGCTCGTCAACTCAGCCGCGATTGGATATCCCGATAATGATGCTGACCTGCCGCTTCCATGGCCTCTGTCCTCATGCAGAACCAGGTCCGGCGCCGAAGCGAACGGTTCGCGCTCAATAAAATTCGCAATTCCAGAAGATTTATCTTTCGCTTTCGCAGAAATTGTGCTCTACTCCCGCCATCCTGCTTCGCCACGAGGGGCGTATCGCGATCGTCACGGCACGTGAGGCGGGGAGGCGATGGCCGCTGGCTGGCCGCAGCGCGTTTCGGCGTGCGGACGAACGGCAGTTGGCGGACGTGAAGTCGTATGGTCCTGGCGCCGCGACGCTGGCGCTAAGCTGTCGGGCGATGATCCCGACGGTGACGGTGGCTAAAGAGCCCGTACACCGGGGAGAGTACGAAGTAAGCGTGAAGACCATCGCGCAGGGAATGCCGGGGTGGATTCAATCGAATGTCGCAACACTCCAGAATTAGGAGATTGCGATGGCCATTCGAAGGAAGAGATCGACCCGTGCGCGGCTGGGCTCTGAGGGACGTCCACCCGTTGCCGGTCGGGCTGAACAGCAACGATTTTGGCAGGCGATTGCCAGAGGGCTGAGCAGCGAAGATGCTGCGCTTGAAGCCGGAGTGCCCCCTGACGCCGGATACAGATTATTCCGGAAGGCAGGTGGTATGCCCCCCTCGATTTTCAGGCCGTCGTCAAAGCCACTGTCGGCGAGATACCTTTCGTTTGCGGAACGCGAGGAGATCGCGCTTCTTAATACGCAAGGCCATTCGATGCGGGAGATCAGCCGCCGGCTGGGACGAACTGCCTCGACCATTTCCCGCGAACTCGATCGCAACGCGGCCACTCACGGTGGCAGGATGGCCTATCGGGCGACAACCGCCCAGTGGCATGCCGATCGCTCAGCCCGTCGCCCCAAGCCGGCGAAGCTTGCGTCTAACGTCGCCTTGCGGGCTTATGTGGAAGAACGGCTTTCCGGTGTGGTCGCGCTGCCAGACGAAGCGCGTGGCCGTGCTGTTCGGAAGGACCATCGGTCATCAGAGACGTGCAAGGATCGGCGATGGAAGAAGGCCTGGAGCCCCGAGCAAATTGCCCGACGCCTGCCGATCGACTTTCCGGATGATGAGACCATGCGCATCAGCCCCGAGGCCATTTATCAAGCTATTTTTGTTCAGGGCCGTGGGGCTCTCCGCCATGAACTGACGACCTGCTTGCGCAGCGGACGTGTGCGACGGGTGCCCAGGGCCCGTGCGGGTAAGCGGGACAAAAGCTTTGTCACGCCGGAGATCATGATCAGCGAGCGTCCTGCCGAGGTAGCAGATCGGGCCGTGCCAGGCCATTGGGAAGGAGATCTGATTGTCGGCAGCGAGAGTTCGGCAATTGGCACGCTGGTCGAACGCACGACGCGCTTTACGATGCTGCTGCACCTCCCTCGACTGCTGGGGTATGGCGAGGCTCTCCGTGCCAAGGGCGGGCCGGCGCTCTCGGGCCACGGGGCCGAGGCCGTGCGCGATGCGATCATGCGGACCATCATCACCCTGCCTGAAGAACTGCGGCGTTCGCTAACTTGGGATCGAGGAGCCGAAATGGCTCAGCACAGTCGTCTCAAGATCGATACGGGCATTCAAGTTTACTTCTGCGATCCGCACAGCCCGTGGCAGCGGGGCACGAATGAGAACACCAACGGCCTGCTGCGGCAATACTTCCCAAAAGGCGAAGACCTGAGTGTCTATAGTGCCGGTGAGATCGCCGCGGTTGCAGAGGCTCTCAACGGCCGACCGAGAAAGACCCTGGGCTGGAAAACGCCAGCCGAGGCGCTTGACGAATTACTGTCATCGGTACAACAAAAACGATCCAGTGTTGCGACGACCGTTTGAACTCAAGCGGAGTTCGGCTGAACCTGTGGTGACTGCCGCCTGCTTTTGTTTGCAGGCGGGCCATGGGTTGCGGCCAGCGCCCGGCATTCCCTGCGCCCTCGTGATTGTCCGAGGGGCCGTCGATCTCATCAGCCCGGGCGCATCAGCGTCGCGGGACCGCGCTGACGCGCGAGGGATCGAGGCCAGGCGTGGCGAGCCAACCGGTGTGATGATCGAGCAACGGCCCCATGTGGCGCGGGTCGAGCGTCGCAGTCCGGTGTCAAGCGCGATGGTGAAAGGCGCTTTTGGAAGGTGGCTTGCCAGGGAAAGCGGACTTGCCAGGGCGTCGCAGCCGGCCCGCCAACGGCCGATCGCCCAGCGCCCAGCCCTCGCACTGCTGCGGAATTTGATCTAGATGGGAGGCCATCTCGAACGACCGATCCTGTCGTCTCGCGCGCATCGGCGCGAAGGACAAATCCGGAGTTGCATATGTCGCAAGCACATTCTTTCAGCCTCGCCGCCGAAACCACGGACATCCTGACGTCGCTCGGCGTCGCCCCGGAGCGGTTGCGCGGCGGCACCCGTACCGCGCGCTCACCGATCACCGGCGAGGCGCTGGCGCAGGTGCACGACGACACGCAGGCCGACGCGACCGCGGTGATCGCTCGCGCCCATGCAGCCTTTTTGCAATGGCGGCTGCTGCCGGCGCCCAAGCGCGGCGAGCTGGTGCGGCTGCTCGGCGAGGAGCTGCGCGCCAACAAGGCCGCGCTCGGCCGGCTGGTCTCGATCGAGGCCGGCAAGATCGTGTCGGAGGGCCTCGGCGAGGTTCAGGAGATGATCGATATCTGCGACTTCGCCGTCGGCCTGTCGCGCCAGCTCTACGGCCTGACCATCGCGACCGAGCGCGCCGAGCACCGCATGATGGAGACGTGGCATCCCCTGGGCGTGACCGGCGTCATCTCGGCCTTCAATTTTCCGGTTGCCGTCTGGGCCTGGAATGCGGCGATCGCGCTGGTGTGCGGCAACAGCGTCGTGTGGAAGCCCTCGGAGAAGACGCCGCTGACGGCGCTCGCGACCGACGCGCTGCTGGCGCGGGCGCTTCAGCGCTTCCGCGGCGAGGCGCCGGATGGGCTCGCGGGCCTTTTGCTCGGCGGCCGCGCCGTCGGCGAGATGCTGGTCGACGACGCGCGCGTGCCGCTGGTGTCGGCGACCGGCTCGACCGCGATGGGCCGCGTCGTCGGCGCCTGCCTCGCCGGCCGCTTTGCCCGCGCCATCCTCGAACTCGGCGGCAACAATGCCGCGATCGTCACGCCCACCGCCGATCTCGATCTCACGCTTCGCGCCGTCGCCTTCGCCGCGATGGGCACCGCCGGCCAGCGCTGCACCAGCCTGCGCCGGCTGTTCGTGCATGCCGATGTCTATGAGCAGCTCGTGCCGCGGCTGAAGCAGGCCTATGCGTCGGTCGCGATCGGCAATCCGCTGGAGCCGGGCACGTTGATCGGCCCGCTGATCGACCGCGGCGCCTACGACGCGATGCAGGACGCCCTGAGCGCCGCGAAGGATCATGGCGGCCGGGTGTTCGGCGGCGAGCGCGTCAGCGTCGGCGGTCTCGACGGGGCCTACTATGTGCGGCCGGCGCTGGTCGAGATCGCCGCGCAGGCAGGACCGGTCGAGCGCGAGACCTTCGCGCCCATTCTCTATGTCATGCCGTATCGCGATCTCGATGCCGCGATCGAGCTGCACAATGCGGTGCCGCAGGGCCTGTCGTCGTCGATCTTCACCAACGATCTGCGCGAGGCCGAACTGTTCGTCTCCTCGCGCGGCTCCGACTGCGGCATCGCCAACGTCAATATCGGGCCGTCAGGAGCGGAGATTGGCGGCGCGTTCGGCGGCGAGAAGGAGACCGGCGGCGGCCGCGAGTCCGGCTCCGACTCATGGAAGGCCTATATGCGCCGCGCCACCAACACCGTGAACTACGGACGCAGCCTGCCGCTGGCGCAGGGCGTGAAGTTCGATCTGGGGTGAGCGCTGCGATGTGTGCTGTCAGCGGAACTGCCTCGCCGAGTTGCGCGTTGCGCGCTGACAAGGAGATGCACCATGGCAGCAAAGAAGAAGACCACGACGGCGAAGTCAGCACGCGGACGCAAGCAGGACCGTGCCCGCGTCGCGGGCGGACAGGACTACGAAGTGCGCTACGAGGCCAAGAAGACCGGACGGTCGGCATCGGCCGTGAAGAAGGCCGTCAAGAAGGTCGGCAACAGCCGCAAGAAGGTGACGCGCAAGCTCGCGCGTTAGCGTCAGGTCAGCTTCGGCCGCTGCGGCGGCCGAAGCGATCCCCTGGCCCAGCCGAGTGCCTTGGGCGAACGGAGCGGATCGGGGCCGTCGCAGACGGGGCAGACCGGCTCGCGCGGCCGGACGGTCGCGGAGAGTCCGACATCTGCCTTCCCGCCCGAGATCGCCTCATGCTGCCGCTCACGAATTGCGAGCGGGCGGCCGCAGGTCGGGCAAGGCTTGCGGATGAGCCATTGGGCAGGACGTTTCAGCACGACGACGTCTCCCGGTTGAGCGCAGGACTCTCGCTGAGGGCCAATCTGGGTTTGTCGCGAAACTGTCCCCACACCGTCATGCCCGGGCTAGAGACGGGCCCAACACATCGATCGCCATATGTGATAGCCCTGCGGTTGAGTGGTCAGGCTAGGACATCTTTGGGCCGGCGCGGAATCACTTATTTGAATCGTGGCGACTCTTCCGGTTCGTCCGCGGCCGAACAATCAGGGCAGGTGTCGCCGATCGCGCTGAGGACATCCTCGATCGCAGCGATTGCTTCCGAACTGCAGACGCCGCGCGGCGGATCGTCGCTGGCGGTGCGACGCGCCCGGGCCACCGCATCTGGATCGCCTCGCTCTCGCATCCAGCCATGCTCCTCGCATTCGGTGACGGCGCCGGCATCGCGCAGGATGCCGAACGCCCAGCGCTCGAGATTTGGGATCGCTTGGCGGCGCGTGTTGGCAGGTGGCATCGGCTCTCTCCAGCCTGGGAGAATCCATGAATCCTCCGGCGTTTCCAGGCTCGGCCTGCAGGGCAGGGATTCCAAAATGGAGGGGCTGGACTTGGACGAGCGGATCGGTGCTTGCCGCTTGAGATCGCCGCGGGCCGGGGCCATCCTGGGCGAAGCTTCGTGACAGGGGTGCAGACAGGGATGCAGATCAAGACCAACGAGGATGTGCTGCTCATCATCGATGTGCAGAACGATTTTTGTCCGGGCGGCGCGCTCGCGGTCGCCGACGGCGACGCGGTGGTGCCGGTGATCAACCGGCTCAGCGCGATGTTCGATCATGTCGTGCTGACCCAGGATTGGCATCCGGCGGGCCACAGCTCGTTCGCGTCGAGCCATCCCGGCAAGGGACCGTTCGAGAGCGTCACGATGCCCTATGGGCCGCAGACGCTGTGGCCGGATCACTGCATCCAGGGCACGCCGGGCGCGGCATTCCATCCGGAGCTTTCGATCGACAAGGCGCAGATGATCATCCGCAAGGGTTTTCGCAGCAGCATCGATTCCTATTCGGCGTTCTTCGAGAACGACAAGACGACGCCGACCGGGCTTGCCGGCTATTTGCGCGAGCGCGGTTTGAAGCGGGTTGTCCTGGTCGGGCTCGCGACCGATTTCTGCGTGCACTATTCGGCCGTCGATGCGCGCCGGCTCGGCTTCGAGGCGATCGTGATCGACAGCGCCTGCCGCGGCATCGACCTCGGCGGCTCGATGGCGGCCGCCAGGGCCGAAGGCGCCGAGGCCGGCGTGATCAGGCTGCCGGAGCTGGCATGAGCTACGCCGCCGCGCCGATGCTGGGCTCAGCGATGGCGCCGGCGACGCGAACGCGGACGCGGAGCGCATTGCCGGGGAGGTAGGCGATCGGCATGTCCTCGACGTCTACGGTCTTGAGCGTGCCGCGCTCGGCGCCGGCCTGCACGGCGCGGTCCTCGGCGATGCCGCGGGCCGCCGCGATGGCCTCGTCGCGCGTCAGGTCGCGGAACACCTGGTCGGCCTCGCCCGACACCTGCGCGATCGCGGCGCCGACCGCATTGGCGCAGTCGCCATGCGGGACGCGGACGATGTTGGAAATGCCGGCGAGCCGCTCCGGCACCAGGAACGCGCCGCCGCCGACCGCGAGCAGCGGCACGTCGCCGGCCTCGGTCTTCATCCGGTCGATGTCGCCCTCGAGCTGGCGATGGGCATCGGCGAGCGCGGCGTCGATCAGGGTTTTCGGCAGATGCGCGACGCGCGCGCGGTCGCCGATGTCGATCAGCCCGGCCGCGACCGCGATGTCGGTCGCGGTGAGCTGGTCGCCGCCGAACACCAGCGCCTCGGAGGTCAGCCGATATCCGACGCTGACCGGCCCGACGCGGACCGGCTCCTCGGCGACGTGGCTGCCGCCGCCGAGGCCGATCGAGAGCAGGTCGGGCATGCGGAACAGGGTGCGCACGCCGCCGACCTCGACCACGGCATTGGCCTCGCGCGGAAAGCCGTGGCGGAGCTGGCCGATGTCGGAGGTGGTGCCGCCGACATCGACGACCATGGCGTCGTCGAGGCCGGAGAGATATGCGGCGCCGCGCATCGAATTGGTGGCGCCGGAGGCGAAGCTCATGACCGGAAACGCGGTCGCGATCTCCGCCTGCATCACGGTGCCGTCGTTCTGCGTCAGGAACAACGGCGCATCGATCCCGGAATCGGCGATCGCCTTGCGGAAGGCGGCGACGGTGGTGACGGCGAGATCATGGAGTGCCGCATTGAGGAGGGCGGCGTTCTCGCGCTCGAGGAGTCCGATGCGGCCGAGGTCGTGCGACAGCGTCACCGCGACCTCAGGGCAGATCTCGGCGAAGATCTCGCGCGCCGTGATCTCGCAGCTCGGATCGAGTGGCGAGAACGACGAGGCGACAGCGACCGAGCGCAGCCCCTTGGCCTTGATCGTCCGCGCGGCGGCCTTCAGTCCGTTGGTGTCGAGCGGCATGAACGGACGACCGTCATAGTCATGACCGCCCTCCAGCATGAACGTCTCGCCGCTGACGAGCTCGGCCAGATCCGCCGGCCAGTCGCAGAACGGCGGCAGCGAGGCGGAGGCCGGCATGCCGATCCTGATCGCGCCGATCTTGTGCAGATGCCGCCGCTGCACCACCGCATTGATGAAATGCGTGGTGCCGATCACGACCGCATCGACCGGCACGGCCGCCGCGGGATTTTCGCGCAGCGCCTTCAGCGCGGCGAGAATGCCGGAGGTGACGTCGGCGGTGGTCGCGGCCTTGACCGAGTGGACGACCTTGTCGTCGGCAATCAAGACCGCGTCGGTGTTGGTGCCACCGACGTCAATACCAATCCGCTTCATTCACTAGGCTCCAGAGGTCGCAAACAGCGACCGGAAATCGAGGTCGTAACCGAAGGCGCGGGGGCCGACGAAGTCGAGGCCGCGCGGGCTGGTCAGCACGGCAGGCGCAGGCAGGGCAATCACGGTGACGCGCTGACCGTAGCGCACGGTCTCGGTGCCGATGCCGTGGCCGTTGACGCTGTCGAGAACGCAGATCAGGTCGGGCGACATCGCGATCGCCTGATCATCGCGCCAGGCCACGATCCATTCGTTCTGGAACGACAGCTTGAGCTGCGTGCCGCGATCGGCGTCGCTGCCCTCGATGACGGCAGAGCCGCGGAGGAAGCCCTCGGTGGTGCGGCGCTCGACGTCGACGATCTTGCCGGTAAACAGCCGTTGGCCGCCCTCGCAATCGAGGATCGCCGCGATCGGGTCCTGGTGGTTCTTGTTGGCAGCGTTCACGGCGCGGCCGATCGCAATTGCCTTTGTCGTGGTGAAGTGGATACCCCAGTCCTTGACCTCGCGTCCCGTGCGAGGTGCCTTGCTGGTCGAGGCAATCGAGCCCATCTCGACGCAGATCTTGCGGCTGGCGCGCTCCATCCACTTCCAGGAGGGCACCTTCGTCACCACGGCCTCGATGCCGCGCGGATCGTACAGCGTACAGGGATACGGCTTAAGGTCGCCGATCGCCACCGACGTCATCTGCGCTTCGGGAAAGGCGCGGCCCATGCAGTCGGCGTCGACGACCGGAATGTTCAGATGCGCCGCCGCCATCAGCGCCTGCATGCCGTTGCCGCCGCCGATCTCGACCGACATCACGGCGCGAAATTTGAAGCCGTTGATCTCTTCCTGCATCCGCACGGCACGCGCGATGCTGCGGCTGTCGGCGAGCCGCTCCTGGCCGACCAGAGGTGCGCCCATGTTGGAGACCACCGCGACCCAGTCGTCGTCGCCGAGATCCAGCGGCGACATCAGCTGCACGCGATGCCCTTCCGCATAGAGCCGACGCAGATTGAGCAGGCCGAGATAGGGACTGCCGCCGCCGCCGGTGCCGAGGATCCAGGCGCCGACCGCGAGCGCCTCGATGTCATCGAGGCTGATCGTCTTCATCTCGACCTCGCTCACGACACCAGCTCCTCGACCACGCGCGCGGCCGCTGCGATCGACAGGATCACGGGGCCCGGATAATGCCGACGCACGCGGGCCTTGTTGGCGCTGGAATAGCTCATGCAGTCGAGCACGACGAGATCGGGCTGCCTGGCCGCCATCTCGCGCGCCGCGGCATCGACGGTGGCGTCATCCGAGCCCGGCTGCAGCGTGACGCCGACGACCTCGACGCCAGCACGTTGCCACTTCTTGGCGATCAGCGCTGTCTGCTCCGGCAGCGGCGAGAACACGCCGAGCCGGCCCTTCGGCAACACGGCTTCGACCATCTTGTGCAGGACGGCCGAGGGCAGGATCACGAGGCCTTCCGGCGTGAGGTTCGGAAACTCGCCAGTGCAGGCGAGCATGACCACGTCGATCCCTTCCTGGCGAAACTTCGCGAGCTGCGTATTGGCGCGGGCTTCCACGGCCTTTTTGCTGAGCCGCACATTGTCGCCGTTCGGCAGCAAGGTGAACAGCGCGTCGGCGCCATCGAGCGGTGGGATCTGGTCAATTTCGGCGCGGCTCATGCCGTCGAGCGCGCCGCGCAGCTCGATCGTCATCCCTGGCGACAACACCGCCGCGATCTCGGCCTCCATTGTCGGGCGCGGGCTTTGGCCGATGACGACGATGCCCATGCGCCGCTGGGTGAGGTGGGCGGGAGACGGGGATGAAAGCATGACGTTCAAAATATCAATCCTCGAGAATGACGAGATCGGCCGGCCGCCAGCCGAGCGCAACGGCCTGGCCAGGCGTATGCTGCGGACCGGCTCCCGAATTCGGCTGCTGCGCCAGCACGCGCTGGCTGCCGTCGAGAACGACGCGGTAGAGCACGGCACCACCGAGAAAGTTGCTGCTCTCGACCGTGCCACGCGCCGACACGCTCTTGGCGTCGGCCTGATCGGCTGGGGACACCGTGATCTTCTCCGGCCGCAGCGCGACCGACAGAACGTCGCCATCGACTGGAGTGACCGAGCGAGGCAGCGGCAGCACGAGACCATTGCCGACGGCGATCCCAGGGCCGCCGTCCACGGTCACGCGCTGGCCGCGAAAAACATTGGTGTCGCCGATGAAGTCGGCGACGAAGCGCGTGCGCGGCTGATCGTAGATCTCGACCGGTGTGCCGATCTGCTCGACGCGACCGGCATTCATCACCGCGATGCGATCCGACATCGCCAGCGCCTCTTCCTGGTCGTGGGTGACGAACACCAGCGTCACGCCGAGGTTCTTCTGCAACTGCTTCAGCTCGAACTGCATCTGCTGGCGCAGCTTCTTGTCGAGCGCGCCGAGCGGTTCGTCGCACAGCAGCACGCGCGGCGAGATGACGATGGCGCGCGCCAGCGCAACGCGCTGCTGCTGGCCGCCGGAGAGCTGCGCCGGCCGGCGATCCTCCATCCCGGACAATTCGACCATCGCCAGCGCGGCCTTCACCTTGGCGGCGATCGTTGCCTTGTCGACCTTGCGCATGCGCAGGCCGAAGGCGACGTTCTCGGCCACCGTCCGGTGCGGAAACAGCGCGTAGTTCTGGAACACCATGGCCATGTCTCGCTTGTGCGCGGGCACATGGGTGATGTCGGCGCCGTCGAGACGGATCTCGCCGGTGCTCGGGCTGTCGAAGCCCGCGATCATGCGCAACGTCGTGGTCTTGCCGCAGCCGGAAGGGCCGAGCAGCGAGAAGAACTCGCCCGGCCGGATGTCCATGGCGACGGTGTCGACGGCGCGAACGCCGCCGTCATAGATCTTGCTGACCGAGGCGATCTCGATGGCTGCGCTCATGCGCGGAAGATCCGGTTCACCCGGCTGTCGATCTCGTCCTTCTGCGCGTTGTACCACTTCCAGTCGACCTGGATCAGCTTGCTGACCTTCTCCGGCGTGGTCAGAAGCTTCGCGTCGTACTTGGCGTCGAGCTTCACCTTCTTGTTCGCCGGCGAGTACCACACCGTCTCGGCGAGGCGCTTTTGAACCTCGGGCCGCAGCATGTAGTTGATATAGGCGTTGGCGAGCTCCTTCATCTTGCTGCCGGGCGTGATGCTGAGCACCTGCTCCAGCGACAGCACGCCCTCGCTCGGGGTGATGAAGTCAATCGGCTGGTTCTGGCCGTCGTAACGATAGATGCCGGAATCATGGATGACGCCGAGCCCGACTTCGCCCGACAGGAACAGCTTCTCCATCGCGCCGGTGAAGTCGACGAGCTTGATCGGCTTCAGCTTCTCCAGCGCGGCATAGGCGGCGTCGAGATCGGTCTGGCCCTTGCCGTAGAGCGTGCCGCACATCATCAGGAAGGCCTGGCCCAGGCTGTTGACCGGGATCACGTAGCCGCCGCGCACGCCGTTGTATTTCGCGTCCCACATCTCCTTCCAGGAGGAGATGTTGGCATAGCCCTTGTCCGTGCGCATCCCCAGCCCGATTGCGCTGGTGAAAATGCAGACGCCGACGATCTTGTCGCTGACGGCGTAGGGATAGACGTCCGCCATGTTGGGCACGAGCTTCGGATCGACCTTGGGCTCGACGAGGCCCATCTCGACGGCCGCCCATTGCTCGTTGGAGTTGGTGTGCAGCACGTCGTAGATCGGCGCGGAGCGCGAGCTGGCCTGCAGCTTCGGCAGGAACGGCAGCGCGGTGTCGGTCTTGAGCTTGCACTTGAACTTGGCCTCGAACGCCGGGCCGATCTCGGCCTTCATCACGTCGCCCCATTTGCCGCCCCAGCCGGTGATGTTCAGTACCGGCTCCTCGGCGCGCGCGACATAGGGCGCCGCGATGACACCGGCACCGAGCGAGGCCGCCGCGGTCAGCAGCCGGCGGCGGCTCAGGGGGAAGCGACGCGATGAGGCGGTCATGCCAGAAGTCTCCGTTAGAGTTTGACGGTGGAGCGCAGGCCCACGGTGCGGTCGAGCGCGATGACGACGATGAAGGAGAGCAGGATCGAGACCACCGAGGCGGCGCCGATGGTGCCGTCGAGGTCGAACTTGAGATAGTTGAACAGCGTGATCGGCAGGGTCTCGCTGCCGGGTGCGACCAGGAACAGCGACACCGGGAACTGGTCGAACGACACGATGAAGGCGAAGATCCCGCCGGCCATCACGCCGGGCTTCACCAGCGGCAGCGTGACTTCGAAGAACGTCCTGGTCGGGCTGGCGCCGAGGTTCTGTGCGGCTTCCTCGAGTCGCACGTCGAAATTATGCAGCACGGCAAGGGTCGTGCGGACGACGTAAGGGATCGTCACCAGCGTGTGCCCTGCGATCAAGCCCCAGACGGGGCGGCCGACGTCGAGCAGCACGTAGGACTGGAACAGCGCGAGTCCCGTGAGGATCGCCGGCAGCATCAGGGGCGACAGCATGGTCGCCACGATCAGCCGCGAGCCGGGCAGGTTGCCGCGGGCAATGGCGAGCGCGGCGGACGCGCCGAGCACGGTCGCGGCAATCGTCGTCATCGCGGCGACTTCGAGGCTGAACAACAGCGCATGCATGAAGTCGCGCGAGGCGAAGAATTTCTCGAACCATCGCAGCGACACGCCGACCGGCGGAAACTGGATGAACGGCGTGGGGTTGAGCGCGAAAACGATCACGATCGCGATCGGTGTCAGCAGGAAGATCAGGACCGCGATGTTCGCCGCCAAGTACAATCGGCGCCCCCATCGCCGCGGCGTCGCCTGGCTCCGCAGGGCAGAGGCTGCCGCAAGCTCGATCGGGCGAGCCAGCGGTGTCTGCTGCGGGGACGCGAGACCCGTCATCGCCGGCCTCACTGCAGCTCGCGCTGGCCCGAGACGAGGCCGAGCACGTGGTTGTAAGCAATGACGAGCGACAGCGAGATCACGAGCAGAACCATGCCGAGCGCAGCCGCGAAGCCGACGTTGAAGTTCGCCGAGATCTGCTGATAGATCAGGATCGGCAGGGTCATGATCTGGAAGCCGCCGAGCAGGATCGGCGTGACATAGGCGCTGATCGCGAGCGCGAACACCAAGAGCGAGCCGGCGAGGATGCCGGGCAGGCTGAGCGGCAGGGTGACCTCGACGAAGGCGCGCCAGGGGCTGGCGCCGAGATTTTCCGCCGCCTGCTCCAGCCGCTCGTCGATGCGGCCGATCACGCCGGTCAGGGTCAGGACCATGAACGGCACGTAGATGTGGACGAGGCCGATGACGATCCCGGTCTCGTTGTACATCAGCTGCAAGGGCTTCGTGATCAGCCCGAGCGAGGTCAGCGTCTGGTTGATGACCCCCTTGTCGGACAAGAGCGTCATCCAGGCGAAGGTGCGCACGACGATGCCGGTCAGCATCGGCGCCAGCACGGCCATCAGCAGCAGCGCATGACCGGTGCGGCTCTTGATCCGCGCCATCCAATGCGCCAGCGGATAGCCGATCACGAGCGCGACCAGCGTGGTCCAGAGGCCAATGCGGAGCGTGGTCCAGATCACCTCAAGATAGTAGCTGTCGTTGCCCATGCGGGCGTAGTGCTTGGTGGTGAAGCCGACATTGGGCATGACGACGGGATTTCCCGTCAGCACGCTCATGACGGCCATCAGCCCGATCGGCAGGAAGAAGAACAATGCGAACAGCAGCGCGCTTGGCAGAATCAACAGCGCAAGGCTGTTGACGCGCGGCGCGCTTTTGCTCGGCATCAGGAGGCCAGCCCGGCCAATTGCTCGATGGTCTGGCCCAGCGGATCGCCGGTCACGCGCCGCAGCTTCGTGGCCATGGCGTTGAGCTCGCGGCGGACATTGGCGCGCTCGATCTCGGTCGTGGCCTGCACCGAATAGGAGACGGCGATGCCGATCAATTCGCCGCTCTCGCCGCTCGACAGCGCGAAGCCTTGCGAGCCCACGCCCTCGATGGCTTCGTCGGCGGCGTCCGAGATGCCGGTGCGGCGGATCTCGTTCAGCCGCGCCATCAGCTCGTTGAAGTTTTGCGGCGAGTTAGCCGGGACCTTGGGATAGTCGAGCGGCACGCGCGCGCGGATGTCCTGGTCCGACAGGCGCGCCAGCATCGCGCGGCCGTTGGAGGTGACGATCGCCGGCGTGCGCTGGCCCGGCGGGTTGACGACGCGCAGCGGGTTGGAGCCGGGGACGATGCGCAGCACCACCTGCTGATAGCCGTCGAGCACCGCGATGTAGCCGGTGTGGCCGGTACGCGCGCAGACATCGCGCAGCTCGCGCTCGGCAATGGCCAGCAGGTCGTCATGGGCGCGGTGCAGGCGGCCGAGTTCGAAGGTCAGCAGGCCCGGGCGATAGCGGCGGGTGTGCGGGTCCTGCTCGAGCAGGCCGCAATCGCGGAGCGAGCGGAGCAGGCGTGAGGTCGAGCTCTTCGGCTTGCCGGTCAGAACCTGGACGTCGGCGAAGGAGAGGTCGGGCCGCGAGGTCGAGAAGCAGCGAAGGATGTCGATGGCGTTGGTCAGGGCGCTCATGATGATACCGTTTGTTCCATTTTTTGGAACGTAGTGCCAAATTCTAAAAGCGGCAAGGCGTCTGCTGCAAGGCGAAATTAGGTGCAGAAGGCTGCCCGAATGCGCGTCAGGGTGGTGGTCTTGGCGCCAGCGCCGGTAGCATCGTCGGTCTCAATGCGGCGTGGTCGACCGGATGCGGCTGACGGCAGCATCCACGTCGGTCCAGGCTGGCTTGTCCGGGGCGAACTGCCCGCGGAGATAGGAGACGAGCTCGGCGAGCTGCGCGTCGCTCAGATGGTCCTTGAACGCCGGCATGTAGCCGAGGTCGGAAGAGGCCGGCTTCATGATGCCGTGCAGGATCACCTGGATCAGATTGTCCGGCGTCGTGCTGTGCAGATTGCTGTTAAGGGCGAGCGATGGACGGCTGCCGAACAGCGGCAGTCCGCCGACCTCGTGACAGACCGCGCAGGCGCCGAGATAGAGCCGTGCGGCTGGGGACGATGCCGACGTGACCTTGGTGCGCGTTTCGAGTTCTGCGGCAAGGGTTTCCAGTTTCGCAGGCTCGGGAGCGGCTTGCTGGAAGGAGGCAAGATAGGTCGCCATCGCGCGGATGTCCGCGTCGGGCAGCGTTGCGAGATCCTTGACGATCGGCGCCATAGGTCCGGCGGCCACGCCGTGGAACCGCGATTGGCCGGTGCGCAGATAGGTGGCGAGTTCGTCCTCGGTCCACGGGATCGGCGCTGACGAGAGCGCGGTCAGCGCCGGCGCTTCCCAGCCATCGGCAAAGCCGCCGGCGAGATAGGCATCGCGCTGCTCGGCGCCGAGCGCATTGCGGGGCGAGTGGCAGGCGCTGCAATGGCCGAGGCTTTCGACGAGATAGAAGCCGCGATTCCACTGCTCTGATTGGGTCGGATCGGGCTTGAAGGGTCCAGTGCCGTGAAACAGCGCATTCCATCCGGCGACCAGCGGCCGCAGGTTGAACGGAAAGCGCAGCTGATTGTCCGAGCTTTGCTGCCGCACGGGCTGCTGCGCCATCAGATAGGCGTACAGCGCCTGCAGATCGGCGTCGCTGGTGCGCGCGAAATGCGTGTAGGGAAACGCCGGATAAAGTTGCCGTCCATCACGATGCACGCCCTCGCGCATCGCGCGCTCGAAGGCGGGGTAGGACCAGGCGCCGATGCCGGTCTCGACGTCGGGCGTGATGTTGGTGCTGAAGATCGTGCCGAACGGCGTCTCCAGCGCGCGGCCGCCGGCATTGATCAGGCCGCCATCTGAGGTGTGGCAGACGGCGCAATTGCCGAGCGCCGCGAGCGCCTCGCCGCGTGCGATCGTGGCTGCGGAATAGACCGAGGGATCAGGACGCGTGATCGGCGCGATGGCGCGCCACGGCAGCACGGCCGTCGCGACGCCGATGGCCGCGGCACAGGCCGCGACCGCGCTTGCGATCAGGCCGCCGCGCTTGGCGAAAGGTTTGATCCAAGTGGCTGCAGGCCTGTTCGGAGTAGGCAGCGGCTGTGGCTTGGCGGGCTCGAGCTGTTCGCCGCGCAGGCCTTTCAAAATGCGTTCCGGCGTAAACGGCGGTTCGCGGAAGCGAACGCCGGTGGCGTCATAGATTGCGTTGGCGATCGCAGCGGCGCTCGGCACCGACGCGGACTCGCCGACGCCAAGCGGCGGCTGATCCGGCCGCGGCAGCATCAGCACGTCGACCTTGGGCACGTCGGGGAATGTGATGATCGGGTAGGCGCCCCATTCCCGTGCCGCCACCTTGCCGCGCGCAAACGGGACCTCCTCCATCAGCGCCCGGCTGGTGGACTGGATGACGTTGCCTTCGATCTGGTGGCGCACGCCGTCCGGATTGATCATCAGGCCGGAATCCTGGCCGGCGATCACACGCGTGACGCTGACTTCCCCGGTCGTCGTGTTGACGGCGACATCGGCGATCCACGCCGACCACGCAGCGCCATAGCCGGGAAACTTGCTGTGAACGTAGAGTGCGTAGGCAAAGCCGCGACCGTGCACGACGCCATTCTCCGGCGTCTTCTCCTGGCGCACCGGACGCGGTGTCCAGCCGGCGCGCTCGGCAACCGCATTTACGAGGTCACGCGCGCGCTCGTCCTTGAGATAGCGCAGCCGGTATTCGATCGGATCGACCTCAGCCTCGGCGGCGAGCTCGTCGATGTAGGATTCGTGCGCGAAGGTGTTGGGCAGCGCCGAAACGCCGCGGATCCAGGAGGCGCGGACGATCGGCGGCATGTCATGCGCCGTGACGCGCATGTGGTCGTAGTCGTAGGGCGGGATCGCGGTGCGGTCCCCCATCTCGAACACGGCCGGCTCCGGCGCGATGCGGCCGGTGAGCAGCAGCGCCAGGGTCGGCGCGCCGTTCGATGGATAGCGCGTGGCGAACTCATAGGCAGCCACCGAGCCGTCGGCGTTGAGGCCGCCATTGACGTCCATCAGCTGCGCGGTGCCCTTCGGCTCCCACACATGCTCCTGCTCGCGCGTCAGCTGGACGCGCACCGGGCGGCCGACGGCGCGGGACAGCAGCAGCGCATCGGCGGTGACATCGTCGGCGCAGTTGCGACCGTAGCAGCCGGCGGCCTCCAACCGGATCAGCTCGATCTGGTGTTCGGGGCAGTCGATCAGCTTGGCGAGATCAGCGCGCAGGAGGTGGGGGTTCTGCGTGCCCGAATAGATGCGAATGTGGCCGTCGCGAACATCGGCGACCGCGCAGGACGGCCCGATCGAGCCGTGCATCTGATACGGCCAGAGATAGGTCCGCCGCATCGGCTTCGCGGCGCCTTCGATGGCGGCATCGACGTCGCCCTTGTCGAGCAGCCGGCGCGGCTCGGATGGATTGGCGCGCAGCGCGTTCTCGACGTCATCGAGATCGCGCAATGTCGGCACCGGCTTCCAAGTTACCTGCAGCCGCTCGGCTGCCAGGATCGCCTGCTCCTCGCGCTCGGCGACGACGCCGATGAAATCGCCGATCACGACGATGTCGACCAGGCCGGGCACGTCGCGTACGGAGCCTTTGTCGACGCCGATCAGGCTGGTGCCGATGAACGGGCCGGCATCGACCCCGACATAAGGTGGACGAATGACGCGGCCATGCAGCATGCCGGGCACGCGCACGTCGTGCACGTACGTCAGTTCGCCTGTTGCCTTCGACGGAAGATCGACGCGCGGCACCGAGCGGCCGACGACCTGATAGTTGTCCACGGATTTGACGGCGACGTCGTCGGCGAGTTCGAGGCGGATCGTGTCGTCGCCGATCAGCTCGCCATAACTCAGCACGCGATTGTTGGGGCCGCGGACCAGTCCGTCCTCGACGGTCAGATCCTCGGCGGTGAGGATCAGTTGAGCCGCTGCCCTCGCCAGCAGAAAGGCGCGCGCCTGCGCGGCCGCCTTGCGCAGCGGCACGGCGGTGATCTGAATGGTTTCGCTGGCGATCGTTGCACCCTGGTTGGGCACGACCGCGGTATCACCAAGCACGACGATCACGCGCGCGAGGGAGACGTCGAGCTCTTCTGCGACGATCTGTCCCAGGGCGGTGCGGATGCCGGTGCCGAGATCGACGTGGCCGTTGAAGGCCGAGACCTCGCCGGCCGCGGTGATTCTGATGAAGGTTTCGGACGAGCCGTCGGCGACGCGGCGCTCGACGCTCAGCGTGCCGCGCGGATCAGCGGCCGTGGGAGTGAGATGCTCGGCCATCAGTCCAGCGCCTCGAGCGTGTGGCCGGCCGCGCGCATCGCTGCGCGGAGAATTTCGACATGGGCGCCGCAGCGGCAGAGATTGTAGCGCAGCGCCTGCTTGATCTCGTCGAGCGACGGGTCGGGCTTGATCGCCAGCAGCGCCTTGGTCGTCATGATCATGCCGTTGAGGCAATAGCCGCATTGCGCGGCCTGCTCGGCGATGAAGGCCTGCTGCACCGGATCAGGCGTCTCGCGCGAGCCGAGCCCTTCGAGTGTGGTGACGCTGCGGCCGGCGCAGCCTTCGATCGGAATGACGCAGGAGCGCGCGGCCCGGCTATCGATCAGCACGGTGCATGCGCCGCACTCACCGAGGCCGCAGCCATATTTCGGTCCGTTCAGGGCGAGGTCGTTGCGCAGCACCGTGAGCAGGGGCGTGTTGGGCGCGACGGCGACGTCATGCGTCTGTCCGTTCACGGTCAGCCGAATCGGTGCTGGCGTCATGCCCTTCTGTCGTCCGCTGTGGTATCGTTAACGAGGATGCGATCGCGATCGCCGGGAGCCTATCGTTTGTGTACTAACATGCAAGTACCGCGTTTCGCGGTGCAGCGTATGCACGATTTGTCGTCATTGTGCAGGGCAAACTGATCGATTATCCGGCAAACCCGCTTTTCGGGCACGGTGGCGCTTGACAGTCGCCGGAGGTGCGCGACATCATTCGTATACGAACGAATTGCCGTGGCGGGCGGCGTTATGCCGCCTCTGCTTCAAGATGGGCTCCTTCGCATGGTGACTGAGACGGCGAGCGACGCTGCAGGGGACAAGATCCGCTGTGATGCCTGTCCGGTGATGTGCTACATCAAGCCGGGCGCGGCCGGCGCCTGCGATCGCTACGCCAATCAGGATGGCGTGCTGGTGCGCGTCGATCCGCACATCCTGCTGGAACGGACGGTGTCGCATGGCGGCAAGCTGGTGCCGTTTCAGGCCAGCGGTGACTGGGACGGCAAGATCGTGCACCAGCCGGAGCTGTTCGTCACCGCGATCGGCGCGGGCACGACCTATCCGGATTACAAGCCGGCGCCCTTCATCGTGTCGTCGCAGGTCGAGGGCGTCGACATGGTCACTGTGGTGACCGAGGGCATCTTCAGCTACTGCGGTGTCAAGGTGAAGATCGACACCGACCGCTATCTCGGGCCGGAGGCGGCGACCGTGCGCGTCGACGGCGAGGCGGTCGGGCACGTCACGACCAGTGAATACGGTTCGCAGATGCTGTCGCTCGGCGGCGTGCATCACCTGACCGGCGGCTCCAAGAAGGAGGGGCGCGTCACCTGCGACGCGTTGATGGATCTCAGCAACCGCAAGGCGGTCGAGCTCACCATCGACGGCGGCGCCAGCGTGATCGTTCAGGCCGGGCAGCCGCCTGTTGTGAACGGCGTCAAGGAAGAGCGCATGCGCGTCGGCTGCGGCTCGGCGACGATCGGCATGTTCGCCAAGCAGTGGCAGGGCAAGGTCGACGAGGTCGTCGTGGTCGACGATCACATCACCGGCGTGCTGTCGGAACACCAGGCCGGCAAGCTGCTCGATATCCCCGCGACCGGAATCAAGATGAAAGGGCGGCGTTCGACACCGGGCCGTTACTTCCAGGTCGCGCAGCCCGGCACCGGCTGGGGCGGCACCGACATCTCAGATCCGCTGTCCATCCTCGGCCCGTTCGATCCGAAGACGGCGAAGCCAGGCACGACGCTGCTGATGGTGTCGACGACCGGCGAGCATGCCGGCTACTATGTGCTCGATGATAGCTTGAAGCCGGTGCAGCGCGAGATGCCGCCGGAGCTGCAATTCTCGGTCGAGCGCATTCAGGAGAATTGCGAGCCGGCGCTGTGCACCGTGCTCTTCATGGCCGGTGCCGGCGGCTCGCTGCGCGCGGGTGTCACCGACAATCCGGTGCGGCTGACGCGCTCGGTCAAGGATGCGCTGACGCGCGTCACCTCGGGCGGCGCGCCGGTCTATGTCTGGCCCGGCGGCGGCATCACCTACATGGTGGACGTGACGCAGATGCCGGCGGGTGCCTTCGGCTACGTCCCGACGCCGGCGCTGGTGGCGCCGATCGAGTTCACGATGAAGCTGTCGGACTATGAGGCGCTCGGCGGCCACATGGACTACGTCCAGCCGCTCGCGACATTGAGGGATGTCAGCAAGGATATCCGGCAGCTACCTTGGCCGGGGCAGGGCGCATGAGCCGTCAGCCCCAGATCGCGCTGTTGCCGGACCGGCGTCTGCATCTGCAGGACGGCCCGATCGATCTGATTATCGGCGCCGACGGTCCGGAGGCCGAAATCCGCATCGCCTACCAGGCTGCCGCGGAGCGTTTCACGGGTCTGCTCGATGAGCTCTGTTCGGAGCTGCGGGAGCTGCGCAAGGCCGCCGATCGGGATTGCTCGCTGACCGGTGTCGTTGCCCGTCGCATGCACACGGCGGTGGCGCCGTTTGCGGCGGAGATGTTCATCACGCCGATGGCGGCCGTCGCTGGCGCAGTGGCGGAAGAGATCCTCGGCGTGATGCTGCGCGCAGCGAAGCTGACGCGCGCCTATGTCAACAATGGCGGCGACATCGCGCTGCATCTGCGTGACGCAGCGACCTTCAGTGTCGGGCTGATGGATCGGCCGGACAGCGCCGGAACCCTACGCCGGATGACGCTGCGCGCGAATGATGGAATTCGAGGCGTTGCGACCTCCGGCCGTCATGGCCGCAGCTTCTCGCTCGGCATCGCCGATGCCGTGACCGTGCTCGCGCGCAGCGCCGCGCAGGCCGACGCCGCAGCGACGGTCATCGGGAATGCGGTCGATCTGCCCGAGCATTCCGCCGTTGTCCGCCGTCCCGCCTGCGAGCTGCAGCCGGACAGCGATCTCGGTCATCGGCTCGTCACATGCGAGGTCGGCGACCTCTGTGATGCTGACATCGCGACCGCGCTGGTATCTGGCGAGCAAGCCGCGCTGACCCTGCTGGCGGATGGTCTGATCGAAGGCGCCGTCCTGCAGCTCGGCGGGGCTATCCGTGTGGTCGGTCCGCGTCCGATCGAGATCATCAGTCCGTCCCGGTTGCGGGCGGCGGCGGCGTGAGGTTTGATCCATGCTGGGCTGGAACATGAGGAACTGCCGACGATGAGCGCCGTCATCCGCAAGATCGTGACCGTGGTCGAGGAGGTCCATCAGGAGATGGGCAAGGCCGTCTCGCCGCCGACGCGGCGCGCCGCGGCGATCGCCGTGATCGAAAATCCGTTCGCCGGCCGCTATGTCGAGGACCTCTCGCCGCTGATCGCGATCGGCGAGGAACTCGGCGAGATGCTGGCGAAGCGAGCGGTCGCAGCGCTGGGTATTGAGGGGCCCGCCGCGCACAGCTACGGCAAGGCCGCGGCCGTCGGCAGCGACGGCGAGCTGGAGCATGCGGCGGCGATCCTGCATCCGAAGATGGGTGCGCCGGTGCGCAAGGTGCTCGGCAAGGGCGCGGCGCTGATCCCGTCTTCCAAGAAGCGCGGCGGCGTCGGCTGCACGCTCGACATTCCGCTCGGGCACAAGGACGCGGCCTTCGTGCGCAGCCATTTCGACGGCATGGAGGTGCAGATCAACGATGCGCCACGCGCCAACGAGATCATGGTCGCGCTCGCCGTCACCGACAGCGGGCGTCCGCTGCCGCGTGTCGGCGGGCTCACGGTCGCCGAGATCAAGGGCGACGACGGTCTACGATAATTCCAAATCAAACTGGAGGCTGAAGGGATGCGACGGAGAACGATGCTTGCGGCAGGCCTGGGCCTTGCCGTCGCGGGACTGACGGGCGCGGCGCGCGCCGAGGACGTCATCAAGATCGGCGAGATCAACAGCTACTCGCTGCTGCCGGCGTTCACCGAGCCCTATCGCAAGGGCTGGCAGCTCGCGGTCGAGGAGGTCAATGCGGCCGGCGGCATCAACGGCAAGAAGCTCGTCGTCGTCTCCAAGGACGACAGCGGCAAGCCGGCGGACGCGCAGACCGCAGCCAACGAGCTGGTGTCGAGCGAGAACGTCGCGATGCTCGCAGGCACCTTCCTGTCGAACATTGGCCTCGCCGTCAGCGACTTCGCCAACCAGAAGAAGGTGTTCTTCCTGGCGGCCGAGCCGCTGACCGACGCCATCACCTGGTCGAAGGGCAACAAATACACCTTCCGCCTGCGCCCGTCGAACTACATGCAGGCGGCGATGCTGGTCGAGGAAGCCGCCAAGCTGCCTGCCAAGCGCTGGGCGACGATCGCGCCGAACTACGAATATGGCCAGTCGGCCGTGGCCGTGTTCAAGAAGCTGCTCTCGGAGAAGCGGCCTGATATCCAGTGGGTCGACGAGCAGTGGCCGCCGCAGGGCAAGATCGACGCCGGTCCTGTCGTACAGGCCGTCGCCGCCGCCAATCCCGAAGCGATCCTCAACGTCACCTTCGGCGCCGATCTCGTGAAGCTGGTCCGCGAAGGCAACACCCGCGGCCTGTTCAAGGACCGCAAGGTCGTCAGCTTCCTGACCGGCGAGCCGGAATATCTCGATCCACTCAAGGATGAGACGCCGGAGGGCTGGATCGTCACCGGCTATCCCTGGTACTCGATCAAGACGCCCGAGCATGACGCGTTCCTGAAGGCCTATCAGGCCAAGTACAACGACTATCCGCGTCTCGGCTCGATCGTCGGCTATCAGACCATCAAGTCGGCGGCCGCCATTCTCGCCAAGGCCGGCTCGACCGATGCCGACAAGCTGATTGCGGCAGCCGAAGGGCTCTCCGTGCCGTCGCCGTTCGGCGAGATCACGTTCCGCAAGAACGACCACCAGTCGACGCTCGGCGCTTTCGTCGGCAAGACCGCGCTGAAGGACGGCAAGGGCATCATGGTCGACAGTGTCTACCGCAAGGGCTCGGATTATCTCCCGAGCGACGCGGAAGTCGCCAAGCTCCGTCCGAAGGACTGAGCCACGCCGTCGTCTCCACGTCTTCCTGCCTCCTCCTCCCGCGGAGGAGAGCGGGCGGGGTGAGGGCATACGACGCCTGATCTACAGGTTCAGGCCGAGACCCTCACCCCACGCTTGCGGCTCATCACGCGAGCTTCCACGCGGCTCATTCGATCCAGACGATCTCCCTCACGCGGACCGCCCATGGCCTTCTATTTCGTCCAGTTCCTGACCGGCCTTGCCAGCGCGGCTTCGCTGTTTCTGGTGGCATCGGGACTGTCGATCATCTTTGGCGTCACCCGCATCGTGAATTTCGCGCATGGCGCGTTCTACATGCTCGGCGCCTACGTGGCCTTCTCGCTCACCGAGCGGCTGTCCGGCCCGCTCGGCTTCTGGGGCGGGATCGTGGTCGCGGCGCTTGCGGTTGCTGTTATTGGCGTCCTGGTCGAGATCGTGCTGCTGCGCCGGATCTATCACGCGCCGGAGCTGTTCCAACTGCTCGGCACCTTCGGACTGACCCTGATGGTCGAGGATCTCGTGGTGCTGATCTGGGGACCCGATGACTTGGTCGGCCGCCGTGCTCCCGGCTTCAAAGGCGCGGTCGATTTCTTCGGCCAGAACATTCCGAGCTACGACCTGTTCCTGATCGTGCTCGGCCCCGTCGTGCTCGGCGCGCTGTGGCTGCTGTTCCAGCGCACCCGCTGGGGCATCCTGGTGCGTGCGGCGACGCAGGACCGCGACATGGTCGCGGCGCTCGGTGTCAATCAGAAATGGCTGTTCACCTCGGTGTTCGCCGTCGGCGTCTTCCTCGCCGCGCTCGGCGGCGCGCTGCAGATCCCGCGCGATGCCGTGCATCACGCGATGGACCTGCGCATCATCGTCGAGGTCTTCGTCGTCGTCGTGATCGGCGGCCTCGGCAGCATTTTGGGCGCGTTCGTCGCGGCGGTGCTGGTGTCGGAGCTCAACGCCTTCGGCATCCTGATCTTCCCGACAATCTCGCTGATCCTGGTGTTCCTGGTGATGGCCGTGGTGCTTGTCGTGCGGCCCTGGGGCCTGTTCGGCAGGAAGGAGGCGCCGGCGCGCCGCACGCCGGGCCTCACCGTCATTCCCTGGCGTCCCCTCAGCTCCGTCGAGCGTCTTGCCTCTCTGGTCGCGCTGGCATTTGCCGCAATGCTGCCGTTCATCGCCGGCAACTACGCGCTGACCGTCGGCTCTGAGATCGCGATCTTCGTGATCTTCGCGGCCTCGCTGCATTTCCTGATGGCGGTCGGCGGCCTCGCCTCGTTCGGCCACGCCGCCTATTTCGGCCTTGGCGCCTACGGCGTCGCCTTCCTTGCCAAGATGGCGGGACTGCCGATGATCGCCTGCCTGTTGCTCGGACCTCTATTGGGCGCGGCGGGCGCGGCCGTGTTCGGCGCCTTCGCGGTGCAGCTCTCCGGCGTGTACTTCGCGATGCTGACGCTCGCCTTTGCCCAGATCGTCTGGTCGATCGCGTTCCAATGGGTCGCGGTCACCGGCGGCGACAACGGCATCCTCGGTCTTTGGCCGGAAAAATGGGCGGCCTCGCCGTCGCACTTCTACTGGCTCGCGCTCGGCGTCTCCGCCTTCGTCGTCAGCGTGCTGCGGCTCATCACCTTCTCGCCGTTCGGCTATGCCCTGCGCGGCATGCGCGACTCGCCGCTCCGCAGCGAGTCCATCGGCATCAACGGCAAGCGCATCCAGTGGACGGCCTTCATCATCGCCGGTACCACCGCCGGCATCGGCGGCGCATTGTTCGCTTATCTCAAGGGCAGCGTCTTCCCGGACAATATGGGCATCTCGCTGTCGGTGGACGCACTGGTCATGGTGCTGCTCGGCGGCGTCGAGACGGTGCCCGGCGCGATCTTCGGCGCCATCGTCTACAAGGCGCTCAACATCTGGCTGGTCAGCCAGACCGACTGGTCGAAGCTCGTGCTCGGCATCTTCATCGTGCTGATCGTCGTGGTGTTCCCCAAGGGCATCGTCGGCGTGGTCGAGAGCGTCATGCATCGGCGGCGTGCGGCGACGTCCAAGCCGAGCGCGCTCGCAGCCAAGATGGAGGGCGCGCAATGAGTATCGGTGTGTCCTTGCTCTCGGTCGAGGGCCTGTCGAAATCCTATGGCGGCATTCACGCCGTGCGCAACGTATCGTTCATGCTGCAGGCCGGCGAGATCCTGGCGCTGATTGGCCCGAACGGCGCGGGAAAAAGCACCTGCTTCGACATGCTCAACGGCCAGAACGTGCCGGACAGCGGCCGCATCACCGTGATGGGGCAGGAGACCACCGGCCGCAAGCCGCGCGAGGTCTGGCGCCTGGGTGTGGGGCGCACCTTCCAGATCACCGCGACCTATCCGACCATGACCGTGCGCGAGAACATCCAGGTCGCGCTGGTCTCGCATCATCGGCGCCTGTTCGATTTCTGGAGCCCGATGATTGGAATCGAGCGCGGCGAGGCCGATCGCCTGCTCGATCTCGTCGGCATGGCCGGCTATGCCGAGCGTCCTTGCGGCGAGCTCGCTTATGGCGACCTCAAGCGGCTGGAGCTGGCGATCGCGCTCGCCAACCAGCCGAAGCTGTTGCTGATGGACGAGCCGACCGCCGGCATGGCGCCGCGCGAACGTGTCGAGCTGATGCGGCTCACCGCAAAAATCGCACGAGAGCAGTCGATCGGCGTGCTGTTCACGGAGCACGACATGGACGTCGTGTTCGAGCATGCCGATCGCATCCTCGTGCTCAACCGCGGCAGCCTGATCGCGCAGGGCTCGCCCGCCGAGGTGCGCGCCAATCGCGAGGTGCAGGCGATCTATCTCGGCGAAGGCCTGTTGTACGATGCCCGGCATCGCGAGGGAGCCTCGGCATGAAGCTGTCCGTTTCCAATCTCAACAGCCATTACGGGCCCGCGCACATCCTGTTCGACATCGGCCTGGAGGTCGGCGAGGGCGAGGTGGTGGCGTTGCTCGGCCGCAACGGCGCCGGCAAGTCGACGACCTTCCGCTCGATCGTCGGCCTCGTCGCGTTGCGCGAGGGGCAGATCATGTTCGAGGGCAAGGACATTTCGAGCGCGCCGACGCATGAGATCGTCCGTGCCGGTCTCGGTTACGTTCCCGAGGAGCGGCGAATCTTTACCGATCTGACGGTGGAAGAGAATCTCGAGGTCGGCCGGCAGAAGCCGCGGCCGGGCGCGCCGCAATGGACGCGGGAGAAGCTGTACAAGCTGTTTCCGAATCTCGGCGAGATGAAGAACCGTCCGGGCGGGCGCATGAGCGGCGGCGAGCAGCAGATGCTGACCATCGCTCGCACCCTGATGGGCAATCCGTCGCTGGTCCTGCTCGACGAGCCCTCGGAAGGCCTGTCGCCGAAGATCGTCGAGCAGATGGTCGACGCCATCCTGACGATGAAGAAGGAAGGCGTGTCGCTGGTGGTGTCCGAGCAGAACCTGCATTTTGCAAAACTGATCTCGGATCGTGCCTACATCATCGAGCGCGGCCGCATCTGCTTTGCTGGCACCATGGCCGAGCTCGACGCCCGGCCTGATATTCGCGACGCGCATCTGTCGATCTGAGGCGAGGAAAGAGATGGCCAAGAGCGCCACGCTGAAGCGATCGACAAAGACTGCGGCCAAGGCTTCGCCAAAGCCAGCGGCGAAAGCTGCCGTGAAGACCGCCGCGAAGCCGGCGAAGTCGACCTATGTGCTGGACGATCAGATCGGCTTCATCCTGCGCCAGGTCTGGCAGCGCCACACCATGATCTTCGCCCGCGACATCGGCAGCAACCTGACGCCGACGCAATGGGCGGCGCTGTCGAAGCTGGTCGAGACCGGTCCGTGCTCGCAGAACCAGCTCGGTCGCCTGACGGCGATGGATGTCGCGACCATCAAGGGCGTGATCGACCGGCTGACCGCGCGGGGTCTCACGGAGACGAGCGCGGATCCGCAGGATGGTCGGCGGCTTCTCGTGAGCCTGACCCGTGCGGGCCAGCAACTCGCGGAGAAGACCGCGCCGCTGGCGCTTGCGATTTCCAAGGAAACGCTCGCGCCGCTGGATGCGAAGGAGCGCGAGACGTTGCTGTCGCTGCTGAGCCGGCTGCGGTAGTCCAACGCGCAAATCTCGTAGGGGGGCAAAGCGAAGCGTGCCCACCATTCTTATCAAGACCACCTCTGCCAAGGTGGGCACGCGCGCCTGACGGCGCCGCTTTGCCCACCCTACGGTTCTGGTTCGCGGTAGCAACCAGACTCACCGCGTCATTGCGAGCGCAGCGAAGCAATCCAGGGCATCATGCTCGACTCTGGATTGCTTCGCTGCGCTCGCAATGACGGTGGGGCGATGGTTTCGCGCACTCACATGATTCGAGTTTGCGTATGCAGGAGCGGCAAACTCTGCCGTCGTCCCGGCCTTGAGCCGGGACCCAGAGCCACAGAGTGTAGCTTGGGGCAGGCGCGTCGTTGGCATCGCGCCCACCACGACCGCCGCGGAGTATGGATCCCGGCTCAAGGCCGGGACGACACCGCTCGTGTCGAGCGAGCTGGGCACACTCACCGCTGCGCCCTCAATGACGGCGGAGCGAGAGTCGACTTACTTCGCCACGATCTCCGGGATCTTCGTGGCCGGCGGCGTGTTGCGGCTGCGCTGGGTGCGGACGATGCCGTCGATGATGGTCATGCCGATGCCCGGGAGGTCGCCGAGCTGGACGCTGTCGAGCAGGGTGTTGGCCGGCGAATGTTGCGCCTTGTCCATGATGACGAAGTCCGCGGAGCGGCCGACTTCGATCAAACCGCAATCGAGCTCGCGCATCCGCGCGGTGTTGCCGGTGGCGAAGCAGAACGCGATCTCGGCCGGGATGTCGCCGAGCGAGGACAGCAGCGACACCATGCGCAGGATGCCGAGCGGCTGCACGCCGGAGCCGGCGGGCGCGTCGGTGCCGAGGATGACGCGGTTGAGCTCGTTCATCTCGCGCGCGGTGCGCAGGGTGAACAGCGCCGAGCGTTCATTGCCGTTGTGCACCAGCTCGAGGCCGGCCTTGCAGCCCTCGCAGATGCAACGGATCTGGTCGTCGGGCAGGGCGGTGTGGCCGCCATTGATGTGGCCGATCACGTCGGTGCCCGCTTCCAGCACGACGTCCTTGTCGATCAGTCCGGAGCCGGGGATCGACGGACCGCCGGTGTGGATCGTGCTCTGGATACCATATTTGCGCGCCCAGCCGACCATCTTGCGCGCGGTCGGGCCATCCTTGACGCCGCCGAGGCCGACCTCGCCGAGCAGCTTGACGCCGGCGGCGGCGAGCTCCTTGAAGTCGTCCTCGACCATCTCGCATTCGATCACCGGCGCGCCGGCATGCACCTTCACGCCGCCGGGACGCAGCGTCCAGAACGCGCGCTGCGCGAAGATCGCCATCGCCTTCAGGCCGACCACGTCGCGCGGGCGGCCGGGCATGTGCACCTCTCCGGCCGAGATCATGGTGGTGACGCCGCCGTGAAGATATGAGTCGATCCAGTTGCTCTGGTTTTGCCGCGGCGTCCAGTCGCCGGCGACGGGATGAACGTGGCTGTCGATGAGGCCCGGCGCGACCGTCGTGCCGTGGGCATCCACGATGGTCGTCGCGCCCGACGTGTCGACGTCCTTGTAGCGGCCGATCGCGGTGATCTTGCCGTTCTCGGCGACGATGGTGTCGGCATCCAGGATCGGCCGTTCCAGCGCGCCCGACAGCATCAGGCCGATGTTGCGGATCACCAGCTTGCTGGGACCGGTTGCTTGTGGCGCGTCATGGGCCATCGGGATGTCCTTCTCCTGGCGAAGCGTTTTGCGGCAGTTTGCGCCTGCACGCGGCGCAGCATCAAGCCGGTTTTGGTCATTCGTACACGAATGAATGCGAGCGGCAAGCGGCGGACTTGCACGAAGATGAGGCGCGGGTTGCCTACGCTGCAGACGGCTTCGACCGCCGCATCTAGCGCAATGTCGGAATATAAAACGCCTGGCGGAAGTAGGAGCGGAACACCTCCATGGCCGGCGTGAACTCGATGTTTCGCCGCCAGGCGAGGCCGACATCCATCGCCGGAACGGGATCGCTGAGCACGATGGTCTCGATCCGGCGGCCCTCCAGCGACCACGGACGCAGCACCATGTCGGAGAGGATGGCGACGCCCTGGCCGTTGGCGACCATCGAGCGCACGGCTTCCACCGAGGACGTCCGCAGCACGACGTTCGGTTGGAATGCCGTCTTGTTCCAGTATTTGAGCGAGGTGTGCGCGGCCTCGTCGACCGTCAGCATGATGTAGGGCTCGTCGGCAACGTCCCGCAACGACACGGATTCGCGCTGCAGCAGCCGGTGTTTCGATGGCACCCAGAGCCGCCGTCGCGAGCCGATCAGCGTCTCCATGGTGAGATCGGGATTCTGTACGTTCGACGTCAGCAGCACCGCGATGTCGTAGCGGTTCGACAGCAGCCCTTCCTCGATCGCCTCGCGCGTGAGCTCGAACAGCTGGATGTTGAGTCGCGGATAGTGCCGCTTCAGCCGCTCGAGATGGTTGGGAAGGAAGTAGCCGATCACGGTGTAGGTCGCCGCGAGGGTCAGGCTACCCTCGACGTCGCCGGCCGGCACGCGCAGCGAGGTCGCTTCCTCGACCTTGTTGAGAATATCGTAAGCGTGAAACAGGAACTGCCGCCCGATCGGCGTCAGCTCCATACCCTGCGGCGAGCGGTTGAACAGTTCGGCGCCGACGATCTCCTCAAGCTCCTTGATCGAGGTGGTGATCGCCGATTGCGAGATCGACAGTGCCGACGCGGCCTGGGTGATCTGGCCCTGCTCGGCGGTGGCGACGAAATAGCGGATCTGGCGCAGGCTGATGGCCACCCAATTCTCCATTCAAAGATCAGAATATGGAGCCATCTTACATCTTAAAAAGCAAATCGAATATTCCTTGGGCACGGTGCACCGCAAACAGGCGGCATGATTCAGTCAATTTTATCAGCTATTTGACCGGATGCAGCGGGCAAAGCGTGTTCAACCGGCAATCTAAAAAAGAGAAAAAGAGTTTCCAACAATAATAATTTTCAATGGGACTTTGTGCCCCTAACGTCCTGTTCCGCCGCCCCGCCGCCATCTCGCGCGAAAGAGCGGCGCCAGGTGAGGGGAGCATCCGTGCCGCTGAAGACTGTCGATATCAATTGCGATCTGGGCGAAGCGTTCGGCTCCTGGCGGCTGAGCGACGCCGAGGACGCCAAGCTGATGGAGCTGATCAGCTCGGCGAACATCGCCGCGGGCTTCCATGCCGGCGACCCCAATCTGATGGACACCACGGTGCGGCTCGCCACCCAGCACGGCGTCGGCATCGGCGCGCATCCCGGCTATCGCGATCTGCAAGGCTTCGGCCGCCGCCGCATCGACGGCTCGGCCGACGAACTGATCAACGACATCGTCTACCAGGTCGGCGCTATCAGGGAGTTCGCCCGCCGCCATGGCGGCACCTTGCAGCACGTCAAGCCGCACGGCGCGCTGTACATGGAGCTCGCCGCCAACGAGCAGCTGTCGCGCTCCTTCATCAAGCTGATGCGCACGGTGGCGCCGAACTCCTTCGTGTTCTGCATGGACATTTCGGTGACCTATCGCGTCGCCGTCGAGGCGGGGCAACCCGTCATCCGCGAGTTCTATGCCGACCGCGACTACGACCGCTCCGGCTCGATCGTCTTCACCCGCCACGGCAAGAGGCTCGATCCGCAGGGCGTCGCCGACAAGGTGCTGCGCGCATGCCAGACCGGCAAGGTCCGCACCGTCGAAGGCGACGACATCGACATCGAATTCGAGTCGATCTGCTTCCACTCGGATACGCCCGGCGCCTACGAGATCGCCAGCGCGATGCGCCAGACGCTGATTGCCAACGGCATCCGCATCGCGCCGCCGTCCGACATCGTTCCCCAGAAACCGCAAAGCGAAGCCTGACCCATGAGCACTGAGATCAAGTCCCCGCTGCCTGGCGTGTTCTATCGCAAGCCCTCGCCGGAGAGCGCGCCGTTCAAGAACGACGGCGATACGGTCGCTGCTGACGACGTGATCGGCCTCGTCGAAGTGATGAAGTCGTTCCACGAGGTCAAGGCCGGCGTTGTCGGCAGGAACATTCGCTTCTCGGTCGATGACGCGGATGCGGTTATGGCTGGTCAGGTGATCGCTGAGGTCGAGGCATGACCTTGCGCTCGGTCCTGATCGCCAACCGGGGCGAGATCGCGGTGCGGATCATCCGCGCGGCGAAGGCGCTGGGCCTGCGCACCGTGCTCGCGCACAGCATCGCGGACAAGGAGTCGCTGGCGGCGCAGCTCGCCGACGAGACGGTCGAGATCGGGCCGCCGGCGGCGAAGAAATCCTATCTGAACATCGAGGCCGTGGTGAACGCGGCCAAGGCATCCAAGATCGACGCCGTGCATCCCGGCTACGGCTTCCTCGCCGAGAATGCCGAGTTCGCCGACGCCGTGGCCGCGGCCGGCATCGTCTTCGTCGGCCCGAGCGCTGAGGCGATCCGGCTGCTCGGCGACAAGGTGATGGCGCGCCAGGTCGCGGCGCTCGCCGGCGTGCCGACCGTGCCGGGCTCCGACGGCCGCGTCACCAATCTCGATGAGGCCATCGCGATCGCGGCGCGGATCGGCTTTCCCGTGATGATCAAGGCGGCCGCCGGCGGCGGCGGGCGAGGCATCCGCATCGTCGGCGATGCCGAGGAGTTCGCGCGGCAGTTTCCACAGGCCTCCAGTGAAGCCGCGGCGGCATTCGGCGACGGCGGGCTCTACATCGAGAAGGTGATCGAGCGCGCGCGCCATGTCGAGGTGCAGATCCTCGGTGACGGCGACAACGTCGTGCATTGCTATGAGCGCGAATGCTCGCTGCAGCGACGGCGTCAGAAGGTCTGGGAGGAGGCGCCTGCGGTGGGGCTGCCGGATGACGTCCGCCAGCGGCTCTGCGCCAGCGCCGTCGCGCTCGGCCGCGCTGTCGGCTACAGCGGCGCCGGCACGGTCGAATATCTCTACGACGATGCGACCAACGAATTCTACTTCATCGAGGTCAACACCCGCATCCAGGTCGAGCATCCCGTCACCGAGATGATCACCGGCATCGACCTGGTGCAGGAGATGCTGAAGATTGCCGGCGGCGCCAAGCTCTCTGTGACGCAGGACGACGTGCGCATCCAGGGCCACGCGATCGAGTGCCGGATCAATGCCGAGGACCCGCACAAGGGCTTCATGCCCGCGCCCGGCACGATCGAGCGGCTCGCCGTGCCGGACGGCGAGGGCATCCGCTTCGATACCTTGCTGTTCGAAGGCTATGCGGTGCCGCCGTTTTACGACTCGCTGCTCGGCAAGCTGATCGTGCGCGGCGAGACCCGCGCCGACTGCCTGGCCCGGCTGCGCGCGGCGCTCGACGGCCTCGTGATCACGGGCATCCCCACGACCATTCCGCTGCATGCCGCGCTCGCGCGCGATGCCAGCGTCGCCGATGGACGCACCCATACCCGCTTTCTCGAGCCATGGCTCGAGTCCGATTTCGCGCAGCTGGCCCGCGCCAGGGAGGACGCCTGATGACCACCCGCTACTCGTTCGGGGGGGACGAGCATCTCTTCGTCGAATGCGACGAGGCGATGTCGCTCGATGCCTTCTTCAAGAGCCTGTCGATGACCAATGCGATCCGCGACGCCGGCATCAAGGGCGTCACGGAGATCTGCCCGGCCAACGCCTCGTTCCAGATCAAGTTCGATCCCGATGTGATCAAGCCGAACGATATCCTGAAGGAGGTGCAGGGGATCGAGAGCGCGGCGGCGAAGACCGAGCCGGTCATCAAGACCCGCATCATCGAAATCCCGGTGTTCTACCAGGACCCCTGGACGCACGAGACCTTGATGCGCTTCCGCGAGCGGCACCAGGACCCGACCGCGACCGACCTCGAATATGCCGCGCGCGTCAACGGCCTCGCCGATGTCGAGGCCTTCATCAAGGCGCATAGCGGCTCGCCCTGGTTCGTCTCGATGGTCGGTTTCGTCGCCGGCCTGCCGTTCATGTATCAGATGGTCGAGCGGGGCAAGCAGCTCCAGGTGCCGAAATATCTGCGCCCGCGCACCGACACGCCGAAGCTGACGATCGGCCATGGCGGCTGCTTCTCCTGCATCTATTCGGTGCGCGGCGCCGGCGGCTACCAGATGTTCGGCATCACGCCGATGCCGATCTTCGATCCCGAGCAGAGCATCTCATACCTGCGCGACTTCATGGTGTTCTTCCGGCCCGGCGACATCGTCAAGTTCAAGCCGATCCAGCAGGACGAATATGATCACGCGCTGGGCGAGGTCGCGTCCGGCCGCTTCGCGCCCATCATTCGCGACGTCACCTTCGACTTCCGCGATTTCCAGAAGGACATGACCGGCTACAACGCCAAGCTTCAGGGAGCGCTGGCATGACCATCAAGGTGCTTCATCCGGGCCTGTCGACCACCGTGCAGGACCTCGGCCGCCCCGGCTATTTCCATCTCGGCATTCCCGTCGGCGGCGCGATGGATCGGCTCGCACTACGCGCGGCAAACATGCTCGTCGGCAATGACGAGGGCGCAGCCTGTCTGGAAGCCGTCTTCATCGGCCCGCAGTTGGAATTCACCGCGCCTGCGCGCATCGCCGTCACCGGGGCCGAGATGCCGATCAAGCTCGACGGCGTCGAGCAGCCGGGCTGGACCGCGCTGGAGGTGAAGGCCGGGCAGGTGCTCAGCTTCGACTATCTGAAGAGCGGCGCGCGCATCATCATCGCCGTCTCAGGCGGCATCGACGTGCCGCTCGCGCTCGGCAGCCGCTCGACCTATCCGATCGGTGCGCTCGGCGGCTTCAAGGGGCGCGCCATCGCGGCGGGCGACGAGTTACCGGTCGGAGCTGCCACGAGCGGCAAGGCGGGCGCGAGTGTCCCCGAGGTCCTTCGCCGTAAGCCGGGTCATCCCGCCGAGCTGCGCGTATTGCCCGGCCTGTACTGGCATCGCATCCTGCCGGAGTCGCAGCAGAGCTTCTTTGCCGATCAGTGGAAGGTCGCGCCCGAGGCCGACCGCATGGGCTATCGCTTCCGCGGGGGCCAGGCGCTGAAATTCGTCGAGCGCGAGCAGCCGTTCGGGGCGGGCTCCGATCCCTCCAACATCGTCGATAGTTGCTATCCCTACGGCTCGATCCAGGTGCCCGGCGGCAAGGAGCCGATCATCCTGCATCGCGATGCCGTCTCCGGCGGCGGCTACTTCATGGTCGGCACGGTCATCTCGGCCGACATGGACCTGATCGGCCAATTGCAGCCGAACATGCCGACGCGTTTCGTCGAGATCGACATGGATGGCGCGCTCGCCGCGCGCGCCGATCGCAAAGCTCTTCTGCAGAAGATCCGGGCGGCATTGGCCTGACCGCACTTCGGTGCGGGACGGCCGATGCCGGGTTTCCAAGACTGAATGACAAAGGGGTAGTTCAATGAAGAGTTTGGTTCGTGTTCTCCTGGCGTCCTCGGCGCTGGTGCTGTCGGGCGGCGCCCACGCCGCCGACTGGTTTCCCTATGATGCATCGAAGATCGATCCGCCGTTCGCGGCCGACGGCAAGCCGTGGGACGTCAAGTATGTCCCGCTGGAGAAGGCCTCCAAGCCGTGGAAGCTGTGCGTCTCGTTCCCGCACATGAAGGACGCCTATTGGCTCGGCGTCGACTATGGCGTCGCGGAGGAGGCGAAGCGCCTCGGCGTCAAGATGAACCTGGTCGAGGCCGGCGGCTACACCGAGCTGAACAAGCAGATCTCGCAGATCGAGGACTGCGTCGCGTCGGGCACTGATGCGGTCATCATCGGCGCGATCTCGGCCGATGGCTTGAACAAGGTGATCGGCGAGATCGCCAAGAAGAAGATCCCGGTGATCGACCTCGTCAACGGCATCTCCTCGCCGGATATTTCGGCCAAGTCGCTGGTGTCGTTCTACACGATGGGCGCGGAGACCGGCAGCTATCTGGCCAAGAAGCATCCGGCCGGCACGCCCGAGGTCGTGGTCGGCTGGTTCCCGGGCCCGGCCGGCGCCGGCTGGGTCGAGGCCGCCAACAAGGGCTTCATGGACGCGGTGAAGGGCTCGGCGATCAAGGTGCTGGAGCCGAAATATGGCGACACCGGCAAGGAGGTGCAGGCCAAGCTGGTCGAGGACGCGCTACAGGCTGCGCCCAACATCCGCTACGTCGCCGGTACGGCGGTGACCGCCGAGGCGGCGCAGGGCCTGATCCGCGAGCGCGGGCTGAAGGGCAAGGTCGACCTGCTCGCCTTCTACATGACGCCCGGCGTCTATGAGGGCATCAAGCGCGGCCTGATCCTGGCGGCGCCGGCGGACTCCATGGTCATCCAGGGCCGCATCGCGGTCGACCAGGCCGTGCGCATCCTCGAAGGCAAGGACTACGTGAAGCACGTCGGTCCGAAGATCTTCGTGGTCGACTCCGCCAATATCGGCAAGGTGCCGCCGGCGAACATCCTTCCCCCGGACGGCTTCAAACCCGTCTTCAACTAAGCGGGGAAAAAGATGCGGCTCTGCCTTCGCTCCCTGACGGGGCAGGGCCGCATCGCAGGGGGCAGGCGATGAGCAATGTGGCTGCACCGCTGGTCGAGATGACCGGGATCACCAAGGAGTTTCCCGGCGTCAAGGCGCTCAGCGGCGTCCATCTCAAGGTCGAGCGCGGCGAGGTGCATGTGCTGTTCGGCGAGAACGGCGCCGGCAAGTCGACCTTGATCTCCATTCTCTCCGGTGTATTCCGGCCCACGACCGGCTCGATCAGCATCGCTGGGCGTGAGGTGAGCTTTCATTCGGTGCACGACGCGGCCAAGGCCGGCATCGGCACCGTGTTCCAGGAATTCTCGCTGGTGCCCACCTTGCCGGTGTTCGAGAATCTCTATCTCGGGCGCGAGCTGATGCGCGGGCCGCTGACGGATCGCCGCGCCATGCTGGCCGGCGCGCGCAAACTGTTTGCCGAGCTCGATTTCGACATCGACGTGACGCGTCCCGCGTCCAGCCTGTCGCGTGCGCAGCAGCAGATGGTGGAGATCGCCAAGGCGTTCTTGTCCAATGCCCGCGTGCTGATCCTCGACGAGCCGACGGCCTCGCTCACCGAGCGCGAGACCGAGCGTCTGTTCGGCTTCATCGGCAAGGCGGCTGCGTCGGGCGTGGGCATCATCTATATTTCGCACCGGATCCAGGAATTCCAAGAGATCGCCGACCGCATCTCGATCCTGCGCGACGGCCGGCTGATCGCCACGGTGTCTGCACGCGACACTTCGGAGCGCGAATTGATCGAGCTGATGACGGGGCGCGCGGTCGACCAGGTCTATCCGAAGATCGCGCGTCGCACCGATGGCGCCGTGGTCATGACGCTGGAGGGCATCCGCACCGCGGGCGTCCATGGCGCAAGCCTTGAGGTGCGCGCCGGCGAGGTGCTCGGCTGCGCTGGCCTCGTCGGCAGCGGCAAATCGCGGATCTGGCGCGCGGCGATCGGATTGCAGCCATTGCAGGCCGGCAAGGTGACCTTGAAGGGCCGCGACGTCACCGGCGCCTCGACGCGCGCGCTGCTCAAGGACGGCGTGTTCTTCCTGCCGTCGGACCGCAAGAGCGAGGGCCTGCAGATGACCGCGAGCGCCCGCGGCAACATCGAGCTCAGCCTGCTCGACCGCGACGACGTTGCGGGTCCGCTCGGCTTCGTGGGGCCGCGCCGCAGCCGCGCGCTGACGGATGCGATCGGCGACAAGGTCGGCATCGCCAAGGGCGCGATGGATCGCGCTGTGTCGAAACTGTCCGGCGGCAACCAGCAGAAGGTGCTGTTCGGCAAGGGTTTCGGTGACGACCGCGACGTCTACATCTTCGACGAGCCGACGGTCGGCGTCGACATGGGCACACGCATGGCGCTGTACCAGCTCATCAAGGACATCGCCGAATCCGGCAAGGCCGTCGTCGTGATTTCCTCCGACCTGCCGGAGGTGATGAACCTGTCGCATCGGCTGCTGGTGTTCGCCAAGGGCCGTATCGCGGCCGAACTGTCCGGCGATGCGATCGCGGAAGAGAACGTCCTGAAACATTTCTTTGCTGAAACGGAGGGCTCGGCGTGAGCATGCCAACGACGACAATCGCCGAGGACACGGCCGCGCCGCGCCGCGCCAATGCGCTGCTCAAAGGTCTGCGCGCGCTGTTCCTGCGCGTCGGCGTGCTGCCGTTCTTCCTGGCCGCCACCCTGATCGCGTTCTCGCTGGTGTCCAAGGAATTCCTGGCGCTGCAGAACCTCACCAATGTCGCGCGGCAATCCGTCTATCTCATCCTGGTCTCGCTGGGGCAGATGCTGGCGCTGGTCACCGGCGGCTTCGACCTGTCGGTCGGCACCGCGATCGCGCTGACCTCGGTGGTCTCGGCGCTCGCGATGGTGAGCCTGTCGCACATCCTGCCGCCGGACCTGCTCTGGCTGGTGATCGTGCTCGGCTGCTGCGCCGGGCTTGCGGCGGCGCTCGTGATCGGCAGCATCAATGGACTCGGCATTGCCGTGTTCGGCGTCTCGCCCTTCATCATGACGCTGGGCGTGCAGTCGGTCGGCGCCGGCATCGCGCTGTTTCTCACCGGCGGCGTGCCGGTGTCCGGCGTGCCCTACGAGTTCGGCGATATCCTCGGCTTCGGCCGTGTGTTCGACGTTCCCGTTCCCGTCCTGGTCGCGATCGTCGCCGCCACTACAATCTGGCTGGTGATGAACCGCACCCGGCTCGGCAAGCACATCCAGGCGGTCGGTGGCAACGTCAAGGCGGCGCGGCTCTCGGGCGTCAACACCACCAAGGTGCTGTTCATCGCCTATATCATGTGCGCGCTGCTCGCCTCGGTCGCGGGCCTGCTGCTGACCGCGCGGGTCGGCTCCGGCGAGACCAATCTCGGCGGCACCATTGCGCTGGAATCGATCGCGGCCTGCGTCATCGCCGGCGTCTCGCTGCATGGCGGCATCGGCCGGGTCGAGAACGTCGTGCTCGGCGGCTTCTTCATCGTGCTGCTGCAGAACGGCATGAACATCGCGCAGATCGGCTCCTACATGCAGATGGTGCTGCTCGGTTCGCTCCTGGTGCTCGCCGTCATTCTCGATCAGGTCCGCTACCGGCTGCTTGTCGGCGAACGCTGATCGGGACAAGCTCTGGACGTCGTCGCTCCAATCCGGCATCACCCGTCGGGATCTCCCGGCACGGATGCTGCGACATGAGCGACGACCTCCATACGATCAGCGCCGGCGGCATCGCCGCCACCATCAAGGCCGGCGGCGCCGAGCTGTGCTCGCTGAAGACGCCCGAGGGCCTGGAACTGCTCTGGCAGGCGGGACCCGCCTGGCCGCGCCATGCTCCCTGGCTGTTTCCGATCGTCGGCCGCCTGAAGGACGACCGACTGCATCATCGCGGCCGCTCCTATCCCATGACGCAGCACGGCTTCGCCCGAGACCTGCGATTCATCTGGCTGGAGCGCAGCGCCGACGCCTGCATGCTCCGACTGACCGATGATGAGACCACCCGCGACCGCTACCCGTTCGCCTTCAGCCTGACATTGACCTACCGGATCACGGCCGACGCGCTGGAGATGCAGGTCGACATCGCGAACCCCGGCGCGGAGGAATTGCCGGCCTCGTTCGGCGCCCATCCGGCGTTCAACTGGCCTCTGCTCCCGGGCGAACCGAAGGAGAGCTATCGCCTGATCTTTGCCGAACCGGAGCCGGCGCCGATCCGGCGTCTGACGGGCGGCTTGCTGCGCGCGCGCCCCGAGCCATTGCCGATCGAAGGGCGCGTTCTTTCATTGAACGAAAGCCTATTCGAGGAGGATGCGATCATCCTCGATCAATTGGCCAGTCGCTCGGTTCGCTTGATCGGAACCAAGGGACCTTCGCTGGAACTATCATGGGCTAATTTTCGACAGCTCGGCATCTGGTCGAAGCCCGGAGGCGCCCCGTTCCTGTGCATCGAGCCCTGGCGCGGCTTTGCGAGTCCAATGGAGTTCGATGGGGATTTCGCGAGGAAGCCCGGTGTGATGCACATCGCTCCGGGGGCGGCGGAAACGCTGCACTTTCGCGTGGAGATCGCGCCGTCTGATTAGTATGACTTATGTCGAATACGACGGATTTGGCTTGCGCCCAGTGCCGTGCACAGCGGTAACCGTGACTCGCGGTTTTGGGCCTGGACATGGCGCTCGTGTGTCCTACATGAGAGACGCGGACGGAACTTTGGCTATGATCTTCGCAACGACTGGCTGATCCGGAGCTTTTTCTCCGAACTGATAACGGTCGATCAACGAACATCAAGATGTGCGAATGGGACCGCCGAGCCATCGGACCATCGCCCGCACACACAGGGATCTCGCAGCAGGGGCGCGCGATTGAGGTCGCGCGGGACGACGGAGGACGGGGATGGTCACGAGAGGTTTGATCGGCACAATCACATGCGCCGTGTTGCTCACGGCCAGCCAGACCGTCGCGACTCCGTATCAGCGCGGCGACTTCCTGCGGCTTGATCTGTCCAAGGCCGTGTTGTCGCCTGAACCGCTCGGCCCCGAAGCGCATTTCGAGCCCGTTCCGATCGAGGCCCGGACCGATCGCCCAGCGCTGGCCTCGCGTTCGGCCGGTGAGGCTGATGTCGGGGCGGTGACCCCGCATGCCGCGTCGACGCGGCGAGGTCGCGCGGCGAAAGTGGCGGAGCGGCCGCGCGGCGCCGCGCGCGCCAAGCTCGCGCAGCGCCGCAGCAACCCCCTCGACGCGCAGGCGATGGATACGCGCATTCAGACCTGGCCGTGCAAGCCCGGCAGCGGCGGCATCTGCAACTGGCGCTGAACGGCGCTTGCCGTCAGGGTCTCCCCGAACTCCGGAACCGATCTGCCGATATCTTGATTGAGCTCGGCGGCCGGTTCGCTTGAACTTGCAAGCGCAGCGCGCGCAGACTGAGCGCATTCCGCCAAGATCTAGTTTGATCGACGCCGTCGCCGGTGTCCGCGCCGGTGATCCGACCGCTGTCCAGGAGAGTCCATGAACGTCATCGAAACCCAGGGGATCCGTCTGCCCAAGCTCGGGCTCGGCACGTTTCGCATGCAGGGGACCGTATGCCGCGAAGCGGTCGAGAGCGCGCTGGCGCTCGGCTATCGCCACATCGACACCGCCGAGATGTATGCCAACGAGGACGCGATCGGAGCGGCGCTGGCAGCAGCCTACGTGCCGCGCGCCGAATTGCATGTCACGACAAAGGTCTGGCCGGAAAACCTCGCGCCGGACGCGATCCGTCGTGCGTTCGACACGAGCTTGAAGAAGCTCAGGCTGGACTTCGTCGATCTCTACCTCATCCATTGGCCGGCCAAGGGAATGAATCTTCCGGCTGCGCTGGAGACGCTTGTGAGGCTCAAGGAGGAGGGGCGCACCCGTTCGATCGGCGTGGCCAATTTCACGGTCGCGCTGCTGCGGCAGGCGGTCGAGGACATCCAGGCGCCGGTGGCATGCAATCAGGTCGAGTATCACGTCATGCTCGACCAGTCGAAGCTGATGGCCTACATGGCCAGCAAATCGATCCCGCTGGTCGCCTATTGTCCGCTGGCGCAGGGCCGCGCGGCGGCCGACGAGACGCTGGCCGCGATCGGCCGCAAGCACGGCGCAAGCGCCGCGCAGGTGGCGCTGAAGTGGCTGCTGGATCAGGACCACGTGGCGGCCATCCCCAAGGCCGGCCGCAAGGAAAGCCAGCAGGCCAATTGGGATGCGATGAAGGTTCAACTCGACGGCGAGGACCGCAAGACGATTGCGGCGCTTCCGAAGGACAAGCGCTTCGTCAATCCCGGCTTCGCGCCGGAGTGGGATCGCTGAAGATCCACGCTGATTGCCTGCAGAAAAATGGCCCCTCCCGGGGCCATTTCCTTGTCTGCGCAGCAGATCAGTAGCGCTTGATGACCACCGTGCGGTCGTGATGGCGGTGATAGGGCCGGACATAGCGGGGCCCATAGTGGCGATGCATGCGGTATTCGGCGCGCGAACGGTCCCAGCCGTGATGGTGGCCGCCGCGCTTGATGATCACGGTCTCGGCGTTGGCGATCGACGGCGCCGCGAGAGCAATGACCGACAGCGAGGCGAGTGCAAGAGCGAGCTTCTTCATGTTGTCCTCCAGGATGAATTGCGCGAGGTCAACTTGAAGTGTGCGATAACGTTCCGCAGGAACTTCGGCGAAGTTGCTGAACGCACGTTAAGATTTGGATTTGCGGCCACGGCGCCGGCGGCGGTCGAAGCTTCGGCCAAGCGGCGTCAGCCGCACCTCCCGAGAACCGGCGTCGGATTGCCGTTGGCGACGAAGCGGCCGTCACGGATGGTGTAGCTATTGTCCTCACCGCGATTGAACAGCGAGCGGATGCCGCCGTCGGATGTCCGGACGATTCCGTTCTCTCGCGTCTGCTTTGCCTTGGGCAGCATGATCAACAGCACCAGCGTTTGATCGGGGTCGATGCGTGCCTTGGTGACTGCGTTCACATCGGACGGATCGTGGTCGCGGCGATAGATCAAGCGGCCATCCGGCGTGACTTCGTAGGAAATGATCGCGCCACGGCCCTTGACCGCAGGCGCGCTGCAGTCGGCCGCCCACGTCCCGATCAGACCCCAGGCGCGTGCGACGTCGACAGTCTCGTCCGCCGAAGCGGCGGCGGCGAAGCACGTGACAAGGATGGTCGCGAGGAGAGTGCGGACGATCTGGGACATGCGGTCTCGCAGGGATGACTGCCGCCGCATCCTAATGCGCTGCGTCAACGACGCAAAGCAGCACATGTATTGGCACAAAGTCTCATTTTTTGCGCGTCAGCCTTGCTGGGGGCGCGGACCAGGCGCATGCTGCCTGCAACTACAAACAGACATGGGGGAGGCTGATCATGCCAGCGTTGTCGCGCCGCAAATTCCTGTTGTCGTCCGGAGCGGCCGCGTTGGCCGCCGTATCAGGTCCGGCTCATGCCGCGATGGGGCCCGCCGACAAGTTCGACCTGGTGATCAAGGGCGGCGACGTCATCGATCCCAGCCAGTCGCTGCGGGGCAAGCGCGACATTGGCATTCGCTGGGGCGTCGTCGAGGCGATCGAGACCGACATACCGGCCGAGCGTGCACTGCGGTCGATCGACGCCGCCGGCCGGCTGGTGATGCCGGGACTGATCGACCTTCACAGCCACGTCTATCCCTATGGTTCGGCCATCGGGATTCCGCCGGACGAATTGGTGCAATTCCAGGGGACCACGACGGTCGTCTCTGCCGGTGATGCCGGCGTGAACAATATCGCTGCGCTGCGTCGCTTCATCGTAGCCCAGTCGCGGGCCCGCATCTATGCCTTCGTCCACATCGCCAACAACGGTCTGTCGGCATTTCCGGTGGCGGAGCTCTACAACATTGATAATGCGCAGGTGGATGCCTGCGCGATGGCGCTGGCCGAGAACCCGGACTTCCTGCTCGGCGTGAAGGTGCGGATGTCGGAGAACGTGATCTTCAAGCATGGTCTCGAGCCGTTGAAGCGCGGCATCAAGGCCTGCGAGCTGTGCGGCTGGCCGGCGCGGATGATGGTGCATATCGGCGGCGTCGAAACCGCCGAGCTGATGTCGCAGATTCTCGATCTGCTCCGGCCCGGCGATGTCCTCACTCACGCCTATTCCGGCGCTCCGAATATCGGCGGCGCCTTCACCAACATCGTGCAGGGCGGCAAGCTGTTGCCGGCGGCGCTCGCAGCCAAGCAGCGCGGCGTGCTGTTCGACGTCGGCCATGGCGGCGGCAGCTTCGACTACACGGTGGCGGAGGTCGCGATCCCCGGCGGCTGCGCCCCGGACACGATCTCCTCCGACATCCACGTCTTCTCCGGCAACACGCCGGGCATGCCGTTCCTGCCCAACGTCATGGGCAAGTTCCTGGCGATGGGCTTCTCGCTGGAGCAGGTGGTCAGCATGGCGACCTCGGCGCCGGCCAAGATCATCGGCCGGACGCCCAAGCTCGGCACCTTGCAAGTCGGCGCCCCGGCGGACCTTGCGATCGTCGATCTGGTCGAAGGCCCTGTCACCTTCGTCGACACGCGCGGCAACAAGCGTGACGGTAAGCTGCAACTGAAGCCGGTGCAGACCGTGGTCAACGGTGTGCCGTTCGGGCGGCCGTACCAGTCGCCGTTCTCGGTGCGGTGACCAGTGCGCTCAGCCGCGCTCTACATTGGCCGACCGCGTGGGCACGCCGAATTCCTGATGGCAGACCTCGGCCAATACGGCGATGCCCTCGCGGATCTCCTGATGTGAGGGGCTGGCGAAGCAGAGCCGCAGCCGGCTCCGTGCATGCGCGGCGTCGGTCGACCATTCCGGTCCCGGATTGATCGACACGCCGCGCTTCAGCGCGGCCTGCGACAGCTTCATCGCATCGACCTGGTCCGGCAGCTTGACCCAGAGGAAGATGCCGCCCTTCGGCGCCTCGAACTCGGCTGATGTGCCGAACTCGGCGTTGAGCGCCTCCATGAGCGTGTCGAGCTTGGCGCGCAGCCCGCGCACGAGTTGCGGGACATGCGTTGTGAAGTGCTGTTTGCAATATTCCGCCAGCACCATCTGCTCCAGCGCGCCCGAGCCGGCGTCGGTCTTCAGCGCGAGCAGCACCGACATGATTTCCCACGGCGCGACCAGGAAGCCGACGCGGAGCGCGGGAGCGACCGATTTGGAGAACGAACCGAGATGGATCACGCCACCATGATCCGACATGCCATGGATCGCGCGCGGCCGCTGACCGTCCCAGATCAGGTCGGCATAGCAGTCGTCCTCGAACACCGGCACGCCATAGGCGCGTGACAGCCACAGCAGCTCGGCGCGCCGGTTCTCCGGCATGATGGTGCCGGTCGGGTTCTGCACCGTCGGAATGGTATAAATGTATTTCGGCCGGATGCCGCGATCCTTGAGATCGGCCAGGACCGTCGCCAGCACGTCCGTTCGCATGCCGTCCCGGTCGAGCGGGATGCCGATCGGCTTGGCACCGATCCGCGCCAGCCGCGTCAGCGTGCCCTGGTAATTGTCCTGCTCGACGAGCACGGTGTCGCCCGGCGCCAGCAGCGCCTGGTTGACGAGATCCAGTCCCTGCAGCGAGCCCGAGAGGATCATGATGTCATCAGCACGGGCCGACATGCCGGCATCGCGCGTCAGCTTGGCGGCCAGGAAATCGCGCAGCGGCCGGTAGCCTTGCGGCCCATGCGCGAGGCCATAGGTGGCGAGTGAGCGGCCCTCGCGGGCGAGCACGGCATCGGCGGCTGCGCGCAAGCCTTCCACAGGGACAGCATCGGCGTCATTGTTGCCGCCGACGAAGCTGTACTTGGCCAGCCCCGTCCAGCGTGCGGCCGGCGCCGGCAGGCCTGCCGCCAGGAGCGGTGCAAAATCGAATGCGGCCATGAGGCGCGGCTCCCTTGTTCTCGAATTGGCGCGACTTTAAACAGATACCAGGGTGCTTGTCCCGGCAGGGCAAGTTCTTTTCCCGGGGAAGGCGACCTTCGAGCGGCGGTTCCGCTGCTCTGGCGCGCGCCTGCGATCCCGGTTAAAGCAGCCCCCGGAAAAAGCAGCGAGACTTTGCAATGGCCGACTCGATCCAGGAAGTTCTGCACGCCTTCGCCAAGGGCGAGATGGTCGTCGTGACCGACGATGACGATCGCGAGGGCGAGGGCGATCTGATCGTCGCGGCCTCGCTCTGCACGCCCGACAAGATGGCGTTCATCATCCGCCACACCTCCGGCATCGTCTGCGCGCCGATCACGGCCGATGACGCGCGACGGCTGCGGCTCGATCCGATGGTCGCGCACAACGATTCCAACCACACCACGGCGTTCACGGTCTCGATCGATTACAAGCCGGACGGCGGCACCGGCATCTCCGCCGAGGAGCGCGCGTCCTGCTGCCGCGCGCTCGCCAATCCCAATGCCGGCGCCAATGATTTCGCGCGCCCCGGCCACATCTTCCCGCTGATCGCGCGCGACGGCGGCGTGCTGCTGCGCTCGGGCCATACCGAGGCGGCGGTCGATCTCTGCAAGCTCTCGGGGTTGCCGCCGGTCGGCGTCATCTCGGAGTTGATGAACGACGACGGCACCGTGATGAAGGGCGAGCAGGTCGTCCGCTTCGCCGCCGCTCACAATCTCAAGCACGTCACGATCGCCGATCTGATCTCCTACCGGCAGGCGCGCGAGAAGCTGATCGAGCGCGTCTCGACGTTCACGACCGAGAGCCCGATCGGGCCGCTGCAGGGCTTTGCCTATCGCTCGCCGTTCGATCCGATCACCCACGCCGCCTTCGTCTACAACGGCATCGGCGACGGCAGGAACGTGCTGACGCGCTTGCACAAGCCCAACATCGTGAAGGATCTGATCGCGGGTCCGCAGCGTATTCAAGCGGTGCTGCAGCACTTCAAGCAGGCCGGTCGCGGCGTGCTGATCTACCTGCGTGACGGTGCGGCCGGTGTTCCGGTCGAGCCCGTCACGGAGCCGCATACCGCGGAGGCCGATCGCCATCGTCAGTGGCGCGAGGTCGGCGTCGGCGCGCAGATCCTGCGCGATCTCGGCGTGACGTCGATCCGGAACCTGACCTCGTCGGCCCATGACTACAAGGGCCTGTCGGGTTTCGGCATCGAGATCGTCGCGAATGAGCGGCTTGAAGGCTGAACTTCCAGGATTTAACCTCTCAACCGCTGCGACCCGTGCGCAGCAAGACGCGAAAGGACCATTCATGAGCGCGCGCCCTCAGGCAAAGGACAAGCCGGCCCAGTCGAGCTTCCAGTGGGACGATCCCTTCCTGCTGGACGAGCAACTGACCGAAGACGAGCGCATGGTACGTGACACCGCGCGCGCCTATGCCCAGGACAAGCTGCTGCCGCGCGTGACCAAGGCCTATCTCGAAGAGAAGACCGATCGCGAGATCTTCAACGAGATGGGCGAGCTCGGCCTGATCGGCATCACGCTGCCGGAGGAATATGGCTGCGCCAATGCGAGCTACGTCGCCTATGGCCTCGTCGCGCGCGAAATCGAGCGCGTCGATTCCGGCTACCGCTCGATGAACTCGGTGCAGTCGTCGCTGGTGATGTATCCGATCTATGCTTACGGCGACGAGAACCAGCGCAAGAAATATCTCCCGAAGCTCGCCAGCGGAGAATGGGTCGGCTGCTTCGGCCTGACCGAGCCGGACGCCGGCTCTGATCCCGCGGGCATGAAGACCCGCGCGGAAAAGGTCGCCGACGGCTATCGCCTGACCGGCAGCAAGATGTGGATCTCGAACGCGCCGATCGCCGACGTGTTCGTGGTGTGGGCCAAGTCGGCCGCGCATGACAACCAGATCCGCGGCTTCATCCTTGAGAAGGGCATGAAGGGCCTGTCGGCGCCAAAGATCGGCGGCAAGCTCTCGCTGCGCGCCTCGATCACCGGCGAGGTCGTGATGGACGGCGTCGTGGTGCCGGAAGATGCGCTGCTGCCCAACGTGTCCGGCCTCAAGGGCCCGTTCGGCTGCCTCAACCGCGCCCGCTACGGCATCTCCTGGGGCGTGCTCGGCGCCGCCGAGGACTGCATGCATCGCGCCCGCCAGTACACGCTCGACCGCAAGCAGTTCGGCCGTCCGCTCGCCGCCACCCAGCTGGTGCAGAAGAAGCTCGCCGACATGGAGACCGAGATCGCGCTCGGCCTGCAGGCGTCGCTTCGCGTCGGCCGGCTGATGGACGAGGGCAAGATGGCGCCTGAGATGATCTCGATCGTCAAGCGCAACAATTGCGGCAAGGCGCTCGACATCGCCCGCGTGTCCCGCGACATGCACGGCGGCAACGGCATCCAGATCGAGTACCAGGTGATGCGCCACGTCTCCAACCTCGAGACGGTCAACACCTACGAAGGCACCCACGACGTGCACGCCCTGATCCTGGGACGCGCGATCACGGGCATTCAGGCGTTCTTCTGATTAGGACGGAGCGCTGTAAGCCGTCGTCATGGCCGGGCTCGTCCCGGCTATCCACGTCTTAGCGGGGCACGAAAGCGTGGATGCCCGGGTCAAGCCCGGGCATGACGGAGTAACCAAGCGACGAGCACGCCATGGCCGACAATGACGACGTTCCGTTCAACCGCAACTTCCCGCTCGTCGCGGGCGTCGTCGATGAGGTGCGTCCTGGCATTCGCCGCGTCCTCTGCAACAATCCGAGCCCGTTCACCTTCACCGGCACGGTCAGCTACATCGTAGGCACCGGGAACGTCGCGATCATCGATCCCGGCCCGGACAACGAGGCGCATGCGCAGGCGCTGCTCGACGCTGTCAGGGGTGAGACGGTGACGCATATCATCGTCACCCATACGCATCGCGACCACTCGCCGAACACTGGGCGCCTCAAGGCCGCGACCGGCGCCACCGTCTATGCCGAGGGGCCGCATCGCGCCTCGCGGCCCCGCTATGAGAGCGAGAAGCACAGCCCGGAGTCCGGCGTCGACCGCGACTTCGCGCCTGACGTCACCGTCGCCGATGGCGACGTGATCGAAGGGCAGGGCTGGCAGTTGGAGGCGGTCGCGACGCCCGGTCATACCGCGAACCATCTCGCCTTCGCCTGGGGCGAGCGCAGCACGACCTTTGTCGGCGATCACGTGATGGGCTGGGCGACCTCGATCGTCGCGCCGCCGGACGGCTCGATGGTCGACTACATGGCCTCGCTGGAGCGGCTCGCGGCAAGGCCGGAGGAATTGTACTTCTCAGGCCACGGCCCCGAGATCCCCGAAGGCCCGCGCTACACGCGCTTCCTGATGCGCCACCGCCAGGCGCGCGAGGCGTCGATCCTGCATCGCCTCGCCAAGGGCGAGGCCGACATCCCCACCATGGTCCGCGCCATCTATATCGGCATCGACCCGCGGCTCACCACGGCCGCCGGCTATTCCGTGCTGGCGCATCTCGAAGACCTGGTCGCTCGCGGCGTGGTCGCGACGGAGGGAGATCCGGTGATCGGGGGGACGTATCGGATGAAGTAGCGAATGGCGAATAGGGAGTAGCGATGAGGGAAGAGGGGCGATCGAATCGCGCGTCAGTCCCTATTTCGCTACTCCCCATTCGCCCATTTCACTTCTTCACCGTCTTGGCATTGCCCTTTGCCGCCACCGGCGGCGGCGTCACCTTCTTCACCGGCTTCTGGGCCTCGGCCTCGCCGGCATTCGAGAGATCCTCGATCAGCTTGGTCACGCGCGCGGCGTTGCTGCCAATGTCGGACTCGAAATAGCGCGAGGCGGAGCGGACATCGATGCGGGAGTCCTCGCCGTCCGGCTGGATGCGGATCGAGATGTCCTCGCGGAAGCCCATGATCGGCGTGCGGGCGACGGCCTCGATGCGGCCGACCCGGCGTGGCGGCTGCGGCGCGCGCTCGTCGACCACGAACCATTTGCGGCGATTGACCAGCTTCAGCGCGATCGCGTAGGCGCGATCCGGCGGCAGCTCGATCTGCACCGGCTCGATGTCGGGATAGAACTTCTGCTGCTGCTCGGCCGAATACAGCCCGGCATAGACCGCCGTGTTGGTGCCGTCGCCGTTGCGCAACGGCGCCAGCGCCTCGAAGCGCGGCGGATCGATCGGGTCGGTGGTGATGTCGTAGATCTTCGGCAGCTTGCGGTATTGGAGCGCGAGATAGGCCGGATAGGCCAGCACCACGGCGTCAATCAGGAAGGCGAGCAGCACCCGGCTCATGCCGCGGCTGCCGTTGCGCCAGATCGCGACGAAGGCGGCCAGCCCGAGCAGGATCGACAGCACGGCAAGGCCCAGCGCGCCGAAGAACGTCGCCAACGCCGGCTTCATCTCGAGAAAGTCGAAGCGCAGGATCAGGATCGAGACCAACACGGCGACGACAGAGAACACCGCCAGATTGCGGGTCCAGGTCGCGAGGCTGGAGGTCGGCTCCGACAGATAAGGGGCGTGAAACCTGCGGGCCATCGTGTCAGGAACTGCCGGGTTGGGCCATCGGCGTCGATCGCCGCCGCCGTCTCTTGAGACCATGGGGATGGCGCAAATTCAAGGGCTTTGCCAGCACCCTTGAGCTTCATGAACGTCCCGGCACATCCCAGAGGCGCGACCTCCCACCTGATCGCGGCCGAGGGATCGGCCGAATGGAAAACGGCCCCGCCATTTCTGGAGGGGCCGTTGGTGTTACGTCCGGCGCAGGGCCTCAGGCGGCCGCATTCGGGAAGCGATACGCCTTGAACTGGTCGCGCAGCGCCGTCTTCAGGATCTTGCCGGTCGCGGTGTGCGGGATGCCGTCGACGAAGGCGACGTCATCGGGCATCCACCACTTCGCGATCTTGCCTTCCATGTATTTCAGGATGTCCTCGCGCGTCGCGTTCTGGCCCTGCTTGAGCTGCACGATCAGAAGCGGCCGCTCGTCCCATTTCGGATGATAGACGCCGATCACCGCGGCTTCCGCCACGGCCGGATGGCCGACTGCGAGATTCTCCAGGTCGATCGAGGAGATCCACTCGCCGCCGGACTTAATGACGTCCTTGGAGCGGTCGGTGATGCGCATGAAGCCATGAGCGTCGATGGTCGCGACGTCGCCGGTGTCGAAGAAGCCTTCGCCGTCGAGGATGTTGGTGTCGACCTTGTAGTAGGCCTTCGACACCGCGGGACCCGACACCTTGAGTCGGCCGAAGGTCTTGCCGTCCCACGGCAGCTCACCGCCGGCATCGTCGGTGATCTTCATCTCGACGCCGAACGGTGGGAAGCCCTGGGTCTGCAGGATGTCGAGCTTGGCGTCACCCGCGGCATCGAGGAACGGCGGCTTCAACGTCGCGAGCGTGCCGATCGGGCTCATCTCGGTCATGCCCCAGGCGTGGCGCACGCCGATGCCCATGTCGAGGAACGCCTGGATCATCGAGCGCGGCATCGCCGAGCCGCCGCACACCACCATCTTCAGATGCGGCAGGGTGAGCTTGTGCGCCTGCATGTGCTGCAGCAGCATCAGCCACACCGTCGGCACGCCGGCGGTATAGGTCACCTTCTCGGTGTCGAGCAGTTCGTAGACCGAGGCGCCGTCGAGCTTCGGCCCGGGCATCACCAGCTTGGTGCCCATCGAGGGCGCGGAGAATGCGATGCCCCAGCTGTTGGCATGGAACAGCGGAACCACCGGAAGCATTGTATCTGCGGCAGAGGTGCCGAGCGAATCCCGGGAATTGGCCATCAACGCATGCAACACGTTGGACCGATGCGAATACAGCACGCCCTTCGGGTCGCCGGTGGTGCCGGACGTGTAGCACATCGCGGCCGCGGTGTTCTCGTCGAACGTCCCCCAGGTGAAATCGCCATCGGCCTCGCCGATCCACGACTCATAGGCGACCGCGTTCTTCAGCGTCGTCTCCGGCATGTGCGCGGCGTCGGTGAGCACCACGTAGCGCTCGACGCTCGGCAGCTTGTCGGCGAGCTTTTCCAGCAGCGGCACGAAGGTCAGGTCGGTGATGACGATGCGGTCCTGGGCGTGGTTGACGATCCAGGCGATCTGCTCCGGGAACAGGCGCGGATTGACCGTGTGACAGATCGCGCCGATTCCCATAATGCCGTACCACACCTCGAGATGGCGGCCGGTGTTCCAGGCGATGGTGGCGACCCGGTCGCCGAGCTTGATGCCGTCGCGCGTCAGTCTCTGTGACACCTTGAGCGCGCGGTCGTGGATTTGCCGATAGGTGGTGCGAACGATGGGGCCTTCGACGGAACGCGTCACGACCTCCTGGGAGCCGTGGATTGTCGCCGCATGCTCGATGATCCGGTGACAAAGCAGGGGCCAGTCTTGCATCAATCCAAGCATCAGGTCGTTCCTCCGGTGGTATTCGCTTTAGGCAGCGAGGGTCTTTTGGTCCGTTTCGTGAATTTTAGCGCGCGCCGCAGCGCGCGCAAATGGCCTTGTGCCGGCCACGAGGTCGCGCCGGGGGCAATGGTTAGCGCTGCCGCGGCAGCGCTCGCATTGAGCTGGCTCATGGCCGGCAGTCCGGCCGCCGCGCGCTCCCGGGACGCCGGCCCGCCGCACGCCCATGCCGGGCCGGACCACGCAGCGCGCCGCGATCATGCGATGACCACCATACCGCTGCCGCAGCCACGGCCCGCGACGGCGCCTGCGCGCGCCGGGACCAAGGCCGATGCGCCGGCTGATTCGGCCAAGGGCGAGCAGGATGCGCACGAGCCCGGCAAGGGGCCGAGCGAGACCAGCCGCGAGGCGAAGACCCCGGCGCCGCCGCAGCCCTCGGCCTGTCGCGTGGCGCTGACCGAGGAGATCGCGGTCGCGCCGTCGATTCCGCCGATCAAAGGCCCCGGCGCCTGTGGCGGCGACGATCTCGTCCGGCTCGAGGCGGTGGTGCTCCCGGACAAGCGGCGCGTGACGCTGACGCCGGCGGCGACCATGCGCTGCACGATGGCCGCCGCCGTGGCGAACTGGGTCCGCAGCGATCTGGCTCCGCTTGCCGCCCGGCTGGGCAGCCCGATCGCCGCGCTCGACAATTATGATTCGTACCAATGCCGCGGCCGCAACAACGTCGCCGGCGCGCAGATGTCGGAGCACGGCCGCGCCAATGCGCTGGATGTGCGCGGCTTCAAGCTGGCGGACGGCCGCATGATCGAGCTCACCGACCGCACCCAGCCGCGCGACCTGCGCGAGACGGTGCTGCATTCGGTGTGCACGCATTTCGCCACCGTGCTGGGCCCCGACTCCGACTGGTATCACGAGGATCACATCCACCTCGATCTCGCCGAGCGCCGCAGCAATTACCGCATCTGCCAATGGGACGTGCTCGACCCCCTGCCGAAGGTGGCACCCTTGATGCCGGCCGCGCGTCCCGACGATGCGCCGCCGCGCGAGACGGCCGAGACCGAGGAGACCGGAAAGGGCGGGACAGCGCCGGCGCGAACCGGATCAACGGGGGCAGCGGAGGCGGAGAAGCACAAGGCCGAGCCGGCGCCCGGCGATGCGGCCGAGGCTGACGAGACCGAGCCTGTCGCGCCCGCGCCCACACCGCCGCCGGTGCATTCCAAGGGCGGCAAGAAGAAGCACAAGAGTCGGTCCTGAGCGCGGTGCAGGCTTCGACTGTCGAACGCGTGACGGGAGGACTGCGGGCGCGATCAGCGAAGCTCCAAAACAAAAAGGCGCCGGATGACCGGCGCCTTTGAAAAGGATGCTAAACGCGTTTCTCGGCTTTTGATCGCGTGTTCGGCGACGCTTACTGCATCGCCGCGTAGGTGGCGCCGCCCTGCAGGGCCATCTGCGGCTTGTAGGGCGAATCGCCCTTCTTCGGATCCAGCACGACGACGATGGTGCCGACCTTGACCCGGTTATACAGATCGATCGCGTCCTCGTTGGTCAGGCGGATGCAGCCCGAGGAGATCGAGGCGCCGATATATTCCGGCTGGTTGGTGCCGTGGATGCGGAACAGCGTGTCCTTGCCGTTGGCATAGAGGTACATCGCGCGCGAGCCCATCGGATTGTCCGGACCGGCCGCCACGAAGGTCGGCACGCCCAGGCGCTCGATCTCGCTCTTGGTCGGATGCCAGGCCGGCCACTCGGTCATGGCACCGACCTTGGCGATGCCCGACCAGGCCATGGCTTCCTCGCCGACGGTGATGCCGTAGCGGATCGCCTTGCCGTTATCGAGCACGTAATAGAGGTAGTGGGCATCGGAATCGACGACGATCGAGCCCGGCGCTTCCTTGCGGTGATAGTCGACGATCGCGCGACGATAAGGCTCGGCCACCGGCGTGTTGGTGTAGCGGATCTTGGCGAGCAGCTCCTTGTCCTTCGGCTTGAAGGCCTGGGCATTGGTCGCCTCATAGGTCGTGGCCTGCATGCAGCCCGAGAGCATCAGGCCGGCGGCCAGGAGTCCGAGTTTCACCTTCAGCGACATCTCACCAGTTCCAATTGATAGCTGACGTTGCGATGCGGCGACCACACCACCTCATCGCGATTCCGGTTGTCCCATTATCGTCAAAATCGATCTCGATTCCAGCCGATACACGCACAAGTCACGCTGCAGCGCCGCGATTGTTGCTTTTTTGTCGCAAGAATTCGGCCGATCATCCACAGCTGTGCTCCGAATGGCACGTTTGTAAGCCCCATTCCGCCGCGCGGGGCAGTCCGGCGCGGCGGCGCGAAAAGCCGATGGACCGAACCGGAAAGCTGCGTCACAAGGCGGCAGCATCGTGGCGCTAAGCCCCCGACAACCACGTTTCGCGATTCGGAGTTTCGTTCATGTTCTCGGCGTTCGTCCCCTCCGAATCCTCGCTCAAGAAGGCGGCGGTCGCCGATCTCCAGGCCTTGCCCGACAACGCGGTCTGGGTCGACCTGGTGAACCCGAGCAATGCCGAGGATCGGGCGGTCGAGCAGCTGGCCGGGATCGCGGTGCCGACGCGGGAGGACATGCAGGAGATCGAGATCTCCAGCCGCCTCTACATCGAGAACGGCGCCCGCTACATGACCGCCACCCTGATGTGTCACTCCGACACCGACATGCCCAGGACCACGGCGGTGACCTTCATCCTCTCCGGTCATCGCCTGGTGACGGTCCGCTACGATCAGCCGCGGCCGTTCGCGGTGGTCGAGGCCAAGCTGGCCCGCAGCTGCGCGCCGGGCATCACCGGCGAGATGGTGCTGATGGAGCTGCTCGACGCCGTCATCGACCGCTGCGCCGACATCCTCGAGAAGGTCGGGGCGGACATCGACCAGGTCAGCCACGAGATCTTCGAGCCCAACAACGAGCGCCACGGTCACGCCAAGCAGTATTCGCAGATCCTGATCGCGATCGGCCGCAAGGGTGACCTCACCTCGAAAGTGCGCGAAAGCCTCGTCTCGATCGGCCGCCTCGTCACCTTCCTGTCGGCCGTGGTCGAGGGCGTGAAGTGGTCGAAGGACATGCGCGAGCAGCTCAAGACCATGCAGCGCGACGTCGCGTCGCTGACGGATCACGCGTCCTATCTCGCCAGCAAGATCACCTTCGTGCTCGACGCGATGCTCGGCGTCGTCAACCTCGAGCAGAACAACATCATCAAGCTGTTCTCGGTCATGGCCGTCGTGCTGATGCCGCCGACCTTGATCGCCTCGATCTACGGCATGAACTTCAAGATGATGCCGGAGCTCGAATGGGCGCACGGCTATCCGATGGCGCTGGTGCTGATGCTGATCTGCGCGATCGTTCCGTACTACATCTTCAAGCTCAAGAAGTGGCTGTAGCGCAGTCGCGTTCAGCGAGCAGCTCGACGTTTCTGTTTTTCAAAATGACGAATCTCGTCGCTGCCGCATCGCGCGCCGCCTCACTCACGCCGCCTTGTTAGGATCGGGATCAACGCTCCGCGTCGTTTGATTCGCGCGGCAATCGGTATGCCGTTATGCACTTCAGGTGTCACAACTCACGCGCTGCAAGCGGAGCAGGAATGAGTTGTTAGGCCGGCTGCAACGCCGCTGCAAAGCCGCCTCAATTCCTCAGGTAAAATTTGACGGGAACACTGAACGTTTGATCGAAACTTCTCTGCGATAAGTCTGAGCGTGAGCATGACATGAACTCAGCGCATTCGCGCATGGCATGCAAGGCAGAGCTCGAGGCGCGTTCATCCGCGCCGGTGGCCAAGAGGCGGCAATGGTTGAGAAACGCATAACGGCATCGAACAACGTGATCGAGCTCGCCAACTACCAGCGCAGCCGCGCGGATATCGTGGTGGCTCACGCGTTGTCCCCGCGCACCTGCCGCTATTGCGGCGCCGAGCTGGAGGATGACGAGCGCGAGGATGATTGCTCGAGTGCCCTGAACGTCGAAACCGACCGCCTGCGCTGGCGTGCCGCGCAGATCCTGCGCGGCCTGGTGTGCGAGGGCTGAACGGAAAGGCTGAACGGATCGTTCGACCAGCCGGCCCTCCGGCAGGTCCTGCCGAGCGAACGAACCGACATGCGAAACAAGGTGAGCGCTCCCTCATGGGAGCGCTTTTCGTTTGTGGCGCCGACGGATCGGGCGCTGCTTGCCAGCGGCGTTAATCGCGCCTTCGCGGATCCATCCTGGAATCGTCGAGCGAAGCAAGCCGCCGTGAACCACGCCGGGAGGCGGCGCGCCCCGTGGCCGATCTGGTCAGACGTGCTGGCCGCCGTTGATGTGGATCTCTGCGCCGTTGACGTAGGAGCTGGTCTCCGTGCACAGCACGTAGATGATCTTGGCGACCTCGTCGGGCGTGCCGAGACGCTGCATCGGGATCTGCTCCTGCACGATCTTCTCGGTGCCGGGCGACAGGATCGAGGTGTCGATCTCGCCCGGCGCGATCGAGTTGACGCGCACGCCGACGCGGCCGAAATCTGACGCCATCTCGCGGGTCAGCGCCGCGAGCGCGGCCTTCGACGTCGCATAGGCGGCGCCGGCGAACGGATGCACGCGCGAGCCGGCGATCGAGGTGACGTTGACGACGGACCCCTTGGCGGCCTTCAGCTCCTTGATCAGGCCGCGCGCCATCATGATCGGCGCGAAGAAGTTGACGCGGAAGACGTGATTCCAGGTGTCGAGGTCGGTGTCGACGGTGCCGAGCCGCGCGCCGCCCGATCCCTTCGGCGAGATCGCGGCGTTGTTGACCAGTGCGTGCAGTTCGCCGCCATCGATGCGCTGCTTGATCTCGTCGATCGCGCGCAGGGTGTCCTGCGGATCGGAGAGGTCGACCTGGACGTGGTCCTCGGGGCCAGCTCCCCACGGGCATTCCTCGGGAAACGGATGCCGCGAGCAGGTGAGCACGCGCCAGCCCGCGGACGAGAAGCGGATCACCGTCGCGTGGCCGATGCCGCGACTGGCGCCGGTCAGCAGCATCGTGCGCCGCGGCTGGTTGGTGGAGTTCGGCATGGATTGGGTCTCTCACGATCCCTGGGGGATCAGCTTACCACATGGGTTGCATGTTCGGTGCGCGATTCCTGCGCACCGAGATCGAGCTTGGCGTCGAGGCGGACGTGACGAGGCGGCGCGGTCGCAACGCGCTTACGGATACATCCTCACCTTGGACCACGGCTGGCCGCCGGCCTCGCGGCGGAATTCGATGCGATCGTGCAGGCGGAAGGGCCGGTCGTGCCAGAACTCCATCCGCAGCGGCGTGATCCGCCAGCCGCTCCAGCCCGGCGGGCGCGGCACGTCGCCGATGATGTATTGGGTCGCGACCTTGGCGATCGCCTGCTCGAACGCGAACCGGCTCTCCAGCGGCTGCGACTGCTTGCTGGCCCAGGCGCCAAGCTGCGCCTGTTTCGGCCGGGTGGCGAAATAGGCATCCGCCTCCGCGTCAGTCACCGGCGTCACCAGTCCGCGGATGCGCACCTGCCGGCGCAGCGACTTCCAATGAAACAGCAGTGCAGCCTTCGGATTGGCGGCAAGCTCCTGGCCCTTCTGGCTGGCCTTGTGGCTGTAGAAGACGAAGCCGTCTTCGTCATAGCCCTTCATCAGCACCATGCGCACGTCCGGCAGGCCGCTGTCGTCGACCGTCGACAGCGCCATCGCATTCGGATCGTTCGGCTCGCTCTTGGTGGCCTCGGCAAACCACGCGGCAAACAGGGCAAACGGCTCGCCGGCCTCGGTGAAATCCGCCGATGTACCGGATGTTAAGGTTGTCTGGTGTTTGATGCTCGTGGGGTCGGTCATGTCTTTGGGGAGTCCGAGTTTTGCGTTCACCCGCGGCCAAGCGCGTGCAAGTCGAGTCTGGTCCGGTCCTATATAGGGCATCGGTCCGGCTTGGCCTATCCGCGATCGGTCATGCCGGCACCGCTTTGACACTCATTCTAATCGGCTTGTGCGGCGGCGGCTGCAGCCTGTCGCGGCCCGATACGGCGTTCGCCAAGATGGAGGACGCCGAGGTCACCGGCGCGATCAGCCCGCCGCCCGAGCGCGAGCCGACCGAGGGCGATCTCGCCTTTGCCCGGAACGCGGCGTCGGATGTGCTGACCAAGGGGACGAAGGATTCCAGCCAGCCCTGGCAGAATCCGCAGACTGGCGCCCGCGGCTCGGTGACGCCGATCGCGCAGTCCTACACCGGTGAGAAGGGCCGCGTTTGCCGGGATTTCCTGGCGAGCTATGTCAACGGCAAGACCGAGCGGTGGCTGCAGGGCTCGGCCTGCCGGATCGAGCGGGGACGCTGGGACATCCAGACGCTCAAACCGTGGCAGCAAAGCTAGCGGGACCACGCCAGAACCCGTTGCAAAAATACAACGGACTCCCCAGATGAAATGCAAAGCGGGCGGGGAGCCCATAGGTTAGTATCTGACTTTCTGTAAGGAGACGTGACGGATGCGCGACCCCTATGAGGTCTTGGGGGTGCCGCGAAGCGCCAGCGCTGCGGCCATCAAGAGCGCCTATCGCAAGCTCGCCAAGAAGCATCATCCCGACAGCAACAAGGATGACCCGAAGGCATCGGCCAGGTTTGCCGAGATCAATTCGGCCAACGAGATCCTGGGCGATGAGGACAAGCGCAAGCAGTTCGATCGCGGGGAGATCGACGCCGAGGGCAAGCCGCGCTTCCAGGGCTTTCCGGGCGGCGGCGCCGGCCGTGGCGGTCCGGGCGGCGGCTTCGAGAATTACACCTTCCGGAGCGGCGGCGGCCCTGGTGGCGGCTTCGGCGGCGGCGGTGGCTTCGAGGACATTCTGAACAGCATGTTCGGCGGTGCCGGTGCTCGCGGTGCGCGCGGCGGCGGCAGCCCGTTCGATTTCGACAGCGGCGGTGTCGGCGTCGATCTGGACCTGAAGGTCCAGATGTCGGTGTCGCTGGAGGAATCCGTCAAGGGCGGCGAGAAGCGCGTGCGCCTGCCGTCGGGCAAGGAGCTCAACGTCAAGGTTCCGGCCGGCGTCACCGCGGGCCAGCAGATCCGGCTGAAGGGGCAGGGCGAGAGCGCACCGGGTCATCGGCCCGGCGATCTCTTGATCACGATCCAGATCGCGCCGCATCCGTTCTTCAAGGTCGAGGGCAGCGACGTCAGGCTCGATCTGCCGATCACGCTGTATGAGGCCGTGCTGGGCGCCAAGGTGCGCGCGCCGACTCTCGGCAGTGCGGTCGAGCTTTCGATCCCGAAGAACACCTCCAGCGGCCGGACCTTCCGGCTGAAGGGCAAGGGCCTGCCGAAGGCTGACGGCTCGGCGGGCGATCTCTTCATCACCACCCGGATCGTGCTGCCCGACGGCAACGACGCCGAGCTTGAGGCGCTGATGACCAAGTGGCGCGACAAGCACCCCTACAATCCGCGTAGCAATCTGTCGTAACGGTCGTAGAAGAGCTGCACCTCCCGTGCGGGTATGAACCGGGCTGATTCCTGACGTTTTAGACCGGGTTGATTCCTGACAGGCCAATTTCGTCTGATTCGAAGGAGAATCGGACGATGCCTTTCAGGGAGAGCAGTCCTGTGGAGCAGCGTATTGGGTTGTTTCGGGAGTACGACACGGGGGTCTTTACGGTGACGGAGCTGTGTGCGCGGCACGGCGTCAGCCGGGAGACGTTCTACGTATGGGAGCGCCGCCGCGCGAGCGGGGATCCGCAGTGGTTCGAGGAGAAGAGCCATGCGGTGCAGAACTGTCCGCATGCGACAGAGGACCGGCTGGTCCAGCAGATCATCGCAGCCCGGCAACGGTTTCCGCATTTTGGCCCGAAGAAGATCAAGGCCTGGCTGGGGTCCGAGCGGCCCCAGGTCGGCTGGCCGGCGGCCTCGACGATCGGCGACATTCTCAAGCGCGAAGGCTTGGTCCAAGCGCGACCGCGCCGGCGTCGGGCGATTGCGCAAGGCGAACTGGTGACGCCGGCGGAAGGTCCCAATGACGAATGGGCGATCGACTTCAAGGGCTGGTTTCGCACCCGGGATGGAACACGCTGTGATCCACTGACAATCACCGACGCGGCGAGCCGTTACCTGATCGAGGTGCGCATTGTTGATCCGACCGCGACCGGTGTGAAGAACGCGATGGAGCTTGTTTTCAAGGAGATCGGACTTCCGCGCGCGATCCGCTCCGACAATGGCGTACCGTTCGGATCGACGGGCGCCGGCGGCCTCTCGACGCTCTCGGTCTGGTGGCTCAAGCTCGGCATCGAGCCGCGCTACATCCCACCATCCAGCCCGCAGGACAACGGCCGGCACGAGCGCATGCATCGTACGCTGAAGGCCGAGACATCGAAGCCGCCGGCAGGCACCGCTGCCGAGCAGCAGCGTCGCTTCGACGCCTTTCGGCGCCATTTCAACGAGGAGCGGCCGCACGAGGCGCTCGGCCAAGTGGCACCCATCAAGCTCTGGCGCTCGCCACAGCGCTCCATGCCGAGCCGCCTCGATGACCCCTGGTACGACGCCGATCACCAAGTCCGCCGCGTGCGTCCCAACGGCGTCATCAAATGGCGCGGTGAGTTCGTCTTCGTCGGCGAGGCGCTCGCTGGCGAACTCATCGGCCTTACCAAGCACGAGACCGGCGGCCACATTGTCCGCTTCTCGGCCCGCGACCTCGGGATTATCGATCGCGACCGCCGTTTCCTGCGCTTTGCTCCGCCGCGTGCGCGGCTCCGCGTCGCGCAGGAAACGGCGGAGACATCCCACCAATGATGGAATATTGTCAGGAATCAGCCCGGTCTAAAATGTCAGGGATCAGCCCGGTCGGACAGCGGCCGCCCCTCACCCCAGCCCTCTCCCCGTGAAGAACGGGGAGAGGGAGCGCAGCGTGCTCGTGGTGACGCCCCGCGTCACGTCCATGGTGGGGCCCCCACCAACGAATGATTTGGGCAATCTCATTCAGCACGGACGGTGCAACTCTCCCCGCTCTTTGCGGGGAGAGGTCGGATGGCGCAACCATCCGGGCGAGGGGCATGGCACGAGAGCAGCCCGGATCGCGAGTCCATCGGACGGGCAGGTTGTGTGCTTCCGGCAGGGCGGCGGATGCGCCCATGTGGCAGAGACGGCGATGATGACGTCGGAAAAAAGTGCGGCCTCGAAAGGGGGACCAGCGCGGTACAAAACCCCAGTCGAGGCCGCTTCCGTGTCGATCGGCGGATCGAACACTCCTCATTTTTTCGTGAAGTTTCGGAGCGATAATGAGACGCAGCAGTGGCCCGATTCCAGATTTTCGGTGACGGAATTGGGGCTGCTACTTCAGCGTGTCATGTGTCCAATTGAGGCGAGTGCGCGCGCGCTCTGTGACCGGGCGCGATCATCTCGGTAATCGCCTGACAAGATCATACAAATTGCTCCCGCCGCCAACACCGCGGTGATCGGATACGGCGCCGCCGCTAGCCGCCCGCCCGTTCGGACTGGTCATAAACAAGGCGTGCAACCTGTGTGAGACGGGTCCGGTCGCTGCTGCCGCTGACGACATAGCTGACGCCGCGCTCCGCCCAGGCGAGCGCGGACATATTGCCCTGTGCCGTGTAGCGCATCTGGGCCGCCTCGATGCCGACCTTGGTTGCGTAGATCGTGAAGCGTTCGCCGGACGGGCTCTCGTACATCAGGAACGAGGCCGGACCGCTCGGGCCCGGCAACAGCCGGCCACCGACCAGCCTCAAGCCGGTGGCCTCCAGCTCCGGCGCCTGCACGGTGCGGCCGCAGCGGCGCGTCAGCCATTGTTGTAGGTGGGCCTTCTCGTCGCCGGGAACCTCGACCGGATGGCGCACTTCCACCACGTAGAGCCGGTGCGCATCCAGCGCTTCGCCCGCAAGGTTCTGCAGCAGAGCGGGCGAGGACGCCGCCCCGCGAGCGAACCAGCCGACCGCGCCGCCGACCGCAAAGGCTGCGACACTCGCCGCCATCGCCCCGATGATCCAGCGCCGCGGCCGCCGGTCGAGGCGGTCGAGATCGAGCCGCGGCGGCACCGGCTCGTTGACGACCGCATCATAGCGGGCATGCAGCGCCTCGGCCATGCCGCGCCAGGAGGCCACCCGCTCGGCGTCCGCCGGATGCGTGGCCAGCCAGCGCTCGACGTCGCTGCGGCGCTCCGCCGGCAACTCGTTGTCGACATAGGCGTGCAGCTCGTCTTCGGTGACGGGAATGGTCGGCTCGGTCATCATCGTGATCTCGTTGCAGTCGTGCGACCACCCAGAAGCGCGGCCGCCGCGGCGGTTCGCAGGCGAACGCGGTCGCGCGGCTTTTGTGCGGTGATTTCAGCGGTCATTTCACCCTCCGCAGCGCCGGGCGCTCGCCTTCGAGCACGGCGCGGACATGGGCTCGGGCACGCGCGAGGCGCGACATCACGGTGCCGATCGGCACGCCCTGAATGTCCGCCACCTCGCGGTAGCTCATGCCTTCGAGCACCACCAGGAGCAGCACGGCGCGCTGCTCCTCGACCAGCGTGGCGAGCGCGCGTGCGATGTCGCGGCCCTCGGCCTCGGTGCCGCTGGCGTCGGGATTGTCGTCCTGCAGCGGCATGAAGTGCGGCCGCCGGGCCAGCGAGCGCCGGCGGTTCTTGTTCAGGTTGGTCAGGATCGTGTACAGCCAGCTGCGGAGATCGCCGCCCAGGAACAGTCGTTCGGAGCGCAGCGCCCGTACCAGGGTGTCCTGAACCAGTTCGTCGGCCGCGTCGATGTCGCGCGTCAGCGCCCGGGCGTAGCGACGTAGTGCCGGAATCATGGCTTCGACGCTCTGGCGGAACGCGTTCATGGATTGCCTTGCGGACTTGCCTTGCGGACGTTCGACGTTCAGGCAGGAACCGGGGCCGCAACCGCGCCCTGCACAGACCATAACACCATGATGACGCGCCTATTCCGGCGCCGGCCGAGCCTGCCCGGAGTTTGCCACAGAGCGGGGCGAATGGGGCTGTACCGGGCCAGACCGGTGGTGTACGTCCAGTCCTTAATAATCAGTTCGATGGGAAGCCGCATGGCGCAGATTTCAGGTTTGATGCAGGGCAAGCGCGGGGTCGTCCTCGGCGTGGCCAACAACCGCTCGATCGCCTGGGGCATCGCCAAGGCTGCGCGCGCCGCCGGCGCAGAGATTGCGCTGACCTACCAGGGCGACGCGCTGAAGAAGCGCGTCGAGCCGCTCGCCGCCGAGCTCGGCGGCCTCGTGCTCGGCCATTGCGACGTGACCGATCCCGCGACCATCGACGCCGTGTTCGACGTGCTCAAGGAGAAGTGGGGCAAGATCGATTTCGTCGTCCATGCCATCGCGTTCTCCGACAAGGACCAGCTCGACGGCCGCTATATCGAGACCACGCAGGACAATTTCTCCAAGAGCATGCTGATCAGCTGCTACTCGCTGACCGCGGTCGCGCAGCGCGCCGAGAAGCTGATGACCGACGGCGGCTCGATCATCACGCTCACCTATTACGGCGCCGAGAAGTGGATGCCGCATTACAACGTGATGGGCGTGGCCAAGGCTGCGTTGGAGGCCAGCGTGCGCTACCTCGCCGCCGATCTCGGCGAGAAGAACATCCGCGTCAACGCGGTCTCGGCCGGTCCGATCAAGACGCTGGCGGCGTCGGGCATCGGCGATTTCCGCTATATCCTGAAGTGGAACGAGTACAACGCGCCGCTGCGGCGGACCGTGACCATCGACGAGGTCGGCGACAGCGCGCTGTATCTGTTGTCCGACCTGTCGCGTGGCGTCACCGGCGAGGTGCACCACGTCGATTCCGGCTATCACGTGGTCGGCATGAAGCGGCCCGACGCCCCCGACATCTCGCTCAGCAACTCCGCCGGCGGCAAGGAATAGAATTTTACCTGCGATGCCCCGGCCCACGATCTACTACATCCGCCACGGCGAGACGGAATGGAACGCGCTCGGAAGGCTGCAGGGCACGCAGGACATTCCGCTGAACGCGCTCGGGCGCGTGCAGGCCGTCCAGGCCGGCAATATCCTCAGCGAACTGGTGGCGCGGAACGGCCATGACGCAGGACGCCTGCCTTACGTTGCAAGCCCCCTGATCCGCGCCCGCGCGACGATGGAGCTGGTGCGCGGGGCCTTGAAGCTGCCGGTGGCCGATTATGCGCTCGACGCGCGGCTGCGCGAGATCGGCTACGGCAAATGGGAGGGGGCGACCCTGCCGGAGATGCAGGCCGCTGACCCCGTGTTCTACGCCAGGCGCCTGACCGAGAAATGGACCCTGGCACCGGAGGGCGGCGAGACCTATGCCGATGTCGAGCGCCGGGTGCGCGAGTGGTATGACGGCCTGACCGGCGATATCGTCGCGGTGGCCCATGGCGGCACCGCGCGGGCGCTGATGGTCGCCCTCGGCTTCGAAACGCCCAGCCGCGCCGTTGACCTGCCGATCCAGCAGGGCGCGGTCTATGTGTTCGGCGAGAGCGGGTTCGAAAAGTTCAGCTGATTGCTGGCTTGCGTCATTCCGGGGCAGCCCGCAGGGCTGAACCCGGAATCTCGAGGTGAGTCCGACAAGCCTGAGATCCCGGGTTCGATGCTATCGCATCGCCCCGGAATGACGCAGGACTGTCTGGTTTGACCCCCTGCGCCTGCCGAGATACCACGTTGGCCATCAACATCCGCGTTAACAGTTCATCTTCGGCGGCTCGCAGCTCATGTCCTTCAACACCTTCGGCCACATGTTCCGCGTCACCACCTTCGGCGAGAGCCATGGCGTGGCCATCGGCTGCGTGGTCGATGGCTGCCCGCCGCGGATTCCGCTGGAGGCCGCCGAGATCCAGACCGATCTCGACCGCCGCCGCCCGGGCCAGTCGCGCTTCACCACCCAGCGCCAGGAACCGGACCAGGTGAAGATCCTGTCTGGCGTGATGGCCGATCCCGACACGGGCGCGCAGGTCACCACGGGCACGCCGGTCGCGCTGTTGATCGAGAATACCGACCAGCGCTCCAAGGACTATTCCGAGATCAAGGACAAGTTTCGCCCGGGCCATGCCGACTTCACCTATGAGGCGAAGTACGGCCTGCGCGACTATCGCGGCGGCGGCCGTTCCTCGGCGCGCGAGACCGCCACGCGCGTTGCGGCCGGCGCCATCGCGCGCAAGATCATCGCCGGCGTCAAGGTCCGCGGCGCGCTGGTGCAGATGGGGCCGCACAAGATCAACCGTGACAATTGGGACTGGGACGAGATCGCGCGCAATCCGTTCTTCTGCCCGGACAAGGACAAGGCGGCGTTCTTCGAGGACTATCTCGACGGTATCCGAAAGTCAGGCTCGTCGATCGGCGCGGTGCTGGAGATCACCGCCGAGGGCGTGCCGGCCGGGCTCGGCGCGCCGCTCTACGGCAAGCTCGATGCCGATCTCGCCGCGGCGATGATGAGCATCAACGCGGTCAAGGGCGTCGAGATCGGCGCCGGCTTCGCGGCTGCCGAACTCACCGGCGAGGAGAATGCCGACGAGATGCGCTCGGCCAATGACGGCACGCGGTTCCTGTCCAACCATGCCGGCGGCATCCTCGGCGGCATCGCCACCGGACAGCCGATCGTGGTGCGCTTCGCGGTCAAGCCGACCTCGTCGATCCTGACCCCGCGCCAGACCGTCGACCGCGCCGGCCACGAGACGGAGATCCTGACCAAGGGCCGTCACGACCCCTGCGTCGGCATCCGCGCCGTGCCGGTGGGCGAGGCGATGATGGCCTGCGTGCTCGCCGACCACCTGCTGCGCCATCGCGGCCAGGTCGGGTAGCGGCTCGAGCCGGTCGCAATTTGTCGCTGCGCCTGTTTGCTGTTGTCACACGGCTCGCCTAAGCTGAGCCATGGACTATTCGAAGCTGCAGGACATCCGGGAATGGCTGGTCGACGGCGCGCGCTCCACGGCGACGCCGAGCGAGATGATGGACCAGTTCTGCACGCGGCTGGTGGACCTCGGCATTCCCTTGTGGCGGGTCGGTGTGTTCGTCCGCACCCTGCATCCCGACATCGCCGGCCGGAGCTTCATCTGGCGTCCGGGGGCGGAGGTCGAGATGGGCACCGTCGCGTTCGGTTTCGAAAGCAGCCCGACTTATCTCAACAGTCCGCTGGCGCTCGTGTTCGAGAACGGGGTCGAGTTCAGGGCCGATCCCCGTGATCCGCAAGCTGAGCGTTTCCCGATCCTGATGGATCTGCGCGCCGAAGGGGTCACCGACTATGTCAGCCTGCCGCTGACCTTCATCGACCGGGCGATCCATGCAGCGAGCTGGACCACCAGGGATCCTGACGGTTTCGCCGAGGAGCATCTCGGCGCCATCCGGTCGCTGATCCCGGCCTTGGCGCGCTACACCGAGATCGTCACGCTGCGCCGGACCGCCTCCATGCTGCTCGACACCTATGTCGGCAACAGCGCCGGCGAGCTCATCCTCGGCGGCCAGATCCGCCGCGGTCACACCGATACGCTGGATGCGGCGATCTGGCTGTCGGACCTGCGCGGCTTCACGGCGCTGTCGGACCGGCTGCCGGCCGAGGACGTCGTCGAGATACTCAACCGCTATTTCGACTGCCAGGTCGAGCCGATCCGGGAGCAGGGCGGCGAGGTGCTGAAGTTCATGGGCGACGGCCTGCTCGCCGTGTTCCCGATCCGCAAGCAGGGCGGCGATCCGACGGAGGTCTGCACCCGGGTGCTCGAGGCGGCCCGTACTGCGCGCCAGCGCGTCGACGCCCTGGAATATCGCACGGCTGAGGCCGCCGAACACTTCCGCTTTGGCGTGGCGCTGCATGTCGGCCCGCTGCTCTATGGCAATATTGGCGGCGGCAACCGGCTCGACTTCACCTGCATCGGCCCCGCCGTCAATCTCGCGGCGCGCCTGGAGAAGATCGCGGCAAGGCTGAAGCGCACGGTGGTCGCCTCCGAGGCCTTTGCCGGCGCCAGTCCCGCGCCCAAGTCCGATCTCTGGACCGATCTCGGCGAATTCCCGATCGCGGGCTTCTCGACCGAACAACGCGTGTTCGGGTTGCGCGAAGAAGATGCTCAGGTCTCGGGCTCGGTGGTGAACAGCAGCGGATAGCCCTTGGCGCGGCCGGCATCGGTGGCACGGGTCGCCTTGGTCTCGGCGACGTCCCGGGTGAACACGGCAACCACGCAGACGCCGAGCTTATGCGCCGTGATCATGACCTTGTAGGCCTGGTCCTCGGTCATGCGGAATTCGGCCTTCAGGATCATCACCACGAAATCGCGCGGCGTGAAGTCGTCGTTGACGAGGATGACCTTGTAGAGCCGCGGACGCTCGGTCTTGGTGCGCGTTCTCGTCTTCGGCTTGGTGACGGCATCGTTCATGGACGGTCGCGCCTGTGTTCCTGATGCGGCAGTGCCGCCACAATACAGCCTCCCGCCGTTCCGGGAAACCACGGGCCGCAGGGTCTTTGGGCGAAGGGCGCACGCCGCTTGGCTAACATCCGGGCAACTCCGGGGACTAACCGGAATGTGAATGGATGCACGCGTTCGCGCTTTGCGCGACGCGGATTGCATGTCACCATCATGTCACGCGATTGGAGGGCAGCTCATGCGCTGGTGGATCTCGATCGGTGTGGCGTGTCTGGCGGGCGCGTTGGCGAGCGGCGATGTCGCCACTGTCGCGGCGGCACCGGGCGGCAAGTCCGCTCAGCAACTGAGCGAGAAGGAAGCCTCCGTCGACGTCGAGCTGATCCTGGCCGTCGACGTCTCCTACTCGATGGACCTCGACGAGCTCGCGATCCAGCGTGAAGGCTACGCCCAGGCGCTGAGCTCCCGCGAGTTCCTGCAAGCGCTGAAGAACGGCGTGCACGGCCGCATTGCCGTCACCTATTTCGAATGGGCCGCCTCGAGCGACCAGAAGATCATCATTCCCTGGCGGCTGATCGACGGACCGGAAACCGCCGATGCCGTCGCCGCCGAGATCATGAAGACGCCGATCCGGCGCGCGTCGCGCACCTCGATCTCTGGGGCGATCTACTTCGCGATGCCGATGTTCGACGACAATCCGTATCGTGGCCTGCGCCGCGTCATCGACATCTCCGGCGACGGTCCCAACAACAACGGTCCGCCGGTCACGATCGCCCGTGACGAGGCGGTCAACAAGGGTATCACCATCAACGGCCTGCCGATCATGGTCAAGGAGCCATCCTACTCGACGATGGATATCGAGAACCTCGATCTCTACTACAAGGATTGCGTCACCGGCGGCCGCGGCTCGTTCGTGGTCACGATCAAGAGCCGCGACGAGTTCAAGGACGCCATCCGCACCAAGCTCTTGATGGAGGTCGCCGGCCGCCAGCCGCCGCCGCGCATCGTTCCCATCGCCGACGACCCCAAGGAGCAGCCGCGCGTCTCCTGCCTGATCGGCGAGAAGATCTGGCAGGATCGCTGGGGACGGTGAGCGGCTCCCGCAGGTCGCGCCGTCAGTCCGGCGCGTCCCGGGGCGTGAGCCTCATCAGGTCGGTTTCGAGCGCGCGTAGGCCGTCGATCGCGGCGCTCAGGGCGCCGCTGCCGATCGCCTGCCAGATCAGCTCCACACGCGCCATCAGATCAGTCACCGTCAGAGGCAGCGTCGCGGCTTCCGCGAGCGCGGCTTTTTCATTGATCAGATAGCGCGCATTGCGGGCAAACAGCACCTGGGCGGCGCAGGCGAGCGCACGATAGGCGCATCCGGCGACATGGGTGCGATCGCCGCGCGCGACGGCCAGTGCCGCATTGTCGATGCTGAAGCCGATCTCCCATTGGAAGCGCCCAATGATCGCGGCGGCCAGACGGGACGGATAGGGCGTGCAGCGTGTCTTCAGCACGGCCAACCGTCGCGACGGGTCGTGCAGCACGCGGCACAGCGCGACCTCGCCCATCCAGATCGCCGACACGAAGCCATGCGGATGGCCGGGCTGATAGTCGATCTCGATCCGTCCGTTCCGGCAGTCGTCGATGACCCGATCGACCGCGTCGATCGGCCGATACAGCAGGTCGACCTTCACTCCGTCGATCTGGAGCCAGCCGCCGCCGACGATCCATGGCCCCCAGCCGCCGACCTCCGTCAGCTCGACCGGCCGGGATTGGCCAACGAGGCGCCGCACGGCCGTGCGCAGGGCGGTGACATCGAGCGCCGCGCCGGGGGCGATGTACAGCCCGATGTCGTAGTCGGAGCCGGCGCCTGCCGTGCCGCGTGCGCGCGAGCCGCCAAGCGCGATGGCGCCCAGACCCGGCACAGCGGCCAGTGCGTCGACGATCCGTGTGAGCAACGGCTCCTGCATGCGCGCCTCCGGTCCTGAAGGTAGCTCGATATTGTGTGGACAACGCCGCAAGCACTCCACCACAGCTCGCCTGTGGCTGTTGGGCCACAGCCAGGCAAAAACCAGGAGTTGCAGATCGCCAAAGCTCTCCTTGCCACCGTGCCGCCGCGATTGGGCCGCGACCATGACCGGGTAAGGCGGAGGCGCACAGAACATGCGTATCAACGACCGGACAGAAGGTCCTGGCAAGCACGACAGGCGCGATGCAGCGCTTCGGGGCAGCCGCGCGGAGTACATGCGCCTGTGGGCGCGGCTCGCGTTCGTATCTGCGGCGGCGGCGTCCCTCGCCGCCTGCGCGCAGTCGCCGGCGGTGCGGCAGGCCCGCTTCGCTGCGCCGGCCAGGCAGGCCGCCGTCGAACTCCCGCGCCCGGCGGAACGGGCGGAGACCGCGCCGGCCTCGGTGGTTCGGGTCCGGCATGCCGAGCCCGCTTCGTCGCCGGAACGCACGGCGTCGTCGGGTCTCGCCAGCTATTATTCGGAGGGCCGCAAGACTGCGAGCGGCGAGCGCTTCGATCCCTCCGAGCTCACGGCCGCGCATCGCAGCCTGCCGTTCGGCACGCGTCTCCAGGTCACCAACGTCAAGACCGGCCGCTCGGTGGTGGTGCGCGTCAACGATCGCGGCCCTTTCGTGCACGGGCGCGTGGTCGACGTGTCCTACTCGGCCGCCCAGGCGCTCGGCATGATCAACACGGGTGTCGCGCCGGTGAAGGTGAGTGTGGTGAGGTAGCCGTTCGCAGGCGGTGGCCAGCGCGGTCAGAACAGAAAAAGATCTGCGGGTTGGCGATCACGTTGGCCGATGGATGGCTCAGCTCTGGCGATGAGCCGAGTTCTCCATCACGAGCGACGCTGCGCTCCCTCTCCCCGTTCTTCACGGGGAGAGGGAGCGCAGCGTGCGCGACGAGGCACCTCTGTCGCTCAACTAATGATGATATCCGCCTCACCGCACCAGCTTCGCCACCAGCTCCACATGCGGCGTATGTCTGAACTGGTCGACCGGCACCACCGTCTCCAGCCTGTAGCCGCCGTCGATCAGCATCCGCACATCCCGCGCGAACGTCGTGACGTTGCAGGACACCGCGACGATCACCGGCACCTTGCTTGATGCAAGCTGCTTCGCCTGGGCCTGCGCGCCCTGGCGTGGCGGATCGAATACGACGGCGTCGATATCGCGCAATTCGGGCGGCATCAGCGGGCGGCGGAACAGGTCGCGCGCCTCGGCCTTGATCGGCTTCAGGCCGGGCGTGCCGGCGGCCTTCTGCAGCGCTGCGATCGAGCCGGCGTCATTGTCCATCGCGATGACGCGCGCGCGCGCGGCGATCCGCAGCGCGAACGGGCCGACGCCGCAGAACAGGTCGGCGACATGCTTGGTCTTGCCGATGCGCTCCAGCACCAGCTGCGCCAGCGTCTCCTCGCCCTGTACGGTGGCCTGCAGGAACGAGCCGGGCGGCAGGGTCACCTGCGTCGTGCCCATCGTCACCACAGGCGGATTGCGCATCAGCACCAGCTCGCCATGGCGCGTGAGCCGCGCCAGCCGGTGCTTCTCCGCGATGAGCGACAGCGACGCGATGCGCGGCGGCGGCAGTGGCCCGGAGCCGCGGATGTCGACGTCGAGGCCATTGATCGTCGCGGTCGCCTGGATGTCGAGCGGCTTGCCCGTGGGCTTCAGCGCCTCCGCGAGCGCCCATGCCGCTTCCAGCGCGCCGTCGAGCGCCGGATCGAGGATGGGGCAGCGGTCGATCGGGACGATCTCGTGGCTGTTTGCCGCCGAGAAGCCGACCCGGAGAATGTCGTGGGTGCCCATGCGCGCGTGAAACGTCGCGCGCCGCCGGCCGGCGCCGTGCGCGTCGATGAGATCGGCGACCTCGCAATCGACCTTGGCCGCGCGCAAGGTCTCGACGACGATGTTGCGCTTCCATTGCCGGTAGGGCTCCGGCGCCCAGTGCTGGATGGCACAGCCGCCGCACACGCCGAAATGCGCGCAGAACGGGGCGATCCGGTCGGCGCTCTCTGTCTCCACCGCCAGCAGCTTGCGGCGGTCCGGATGGCCGGCAATGGCGGCAGCCTCCACCGTCTCGCCGGCCAGCGTGTACGGCACGTACAGCGCCTCGCCCGATGACAGCGACACGCCGTCGCCGCGATGGCCGACATGGTCGATGACGAGACGCTCAACCATGGCGGCGCGCTCCCAGGAAGAATTCGGCGTTGCCGTCGCCGCCCTTGATGGAGGATGGGAAGATCTCGATGTCGCTGCAGCCGAGCGAGGCCGCGTACGCGGCGATGTCGTCGCACACGGTTTGATGCACGCCGGCATCCTTGATGATGCCGCCTTTGCCGTGCGCGCCCTTGGCCTCGAATTGCGGCTTGATCAGTGCCAGCAGGCTCATCGGCGATGCCGCGAGCGTCAGCGCCACCGGCAGCACGGCCTTCAGCGAGATGAAGCTGCAATCGATCACGACCACGTCCGGACGCTGCGGCAGCCGCTTGCCCTCGTAGCTGCGGATGTCGGTCTGCTCCATCGAGACGATCTTCGGATGGTTGCGCAGCGACGGATGCAGCTGGTCGCGGCCGACATCGATCGCGAACACGACCGCCGCGCCATTGGCGAGCAGCACCTCGGTGAATCCGCCGGTGGAGGCGCCGACATCGAGGCAGACATGGTCCTCGACCTCGATGCCATAATGCTCCAGCGCCGCCGCCAGTTTGACGCCGCCGCGCGACACCCAGGGATGCGCCGGCTCGGCCTGAACGACGGCATCGATCGGAACGGTCTCGGACGCTTTCACCACCTGCTTGTCATTGGCAAACACCAGCCCCGCCTCGATCGCCGCCTGCGCCCGCGCGCGGCTCTCGAACAGGCCGCGTTCGACCAGGAGGATGTCAGCGCGTTTGCGGGCAGGGGGCATTTGTCTGATCGATGGTCATGAGTTGTGAAGGCGGCGCGTCAAATTCAGTGTCGTCCCGGGCAAGCTCCAATGCGCATCGCGCGTGGGAAGCGCCGATCCGGGATTCATAACCACAGGACGTAGTTCGTAGGAAGCTGGCAACTACGCATGTGCTCAACACGACGTCCTGTGGTTATGGGTCCCGGCTGAGGGTGCCGCAAGATCGTGCCACACAACGAGCCTCGTAGGGTGGGCAAAGGCGCGTGCACCGCTCTCGCAACAAGCTCGTATCGCAATCGACGCGCCGTGCCCACCATGTTGACCGAGGCTGCGGATGGATGGTGGGCACGCGTCGCCGTCGGCGCCGCTTTGCCTACCCTACGACTCCGCGCCCAGCCGCTGGGCGGCCAGCCTCACGCATTCCTCGAACGCCGTGAGATCATGCCAGACATCCGCCGGCCGGTCGCGCGGCAGCACCAGCGGATGGCCGTGCAGATCGAGGGCATGGATCATCATCAGATTGTCGGGCAGGCCGAAATCCTCCACCGTCAGGCCTTCGGCATCGACCAGCCGGCCGTCCTGCTTCGTGATCGTCGAGAAGCGTCCGACCCGCTCGGAATAGAGGCCCGGGTCATTGCAGTAGCCGAAACACAGCTTGCCGCGGCCGGCCATGTAGCCGAGTTCATAGACCGTGCCGGCATCGGCGCCGGGGCCGCGGAACGGCGTGAGATTGGCGATGATGGCATCGGACATGTCCATCATCGCCTCGTTGCCGCGAAAGATCGCGAGCGAGGCGTCGGCGGCGTGTAGATCGACGGTATTGTCCATCGGGTAAAGCCCGGCGAGGCCGTGGCTTTCACAGATGCTGACCTTCCGTCGGCCGATCGCGATCGGGTCGGACAGAAAAACCTCCGGTCCTGCGAGGTAAATCTTCATTTCGCGTCCAGCTCAGGTTAGTATCGCGGCGTATCGTGAAAGCTTGCAGTCCGAGGTCGTCGATGACCGGATTCACTTCTGCAGAACGGCTTTCGATCTATACCCATCTGCGCACGTTCGAAAGCGACTTTGACAAGTCGCAGAGTCAGATCCGCTCGATCTGCTCGGCCTGGACAGCGGCCGTGCTCGGCGCCATCGGGCTGATTACCGTCAACGCCTTCACGCCGCCGCCCGCCGTCGATATCACGAGCCGTGCCGAGCATCTCGCCTATCTGCGCGCGCTCGTCTGCATGATCGGCAGCGCAGGCGTTTTCGCGTTCTGGTTCATCGACCAGCGGGTGTATCAGCGGCTGCTGCATTCGGCCTTTGCTTACGGGCTGTTCCTGGAGCTCAAGCACCCGGATCTTCCCCAACTGCGTTCGAGCCTGTTCATAGCCAATCTCGATATCACCAGCGGCCTGTCATGGTTCTACCGCATGCAGTTCTGGATCATGCTGGCGATCTCGGCCGTTTTCGTGCTGCAGCCGTTCTCGATCGATCTTGGACCGGTCCCGCGGGGCATCAAGACGCTGACGGAAATTCACCTGCTCGCGGTCATCGTCGGCGAGGTCACGAGCAGAGCCTGGCCATCTCTGCGCAAGATCATCCAGGATCTCTATCCGGATCTCTGGGCTGTGCTGCCCGCGCGGAAGCCACCATGGTGGCGGGAGCATGTCTGGCCGCTTCCGTCTCCGGATGACGATGAGGAGCGGCGGGCGCGCTGGAAGCAGCGAGTAGCTTCGATGCCGGCGCCACCAGCGCCGGCTGTCGTCTAGCGCATCAGGTGCGCGATCGAAGCGTTCACAAGGCCATCAAGCTGAAGTCCCGGCCCGAAGCCTGCGGGCTTGGGGACTTCAGATGGGAGTGCAAGCTCGCCTCAGGCGAGCTTGACGACCTCGGCGGTGTAGTCCTTGCCGAGCACCTCGAACACCTTGCGGACGATGCCCTTGGCGTCGAGGCCGGCGCGGGCGTACATCGCCGCCGGCGTGTCGTGGTCCTGGAACTCGTCGGGCAGCACCATCGTGCGCATCTTCAGGCCGCCGTCGAGCATGCCCTGGTCGGCCAGGTACTGCATCACGTGCGAGCCGAAGCCGCCGATCGAGCCTTCCTCGATCGTGATCAGGATGTCGTGCTCGCGGGCGAGCTTCAGCACCAGCTCCTCGTCGAGCGGCTTCATGAAGCGCGCATCGGCGATCGAGGCGGACAGACCGTGCGCAGCGAGCTCATCGGCCGCCTTCTCGCACTCGGCGAGACGGGTGCCGAACGAGAGCAGGGCGATCTGCTTGCCCTGGCGGATCATGCGGCCCTTGCCGATCGGCAGGGCGACGCCGACTTCCGGCATCTCGACGCCGCGGCCTTCGCCGCGCGGATAGCGCACCGAGCTCGGACGGTCGTCGATCGCGACCTGCGTCGCCACCATGTGCACCAGCTCGGCCTCGTCGGACGCGGCCATGATGACCATGTTCGGCAGGCAGCCGAGATAGGCGTTGTCGAACGAGCCGGCATGAGTGGCGCCGTCGGCGCCGACCAGTCCGGCGCGGTCGATGGCGAAGCGGACCGGGAGCGACTGGATGCAGACGTCGTGGACGATCTGGTCATAGCCGCGCTGCAGGAAGGTCGAGTAGATCGCGCAGAACGGCTTGTAGCCCTCGGCGGCGAGGCCCGCGGCGAAGGTGACCGCGTGCTGCTCGGCAATGCCGACGTCGAAGGTGCGCTTCGGGAACGCCTTGGCGAAGATGTCGATGCCGGTGCCCGAGGGCATCGCGGCGGTGATGCCGACGACCTTGTCGTCCTTCTCGGCTTCCTTGACCAGGCTCTGGCCGAACACGTTCTGATAGGCCGGCGCGTTCGGCTTGGCCTTGGCCTGGGTGCCGGTTGCGATGTCGAACTTGGCGACCGCGTGATATTTGTCGGCGGCGGCTTCCGCCGGCGAGTAGCCCTTGCCCTTCTGGGTCACGACGTGGACCAGGATCGGGCCGGTCTCCATGTCGCGGACGTTCTTCAGGACCGGCAGAAGATGGTCGAGGTTATGACCGTCGATCGGGCCGACATAATAGAAGCCGAGCTCCTCGAACAGCGTGCCGCCGTCCATCATGAAGCCGCGGGAATATTCCTCGACGCGGCTGGCGCGGTTGGCGATCACCTTCGGCAGATGCTGGCCGAGCTGCTTCGCCGCATCGCGCAGCGTGCGGTAGGTCTTGCCCGAGTACAGGCGCGACAGATAGGCCGACATCGCGCCGACCGGCGGGGCGATCGACATGTCGTTGTCGTTGAGGATCACGATCAGGCGCGAGTTCATCGCGCCGGCATTGTTCATGGCTTCATAGGCCATGCCGGCGGACATCGCGCCGTCGCCGATCACGGCGATGACGTTGTTCTTGCCGCCCGAAAGGTCGCGGGCGACCGCCATGCCGAGGCCGGCGGAGATCGAGGTCGAAGAGTGCGCGGCGCCGAACGGATCGTAGTCGCTCTCGGCGCGCTTGGTGAAGCCGGAGAGGCCGCCGCCGGTGCGCAAGGTGCGGATGCGGTCGCGGCGCCCGGTCAGGATCTTGTGCGGATAGGCCTGGTGGCCGACGTCCCAGATCAGACGGTCGCGCGGCGTGTCGAACACGTAATGGATGGCCGTGGTCAGCTCGACCACGCCGAGACCCGCGCCAAAATGGCCGCCGGTCACCGAGACCGCGTCGATGGTCTCCTGGCGCAGTTCGTCGGCGACCTGCCGGACCTGCTCGACCTTCAGCCGGCGCAGATCTTCCGGAGTCTTGATGGTGTCGAGAAGCGGCGTTTTACTAAATGTGGTCACGGTGACATTCCAATTTTGCAGGTCGGGTTCAAGGGCCGACGTCTGAGAGGTTCATCGTAACGGGCGGCGAAACCTGGGGTCTCGAAGATTACATCCGCGCGGATCGAGGCCGCCGACCGGACACTAGCCGGCTTTTGGATCGATCTCAGTGATGTAAGTCACTCTTGGTTGCCTTGCCGTCCTCGTTTGTCGCCCAAGATCGCCAAGTCGTTCAGCCAAGTCAGTTTTGCTAGCTTTTGCAAATGCTTAGTTCCATCCCTCTGAAGGGAAAGAGCATTTCCAAAAACCCGCAGTTCCGAGAAGCTTTACACCAAAGCGCGTCTTAAAGCCAACCCGGCGCAAGATGGCAAGCCCGCAAACGGTACCTTCGCGCGACAACACAACCGCAGCGACAGGCGGTTTGTTCCATCGGGCTGCTCAAATCGGCAGCAGAAGCGTCTCCGGGATAAACCGGAGAAGTGCCCACGGTCCAGCCTTTTTCCTGCAGTGCGGGACGGGCTGTCCTGACGATCGCGCGTGCGGCCGCAGGCGGAGCCATGCGCTGGCGGATGGGGACCGGTCCGCAAGCGATCATGAAGACGTCATACGCCTGCGGTGTTTCATTGATCCATCGTCACCGAAACGTAAAAGAACCGCGAGCGTAACACCTTGCGGTTCTGGCGCCTGACGCTCGCGGATCGAACGCCGGACCCTGTCGCCCCTCTACTGTCTGCCCAGACCACCCCCGGCGGAACGGTGCTGCTGGGGCCGTGACCGAGAACAGGGCGCTCGACCGTTGGGCCTAACTTCGCGCGTTAGCGTTAATGGAAGAGATGCCCCACGCCCGCCGGCGACGATTGGGTTCGAGCCGCCTGCATCGCGTTTCGGCTGATCTGCACGATCGGGAGGCGGCACGTGCCCGAACTGCATCGCCGCGGCCTGCGCTACGAAAAAAATTCCAGGCGGGATCCCGGCCACGTGCGGGGCGGCCGTGAGCGGACTACTGCACGTCGAGCGGCGCGGTCCCGGTCGCCCGGCCGCTGGCGTCGGTGGTGATTTTCTCGACCCGGGCCTCGGCCTGGCGCAGCAATTCCTCGCAACGACGCTTCAGCGCCTCGCCGCGCTCGTAGATCGCCACCGACTCCTCCAGCGGCACCTTGCCGTCCTCGAGCCGTTTCACGATCGATTCCAGCTCCTCGATCGCGCGCTCGAACGACAGCTTCTTGACGTCGGTGACAGTGGTGTCCGCCATGCGGGTTCCCTGCAGATACACAACTCCGGGGCCGTGCTTTTACACTCCGTCCAGGGCTCTGTCAGGTCCCGACCGGGCAGATCGGCCGGAACCTGGGGATTACGCCCCGGTCAGGGCCGCGACGTGGGCCGAGACGGATTCTTTCAGTCCCTGAAGGTCATAGCCGCCCTCCAGGACCGAAACGACGCGGCCGCCGGCGGTCTTCTCGGCGAGATCCATCAGCTTTCGGGTCACCCAGCCGAAATCTTCCGCGCGCAGATTCAAGGATGCGAGCGGGTCGCGATAATGCGCGTCGAAGCCAGCCGAGATGATCACGAGCTCCGGGCTGAACTTGGTCAGCTGCGGCAGGATCAGGTTCTCGAAGGCGGATCGGAACTCCAGGCTGCCGTCCTCCGAGGCCAGCGGCGCGTTGACGATGGTGTCGTGCTCGCCGCGCTCGCCGCGGGCGCCGGTGCCGGGGAACAGCGGCATCTGGTGGGTGGAGCAGTACATCACGCTCTTGTCGGCCCAGAAGATGTCCTGTGTCCCGTTGCCGTGGTGGACGTCGAAATCGATGATGGCCGCGCGCTCGATGCCGAAGGTGCGCTGGGCGTAGCGGGCCGCGATCGCGACATTGTCGAAGAAGCAGAAGCCCATCGGCTTGGCGATCTCGGCATGGTGGCCCGGCGGGCGCACCGCCACGAAGGCGTTCTTGTGCTTGCCGGACATCACGGACTCGGTGGCCGCGACGGCGCCGCCGACGCCTCGCATCACGGCTTCCCAGGTGCCGGGCGACATCGAGGTGTCGCCGTCGAGATAGATGATGCCGGAGGTCGGCGCCATCTGGCGCAGTTCGGTGACGTAGTGCTCGTTGTGGCAGAGCAGCGCCAGCTCGATATCCGCCTCGGGCGCCTCGTCGCGATCGAGCAGCGCGAAGCGTTCCTCGGTCAGCGCCTCCTCGACGGCGCGCAGGCGGTCGGCACGCTCGGGGTGTCCGGACGGTGTGGCGTGATCGAGGCAGGCTTCGTGAGAAAGATACAGCGTCGACATCAGGGCTCTGCCACTCGCGCGTTGCGGGAGTGCCCAATCTATGCGCTGAGCGCAGCCTCGGAAAGAGCCTCGACGGCGATATGACCGGCTTTCCGCCCAGTGAGGCCAGGGATCACTGGGCCTTGTTGACGATGCGGTCGCGCGGTGGCGGGCCGAGCGGGCTGTTGGCCTTGAGATAGGCGAACAGGGCCTCGTCGTCATAGACGCCGGTGAGCGGATCGCGGCCGCTCTTGAACGCGGTGAAGCCGTCGCCACCCAAGGCGAGATAGTTGTTGAGGGTCACGCGATAGGACGCCGCCGGATCGATCGCCGTGCCGTTCAGCGTCATGGACGCGGCATCGACGCGTGATCCGGCAGGCTGTTTCGGATCGAACGCATAGCTGAACCCGCGAGAGATTTGCAGGATGCGCGGCCGCGCCGGATCGAGCCATTGCTGCTCCAGCGCCGCCTTGATCTCGGCACCGGTCAGGGTGACCGTCGTGAGCTGATTACGAAACGGCTGGCTGGCGAACACGTCGGCAAAGGTGACCGTGCCGTCGTCACGGCGCGCGAGATCGGTGCGGATGCCGCCGGGATTGGTCATCGCGATGACCGCGCCGCCCTTGTCGGCGGCCGAGGTCGCCGCGAGCTGGGCATCGGCGATGACGTCGCCGAGCACGCTCTCGCCGGCGGCATTCGGCAGGCGCGACAGCACCTGCGTGATAGTGCCCGCGGGCCGGTTGGCGATCGGGGCCGCCACCTTTTCATAGGCCTCGATCAGCGCCGTCTGCGCGCCGTCCTTCGGCAGGCTGCCGTCGACGACCATGTTGGTCGCGGTGGCGCTGATCACGTCGCGCGTCGTGCGGTCGAGCTTGACGTCGATCGCGGTCACCAGCGTGCCGAACTTGTCGCCCGAGGTAACCAGCCGCTTGTCGATGGTGCAGACATAGGCCTGGTGGGTGTGGCCGGAAATGACGATGTCGACCGCGCTGTCGAGATCCTTGACGATGTCGACGATCGGGCCGGACAGGCCCGGGCATTCGTTCATGCCGCCGGAGGGCCAGCCGCCCTCATGGATCAGCACGACGATCGCCTGGACGCCCTTCGCCTTCAATTCCGGGATCAGCGCGTTGATGCTCTCGGCCTCGTTGCGGAATTCGAGGCCGGCGGCGCTCGCCGGCGAGATGATGCCCGCGGTGCCCTTCAGGGTCAGGCCGATAAAGGCGACGGGAATATCCTCGAAGGTGCGAATTTCATAGGGCGGAAAAATCGTCTTGTCGGTGCCCGCGATGAAGGTGGACGCCGCGAGGTAGTGGAATTGGGCGCCGGAGAACGGCTCGGGGCCGCGGCAGCCGTCGGTCGGATGGCAGCCGCCGTTCTGCATGCGCAAGAGCTCGGCCTTGCCCTCGTCGAACTCGTGATTGCCGACCGCCGACAGCGCGAGGCCCATTTTCGACATCGACTGGATCGTCGGCTCGTCGTGGAACATCGCCGACAGGAACGGGCTTGCGCCGATCAGGTCGCCCGCCGCCACGAAGATCGTGTTGGGCTGCCCATCCGACAGCAGCTTGATCAGGCTCGCCATGTGCTCGGCGCCGCCGGCCGGAACGACCGTGCTCTTGGTCGGGTCCGCCGGATCGGCGATCCGGATGCCGGAGGCCGGCGGCTTGAGGTTGCCGTGGAAGTCGTTGATGGCAAGGATGCGCAAGGACACCGGCTCGTCCTCGGCATGGACGGGCAGGGCGGCAAGAGCAGCGGCGCTGAGCGCGGCAAGAAGGCAGGCGGCGAAGACGCGGCTGAGTCGGCTCATGGCAAAATCATTCAAGATCGTTCGCGAGGTCAACGGTACGTGTTCAACGGTACGTGTGATGCAGGGCGGCGGAGAAACATGGCTCCCTTACGGAGCGATGACATAAGACGACGTCATAACAACTTTATCGTGAATCGAGAGGCCGTGATGAAAAGAATGATGCTGTTCGCCGCCGCGGTGACGCTGGCGGCCGGTCCTGCTGCAGCGCAAACAATGCCTGACTTCATGAAGCAGGTGATCGCCGGCTGGAATAAGCCGACCGAGCCGTTCAAGGTGATCGACAACATCTACTATGTCGGCACCAACGGCCTTGCCTCCTACTTGATCACGACGCCGCAGGGGCACATCCTGATCGATACGGTGATGCCGGAATCGACCGCGCAGATCGAAAACAGCGTCGGCAAGCTCGGCTTCAAGGTCGCCGACATCAAATACATCATCAACACCCATGCCCATATCGACCACACCGGCGGGCTCGCGCAGATCAAGCAGGAGACCGGCGCGCAGATGGTGGCCGGCGCCAAGGACGTGCCGCTGCTCGAAGGCGGATTCTATCCGGGCCGCGAGGAGCAGACCCATCTGAACTTCCCGCCGGTCAAGGTCGACCGGGCGGTGAAGGAGGGAGACACGGTCACGCTCGGCAGCGTCACGCTGACGGCGCACGAGACGCCGGGCCATTCACCGGGCTGCACCAGCTGGACCACCAATGTGAAGGACGGCGATACGACGCGCAGCGTCCTGTTCTTCTGCAGCGCCACGGTGGCGCTGAACCAGCTGGTTGGGCGGCCGACCTATCCCGGCATCGTCGACGACTACAAGAAGACCTTCGCCTGGGCCAAGAATGTGTATCCGGATATCCTGCTGGCGCCGCATCCGGAAATGTACGACATGGCCGGCAAGCGGGCGAAGATCGCCGACGGCGCGCCGAACCCGTTCGTCAAGCCGGGCGAGTTCAACGCCTATCTCGACAAGCTCGAGGTGCAGTTCAACGAGGGCCTCGCCAAGCAGACCGCGGCGCTGTCGTCCGGCAAGTAGCCGTCACGACGGCAGCCGGTCCAGCGTGAAACCGGAGACATCGACTCGCGGCGTTTGGCCGAGCGCCATCGCCGCGAGCGCCTCGCCGACCGCCGGCGAGTGCTTGAAGCCGTGGCCGGAGCAAGGCGAGGCGTAGATGACGTTGTCATCGCCGGGATCACGGTCGATGACGAAGCGGCCGCCGGGCGCATTGGTGTACAGGCAGACCGCGCTGCGCAGGCATGTTGGTCCGAGATCCGGCACAAACGGCCGGACATAGGTCTCGTAGGTCGCTTCGATCTCGTCCGCCGTGACCTCGCGCGGCACGTGATCCGGATCGGTCTCTCCGGTCAGGACTTCGTTGGCGATCTTGACGCCGTTGTCGGGCGAGCCGAGCCAGGGAAAGCCGTAGATGTCGGAGGCGGTGCGCTCGCGCCCCGTCACGTCCCAGATGAAGACCGGCGCGCCGTTGCCGAAGCGTTGCGGGTTGGACAGCACCTCGAACCAGTACAGCACCTGCCGCGTGATCGTCACGCGTCGCTGCAGCGGCGCGATCAGCTCGGTGATCCACGGGCCGGTGGTCACGATCAGCGTCGTCGCCGACGCGGTCGTGCCGTCGTCCATGGTCACCATGAGCTCGCCGCCGGCACGGCGGAACGACGTCACCCGCCGGCCGGTCAGCAGCTCGGCGCCGAGCCGCGCGGCGACGGCAAGCTCGGCGCGCACGCAGTCCTCGACCAGCAGGTAGCCGCCCTCGCGGTCGAGAAATGCGCGATCGCCGGGCAGGGTGGCGAAGCCCGGATAATCGGTCCGCAGCCGCTCCGGGGAAATCGTTTCACCGTCCACGCCGTGCAGCCGCGCAGCGGTCTCGATATTGGCGAAGAACTGCGCGCTGCTGACACCATGCACCTCGCCGCCGTCGCGGGCCGGAATGAACAGGCAGCCGCATTGCTCGAACAGATGCGCAGCCGTTTCGCGCTCCAGTTCGCGCCAGATCTGGTGCGAGCGCTGCGCCAGCGGCGTGTAGTCGACGCCTTCGCCGATCGCCGCGCGGGTGATGCGGGTCTCGCCATGGGTCGAGCCGAACACATGTGGCGGCTGGAAACGGTCGATGCCGAGCACCCGCTTTTCCGCTCTGGCGAGATGCAGCAGCGCGGCGCTGCCGACCGCGCCGCAGCCGATCACGATGACATCAAAACTGGGCATGCGCGTCCGACGGTCCCGGCGTCACTTTTTCTTCTTGCGCGACAGGAACGCCTTGAACGCGCCGATCGCTTCCTCCGAGGTCATGCGCTCGGCGAACAGATAGGCCTCCTGGTCGATGCGGCGGGTCAGTTCGTCCGGCGCGGTCCGGATCAGCTTGCGGCCGATCGCCACCGCCTCGGCCGGCAGCCGGCAGATGTCGCGTGCCACCTTGTGCGCCTCGACCTCGGTATGTCCCGGCGCCACCACCGTGTTGACGAAGCCGGCGATCTGCGCATCCGCCGCGGTCATGGTACGCCCCATCACCAGCATCGCGAACGCCCGCTGATAGCCCATGGTCTGCGGCATCAACAGGCTCGATGCGCCTTCCGGCACCAGGCCGAGATGGATGAACGGTGTGGAGAATGTCGCCGTGGTCGAAGCCAGCACGTAGTCGCAATGGAACAGCATCGTGGTGCCGATGCCGATCGCGACGCCGTCGACGGCGGCGATGATCGGCTTGGCGTTGTGCGCCAGCGAGTAGAGGAATTTGGTCGCGGCCGATGTGCGCACCGCCTCGCTCCCCGCATGGCCGGCGTGCAGAAAATCCTCGAGATCGTTGCCGGCCGTGAACACGCCCGAGCCGCCGGTGATGATGATGCATCGCACCAGCGGATTGTTCTGCGCGGTGTCGATCGCGTCGCTCATGCCGAGATACATGGCCTGGGTGATCGCGTTCTTCTTTTCCGGGCGGCGAAGCTTGATCGTCCGCGTCTCGCCCTCGTCGGTGACGATCAGATGGTCGGTCATGGGCTCCTCGCGCCTGTGCGCCGGCGGCTGCATCGCCGCCGGTCGTGTGTCGAGTCGTTGCGACCGCTTCAGCCTACATCATCCGCCGACGGTGCCAAAGGCTGAAGCGGCCCATGTGGTCAGGGTCCGCGTGTGCTCTGCCGCGACCACACGCGCGGGTTAATGATTGGTTTGCGACGGTATCGCGGCTAAAGTCTCCGCGTTCCAAGCCCACCTGGAAGGCCGATCGGATGACGCAATTGTTTGTCGTGCTGCTGTCGCTGCTGCTGTGCTGCGTCTTCGCTGACGGCGCCGAGGCCGCCGCGACCGACCGCGCGCTGCTGTCGCTGTTCTGCGCGCCCAAGGCGATCGCCGGCTCCACCTGCAAGCGGGCCAAATCCTATCCCGACGCCGAGGGCCGTCGTTGCGACGTCAAGCTGAGCGATCAGCGTCACGAGGGACGTTTCGTCGCCTCCGGACATCCGCTGCTGATCGTGAGCTATGGCAGCGCGTGCGAGGCGCATGTGAACAATTTCGGCGGCTCGGTGCTGTTCGAGCAGACGGGCGCCGGCTACGTCTTCCGTGGCTACCAGCCGGGCATGCTGGTGGATCAGTGTCTCATCGCCGGCAAGGCCGAGGGCCTCGACGTGCTGGTCTGCCTGGTCGGAGGCATGGGGCAGGGCATTGTCGAGACCGGCGTGGCGCGCGTCAGCTTCGGCGGGGGCGGCGGCGAGCCGATCAGAATGTCCTACGACTTTCTGCTGCAGGCCGAGGATACGACGGGCGCCTATGTGGCCAACGTCGTGACCTGCTCGGAGCGCTTGAAATATTTCGACCTGTCGAAGCTCACCGCCGGGTCGAGCCCCGGCACCGTCGTCGCCGCCGTCAGCTATGCCGACAGCGAGACGATCGCCACGGCGTGCGGCAAGGGTTTTCCGAAGCCGAAGGATGCGGAGGAACTGCGCGAACTCGCGCCAGGCGAAGCCTATGTTCCGGAAGGCTATGCTAAGACCGGCAGCGTCATCATCGACATCGAGAGCCGCACGGCCAAACTGCGCTGAGCTAGCTAGCGCGATCCGTCGGAGCGCGGCGGCGCGGCGGGCGGGCGCGGCGCGCCGCCTGGCGCCTGCTGCCGCGCGGCCTCGCGCCGCAACGCCTGCTCGAGCACCGCGAGCCGTGTCGCCATGCGCGTCAGTTCGTCATGCATCGAGCCCTGCACGGCGGTGACCGCGTGCTGCACCTCGCGCAGCGCGTCGCGCTGCGTTTCCGCCTTGAGGATCTTGAACTCGGCCTCCATCGAGGTGAGCCGCTGATTGACCGCCCGGATCGCCTCGGCGATCTCCTTCTGGCCGTCCTGCAGCGCGCGGACGTGATCGACCAGCCGCAGATGATCGGTCAGTTCCTCGACCGTCTTGCCGATGTTGCTGCGGCCCCACATTACTTCACCGACCTCAGCAGCGTCCGGATCGTGGCGAGATGATCCTCGGGCGTTCCGAGCCGCGCCGAGATCGCGCTCATGAGATCCTTTCGCAGCTCCGACAGTTCCTCCTCCGGCGTGACCCGCTCGGCGGGTTCGTCATACGGCGCCCGCCGCGGCTCCACCTCGACGGGACGCGGCGCCACGTCGCGCGGCGTGATGTCGAAATAGGGCGGCCGCTCATACACCGGGATGTGCGGAGCCTGGCGCGCGGAGGTGACGCGCCCCAGCGACGGAAATCGCGACGGCGGCGCTTGCGCCGGCCGCTCGATCTGGTCGATCAGCGCCGCCAGCGCGAGGTCCATGTTGCTGTCGTCGGGTTCGTCGTCGACGACGTGATAGGACGGCTGCCGTGCAGACGCCGTCATCGTCAGCGATGGCGGGGCGAGGGAGGATGCGTGCGCACGGAGACGTCCGATGACGCGGCGAAGTCGTTCGCCGAGACCGGGTTTCTCCCTGGCTGGTGTCCGCATCAACATCTCACTCTCCAGCACAACAGCTTAGGCGAGCAGGGAAAAGCTTAGCAAGGGCGGCGGCCCAACTGCCAACAGGATGTCGTCGCAAAGTCACCGCATTTTAGGCCGGCCGTGTGGATTGCGACAGGGGGCGCGACAACATTCGCATGAACCGCCGAGTGCGACCCAGGGTGCATATGACGTGACCCGGGCTGTCGCGAGCGGCCAAGTTCCGGGCCGAGAGGTAAGGAACAACCATGGGACCGCGCCGTTCGGACAATGCGTCCCCCCGCCAACGTCCGAGGCCTTCCATGTATCACCATGTCAAGAAGCTGATGTTCACCGTCCGTGTCGACGAGCCCGATCCGCGTTTCGGCAACATGCTGCTGGAGCAGTTCGGCGGCGCCAATGGCGAGCTCGCCGCCGCCATGCAGTACTCGATCCAGGGCCTCAATTGCGAGGATCCCGATCGCAAGGACCTGCTGATGGACATCGGCACCGAGGAGCTGAGCCATCTCGAAGTGGTCGGCACGCTCGCTCGCATGCATCTGAAGCCCGCCAAATTCGACCGCGAGGCGGCCGAGGCCGATCCGCTGATCGCGATTGCCGGCGGTGGCGGCGTCAACCTGTTCAACTCGCAGGGCAGCGCTTGGACCGCCGACTATCTCAAGATCACCGGTGAGCTCGACGTCGACCTGCGCAGCAACATCGCGGCTGAGGCCCGCGCCAAGATCGTCTATGAGCGGCTGATCAACTTCACCGACGATGCCGGCACCAAGGACGCGCTGCAGTTCCTGATGACGCGCGAGATCACGCACATGAAGGCGTTCGCGCTGGCGCTGGAGAGCATGAACAAGCCGGCCTTCAGCGTCGGCCGCATCGCGCCGACGCCGGGCCTCGTCGATCAGTTCTTCAACGATTCCACCGGCTCCGGCGATCACGGCGAGATCGACACCCGCGGCCCCTGGAACGAGGGCGGCGACTGGGTCTTCACCGAATCGCCGGCGATCCAGGCCGGCGAGAACGGTGCGTCCAGCGCGATCGTCACCGAGAGTTCGCCTCCGGCCGACGAGGCCGGCCTCGGCGAGCTCCTGATCGAGGAACTGCGCGACATCCTGCACGCCGAGAAGCAGCTCACCAAGGCGCTGCCGAAGATGGCGGAGGCCGCACGGTTCGATCAGTTGCGCGAATTGTTCGAGCAGCACCTGGTCGAGACCGAGGCCCAGATCGAGCGCATCAACGAGTGCTTCGAGCTGCTCGGCACGACGCCGAAGGCCAAACCCTGCAAGGGCATGATGGGCCTGGTCGAGGAAGGCCAGGAGATCATCGCGCAAGGCGAGGAGAAGGAGGATGCCGCCGCCGATCTCGCGCTGATCGGCGCCGCGCAGCGGGTCGAGCATTACGAGATGTCCGGCTACACGACCGCTCGCAACCTCGCCTCGCAGCTCCGCCACAGCGCCGTCGTCGCGCTGCTGTCGAAGTCGCTGGCCGAGGAGGAAAACGCCGACCAGCTCCTCAACCAGGTCGCAAGATCGCTGATGTCGGTCGCCAAGATGCCGGCCGCGATCGAGCAGGCATGATTGGAGGAGGGCGGATGACGGAGCGTCATCCGCCGCCTTCCCAAACAAAGCGGCGGGTTACGCCGTCGACCACACGCCCGAGACACCGTCGCGCGAGGCACGCTTCCACCCTCCCCTGGAGGGGGGCTGTGACGCATTGCCCCGACCATCCAGCGTCGTATGGCCCTCGTCCCGGCCATCGACGTCCATCGGCATGGGGTGTGATACGGAGTCGTGCCTCCGCCGCATTGAGTTGCTTTCGACGGGGCAGGCGAGGTGAAGCAAGCCGCTCGGGCAAACGCGCGCGGCGGCTGTGCGCCGCCACGACATTTGAGGTGCTATCGTCTGTCGCGTCCTGCGGATCTATGCTGTGTAGTTCCGCCACCGCTCCACGCGCCGGACATGCACCGGCGTCAGGCAGCGCCGGGCGCGGTTGATCTGCGCGTCGGTCGCGCCGCGGCTGCGCGCATACATCTCGGCGACTTCGGCGGTGTACTTCTCGACGTAGTAGCGGACATCCGAGCACGACATCCGCGTCTCCGCACCGGACTCGCTCGCCGCCTGAAGCTCAGATCCCATCGCCAGGATCAGCAGCCCCGCAGCCATCACGCCCCGCAACATCGACATTCTCCCCTGATCGCATGGCCTGCTAACAGCGGTGAATCGTGTCGGCGGCGCAAATTAACAATCGCCCGCCCGCGAAGTCTGACGCGCAGTGTTGCTTGGCGGCGTCACCGCAGTGTCACGGGCGGATGCCGGTACGCAACGGTTCCCATCCGGGAACTGTGAGTCGGGCGATCATGATTGCCGTTGACGAGGACTCAGACCGTCACGCTCTGGTTCGACGCGCCGGTGCCGCTGTTGCCGGAGGCGCTTTGGGCATTGTAGCCCTGCGCGCCCTTGCCGCTGCTGTCCGATGCGGCCGCGGTCTTCGTCACCTCCGTCGATCCGTCGGAGTAGGTGATGGTCGTGGTGGTGACGCCGTCGAGCGTGATCGAGACCTCGCTGACCACGGTCTTGCTCGAGGACGAGCCGCCGCTGTCGGAGGAGCTTTCCGAACTGCTGCCGGCCGAGCTCGTGGCCGATGACGCGGCGGTCGTCGACGAGGTGGCGGTGGTGGTCGATGTGGCGGTGGTGGCCTGGGCCGAGACCGTGGACAGAGGAGAACTGACGGAGCTGATCGACATGGGACTCTCGCGTGAAGAGGGACGAACCGCGCGGTTCGTTTGTTCACCGCCACGGGAGCGCGGAGCTGGCGTGACGACTTGCGTCTGATTGTGTCCGTGCAACGCTGCGCTGTCGCCGAGCGGACGATTGCCAAACGTCTTGGATGCGCTCTAATCTCAATCGCGCATGACCGTCGAGTTCTCCTCTCTCCGCAAGTCCCGCTTTGCTGATGCCGGTTCGGTGCATGTCCCGGCATCGCTCGATGCGTCGGCCTTGCACGGACTTTTCGCCGCCTTGTCCGGCTACGCACCAGCGCAGGCCGGCACGCGTCTGCACGGCGTGGCAGCGTTGACACCGTTTCTCGCCAATGACGGCCCGATCGGTCGCGCCGCCGCCGCCGTTCTCGGGGACGCGACGCGCCCGGTTCGCGCCGTTTACTTCGATAAGACGGCTCAGGCCAACTGGGCCGTGCCATGGCATCAGGACCGCACCATCGTGGTCCGTGACCGCATCGAAGTCGTAGGCTTCGGCCCTTGGACGATAAAAGGCGGCCTGCAGCATGTCGCGCCGCCCTACGAGGTGCTGGCGCGCATGGTCACCCTGCGCGTCCATCTCGACGCCGTGCCGGCCGGCAATGCTCCACTCCTGATCGCCCCCGGCTCGCACCGGCTCGGCCGCATCGCGGAGGCTGATGTGCCCAACGTCGTCGCACGCTGCGGCACCGCTGTGTGCCGCGCCGAGCCGGGCGACATCTGGCTGTATGCGACGCCGATCCTGCACGCCTCGGAGCCGTCGTCGCAGCCCGGGCATCGCCGCGTGCTGCAGGTCGACTTTGCGGCGGACGAGTTGCCGGGTGGGCTGATGTGGTTGGGCGTATGAGCCGGCCGGACGGATTAGCGGGATAGGCGCAGCGTCATCAGTCGTTCGAGGAGCGGTGAGACGGCGGGTTACGCTGGCGCTAACCCGCCATTCGCAGCCTGGTTCAGCAATAGGTCGGTGGTCTGTTACTTGCCGAGGATCTTCTCCGCCGCCGTCACGATGCTGACCGTCGGATGCTCGGCGCAATATTTGCCGAACTTCTTGGCGTTGGCGACGAACTCCTCGGTGTCGAACAGCGCTTCGTCCTGGTCGCCCTTGTACCAGCCGTCCAGCCAGATCAGCACCATCTTGATGGTGTCGTCGCCGCTCTCGACGAACTGCTTGCAGCTCATGGTCGACAGATCGAGAACGACGGCGGAGGCCGGAGCGGACGACAGCATGAAGGCGGCGGCAAACAGCGCGGCGACGAGCGATTTCATGGATGGTCTCCAAACGATGTGATGAAAAGCAATGAACTATGCGGAGCGTGACCGTCCCCTTCGCGGAGGCCATGAATGAATTGGCCCGATGCGACGGAGCAGTCCGGCTAGCACTGGCTGGAGCGCTCCGGGAAGTCAAGGGACGGAGCCCCGTGTGCGGCAATGCGTGCCCGACGGGCAAATCACGATCATCCGAAGCAAACCTGTCAAGATATTCGGAAAAACATAAATCGCTTGGCCGCCTCCCCAAATCAGCAGTATGGTCCGCATATCCCGTTGCACGGTAGGGGACGGTTCGCGGTCGTCACGGACGTTGGCAGCGGGATGCGGTGGACGCGGGCGGCGCAGTGCTTTCGGGCACGGACGAACGTCGGCTCGCGGACGGTGAAGGCGTGTGGTTCTGATACTCCGATGCTAGTATCCAGCGTAATGCGCGAAAGCGCATTGCGCGACATGGTGGCCAGAAAGCCCGGTGCACCAGGAAGAGCGCGCTATAGCCTGTTAAAACCATCGCGCGGGGAAGGCCGGGTCTGTCCGGCTGGACCTGTGGTGACTGCCGCCTGCTTTGTTTTCTGCAGGCGGGCCACGGGCCTCAGCCGAGGCCCGGCCTTCCTCGCGCCCTCCACTTGGAGAGGGCGAGACTCGAGAGCATAGCTCGGGCGCGGAATGCGTCGCGAGAGCGCGGACGCTCATCTGATCGCGACGGGCTGTTTGATAGAGTGGATTGGGACTTTGCCGTTTGCGTCATTGCGAGCGCAGCGAAACAATCCAGGACGGAGCGAAGACTCTGGATTGCTTCGCTGCGATTGCAATGACGGAATGTGGGGTAGGGCGCGCGCTACAAACTCAGCTGTCATTCCGGGGCGGCGCGCGAAGCGCGGCGAGCCCGGAATCCATCGGCCCGATGCGCAAGATGCGGAATGGATTCCGGGCTCGCCCTGCGGGCGCCCCGGAATGACGATTTGGAAAGAGCGGCGCGTGACCACAACGGTCTCGAACAGGCACGCTCCATGACGCTACGTCAATGCGCCTCTCACGCCACCAGCACGGCGTCCGCGCCGAGCACCGCGTCAGCGCCGTCGGTGACGGTCTTTTCCAGGGACGGTGCCTGCACGGCGAAGGTCTCGGCGAAGAACCGCGCCAGCGCGACATGACGGGCGCCTGCCGTCTCGTTCTCGCTGCGCGCGGCCAGCGCCTCGTTGGCCAGCATGCAGCCGCCGAGCGCGGAGCCGAACAGGCGCAGATACGGCGTGGCGCCGGCGAGCGCGTCGTTCGGGGCTGTGCCGAGCTTCTCCAGCAGCCAGCGGCTGGAGCGGTCGAGCGCGCCCAGGGCTTCGCGGAGCTTGGCGCCGGTGGTGCCGAACGCCGGATCGTTCGAGGCCTCGACGCGGCGAACGATGTCGGTGAGTTCATCGAGCAGCTTGAACACCGAGGCGCCGCCGTTGGCGCCCAGCTTGCGGGTGACGAGGTCGATCGCCTGGATGCCGTTGGTGCCCTCATAGATCGCGGTGATGCGGGCGTCGCGATAATGCTGCGCGGCGCCGGTCTCCTCGATGAAGCCCATGCCGCCATGGATCTGCACGCCGAGATAGGCGACCTCGTTGCCGATGTCGGTGGAGAAGGCTTTCGCAATCGGCGTCAGCAGCGCGCCGCGCGCGGCGGCCTCGCTGCGCACCGCAGGATCCTTGGCGCGCACGGACACGTCGAGCGCCACGGCCGTTGCGTAGCAGATCGAGCGCGCGGCGGCGGTGAGAACGCGCATCTGCATCAGCATGCGCTTGACGTCGGGATGGGCGATGATCGCGTCGGAGCCGGTCGCCTTGCTGCCGACGGCGCGGCCCTGCTTGCGCTCCTGCGCGTAGCTCAGGGCCTGCTGATAGGCGCGATCGGCGACGCCGACGCCTTCGAGGCCGACGCCGAGCCGGGCCTGGTTCATCATCGTGAACATGCAGCGCATGCCGGCATTCTCTTCGCCGATGAGATAGCCGATGGCGCCGCCATTGTCGCCCATCGTCATGGTGCAGGTCGGCGAGGCGTGCATGCCGAGCTTATGCTCGACGCCGGTGGCGTAGATGTCGTTACGTGCGCCAAGCGAGCCGTCCTTGTTGACGAGGAATTTCGGGATCAGGAAGAGCGAAATGCCCTTGGTGCCGGCCGGCGCATCCGGCAGCCGCGCGAGCACGAAATGCACGATGTTGTCGGTCATGTCGTGCTCGCCATAGGTGATGAAGATCTTGGCGCCGCTGATGCGGTAGGTGCCGTCGCCGGCGCGCTCGGCGCGGGTTCTGAGCGCACCGACGTCGGAGCCGGCCTGCGGCTCGGTGAGCTGCATCGTGCCGGTCCATTCGCCGGAGATCAGCTTGCCGAGATAGATGTCCTTCAGTTCCTGGCTGCCATGGGCGTCCAGCGCCTCGATGGCGGACAAGGTGAGCAGCGGGCACAGGCCGAAGGCGACGTTGGACGCGCTCCAGATCTCGGTGCAGGCGGCGTTGATCGCAAGCGGCAGGCCCTGGCCGCCATGCGCCTCGGGACCGGAGACGGCGTTCCAGCCGGCCTCGGTCCAGCGCTTGTAGGCGTCGGGCCAGCCCGGCGCGGTGGTGACCTTCTTGTCGGCGAGCTTGACGCCATGCTTGTCGCCGATCTTGTTGAGCGGCGCGAGCACGTCGGTGGCAAATTTGCCGGCCTCCTCGAGCACGGCTGTGGTGATGTCGGGATCGAAATCGCCGTAATGGCCGGCCTCGACCGCCGCCTTCAGCCCGGCGCCATGGTTGAGGGCGAGCAGCATGTCGTTGAGCGGGGCGCGATAGGTCATGGCGTGTCCTCGGGGGCTTTGAACGGTTGCCGGTTTGGCCGCCGTCATCCCATGAAACCGCCCAGTCCTCAACTTTTTCGCGTGGGCTCACGCGCAGGCGCCGCGACGGCCCGGGCAGGTCGGGATAAGGGCTTGCCAGGATTGACGAATTGGCCGCGGCGGCGGATCACCGGGCCAGCCTGTAAATTTCCTGCGGCGCGGCGGTTGAAATGGACGGTCGCGCTCTGTAGACCACGGTCGCCGACCCCGGAATCGCGCAGGCCCGTGCGCCCCGCCGATCCGGATGGCCTGATGGGGCGTAGCCAAGCGGTAAGGCAGCGGATTTTGATTCCGCCATTCGGAGGTTCGATCCCTCCCGCCCCAGCCAGCGGCCCCGCTGTCCCTGAAATTGCTGATGAATTCGGCCTGGCTGGAGCTCTGCTGCACGGCTCTACGAAATGTCGCTATTGCACCTTGTGTTGCAGCGCGCGTCGCTGGCGCGAGCAATGGTGCGCGAGCCGGTCTCTTGCTGCTCGAATGGCGCGAGGCGGCTGCAACGGCGGAGGGCTTCGCGGTGCCCATTCTCCAACCGACAAACAAGTCGCTACGATCATTCCGCGTCCCCGGCCTTCATCAGAAAATATTCGATGGGGCTTCTGTTGTGGATCCGGCAGATCAGGTTGGGACGTCTCGCGTCTCGGTGTTCGTCAGGAGGGAGCAGTCCATGAGCTATCGTGCGTTCGGTCGACATGCGCGCGGTCTTGCGATGGCACTCCTGCTCACGCTGCCGGTTGCGGCCCAGGCGGATGTGTCGCGCGGCGGGACCTTGCGCTTCCTGGTCGAGCAGGAGCCGACCACGCTGGTGACGATCGCCCATACCGCCGGGCTCTGAAACTTGGTTACGCCAGATTGTTGTCGGTAAGAGCACGCCTGCGTTACCCGACATGAGTGCGCGGAAGAAAGGCAGTTCATTTAGATCGTGCGAGTGTGAGCCTTACGGAGCGTTCTCGTCGTACCGTTCCGGCGGTGTGGCTGTCCGCGGGCGGCTCACGGCCGGCCACCTCGAGGGCGAAATAGGCGATGGTGGATTCCAGCCCTTCTCGCAGGGCAACCCGCGGGCGCCAATCAAGGAGATGTTCCGCCGTTGAAATGACCGGCTTGCGCCGCTTGGGATCGTCGACTGGAAGAGGCTTGAATTCCAAGGTGGAGGCCGAGCGGGTGCAGGTCAGAACCTCCCGGGCGATCGCCTCGATGGTCATCTCATGCGGATTGCCGAGATTCACCGGACCCGTCACCTCCGCCGGACTTTCCATCAGCTTTTCCAGTCCGCGGACGAGATCGTCGACGAAGCAGAAGCTGCGCGTCTGGTTGCCGGATCCGTAGATCGTGATCGGCGCGCCACGCAGCGCCTGAACGATGAAGTTCGAGACCACCCGGCCATCGTTCTCGTGCATGCGCGGGCCATAGGTGTTGAAGATGCGGGCAACCTTGATCTCCAGTCCGTGCATGCGCTGCGCGTCGAACATCAAGGTTTCCGCGGCACGCTTGCCTTCATCATAGCAGGCGCGCGGTCCGATCGTGTTGACGTGGCCGACATAGCTCTCCGGCTGGGGATGTATCTCGGGGTCGCCATAGACTTCGCTGGTCGAGGCCTGCAGGATGCGCGCGGACTTTTCCCGTGCGAGCTCCAGCAGATGGAGCATCCCGAGCACGCAGGTCTTCATCGTGCCGATCGGATCCTGCTGATAGTGCGGCGGCGACGCCGGGCAGGCCAGATTGTAGATCCGGTCGAGCTCTCCCTCGATCTCCAGCGGCTCGCGCACATCATGGGCAAGGAAGCTGAAATTGGGATGATTGAGCAGGGGACGGATGTTGCGTTGCGATCCGGTGTGCAGATTGTCGACACAGATCACGGTATCGCCACGTCGCAACAACGTGTCGCAAACGTGCGAGCCGATGAAGCCAGCGCCGCCCGCGACGAGCGTTCGGTGCGACGGACGCGATGAAATCGAGGAACGAATGGTCATGACAGTCCCAGCTTGAGTTCGACGGCGTCAGAGGTCGCAGAGACGGCGGAGCGCCGCGCGATCCGTGCGCGCCGGGCAAGTGCCTCGCGGTGATAGTCTTCGACCTGCCGCGCCCGGTGATCGGGCGTGTGATCACGCAGCACGCGGCGGCGGGCGCGGTCGCCGATCGCCCGGCGGGTGTACTCCGGCATGTCGCGCAGGATCGTGGTCACGTCCCGCGGCGAGGACACCACGAGAATTTCGCTGTTCGGCGTGAAGACCGTCTCCAGCCCGGGCCAGGCATCGGACAGCACCGGCGCGGCGCAGGCGGCGGCTTCGAACAACCGGACGCTCGGCGAATAGCCGAGATTGCGCATGTCGGCGCGGGTGACGTTCAGGGTGAAGCGCTGGGCGGCAAAAAAATCGGCATGCTGGTGCGGTGGGAGATGCGTCATCCGCTCGACATTGGCGGGCCAGACGATGTCGTCCGGATATTGCGCGCCGACGATGGCGAAGCGCGCATCGGGCATGGCGCGCGCCGGCGCGAGCAGCAGGTTCTCGAGCTGAGGCTGACGGTCAACGCTGTAGGTGCCGAGATAACCGAGCGACCAGCGATCCGGAACATCGCGCGGCCGATACAGCTCCATGTCGGCGCTGCAGTAGAGCACGCGCGCCATCGGGCTGCCGTAGAGATCCTGGACCATGGCCAATGCAGGCCCGCCGGAGAACGACAGATAGAGATCGAAGCGCGGAATGATCGACGCCGACAGATAGGCCAGTCCATGCCCTTGCTCGAGTCCGGCGAGCGTCACCGGCGTGTCGATGTCGTAGAATGCCGTGACGCCCTGGGCCTGCGAGGTGACCCAGTCGGCGATGGCGATGCCGTCCGGCACGTAGGACCCGATGATGACCAGGTCGGCATCGCGGATCAGCGCGCCGAATCGGCGCGGCAGCTCCGGAAGCTCCTTGTAGAGATGGATGCGCCAGTCGCGGGGATCGGTCAGATCGCGATGATCGCGGTACCACGGCACGTCACGCTCCAGGAATGTCACGGTGTGGCCGCGACGTGCCAGCGCCGCGAGCAGCGCGCGGTAGGTGGTGGCGTGACCGTTGCCCCAGGACGAAGTGACCGATAATCCGATGACGACGATATTCAGGTTCATTCTGCAGCCTCGATACGGGGGCTTCTGCCTTGAAGCAGGGCGTGGAATTGCCGCGCGCGGTGACGATAGGTGTGATGCGCCATGACGCGCGCGCGGCCGCGTTCACCGATGGCGCGTGCGCGCGCGGGTGAGAGCGTATCGAGATGCGCTGCGACGCCGGCGCCATCGGCGGCCACCAGGATCTCGCGGTCTGGTTCGAGGAAGAGTCCGATGCCGTCCCACTGGTCCGTGATGAGGCAGGCGCCCGCGCCCGCCGCCTCGAACACCCGGGTCGGTGGCGAGAAGCCGTAAGCCGCCATGCTGTCGCGGTTGACGTTCAACGTCGCGCGCGCCGAGCCGAAGAAGGCGTTGTGGTCGGCCGTGCCGACATGGCCGACGGCGCGAATGTTCGCTGGCATCGGCTTGTCGTGCCAGCCGGAGCCGCCGAGCACGAAGCGCTTGCCCGGCAGCCGGCTGGCGGCGTCGATGAAAAAACGCTCGATGCGGGCCTCGCGGTCGGGCAGGCGGTTGGCGAGCAGATTGAGGTCGGAGTCGAAGTCCGCGCGGGACGCTGCCGGATGATGGGTGTCGGGATCGAGCGCATTGTAGATCGGCACGCAATCGCGCGCGCCGACGTCGCGATAGGCTGTCACGACCGGATCGCCGCCGCCATAGGTCAGGACCGCATCGTAGCGCGGGATGGTACGGCGCAGATGATGCTGGGGATCGGCCGCGATCGCATCCAGGGTGGCTGGCGCGTCGACGTCCCAGTAGAACCGCAGCGCGCGGCCTTCGATGGCTGATACGGCGTCCTCGAGCTCGGCATCGAACACGCCGACGCCACTGGCCTTGATCAGAAGATCCGCCGATCCGACCGCGGCATCGAGCGAGCGTTGCCAACCATCCGGCGTTGCAGGATAGACCACGACGCGGGCCCAGGGCGGATCCGCGATATCGCGATGGGCCTGCCGCTCGAAGGCGTCCGGCTCGTAGAAGGTGATGTCGTGACCGAGCTTGGCGATCTCCTTGAGCATGCCGCGGTAGTAGGTCGCTGCACCGTTCCAGTAGGAGGAGACGAGGCTGGAGCCGAAAAAGCAGATGTTCATGAGGCGGCTCCTGCGAATGCGGTCGACATCCGAGTCTCGCCGCGGCTCAACGTCCCGGCGATGTCGAGCAGTTGCTGCGCGCGATGGCGGCAGGTGTGACGAGCCAGCACCGTGCGGCGCGCCTTGTCGGCGACAGCTCCGGCCAACTCCGGATCACTCAACAGGCTCCTGAGCGCCCGACGCATGTCGTCGCCATTGGCCGCGCGCAGATAGGTGCCGTCCGGGAACAGGCTCTCGACATCGCTCCAAGGCGCCGAGACGACCGGGATGCCGCAGGCCATGGCCTCGAACATGCGAATGGTGGGAATGCCCGGCAGCGATTGCGCATAGGGCGCACGAGGGACATGAACCGTGGCGCGGGCGGCAGCAAACGCTTCTGGAACACGGTGTGCCGGTAGCCAGCCGCCGTAGCGGATGCCCGCCCGCTGCATCGCCGACAGCGCGTCGTCCGGATAACGCACGCCGTAGATCGTTGCGTCGAGCCGGAGAGCGGTGATGGGCTCGATGAGATATTCGCGCAGCTCGGCGCTGCGCTCGTTGTCGCCCCAATTGCCGACCCAGACGAGGTCGTGTTGCGGAGCGGCGTCAGGCAATGGACGGTACAGGGCGGTGTCCGCAGCCTCGTGCCACGTGAACGCGTGTCGGGTCCAGCCGAGCTTCAGATAGATCTGGCGCAGCACCTCGCCAAAGGCGAGCACACCGTCATAGCCGGCGAGATCGAAGCGCGCGAGCTCCCGCGGCGCCGTGACGGCGCGATGATGCGTATCGTGGAACAACAGGGCGTAGCGGCCGCCGGCGATGCGGTGACGGCCGATCGCCTTGACCAGATCGGGCGCGTTCCACTCGTGCACGACGACCAGATCGGCGTCGTCGAGCGCACGGGACAGGTCGAGCGTACCGTCGTAAGGCCTGACATCGACGCCACGAAACAACTCGGGCACCTCGCGCAGGCGTGCCTCGCCACCGTCCTTGATCGCATTGAGACGGCTCCAGCCATCGGCTGGCTCATGGACGATGACCTCATGTCCGAGGGCATGAAGCTCGCGCGCGACACCGCGCAGGAAATGCGCATTGCCATTGTTCCAGCACGACGAGAACGCATGGTAGAAGAGCACGCACTTCATGCAAACGCCTCGGCGGGGATGTTGGAGTGGTGAGGCGGCGACGCCGGGGCCAGCAGCTCGCCGTAGAAATCGGCATAGGCTTTCGCCGTCCGGCAGAGCGTATAGCGGCGAGCCCTTTGGCGTGCGGCGTCCTGCAGCACGATCCGCGCGGCCTGATCGGCGACAAGCCAGTTCAGGGTGCTCCGCAGCGCGCTGATGTCGCCGGGGGGCACGAAGACGGCGGCATCCTGCCAGAGCTCTCGAAACGTCGGAATGTCCGAGAGCACTAGCGCGCAGCCGGCGGTGGCGGCCTCCAGCACCGACAAGCCGAACGGCTCGTACAGCGCCGGGCTCACGAAGATCGCGGCGCGGCTCATCCACTGCTGCAGCTCGGCATGGCCGAGCTCGCCCAGCGGATGCAGATCTCGCGGCAGGCCGTCCTGGTCGGCGCCGGACCCTGCAACATGGATCGGGCAGGGACATCCGGCCGCGATCTCGGCGAGCGCGCGCATGTTCTTGGCCCTGTCCCACATGCGTCCGGCCGCGAGCACGACCATCTGTTTGTTCGCCGGGATGTCGAAGCGTGAGGCGATGCCGTTCCAGATCAGCCGTCCCGGGCGTGGCGGATCATAGAGCCGGCCCACAGTCTCGCCGAAGGCACGGCTTGGCGCGACCCATGCGGCGGCGCTGCGCAATCCCTCGGCCACACGCGCGCTGTAGCACTGCCACCGCGGTTCCTGCAGGAAGTGCGTCTCGTCGCAGGCCAGTCCCCACGATCGAACGCAGGAGTGGGCGACGACGAGAACCGGCGCTTGCCAGGCGAACGTCGCCTCGCGGAAGCTGTTGAGATGGACGAGATCGGGCTGAACGTCGCACGCGATGGCATGCAGCACGCGCCTCGCGTGATCGATGTCGCGCCCTTCCGGATCCTGCCACTCCAGGGCCAGATCAGTTTCGAACAGTCGGATTCCGGCGCCCGCGATGTCGGCGCGCTGATCGGAGCTCATCCGGGGCCCCAGCGTGACGAGGTGAACCTCCACGCCAAGGTCGCCCAGCGCGATCGCAAGAGTGGTCGCGTATCTCCACACGCCGCCCACGGTGTCGGTGGTCATCATGACGCGCTGGCGGTGGGCCGTGCTCATCGCGCCACCTGCATCTCGAGCGCGACCAGCGGCACAGGCCGCTCGTTCTGAACATCGCTGAACTGGCTGAAGAGCGTCAGGTAGTGGGCATGAGCCCGCTCCCACGCCTGGTCGTCGGGCGTGCCCCACAGCTTCTGATAGTCCGGCGAGCCCGGGTACGGGTACAGCGGCACGGGATCGTTGGCCCAGACGCCGGCATCCTGCATGCGCTGTCGCCAGCGCTGCACGACGGGGTCGTCGTCCTGCGGCATTTCGATCAGATTGGCCTGTACGAACGGAACGTGGCGCCGCGCCTCGACCAGGCGCTCAGCGAGCTGCTCGGTGGTCATGCGGCAGTTCTTGGCCAGCGCGGCGCGGCCTTCAGGCGACAGGCTCTCGATGCCAGCCTCGATCGACACGCAGCCGGCACGCCCGAGCAGGGCCAGCATCTCGGGCTTCCACAGGTCGATCCGGGTCTGCACACCGAATTTGAGCCCGCGGCCCACGAGACCCTGCAGCAGCTCGGGATTGGGCAGGAAGATCTCGTCGACGAAATAGACATACTCGACCCCCTGCGTCAGCAGGTCATCGATCTCGTGGAGGATCACGGCAGCGGGGCGCTTGCGGTAGGCGTTGCGGAAATTGTCCTTTGCGCAGAACGTGCAGTGATACGGACAGCCGCGCGATGCCTCGATCTCCGCACCGGGCCCGGCGGGGCTGGCCTCGAAGCGATGATGGTGGTGCTCATGCCGGCGGATCATCTCGGCCGGCCATTGCAGCGCCGGCTGGTCGATGAAGCTGGCGGCCAGCGGTCCGCCATGGATGCGGATCGCGCCGTCGGCATCCGCAAAGCAGAGACCGCTGAAGCCGCGCTCGCCAGCGGCCAGCCGTCTCACGGCCTGTTCGCATTCGCCCATGACGACGATGTCGACCCCGAGCTTTCGCAAGGTGGCCCGCGGCGTGGTCGAGCCGTGCGGGCCGACCGCGATGAGGGTCGCTCCGCTCTCGCGCAGGGTCGACACCAGCTCCTGCGGCACCCGCAACTCGGGCGGCGCACAGCGCCAGAACAGATAGGTGGGAGCTGTCGTCAGCACGATCATGTCAGGGCGGAACGTCACGAGCTCGGCCAGGATGTCGGACGGCGTCAGGTCGAACATGTGGGCGTCGAGCAGCAGCGTCGCGTGGCCGGCCTCGCGCAGCAGGTGTTCGGAGATGCCGAGCTCGAGCGGCAGATGCGGGCTGCGGCAGCCGAAATAGATGCTGCCGTCGAACGTCCAGTTCGGATTGATCAGGGCGACGCGGGTCATGCCAGCGCCTCCCGGCCGGAGGCTTGCGCAAACCGCTCTGCGAGCCAGCCGTGCAGGCTGCGCAGGCCGTCCGCAAATGTCGTTCTTGGCTGCCAGCCGGTGGCGCGGTTCAGCGCCGTGATGTCCGAGACGTACCAAGGCTGATCGCCCGGACGCCAATCCGCGAAGCCGAAGGAGACAGGGCCGGCCAGCGGCGTGATCAGATCGATCAGCTCCAGCAGGCTGATCGCATTCGACGGGCCGCCGCCGAGGTTGAAGACGCGGCCTCGCGCCGCGTCGATCCCGTCGAGCACTGCGAGCCACGCATCGACCGCATCGGCCACGTAGAGCGCGTCGCGGACCTGGCAGCCGTCGCCATAGATCGTCAACGGCGTGCCGCGCAAGGCCGAGAGCACGAAATGCGCGATCCAACCCTGATCCTCGGTGCCGAACTGGCGCGGGCCGTAGATGCAGCTCATCCGCAGCACGGCGGTCTTCAGCCCATAAACCCGCGCGTAGTCGTGGACATATTGATCGGCGGCGCCCTTCGAGCAGCCATACGGACTATAGAGATCGAGCGGCGCGGCCTCGGAGACGCCCGGCCTCATGGCAGGATCGATCGGCTGATAGCGCTGGCCGTTGCGCGCGATCTGGTCATTGCCGATCAGGCGGCCGTACACCTTGTTCGTCGACGCGAACAGCATGGCCGCAGAGGGGTTGTGCAGCCGGACGGCCTCGAGCACGTTCAGCGTGCCGCGGGCGTTGATCTCGAAATCGTCCATCGGGCTGTCGATGCTCGACGTCACTGCGACCTGCGCGGCGAGGTGCAGCACGGCTTTTGCCGGCTTGATGCTGTCGATGACGATGATGGGATCCCTGATGTCACCGACCGCGATCGTGATCCGGTCGCCGTGCCTGGACTTCAGCCATTGCGCATTTTCGCGCACGCCGGCGCGGATCAGGCTGTCCAGGATCAGAACGTTGTCGCCGCGTGTCGCGAGCCGATCGGCGAGATTGCAGCCGATGAAGCCGCAGCCGCCGGTGATCACGATCGGGGCGGAGGAGGAAGCCAAATCCGTCATGCCACAAGCCCACGCCGCAACAACTCATCGTTGGCCTTCTCAGCCCGGTCCTCGGCGATCTGGCCGGCGAGATAGCCCGCCAGATCGGCAAGCCCATCCTCGAACCGGACCTGCGGTCTGAAGCCGAGCAGGCGCTCGCTCTTGGTGATGTCGGCGAAGCAGTGCCGGATGTCTCCGGCGCGGTATTTGCCGGTGATCGACGGCGTCATCTGCGACCGGCTCATGACGCGGGCGAGATCTTCCGCGACAGAGACGATCGTGCGGCTCTGGCCGGAGCCGACGTTGAGGACGTCATCGGCCTGGTCGCCGTCGAGCGCGAGCACGCAGGCGCGCGCGACGTCATGAACGTGGACGAAGTCGCGGCGCTGCAGGCCGTCCTCGAAGACGAGCGGCGGACGCTCGTTCAGGAGGCGGGCTGCGAAGATCGCGAGCACGCCGGTGTAAGGATTGGAGAGCGCCTGGCGCGGCCCGAACACGTTGAAGAACCGCAGCGCCAGGGTCGGGATGCCATACGCCTTGCCGGTGATCAGGCACATCCGCTCCTGGGCATATTTGTTCAGCGCGTAGATCGAGCTCAGCGTGGGCTGCTTGGTTTCCGGCGTTGGGATGGGCTCGAGCGGGCGATCCTCCGAATCCGCAAGCTCCCAGTCGCCGCGCCGGAGCTGCGCGAGCGAACGCTCCTCAGGTGCGACCGCTGCGCCGTCCGCGGTCCGGCAGGCGCCCTCGCCATAGACGCTCATCGATGACGCGACCACCAGCCGCGTCACCGGGCGATTGGCCAAAGCCTGCAGCAGCACAGCGGTCCCGAGCTCATTGGTGCGGACATAGGGCTCGATGTCGTACATGCTCTGGCCGACGCCGACGCTGGAGGCCAGATGCAGCACCTTGTCGACGCCGCGCAGCGCGCGCTCGACCATGACGGCGTCGGTGATCTCGCCGACCATCAGTTCGGCATCCGCGTTCAAGTAGGAAGGGCGTTGACGGTGCGGGCCGTGCACCTGGGGAGAGAGCGAATCGAGCAGCCGGACCTCGTGGCCTGCGGAGATCAGTGCGTCGGCCGTGTGCGAGCCGATGAAGCCTGCGCCTCCGGTGATAAGGACACGTGTCATGCCAGGCTACTCCATCGCAGCGTCGTGAATGAACTTCTGGAGGTGAGAAGCAGCGCAACGAATGTTCGTTCCTCCGCGACGTACAAACAATAATTTCCCTAATTTGGATCAATAACCCACATCTAGTTGCGGTTTACCAGAAGGGTGCACCGTTGGGCCCTGGAGCAAGCTGAAGATGTCGTGCGACGGTGGCGCCCACATCAGCGAAGCTCGCGCGCTGGCCGATGGGGCCGGCGCTGGCGCCGTTGGCGACCAGAATCGGCACGCGCTCGCGCGTATGGTCGCTTCCCTTCCAGGTCGGATCGCAGCCGTGATCGGCGGTCAGCACCAGGAGGTCGTCATTGCGGAGCCGGCCCAACAGCTCGGGCAGGCGCGCGTCAAAGGCTTCGAGCGCGCGCGCATAGCCGGCGACATCGCGACGATGACCGTAGAGCGTATCGAAGTCCACGAAGTTGGCGAACAGCAGGCCGCCGTCGCCGAGGACGTCGAGAGCATCGAGCGTTCGGGTGAACAGCGCATCGTTGTCGTCGCCCTTCAGATTCCGGCCCGTGCCGCGGTGCGCGAAGATATCGTCGATCTTGCCGATCGACAGAACCGGCCGCCGGTCCGCGGTCGCGACATCGAGGATGGTCGCCTCCGGCGGTGGGACGGCGTAGTCGCGGCGATGGGCGGTACGGCGGAATGTGGTGGCGGTGTCGCCGACGAAGGGACGTGCGATCACACGTCCGATGTTGAAGGGATCCGTCAGGAGCCGCGCTGCTTCGCACAGGCGATAGAGCCGGTCGAGGCCGAAGGTCCCTTCGTGGGCCGCGATCTGGAACACCGAGTCCGCGGACGTGTAGCAGATCGGCTGTCCGGTCCGCATATGGGTCTCGCCCAGCTCGGCGATGATCTCGGTGCCAGAGGCGTGACGATCGCCAAGAATGCCGGACAGGTCCGCCGTCGCGCAGAGCTGCCGAATGAGGTCCGGCGGAAAGGCGGGACTGCTCCTTGGAAAGTAGCCCCAGTCGAACAACACGGGCACGCCGGCGATCTCCCAATGTCCCGACGGTGTGTCCTTGCCGCGCGATCGCTCGCTGGCACAGCCGAACGCCGCGCCCGCGCTCGCCGGGCCATCCAAGCCGGGCGGCCGCCGGCCGGTCGCAAGCTCGCACGCCTCGCCGAGGCCGAGCGCCACCAGATAGGGGAGACGCAGCGGTCCCTCGCGCCGGTCGGTATCGGCGCGGCCGGCTGCACACGCCTCGGCGATATGGCCGACCGTGTCGGCGCCGGCATCGCCGTAATCGGCGGCATCGGGGGCGCCGCCGACGCCGACGGAATCCAACACCAGGATCAGGGCACGCATGGCAACGGCTCCGGCAGGTCGGACCGAGCGGCCGCAGACCCTGTCCGTGCGCAATAGCGCATGATCATGCTGGCGCAGAAGTCGGCGAACTCGTTGGCGTCGAGCGGCGGGCTGGTGTGGTGCGCGGCAAGGCCGCGATGCTCCGGCGTAAAGCAGAATGTGACGGTGACGTCGAACTCGGCCAGCGCCTCCATCTGGCGATCGAACCAGTCGAGCGCGCCGGGACGGAAGCTGTCGGCCCAGGACAGCCCGGTGCGGACGTGGCGGACGCCGAGCCGGCGCAACCACAGCACCGTATCATTCAGGCGATGGTCCTCGAAATGAAACCATTGGCACAGGCCCATGCCGTGGGCATGCTCCGGAAACAGCTCCGCCGCCAGCTTCGGCGCGCCATCCTCGCGCAGCAGACCCATGTGGAAGTGTCGATAGTAGGACGAGCCTTCGGCCTCCTTGTGCCGGGTCGTCGCCTCCCATGCCATCGGCAGATCGTACAGACTGTACCAGTGGATGCGCGGCGCGCGCCCGTTGAGCAGCTCGGCGGTGCGCTGCAAGCCCCAGGCCTGCACCTCGTCGGCGCCGAACGAGGACACCCCGACCTCGGTGACCCAGACCGGCACAGAGACGAGCGCCTGGATCTCGGCAAGCCTGGCCGGCCATTCGTCGATCTTCCAGAGATTCCAATCCAGCGGAAAGCCGTGCACTGCGACGGCATCGACGTGATCCAGCACGCCGCGCGCCTTCATGTTGTTGATGAAGGCGGGATCGATCGGCGAGATGCCGCCGAGCACCCGCGGCAACGTCGTGTGCACCGAGCGAATTGCCTTGCCGGCCGCGATCGCGGTGTCCGCGAAGCGCGCCCAGTCGGGATCGAGCTGAAGGTCCCAATGCGACTTGTTGTTCGGCTCGTTCCAGATCTTGGCAGCCTCGATCATCGCACACCTCGCGCCGGATACACCGGGCCGTCCGGTTGGGGGCGCTGCGCCTTGCGGCACAGATAGACCTCGGCTTCGGGATGCGCGACGATCACGAAGCCGGCGCTGCGCAGCATGGCCTCGACGCAGGCACGGTTCGGCGCCCACCAGTTCGTGGGATCATCGACATAGCTGTGCTCGATGAAATGCATCCTGGGATAGCCCGGGCTGTCGAACGGACTGGTCGTCCAGAAATCATAGTTGCGGGCGATTTCGTCGACTTCCTGGGAGCCGCGCTGCATCGACTGGAACAGCAGTTGATCGCCGACGACATGCTCGCGAATGAGGTCGAGCGCCAGAAGCGGATGACGTAGATGATAGAGTACGCCCATGAAGATCACGAGATCGAAGGTCTCACCGAGCTGCCCGACATCGTAGGTCGAGAGCTTTCGAAACTCGATGTCGAGCCCGTTGACGTCGGCAGCAAAGCGCGCCTGTGCCAGATAGTCGTCATCCGTATCCAGGCCGAGCACGCGATCGGCGCCGCGCCGCTTCATCTCCATGGCGTAGAAGCCGGCGTTGCAGCCGATGTCGAGCACGGACTTTCCGGTGAGGTCATCCGGAACGATGTCGGCGAAGCCTCGCCACTTCACGGCGGGATAGTCGCCGAGGAAATGCGTCGGCGCAGTCGCGACGCCGTTGAGGTCGAGGTTGTGAAACCACGGGCCGAGTGCATCGACGCGGCGGCGGATCTCGTCCCGGGACAACAGGGCGCCGGTCATGCGCGTCCTCCCGGGAAAGGCGCGGCGACGCAAGCGCCGGCGGCCGCGCGCAACATGGGACGCGGCTCGTGGCCGTCCTGCGAGGCCGCGAGCAGCGCGATCGCCGTGCGGTAGCCGTTGATGGTGCCGACATCGACATAGGCCTCGCCGGCCTTGACGCCGACACAAGCGCCTCCGGCGGCGAGATAGCCGTTCACCAGCGTGCCGAAGTATTCGTCGCTGCGGCCACGGGCCTCCCACAGGGTGTTGAGGTCATGGAAGCCTCGCGCCGACATGCGAAATGCGCCCCAGATCCAGTTCGAGGTTGCGTCGCGCTGCTTGACCTGGATTTCCTTGACGGCGTCGCCGTCCAGCACGACCGCGTCGAAGAATTCGGGATGTTCGACGGGAAACAGCAGAAACGACAGATCGGCAGCGGGCAGCCGGGCGAGCCCCGCCTTCGGAAACCACACGGTATCCGGCAGCCCGACCAGCACGTCCTGGTGGTCGCCGATCACGGTCGAGGCGCGGAAGACGGCGTCGCACAGGCCAGCGGCCTCGGGCTGGACGACATAAGCAAGGCGAGCGCCGCCGTAGCGATCGCCGAAATATTCGAGGATGTCCGATTTTCCCGGCGAGATGACGAAGCAGATCCTGTCGGCGCCGCCGAGGATCAGCCGCTCGACGAGATATTCCGACACGGCGCATGGCCGCTCGACGCCACCGTCGCTGCGGCTGCCGACCGGGAGCAGCTCCTTGGAAAACGCCAGCGGTTGAATGCGGCTCCCGCGGCCGGCGGCTGGCACGATGCCCCACATGTCAGGCCTCCTGTGTCGTCAGCGTCGGTGTGCGCCGGATCGACCGTTCGAACAGACCGATCATCTCGTTCGCACGCGTCTGCGAGCTGTGTTCGTCGAGCGCGCGCTGTCGGGCGCTGGCCGCAATGCGCGCCAGTTCGCCGTCGTCGCGGGCGAATGCCGCAAGCGTATCCTCGGAGCGATTGACCAGGATGATCTCCTCATTGGGCGCGAAGAAATCCGCGATCCCGTCCCAGGTGTCACTGAGCAGGGGGACGCCGCAGGCGGCCGCCTCGAATAGCCGTCCCGAGGGACACCAGCCCATCTCGGCCATCGCGCGGCGCGTGACGTTCAGGGTCAGTCGCGACGAGGCGAAGAAGGCGGCGTGCTCTGCCGGCGGCAGATGGCGCACGAAGTAGATGTTCGACGACCAGGGAAAATCCCGCGGATATTGCGCGCCGCCGATCAGGAAGCGCAGGTCATGACGGCCGCGCGCCGGCTCGACGAACAAGTCTTGGAGCGCGGCCTGGCGATCCGCCGAATAGGTCCCGAGATATGACAGCGCGGCCCGATATTGCGACTGCGGCGCGACCGGCCGATGCACGTCGGGATCGACATGGCCGTAAAGCGGCGCGATCATGCGCGCCCCGAGCTGATTGCGGTATTCGTCGAACAGGCGCGGCCCGCCGGTGAAACTGAGCACGAGGTCGAAATCGACGAGCCCGCGGGGGCCGATGTAGGAAAGTGGCTCGCCGCTTCGCAGCCGCTCCAGCGTGACCGGCGTATCGAGGTCGTAGAACACCTTCAATCCGCAGCGGCTGTCGAGAATCAACGTCGTGGCGTCATGTCCATCGGGACAATAGGACGTCAGGATGGCGGCATCCGCGTCGGCCAAGGCGGCCTTGGCCTGCCTCGCGACATCCTGCCAGCCACCGTAGAGAATCAGATGACCGCCTGCGAGCTCGGCCATGTCGCGATTGTCGGCGTAATAGGGCACGTCGCGCTCGAAGAACACCACGCTATGGCCAGCACGGATGAGGTTCTTGCACAGCCCACGCCACAGCGTGGCATGGCCATTGCCCCAGGACGACGAGATGGTCAGCCCGAAAATGACGATCTTCACGCCGGCACCTTCATGTTGGCCTGGATCAGCTTCAAGCCGGTGGAATCCGCGACCAGCGTGCTGATGCTGGCTGGCGCGACATCGACCGAAGCGAACTCATCGAGGGCGATCCTCGCGACCTGCATGATGGCGGCCCGGATCGGCTCGGCATGGCTGACGAGCACGATGCTGGCGCTGCCATGGGTTCGGCAGAGTTGGGCCACGTGCGACATCATCCGCTGCTGCACCGCGGACATGCTCTCGCCATGGGGCGGCGCGGACGAGGCACGTTTGGCGTTCCATTGCTGCCACGCCGGATCGGCATCGAGCTCGGCGAAGCTACAGCCAGTCCAGTCGCCGGCATCCAGCTCGTCCAAGGCCGGCACGATCTCGACTGGTAGCTCGTGCTGGCGCGCGATGATGTCGGCTGTCTGCAGCGCCCGCTGTTGCGGGCTCGACTGGATCAGCGTCGGAATGGGATCGATCAGCCGGGCGCAGATTTCGGCCTCGCGGCGTCCCTCGTCATCGAGCGCGACGCCGGCCATGCGGCCGCAGAGGGTGCGGCCGAGCAGGGGATGATGCCCGTGCCGGATCAGGTGAATCGTGATGGTCATCATCAAGGCCTTCAGCCGGCGTCGTCGAGCGGCACGTCGTCGATGAAGGCGCGCGTTCTGCGTCGGGCCTCCTCGTCGGTGAACTGCCGGGGCGGCGATTTCATGAAATAGCCGGACGGCCCGGTCAGGGCCCCCCCGATGCCGCGGTCCATGGCCAGCTTGGCGCAGCGCACGGCGTCGATCACCACGCCTGCGGAGTTCGGCGAATCCCACACCTCGAGCTTCAGCTCGGCGCTCAATGGTACGCCGCCGAAGGTCGTGCCCTCGAGGCGAATGTAGGCGAGCTTGCGGTCGGTGAGCCACGGCACGTGGTCGCTCGGGCCGACGTGCACGTCGTCGACGGGCAGCGGCACGTCGAACTGGCTGGTCACCGCCTGGGTCTTGGAGATCTTCTTGGAGCTCAGCCGCTCACGTTCCAGCATGTTCTTGAAGTCGGTGTTGCCGCCGACGTTGAGCTGATAGGTGCGGTCGAGCCGGACGCCGCGCTCGCGGAACAGGTTGGCCAACATGCGGTGAATGATGGTGGCTCCGACCTGGCTCTTGATGTCGTCGCCGACGATCGGCAGACCCGCGTCCTCGAAGCGTTTGCGCCAGGACGTATCGGACGCGATGAAGACCGGGATGCAGTTGACGAAGCCGCAGCCGGCCTCGATGGCGCGGGCGGCATAGTACTCCGTTGCTTTCTGCGCGCCGACGGGCAGATAGGAGACGACGATGTCCGTGCGCGACCGCTTCAGGACATCGGTCACGTCTGCTTCCGGTCCCGGTGCCAGCGGCACGTCGTCCTCGAGATATCTTCCGATGCCGTCGAGCGCCGGCCCGCGCGCGACGATGACCCCGGTTTCCTCGACCGGCGCGAATCGGAAAGTGTTGTTCGGCCGGGTCCAGATCGCGTCGGCGACATCGCGACCGACCTTGTCGGCATGTACGTCGAAGGCGGAGGCGATCTCGACGTCGCCGATGTGATAGCCGCCGATGTCCGCGTTCATCAGCCCCGGGACGGGCTCGTTGGACTTCGCATCACGATAGTAGCTGAGGCCCTGGATGAAGGAGCTGGCGCAATTGCCGACTCCGACGACTCCGACACGAACACGATGTCGGTCTTGAAGACGGGAGTGCATCGAGTGTCGTCCTCCGGAATTGGCCACGCGGCATGAGCGAAACCTAAGTACGTCGGCGAACGTGCCCGGGATATGTTCGTTCCTGTTGGAGCCTCCGGCGACGCTGCGGCCCCAGTCGTTTTCGCCTGAAAAGGCGGGAAAGGCTGATCTAGATTAGATTCCGTGCTCGGAGGGCAGGAACGATCTTCTTCAATGATGAAGAACAAGAAGCCTGGCAGCACACCTGTCCCGGCCCGTTTTACGAACGAATCGGGTGCTCTCGCGTTTGATCGCAGCAGCGAGGCACGATCCGTCTCGTCCGTCTTGTGAGGAGGTCCGCGATGAGCGAGAGCGCAACCACCACCGATCATGGCAAGATCCGCAAATGGGCCGAAGAGCGCGACGGTCGTCCGTCCACCGTCGCGTCGACGGAGCAGGAGGGGCACGCAGGCATCCTGCGCATCGACTTCGGGCCGAAGGAGAAGTCCCTGGACGAGATCGATTGGGACGAGTTCTTCCGCAAGTTCGACGAGGCCGAACTCGCGTTCCTGTATCAGGACCGCACCAAGGACGGGAAGATCAGCCGCTTCCACAAATTCGTCCGCCGCGACGCGTGAGCGGAGAGGGCGGCCAAAGCAGCGAGCAAACCGACTGGGTCGCCGCGATGCGCGCGCAGGATTTCGCGCGCGCCTGGACGATCGCCGACCGCGACCTGTTGACGGTACGGTCGACCGGCCCCGCGAAACATGAGGGCCCGCGTCACTTGCAGAAGATCTGGCGTGGCGAGGACCTCGGCGGCAGGGTCGTGCTGGTGCGCTGCTATCATGGGCTCGGCGACACGATCCAGTTTGCCCGGTTCCTGCCGGCGCTTGCCCGCATCGCCCGCGACGTGATCGTGTGGTGCCAGCCGGCGCTGTGCGGCCTGATCGCGCGGGTGCCGGGCGTCCGGCATGTGCTTCCTTTGCATGACGGTACCCCGGATGTGGCCTTCGAGGTGGATATCGAGATCATGGAGATCGCGCATGCGCTGCGGGTTGATGGCGACGATGCCGGCATGAGAACGCCTTATCTCGCGCCCGCAGGGCCGCCGGTGGCGCTGCCGGCGCATGACGGCCTCACGGTCGGATTGGTGTGGCGCGTCGGAAATTGGGACAAGCGGCGGGAGCTGCCCGCCGACCTCGTTCGAACGCTGCTGATCCCGCGCATCGCTGCATTCTCGCTGCAAGCCGACCTCCGCCCGGCGGAGGTCGCCGAAATCGGTGCCCGAGACATCAGCTCGGGCGACATGGATGTGCTTGCGAACACGCTGATCGCTCTCGATCTCGTCATCACCGTGGATACGATGGTGGGGCATCTGGCCGGTGCGCTCGGTTGCAAAACCTGGATCATGTTGCACGCAGACCCCGACTGGCGTTGGCCCGCGGCCGGAACGCGAACCTATTGGTATCCGCGAACAAGGTTGTTTCACCAGCAGTCGCCGGGAGACTGGATCGGTGTCGTCGCCCAGGTGAGGCAAGCCCTGTGCGACCGGGTCGCCGCGATCAGCTCGCCGCGTCCAGGCCCAGCCTAGGCTCCGGGCCCAGCGGCCCAGCCGTGGCAGGGTGAAGTGCTGGCGGTTGGCGCAGCATCAGATAATCCGGCCGAAAGCCAGCCAGTCGCGTCAGCCCCTTCCAATCCGTGACCGTGATCGTCCGCGAATGCCAATGCAGCAGGGCCCGGCGGCGGAGGTCCTGGATGGTCCGGTTGGCATGCACAGGGGAGATGCCGCAGATCGCCGCGAGATCCGATTGGGTGAACGGCGACGGGAAACGCAACTCGTGCCCGAGCCCGACGGCCCGCAGCCGCACGGTGATCTCGCAGATCAGGTGCGCCACGCGGCTCAGCGAGTCCCGGCTCCCCAGATTGGTCAGCCAGGTTCGTAGCGCCGCCGCGTCGGCCAGCATCAGCAGCGAGAGGGCCGTTGCCAGCCGTTCGGAGTGAGCGCGCACGTCGCGAAAGAAGGCATGCGGCACGAAGGCCGCGACGGCCGGAGTCAGAGCGCAGAGGTGTCCCGCGACTTGCGGGACGATGGTCGTGTACAGATCCGGCACATCCCCCGGAACGTAGATTGCGGTGATCTGGCCAGCGCCCGCATCGACATCCTTCCAGCAGAGATAGCCCTGCAGCAGCAAGCAGCAGGTCGAAGGCTCCTCGCTTTTGCGCCAGACCTCCTCATGCGGGGCGAAGCTTCGTATCGTGCTTGGCATTCGCCTGAGGAGCTCGAGATCATCGATCGACAATTCCGTCAGACTCGTCAGGCGGTCAACCAGCTTCGTAAACGCAAAACCTGCCTGCATCCGCTCTCGTCCTCATGGGCCATCCGTCGCCGGCGAGCCCGGTCTCCTTCTGCAATCAACTCAAGATCGGCACGGCGAATCGTTCCTATGGTTCCAGGTGCGGGTGTCTGTGCGTGTTCCCCGCGCGGAAACGATCGCGCTCGCGCCTGCGTTTGCGCTAGCGTCAACGCCCGCGGCGATCGCCTCGGTGCAGGCGGCCTCGACCGCCGGCAGGCCATCGGTCAGCACAGTGCTGGACCGCCTGACCCACCATTCCGACATCGTCGAAACCGATCCGGGGGCAATTTCGAGCGCCGGTTGACGGCCCGCCCGTCGGCAGCGACGTGGCCGATGAGTTGACGCCACGCGAACAGTCATCCTACACAGAATGCGAGAGGCGGTTGTCTCCGATGCCGATCAGCGGTGTCGGGAGACGGTCAATCGGGGCGTGGTGCAGTCGTCAGATGGGATCATCAGAAAGGCAGCTCGAAAGCTGGCGTGTCGGCGTGCTGTTTTCGCAGACCGGCGTGACCTCGGGGATCGAACGGACACAACTGAACGCAACCCTGCTTGCGATCGCCGAGATCAACGCCGCCGGAGGCATCCTCGGGCGTCCGGTGGAGCCCATCATCTACGATCCCGGCTCCGAGCCGAAAAAGTTTCGCTCGTTTGCAGAGCGCCTGTTCCAGGTCGACCGCATCCGCCTGCTGTTCGGCTGCTACATGTCGAGCACGCGCAAGGCGGTTCTGCCGTCGGTCGAAGGCCATCGCGGCCTGCTGTTCTATCCGACCCTGTATGAGGGCTTCGAGTACTCCCGTAATTGCATCTATACCGGGGCCGCACCGAACCAGAATTCGCTGCAGCTCGCGCGCTTCCTGCTCTCGACCTACGGCAACCGCTTCTTGTTCGTCGGCTCCAACTACGTCTTTCCCTACGAGTCGAACCGGCTGATGGCGGATTTCGTGGTGCAGGGCAAGGGCAAGGTGCTGGACGAGATCTACGTGCCGTTGCATGCGCAGGCCAAGGATTTCGACAAGGTCATCGCCCGCATCAAGAAAACGTCGCCGGACGTGATCTTTTCGACCGTGGTCGGCAGCGGGACCGCGGAATTCTATCGCGCCTATCGCGCGGCGGGGTTCGATCCGACGAAAATGCCGATTGCAAGCCTCAGCACCAGCGAAGCGGAGGTTGCCGACATGGGGGCGGACGTCGCGGAAGGCCACATTACCGCGGCACCGTTCTTCGAGACCTTGTCCTCGCAGGCGGCGCGGCGCTTCGTTGCGAGCTTCAAGGCGCAATATGGCGACGATGCGCCGGTGACGGCTTGCGCGGAAGCGGCCTATTTCCAGGTGCATCTGGCGATGCGCGCGGTCGCCAAATGCGGCTCGGACGATCCGGAGCAGGTGCTCGGCAACATGCGGGATTTCGAGTTCGATGCGCCGCAGGGACGCGTTCGGGTCGATCCCGAGAACAACCACACCTATCTGTGGCCGCGGATCGCGCGCGTCGATGGTCAGGGCCGTTTTCAGATCGTCTGGAATCCCGGCGTGCGCGTCAAGCCTGATCCCTATTGCGTGGTGCAGAGCCTCGACGACTGGTCGGTCGACGAGCAGCAGCTCATTCGGTCCTGATGGTCCAGCGGTAGCGTGGCGGAGAATCGGGCGTGGCGATCCAAATTCTTCGTGATCTGCGCGGCCTGCGGGTCCATGTCGTGCACCCGCCGGACAGCGAGCGGACCAAGCTCGTCGAGCATCTGCGCCGCATCGGCTGCATGGTCGAGATCCAGTGGCCGGTGCCGGATGGATGGGCGGATGGCGCCGACGTCGTCTTGCTCGCGATCGAGCACGACATGCGGTTGGAGATCCAGCGGCTGCTCAAATCGGATGCAAACCATCGGCCGACCCTCATCGCCGTCGTCTCCTATGAGGATCCATCCACCTTGCAACTGGTACTTGAGGCCGGTGCGGTCGCCGTCATCGAGCGGCCGATCCGGCCGTTCGGATTGCTCACGAATCTGACGATTGCGCGCAGCCTGTGGTTGGAGCGGCGCGAGGCCGAAAAGCGCGTCCGCAAGCTGGAGCGCAAGCTCGCCGGCATCCAGCGGATCCAGAAAGCCAAGGCGATCCTGATGGATGGCCAGGGATTGAGCGAGGCTGATGCCTATGAGAGCATTCGCAAGCAGGCGATGTCCAAGCGGCTGTCGATGGACGACATGGCTGCGGCAATCATTCATGCAAACGAGCTCTTGCAATACCGCGCGAAGAATGATTAGCTTTTGTTAGTTGAGGGGAGAAGATCCATCTCAGCGCCGCCGGACCATCAAGGATGCTGGTCTGGCATCGGCTAGGTAGCCCGAAGAACCCGTGAAGGGTTCGTCGGGCTTTTTTGTTTTTGGGCTCGAGTTTGACCGCCGGCGCTCCGCGCGTCGTCGGAGCTCGAACCGCTCTGGGCGAATTTTGGCAGCAAGCAACGTGCTTCGGCGCGAACGAGGACGTGTGCCTGGACAACGGGGAGTGTGCGGTATGGCAGTCGATCGACGCAAATTCTTGAAGAGCGGCGCCCTGGCGGGCGGCGCACTGATTACCTCGCCATGGGTGTTCTCGACCGGCGCCAAGGCGGCCGGTGAGATCAAGGTAGGCGTGCTGTTCTCGCTGACGGGCGGGCTATCCATCGTGGAGAAGTCGCTGCACGACGCCACGATGATGGCGATCAGCGAGATCAATGCCGCCGGCGGCGTCAAGGGCATGAAGATCTCGGCGATCGCTGAGGACGGCGCCTCCGATCCCAAGACCTACAATGAGAAGGCCTCCAAGCTCGTCATCCAGGACAAGGTCCCGACCGTGTTCGGCTCCTACACCTCGGCCAGCCGCAAGGCCGTGCTCCCGGTGTTCGAGAAGCGCAACAATCTGTATTTCTATCCGACCTATTATGAAGGCTTCGAGTGTTCGAAGAACGTCGTCTACACCGGCGCCGTTCCGAACCAGCAGCTGTCCAACTTCATCCCCTGGATCATCAAGACGCTCGGCAAGAAGAAGTTCTTCATCGTCGGATCGAACTACATTTATCCGCGCGAGATGGCCAAGGTCTCCAAGATCCTGATCGAGAAGAACGGCGGCGAGTGGATCGCCGACGAATATCTCGAGCTCGGCCATTCCGAGTGGGGCTCGATGGTCAACAAGATCAAGAGCTCGGGCTGCGACGTCGTGCTGTCCAACGTGGTCGGCGACTCTGTCATCGCGTTCTATCGCGAGTACAAGAACCAGGGCCTGACCCACGACAAGCTGCCGATCTGCGCCACGGTGACCTCGGAGATCGAGATCGCGGCGATGGGTGCGGAATATGCCGTCGGCTCCTTCACCTCGTTCCCATATTTCCAGGCGATCGACACCGACCGCAACAAGGCCTTCATCGAGCGCTACCGCAAGTTCGTCAAGGACCCCAAGGCGGTGACGCATCACGCGCTCGAATCGTCCTACTTCCAGGTGTTCCTGTGGAAGCAGGCGGTCGAGAAGGCCGCCGAGATCACGCCGGTGGCGATCCGCGAGGCGGTGAAGGGCCAGGAGTTCGACGCGCCCAACGGCCACGTCAAGATCGAGGCCGAGAACCTGCATACGTATCTGACGCCGCGCATCGCGCAATGGCTCCCGGACGGGCAGGGCAAGATCATCGATGCCTACAAGGAGCCGGTCATGCCGCTTCCCTACGTCGCCTATGGCGAGACCCCGACGAACCTTTTCTGTACTGGGAAAGGTCTCGACGCGGCCAAGCTGAAAACCTGACGTAGGGAAACCTCATCCACCGCGCGCCTCCCTCGCGCGGTGGATGGCGGGAGGCATGTCATGCTCGAGGTATTGTTTATCGGTCTCAGTTTGGGATCGATCCTGCTCCTGGTCGCGCTCGGCCTCGCCATCACCTATGGCGCGATGGGCGTCATCAACATGGCCCATGGCGAAATGGTCATGGTCGGCGCCTATGTGACCGTGCTCTCCGGCCTTTGGCTCGGCACCAACATCTTCGTTGCCATCCCGCTCGCCTTCATCGTCACCGCGCTGCTCGGCCTGCTCATCGAGCGCGTCGTGGTCCGCAAGCTCTATGGCCGGCTGCTCGATACGCTGCTAGCGACCTGGGGCATCGCCATCCTGATCCAGCAGGCGGTGCGGCTCGAATTCGGGCTGTCATTCCTCGGCATCCACATCCAGGGCCTCGGCCCCGGGCTGCAGAATGTCAGCGTGCCCGACATCCTGCAGGGCACGTTCCATGTCTTCGGCTCCGACATCAACCGCTATCGGACCTTCATCATCCTGGTCACGGCCGTTCTCGCCATCGCCACCTGGTTCGTGATCTACCGCACCGTGGCCGGCACTCAGGTCCGTGCCATCATCCGCAATCCGAAAATGGCGGCCGCCTGCGGCATCGACGTCACGCGCGTCAACGCGCTGACCTTCGCCTTCGGATCGGGCCTTGCCGGCGTCGCCGGAGTGATGATGTCCGGCTTCAAGACCGTGTTTCCCGACATGGGCACCTCGATGGTGGTCGACGGCTTCCTTGTCGTCGTCATGGGCGGCGTCGGCAGCCTGCTCGGATCGGTGCTGTCCGCCGGCATTCTCGGCGAGATCAACGGGCTCGTTGCGGCCGCGACCAACGACATCCTCGCCCGCGCCGTCGTGTTCGGCGTCGTCATCGCCATCATCGTGCTCAAGCCGAAGGGCCTGTTCGCCCTCAAGGGGCGCTGACATGCTGTCGAAGCGCCGTATCGACTGGGCGATCTACGCGATCTTCATCGTCGCGATCATGCTTGTGCCGCTCGTCATGGATTCGTTCTGGCTCAACCGCCTGGCGAAGTATCTGGTGTTCGGCATGCTCGGCATCGCCGTGGCGCTGTCCTGGGGCTACGCGGGCATTCTCAACCTCGGGCAGGGGCTGTTCTTCGGCGCCGGCGCCTACATGCTGGCGATGTCGCTGAAGCTCGCGAGCTCCACCAGCCTGCAGCAGGGCTCCGACAGGCCGGTGCCGGACTTCATGCTTTGGAACGCCGAGCCCGGCGCCAAGACAGAGCTGTGCTGCATCAACAAGGCCTCGTTCCTCTGGCTACCCTTCCAGAGCCAATGGTTCGGTGTCGCCATGGGTCTGATCCTGCCCGTCGTGATCGCTTTCGTGCTCGGCTCGATCGTGTTCCGCAAGCGCATCGCCGGCGTGTTCGTCTCGATCATCACGCTGGCGCTGGTGCTGCTGGTGCGGCTGGTCATGATCGACGCCCAGCCGGTCACAAATGGCTTCAACGGCCTCACCGACCTCGGCTGGTTCAAGCTCGGCGAGTTCGAGTTCGATCCCTACGTCGTGCCGACCTATTATCTGATCGCGATCTCGCTCAGCGTCGTGCTGGTGCTGGCACGCCTCCTGGTCGAGACAAGGGCAGGCGTCATCCTGCAGGCGATCCGCGACGACCAGAACCGGGCACGCTATCTCGGCTTCGATGTGCCGGCCTACCAGACCTTCTTCTTCGCAGCCTCGGCGCTGATCGCGGGCTTTGCCGGCATGCTCTATGTGATCGTCTCGGAATTCGCCTCGCCGACCTTCATGGATCTGAGCTTCTCGATCACCATGGTGGTGTGGGCCGCGGTCGGCGGCCGGGCCTCGATCCTCGGCGCCTGCATCGGCGCGATCCTAATCAACATGATCTCGGCGACGGTCAGCGAGACCGAGGGATTTGCCGAGGCCTGGAAGGCGATCATCGGCCTGATCTTCGTGCTGGTGGTGCTCTACATGCCCCGCGGCATCGCCGGGCTCGCGCATGACCTGATCGATCGCTTCATCGCCCGCAAGCCGTCGACGCCGGCGCCCGCGCTGGGTGTCACCGATCCATCCTCGCAGCCCGCGGAGTAGCTCATGGCCCAGGCAGCGCTTACCATCGACGGACTCAGCGTCGACTTCGAAGGCTTCAAGGCGGTCAACGGGGTCTCGATGATCGTCGAGGACGGCGAGTTGCGCGTGCTGCTCGGCGCTAACGGCGCCGGCAAGACGACCTTGATGGACCTGATCTCCGGCAAGACGAAGTCGACCGGCGGCCGCGTGTTCGTTCACGACACCGAGATCACCAATTGGGAGGAGCACAAGATCGCCCGCGCCGGCATCGGCCGCAAGTTCCAGATCCCCAGCGTGTTCAAGGAGCTCACGGTCCGCCGCAACCTGGAAGTGGCGAGCTGCAAGAATCCCGGTGTGTTCGCCAATCTCGGCTTTGGCTTTACAGCGAAATCCAAGATCGACGAGGTGCTGGAGCTGATCGGGCTGACCGAGGAGGCCAACCAGGTCGCGGCCTATCTCAGCCATGGCCAGACCCAATGGCTGGAGCTCGGCCTGCTGATCACGCAGGACCCCAAGATCATCCTGCTCGACGAGCCGACCGCGGGCATGACCCAGGCCGAGACGCACAAGACCTCGCTGATCGTCAACAACCTCAAGGGCCGCCACACCATCATCGTGGTCGAGCACGACATGGCCTTCGTCCGCGAGATCGCCGAGCGGATCACGGTGCTGCATCTCGGCCAGGTGCTGGCGGAAGGCAGCGTGTCCGAGATCGAGAACGATCCCAAGGTACGCGCCGCCTATCTCGGATCGAAGGGGATCACCTGATGCTGGCGTTTGCGCATGTCGACAGCTTCTACGACCGCAGCCACATCTTGCACGACGTTTCATTGGACGTGCCCGATGGCCGCGTGACCGCGATCCTGGGCCGCAACGGCACCGGCAAGACGACCTTGCTCAAGACGCTGATGGGGCTGACCGACAAGATGCACGGCCAGATCTGGCTCGGCGATCAGGAGATCGGCGCCGAGCCGACCTTCAAGCGGGCGCGCGCCGGCATCGCCTATGTGCCGCAGGGGCGCGAGATCATTCCGGACTTCACCATCCGCGAGAACATCCTGATGGGATCGTTCGCGCGCGCCGACGGCAAGCGCGAGATCCCGCCGCTGGTCGCCGAGCTGTTCCCGTATCTGATGAACAATCTCGACCGCAATGGCGGCGTGCTCTCGGGCGGACAGCAGCAGCAGCTCGCGATCGCCCGCGCGCTGGCCGCGAACCCCAGAATAATCCTGCTGGACGAGCCGAACGAAGGCATTCAGCCGTCGATCGTCGAGGAGATCGAGAACGTCATCATCCGGCTCAACCGCGAGATCGGGCTGACGGTGATCCTGGTCGAGCAGAACGTCGCGTTCGCCCGCAACGCGGCGCACCGCTTCGCGATGATGGAGAAGGGCCGCATCGTCGCGGCGGGAGACATTTCGGAACTCACCGACGCGATGGTCCACCGCCACATGGCGGTGTGACGATCGGATGTCGTGGAGAAAGTGGATGCGCGGGCCGGCGCATCGCATCGCGAACGGCAGGCTTCTGACGGGTTGGCAGCAAGGAGAGCAAGATGCTTCACGGTGATATCACGTCCAGCAACGACACGATCGGCGTCGCCGTCGTGAACTACAAGATGCCGCGCCTTCACACCAAGGCGGAGGTGCTCGACAATGCCCGCAAGATCGCCGACATGATCGTCGGCATGAAGACGGGCCTGCCGGGCATGGATCTCGTGATCTTCCCGGAATATTCGACTCACGGCATCATGTACGACTCCAAGGAGATGTACGAGACGGCCTCCACAGTGCCAGGCGACGAGACCGAGATCTTCGCGGAAGCCTGCCGCAAGGCCAAGGTCTGGGGCGTGTTCTCGCTGACCGGCGAGCGTCATGAGGAGCACCCGAAGAAAGCGCCCTACAACACGCTGATCCTGATGAACGACAAGGGCGAGATCGTGCAGAAGTATCGCAAGATCATGCCCTGGGTGCCGATCGAGGGCTGGTATCCCGGCAACTGCACCTATGTCTCGGAAGGGCCGAAGGGCCTGAAGATCTCGCTGATCATCTGCGACGACGGCAACTATCCAGAGATCTGGCGCGATTGCGCCATGAAGGGCGCGGAGCTGATCGTGCGCTGCCAGGGCTACATGTACCCGGCCAAGGACCAGCAGGTGATCATGGCCAAGGCGATGGCCTGGGCCAACAACGTCTATGTCGCGGTTGCCAACGCCTCCGGCTTCGACGGCGTCTACTCCTATTTCGGCCATTCGGCGATCATCGGCTTCGACGGCCGCACGCTCGGCGAATGCGGCGAGGAGGACTACGGCGTGCAGTATGCGCAGCTGTCCAAGTCGCTGATCCGCGACGCGCGCAAGAACGGCCAGTCGCAGAACCACCTCTTCAAGCTCGTCCACCGCGGCTACACCGGTCTGATCAACTCCGGTGACGGCGATCGCGGCGTCGCGGCCTGTCCGTACGACTTCTACGCCAAATGGGTCGCCGATCCCGAGGGGACGCGCGAGATGGTGGAGTCGTTCACGCGCTCGACCGTCGGGACCGAGGAATGCCCGATCGAGGGCATCCCGAACAAGAAGGTCGCGCACCGCTAGCTCGAATGCCGTCGGCGGCGGGCCACATCCGCCGCCGACCTTGTCTTGTCATCGGGTGAATGGAGATTTCTGCGATGCGACGCATCGAGCACGTGCTGGGCAGCAGGCTTGAGCCGGACTTCTCCGAGGAGCTCCATCGTCTCGAGCATCAGGGGGCGGTCGATGTCGTCACCGTGCCGGCCGCCGACCTCGCACGCCGCCGTCTGCTGATTGCGACGCGCAGCGGCGAGGAACTCGCGATCGCCTTGCCGCGTACCGAGAGACTGTTCGACGGCGCGGTGCTGCTGCTCGAGGCCGACCGCGCCATCGTGGTGCGCGCCGCGACCGAGCGCTGGCTGCGGCTCGAGCCGCGCTCGATCTCGGACGCGGTCGAGCTCGGCTACCAGGTCGGCAATCTGCACTGGCGCGTCAGGTTCGGCGGCGAGGTGCTGCTGGTCGCCTTGGAAGGGCGCCCTGAGGACTACACCGCGCGGATCGAGAACCTGATCGCGGCGCGCCGCGTCGCCGTCACCGTGCTCGACGAGGATGCCGCGGATGCCCCGGCGCCTGCCGAGCCGGCGTCGACCGGCGGCCATCATCACCACCATCATCATCACGGCGATCATTGACCATGCTGCCGCTGCTGCGTGCGATCTGGCAGGCCGATGCCGCATTCCCGAGCGGCGCGTTCGCGTTCTCCTATGGCATCGAGGGCGCGCTCGCGCTGCGGCCCGACATGGGCCTGCCGGAGTTCGAGCGCCTCTGCGCGGCGGTGCTGCAGCAGCGCTGGGCGAGCTATGACCGCGTTGCCCTGTTGCGATCGTTCCGCGCCGGGCCAGACGTCGCGGTCCTCGACGCGATCGACCGGGAGGTCGAGGCGTCGACCCTGATCGAGGCGTTGCGCGCGGGCTCGCGGCGCAACGGCGCATCCTTCCTGGCCGCGCATGCGCGGCTCGGCCAGCCGCTCGCGGTGAAGCTGCGCGAGCGGCTGAGGGCAGGTGAGGGCCACGGCCATATCGCCGTCATGCAGGGCGCGGTCTGGGCTGCCCTGCAACTGGAGGAGCGGCATGCCGAATTGTGCTCGGCCTACACGGTCGCCTCCGGGCTCATCACGGCCGCTGTGCGGCTCGGAAGCGTCGGCGCGCTGCAGGGACAGAGCGTGCTGCAGGCGCTGCTGCCGCTGATCGACGAGCTGGTCGCGCGTCCGGTCGATGACGACGCCGAGCTGGAGAGCTTCATCCCCGTTCTCGACATTGCCGCCGCGCGGCACGTCCATGCCGAATTGCGGCTGTTCGCCAATTGAGAGTGTCACTGCATGCTGCTCACACCCACCGAACTCGAGCGCCTCACCATCTTCAACGCCGCCGAGCTGTCGCGCCGTCGCCGTGCCCGCGGGCTCAAGCTGAACTATCCGGAAGCCGTGGCCATTATCACCGATGAGATCCTCGAAGGCGCGCGCGACGGACGCAGCGTGGCCGACCTGATCAGCCACGGCTCGACCATCCTGACGACCGACGACGTGCTGCCGGGAATCGCGGCGATGATGGACATCATCCAGGTCGAATGCGTGTTTCCCGACGGCACCAAGCTCGTCACGGTGCACGAGCCGATCCGGCCGGCGGTCGGCTCGGCCGCCGATCCCGAGCGTCCCGGCGAGATCAAGGCGCTGCCGGGCCAGCTCGCGCTCAACGACGGCCGTCGCAGCATCACCTTGACCGCGGTCAACACCGGCGACCGGCCGATCCAGATCGGCTCGCATTTCCATTTCTTCGAGGTCAACAAGGCGCTGGAATTCGACCGCGCGGCGGCCTTCAACATGCGGCTCGACATTCCCGCCGGCACCGCCGTTCGCTTCGAGCCGGGCGCCTCCAAGCAGGTGACCCTGGTGGAGTTCGGTGGCCGCCAGCATCTGTCGGGCCTCAACAATCTCACCGATGGCGCGGCGTCCGATCCGGCCGTGCGTGCAGCCGCGCTGGCGCGCGCCAAGGCGCGCGGCTTCCGCGGCGCCTGAGTTTTCGAAGGGGGACATCCATTGGCGACGATCGACCGGCGTGACTACGCCGCACTCTACGGCCCGACGACCGGCGATGCGGTCCGGCTCGGCGACACCTCGCTGTTCGCCGTGGTCGAGAAGGACCATGCCGTCTATGGCGACGAATGCCTGCATGGCGGCGGCAAGACCCTGCGCGACGGCATCGGCATGGCTGGGATCACCAGCGCCGAAGGCGCGCTGGATTTCCTGTTGTGCAACGTCACCGTGATCGATCCCGTCATCGGCATCGTCAAGGGCGATCTCGGCATCCGCAACGGGCGCATCGTCGGCATCGGCAAGGCCGGCAATCCCGCGATCATGGACGGCGTCGATCCGCGCCTCATCGTCTCGACCGGCACCACCGTGCGCGACTGCGAGGGCCTGATCGCCACGCCCGGTGCGATCGATGTCCACGTCCATTTCGACAGCGCAGGCCTCGTCGAGCATGCGTTGGCGAGCGGCATCACCACGATGATCGGCGGCTCGCTCGGCCCGATCACCGTGGGCATCGACTCCGGCGGTCCGTTCAACACCGGCAAGATGCTGCAGGCCGCCGAGGCCTGGCCGATGAATTTCGGCTTCCTCGGCCGCGGCAATTCGCATCGCGAGGCGCCGCTGATCGAGCAGCTGCAGACCGGCGTGATGGGACTGAAGCTGCACGAGGACTGGGGGACGATGCCGGCGGCGATCGACACCTGTCTCAAGGTAGCCGACGCGCAAGATTTTCAGGTCCAGATCCACACGGATACGCTGAACGAGTCCGGCTTCGTCGAGAACACGCTGGAGGCGATCGGCGGCCGCACCATCCATATGTATCACACCGAAGGCGCCGGAGGCGGCCACGCGCCCGACATCATCCGCGTCGCCGGCGAGATGCATTGCCTGCCGTCGTCGACCAATCCGACCAATCCCTACACGGTCAACACCTTCGACGAACATCTCGACATGACGATGGTCTGCCACCATCTCAATCCGGCCATCCCCGAGGATGTCGCCTTCGCCGAGAGTCGAATCCGCGCGCAGACCATCGCGGCCGAGGACGTGTTGCACGACATCGGTGCGATCTCGATGCTCGGCTCCGACAGCCAGGGCATGGGCCGCATCCACGAGGTGATCTGCCGGACCTGGCAGCTCGCCTCGAAGATGAAGGACCAGCGCGGCGCGCTGCCGGACGACAAGCCCGGCTTCGGCGACAACGCCCGCATCCGCCGCTATATCGCGAAGTACACGATCAATGCCGCCAAGACCTTCGGCATCGCCGACCACATCGGCTCGCTCGAGGACGGCAAGATCGCCGACATCGTGGTGTGGCGTCCGGCGTTCTTCGGCATCAAGCCGGAGCTCGTGATCAAGAGCGGCTTCATCGCCTGGGGCGCGATGGGCGACAGCGCGGCGTCGCTGATGACCTGCGAGCCGATGCTGATGCGGCCGCAATGGGGCGCGTTCGGCCGTGCGCCCGCGGCGCTGTCGGCCTGCTTCGTGCATCCGCTGGCGATCGAGCGCGGCCTCGCTGCCGAGCTCGGCCTGTCGAAGCAGCTGTTGCCGGTGAAGGGCACGCGCGGGCTCTCCAAGCGCGACATGTTGTGGAACGATGCGTGTCCCAACATCCGGGTCGATCCTGAAACCTTCGACGTGTTCGTCGACGGCGAGCTCGCGACCTGCGAGCCGGCGCGCGAGCTGCCGCTGGCGCGGCGCTACATGCTGAGGTGAGACGATGCTGCAGACATTGATGTCGACCGATGTGAAAGCGGCGACAGGGGCCGCACGCGTCGGCATCGGCGGTCCGGTAGGCTCGGGCAAGACCGCGCTGATCGAGGCGCTGATCCCGGTCTTGCAGCGGCGCGGCATCGATTTCGCTGTCGTCACCAACGATCTCGTCACCAAGGAGGATGCCGAACGGTTGCGCCGCTCCGGCCTGATCGATCCGGAGAGGGTGTTGGCGGTGGAAGCGGGGGCGTGTCCGCACACGGTGATCCGCGAGGATCCGACGTTGAACATCGCGGCCGGCGACGAACTCGAGGCGCGCTTTCCCGGCGTCGAGCTGATCCTGTTCGAATCCGGCGGCGACAATCTCGCCTCGACCTTCTCGCTCGACCTCGTCGACTGGTGGATCTTCGTCATCGACGTCGCCGGCGGCGACGACATCCCGCGCAAGCGCGGCCCCGGGCTGCTGCGCTGTGATCTCCTCGTCGTCAACAAGATGGACCTCGCGCCGCATGTCGGCGTCGATCTCGAGCGCATGCTCGCCGACGCGCGGCAGGTGCGCGGCGGGCGGCCGGTGATCGCGACCAATCTGAAGAACGGCACTGGCGTGGAGGCGGTCGCCGATGCGATCTCCGCTGCAGTCCTGTTCCGCGTCTGAGGGCCGCGCGGTCGAGGCCGCGCTGTCCATCGAACATGCCGGCGGCCGCAGCATGCTGCGCCGTCAGCATGTCGGATATCCCCTGCATGTGACGCGCGGGTTCTATCTCGATGCGGCCAAACCCGATCTGCTGACGCTGTATCTGCAATCGGCGTCAGGCGGTCTCTATGCCGGCGACCGCATCGGCCTCGATGTGAGCGTCGCGCGCGGCGCGGCGTTTCACCTCACGACACAGGCGGCGACTGTGGTTCACGACGGCCGCGATGTCGGCGCCGTGCAACGCCTGACGGTGACGGTCGAGGCCGGTGCGTTCTGCGCCGTGACGAACGATCCCTATGTGCTGTTTCCCGGGGCCGAGCTCACGCTGCAGACCGCGGCGACGGTCGCCGAGGATGCCGTGCTGTGCGTGGCGGACGGTTTCGCCGTGCACGATCCGCGCGGGAGCGGCCGGATGTTCACGGAGCTGTCGAGCCGCCTGCGCATCGTGCGTCCCGACGGCCGCCTGCTGCTGCAGGACGCCGGCCGCATCGGCGGCGACGACCTCGCGGGCGCATTGGGCGCGATGGCCGCGGCCGCCAATCTCGTCCTCATCGCGCCGGCCGATCGGTTGCCGCCCGCGAAGAGCCTGCAGCAGGCGGCCGATGCCTGCGGTGCGCTGGCCGGCGCGTCGGCCGCGCCGAACGACGCCGGCCTCGTGCTGCGCATCCTCGCGCCGGACGGCGGCACCCTGTCGCGCGCGATGGATACTGCCTTCCATGTTGCGGCCGAGGCCGCGCTCGGCTTGACGCTGGCGCGCCGGCGCAAATAGCTCAGCGCCGCGCCAGCCTGAAATACAGCTCGGACAGCCGCGCCGGCAGATCCTCGACACGATGCACCAGCATCGTGTTGCCGCGGCCGAAGATGCGCGTCGCGGCATCGACGCCGCCGCGGCCGAGCACGACGCCATAGGCATCGATGCCCTGGCCATGTAGCCCGAGCGCGGCGCGGCGCGCATCCTCGATGAGATCGAGCGGATCCGGCACGTCGATGTCGGAGGGCTCGCCGTCGGTCAGCACGATCAGCAGCTTGCGGCTGGTGTTGGCTGTCTCCAGCACTGCGCCGGCATGGCGCAGCGCGGTGCCCAGCCGGGTCGACAGTCCCGATGCGAGACCAGCAAGCCGCGCGCGGCAGTCGCGGTCATAGGCATGGCTGAACGCCTTGATGGTGATCATGCGGACGTCGTTGCGCCCGTCCGAGGCGAAGGCGAGCAGGCCGAAGGCATCGCCGAGCTGATCCATGGCCTCGGCTAGTAGCGCGACCGCAAGGCGCTCGACGTCGAGCACGGTCGCGCCCGAGGCGAGGCGGTCGCGGGTCGATTCCGAAATGTCGACCAGCAGCAGCGCCGAGAGGTCGCGGTGCAGCGCCTTGGCCGAGCGGAACACGCGCAGGTCCGGCATCTCGCCGCCGCGGAGCGCAATCCCGGCGTCGAGCACGGCGTCGAGATCGAGGTCGTGCCCGTCCTGCTGCCGCTTGAGCCTGACCGTGCGGCCGATGCGCACGCCGCGCACGAGCCGCGCCACGCGGCTGCGCAGGGCGCTCGCCTGGTCCAGCGCATGCTCGATGCGCGCCGCATCGCCGGCCGGCGCGGCCACTTCGCGCACCGTGGTCCAGTCCGGCCGTTCGATCGCGTCGACGCGGTCCCATTCCGGATAGCGTGCGATGATCACGCCGCGTGCGTCCGGCGCCACGGGGCGGGCGCGGCCGGGCTCGGCTGGCGCGTCCTCGGCATCCTGCTCGTGCCGCTCGCCCTCGTCGGGCTGCTGCTCCGGCCTGACGGCGTCGATGAACAGCTCCAATGTCTCGGCCGATGGCGGCGTGTCCTGATCGAACTCCCACAGGCCGAGACCGTCATCACGGTAGAGCGGCTCGACCACATAGGTCTTGGCGTTGAACTGCACCCGCATCTGGCCGAGATCGTTGCCGAGCAGCATGCCGATCTCGCGGCTGATCGCGTGGTCATCGAGCCTCGGCCGCGCCGCTGAAAACAGCGCGCGGCCCTTGCCGACGAAGCCGTCGTCATCGGCATAGTCCGGATCGAACAGCGCCCGCGCCAGCCGCGCGAGAAGCGTCGGCGCTGTCGTGACGGTGGTGGGCACGGCGACGTGATAGGGCGCCCATAGCCGCCTGAGGCCGGGCAGCGCGCGCATCGCCAGCGCCTCGACGCGGGCATCCTCGATCAGATTGACCAGCGCGACCTGCAGCGGCTTGAGATGGCCGATCGGAAAACGGGCGCGGCCGAGTACGAGGTGTGCCTGCGCATGCGCGGCAGCGGCGCGGAACAAGGCGCGGGCGGCCTCGCCTTGCATGCCGCGATAGACCTCCGGCAGGCGGATCAGCGGCCCGGCGAGGGCGGAGCGGCGCTGCGGCGTCTGCCCGCCTTCGACCGGCATGCTCCGTAGCAGCGGCACCGCTCCATGGAGCGCGGTGAGGAAGGCTTTCAGCTCGGTCTCGACATCGCCGAACGTCACGCTGCCTAGATCGCGCGCGATCAGGCGGCGTGCCAGCTCGTCCTGCAGCGAGAAGAAGGCGAGCCGCTTGCGGCGATCGCCCGCCGCGGCGCGCAGGCCGGCGGCGACGAAGCTTTCGAACGCGGCGATGCTGCCCGGCCCTAGGGTCTCGGTCATGTGGCTCGCGGCGGCAGCGATCGACTCCGGCGCCTGCTTCGCGAGCACGTCCATCGTTCGCCACCAGCGCGACAGGGCCGCGCCGGGGCCGAGGATGCGGCGGGCTGCGGGCAGCGCCTTCAGCGCACTTGTCGCGGCCGGCGCGCCAGCATGGCGGCACACCTCTGCGGCTGCCTGCGCCGCGCCGAGCAGCGGTGCGATCTCGCCGGCGGTATCGCCGGTGCTCGCCTCCCAATAGGCGATCAGGCAGGCCGGCCCGGCATTGACGTTCGCGAGCACGAGCATGGCGCCAGCCCACGCATCCATCTCGGCGGCATCGAAGCGGCGCGACAATGTTTCCCATGCCGCAAGGAAGAGCGGCCGCAACGTCTCGCGCTGACGGATCCACAGATGCAGCGTCCGCGTCGGCCCGTCGGGATCGGTCAGCAGTTGCAGCGGCGCCGCGCTCACGGCAGGCACGCCTCGATCGCGTCCGACAGCGCTGCGCGGATGTCGGGATTGTCGGTGATCGGCAGCACGATGCCGGACTGCACGGCGGCCGGCAGCGGCAGGCCGGCGCGCACCATGCGGCCGGTGTGGATCAGCATCCGCGTCGAGGCGCCCTCGTCGAGCCCGTGACCCTGCAGGTTGCGCGAGCGCTCGGCGATGCTGACGAGCAGGCGGGCAAGATCGGCATCGGCCCCGCTCTCGCGCGCGACGATCGCGCTCTCGGTGGCCGGCGGCGGATAGCCGAAATCGATCGCGATGAAGCGCTGCTTGGTCGATTCCTTGAGGTCCTTGACGGCGCTCTGGTAGCCGGGATTGTAGGAGATCGTCAGCTGGAAGTCGGCATGCGCCGGCACGACCTCATTGTGCTTGTCGAGCGGCAGGATGCGCCGCGCGTCGGTCAGCGGATGGATCACGACCGTGGTGTCCTGCCTCGCCTCGACGATCTCGTCGAGATAGCAGATCGCGCCGTGACGCACGGCGAGAGTCAGCGGCCCGTCGTGCCAGACCGTGCCGGATGGCTCCAGCAGATAGCGGCCAGCGAGATCGGCTGCCGTCATGTCCTCATGCGCGGCAACCGTGATCAGCGGCTTTCCAAGCCGCCAGGCCATGTGCTCGATGAAGCGGGTCTTGCCGCAGCCGGTCGGGCCCTTCAGCATCACCGGCAGCCGCTCGTGATAGGCGGCCATGAAGGTCGCGACCTCCTGGCCGGACGGCTGGTAATAGGGTTCTACGTCAATTCGGTAGGAATCGAGGATCATGCGAATCTCCGCTTGCCCGTGCGGAGACCGGCCAAAAGTCGCCGTTCTCCGCAAAGGGAGATATGGCGATCATTGCCTTGGAAACACGCTGCGGCCTCGGAGCGTGCGGACATGCAGCGACGCTGCACGATCAAATTAGAGACGAAAACGCGACGCGGGACAAGATGAAATGAGTCGCTTGCGGCTCCGGTTTCCTCCTGCTGCGGGGGCGACGCCGCGCTCCGTCAGCCGGGCGTTCAGCTGACCCTGCTGGCCTGCAGAGCCTCCGACCGCAACTCGCCATCGGCCGCAAGAGCGGGGGCGCTCACGGATTTCAGCCCATCCGCAGTCCTTGCCCGCGACAGTTCAAACCGCACGCCGTTGACGGTCACGGTGAGCGCGATGCCGCGGTAATCGTCGTGGAAGGCGCGGATACGGCGCATCATCTCGGCCGGCGCGATGTCGGCGGGCATCTCGCACATCGCAGCATACATCTGCTTCGTGCTCTTGACTCCGCTCCAACTGATATCGAGCTCCGGCAGTGGGGCGGCGTGGCAGGCGAGTTCGCGCGCCATGCGCCAGAACAGATAGGCCGTTCGCACGAACGCCATCTGCTCGAGGCCGCGGACGTCGATGCCACGGGGGATGTCGAATGTCTCGACCCCGACGATCGCGCCGCAATCGACGCGGGTCTCCATCACATGGGCCGTCGCGCCGAAGCGCTCGGCACCCTCGTACATTGCGAAGTGGGCGGGCGCCCAGCCGGGATAGTCGGGTGTGGCGGGGTGGAAGTTATAGGCACCATAGCCGAGGGCCTGAAGGATATCAGATGGCACGATGACGCCCGACGTGAACGCAATCAGGCGGGATCTGCCGAGCAGGTCGCGTTCGATGCGTTCGAGCTCCTGCAAGCTCACGGCGCAGCGGAACGACAAGGCCGGATTGTGCGCCTTGAGGAGCTCGGTCAGAGCGAGGTGCTGATCGCGGCTGCCGGTGAGAAGGATGATCGTATCGAACATGGTGCGCAATCCCGGTGGGGTTAGGGGCGGTCGGTCACGAGGTTGAATGGTTGGGACCTGGCGTTGGCGGCAAGCGCGCGGAACAGGTCGGGCCGCAGCGTTTGGCCGGGCGCGATCTCGATCAGATTGTTGTCCGATCGGCGCGCAGCGTCCCTGACAATCCGGACGTCGTCTTGCCAGGCGCAAAGCGAGACTTCGAGGCGGCAGAAGCCGCCATTGTCGCGAGCGAATGCCGTGGTCAGCGCCTGAAGGCTCGCGGCTGTATCACGCGCGGGGCTGCCCTCGTCACGCAGAATGACCGTGACGGCTTGATCGGATGCCGCCTCGGACGTGATCACGAGCAGTGAATCCGTGGCTCCCGCGCGACCTGCCCGCCTGGGCAGGCGGGCCCTGACGGCGAAATCCGCATCGGCGCCCCGATCCATGCCAGTCGGCGGGAGATTGTGGACGATGGTTGCGCGCCGCATATCGGCTTCGCCTGCGACGGCATGGTAGGATCGCGGCAGCCAGACAGTGTCCAGGGCCATCTGGGACGTCACTGCGCTCCAGGCCTGGTCGATCACGTAGCCGTCCCAGACATCCGGATAGGAGGTGGCGATGTCGTGCCAGGTTGCAAGCAGCGCCTCGGCCGCCACGGAGCGGCCGAAATACAGCGTCCGTGCTGACATTTCCCAGCCGTTCCACTTGTGGACCGCGAAATCGCAGGTGGCGAGCTGAGGAAGATCAGGCACCGCCTGAAACATCACGTCGGGGTCGACATACAGCAGCGGCTCGCGGGCGCTTCGCCACATGCGGGCGACGAAAGCGGATTTGTCGGCCGCGGTCAGCCGATCCCGTCCGTCGATCGCTTCGATGTCGAAAGCGAGCCCGAGACGCTCGAGCGATCGCCGCAGATGATAGACGTGCAGGTCGCCGACGCGGCTGGGATGGCAGGAGACGATGCGCATTGCGGGTTTGGCGGCCGCGTCGCTTGAAGAGCTCCGGTCGATGCCTCCCCACCATAGCTGGTGGGGTGCGTCCGCGGAGACGCCGACCGTGCCGCACTCCGTGAACTTGGATTTGAGGAAATCGAATGCCGGATTTTCTCCGAACGGAATGACGATGGCGTCGCCCGATTTCATCGCGCCGAATAGGAGCTCCGCGCCCGCGCCCGTTGGGGGATCAATGACGACGATGGTGTATCGTCCGCCAGCGGACGGGCGGTCGCCGTTCCATATCGCGAGAGGTCCCACCGCATGCGACAGCCATTCCAGGCGGCGCATCTGTTGGTCGCCGAGCTTGACGCCATGTCTGCGCAAGATTGCTATCGCGCCGTGAATGGAGTGAAAGTCTGATCGCGTCATGCCGTGTCCTCTTCAGCGTGAAACGGACGACGGCGGCCAATCAGGCGCATCAAGTTGAAGTCCGGCGATCTGAATCGGCGGCTGCGCTTGTTACTTTCACACGGCAAACGCGTATTTCTTTTCGAGATGTTTCAACGTGTCGCGGTTGAGCTTGTGGCCGCGAAAGGATGGAGTCCCGTCGTCGGGCGCGGGTTTGATTAGTTGGCTCTGCAATGGCGTTGTTCGGCACTCGGAATTGCCGATGGCAGGAGGATAGCGCGCACGGCGAACGTCGCGACCGATGCTCTCATGACAGCGAGAGACATCATCGTGCATAGATCCGACGTGATTTGAAACATTCAGCAATACACGCGCGCACGAAACGCTCGACCTGCAAGGTCGATCGTCCTCTAAATCATCATATGCATCAACTACAACGGATGAAATCGCGCGATCAGGCGCACACTGTCGTAAAAAATCTTCGGCAGTTTCCGAAAACGCGGCACGCGGCAACTGACAGCGTCAAAAAATACGATAATTTCGACGACGTGATTCGGAAAAATTTGCCGAGTGAAAATCACTGCTCGCACGACATCGCGAGTCATCGGGGCCGACGCTGCGCTGTTGCGCCAGATGTGGTCACCGGCTGCTGTTAGTTGGCGTTGCGGTTGCGTTTTCTGCTGAATTCGTCGTCCGGAATGAATCCCTGCCATGCCGACCAGCGGCTTTCTCGTCTTCAACATCGCGCGACCCGGCCTTCGCGTGCGGCAGAATTTGCCGCGCTCCAGGCAAAAGTTTCCATCTAAGCAATTGAAAAACAACAAAAATAGCTTGCCTGGATGTGGCGATCGCACCGTTCAAGGATCGGAAGCCGTCTGCGAACTGCGCGATCGGCAATGCGGGTTGGAGAGTCGGAAATGAGCTACGCGCTGGATGTCTGTGCCCCGGCCGATGGCGTGTCCTTGAACGAGCCGGCGTCGCAGGATGCCGTATCGATGCCCTGGAGCGAGTCGGCCAGCACCGTTCCCGCCTGCGAGCCCGTCGTCGAACCTGCGATCTTTGATGAAGACAAGGAACTGCTCGACAGGCTTGCAACAGGAGATGAGCTTGCGTTCCGTCTGCTGGTCGAGCGCCACGTCGACCGCGCCTATGCGATCGCCCTGCGCATCGTCGGCAGCGCCGCGGACGCCGAGGATGTCGTCCAGGACACGATGCTCAAGGTCTGGACCCATCGCGGGCGCTGGCAGCACGGCCGCGCGAAGTTCTCGACCTGGCTGTATCGCGTCGTGAGCAATCGCTGCATCGACATCCGCCGCAAGCCGCGGACCGAAAATGTCGACGTCGTTCCGGAGGTGGCCGACAGCACGCCCGACGCCGTCAGCGTGATCGAGCGCGCCGAGATGAGCGACATCCTCGATGCCGCCATGCAGCGGCTACCCGAGCAGCAGCGCATTGCGGTGATCCTGTCGTATCACGAGAACATGAGTAACGGTGAGATCGCCGGCGTCATGGATACGACGGTTTCGGCGGTGGAGTCGCTGCTGAAGCGCGGACGTCAGCAACTGCGCGAGATCCTGCGCCGGCACGAGCGCGACATTCGCGGCGCCTTTACCGACCGCTAACCATACGCGCGACGGCGCGGCAGAAATCCCGCCTGATTCCCGCAGTCGCTTCCGTTTGATCGATCAGACGGGGCTGATCCGCACCGTCAGTCCGTCCACGATGCGGCGTGTCTTGCCGATCATTCAGGAGTTCTCACCGTGCCCGCCATTTCCACCAACATCGCCGCCAACTCGGCCGTCCGCTACCTGAACATCAACTCCAACCAGGAAACGAGCTCGCTGTCGAAGCTGTCGAGCGGCTCGCGCATCACCGCGGCTTCCGACGATGCCGCCGGCCTGGCCATCTCGACCCGCATTTCGTCCGACATCACCACCTTGCAGCAGGCCGCGACGAACGCCGCGCAGGCGACGTCGATCCTGCAGACCGCCGACGGCGGCGCGTCCAACATCAGCGACATCCTGGCGCGCATGAAGTCGCTGGCCTCCGAGTCGGCCTCCGGCACCACGGTCGGAACCAGCCGCACCTACATTCAGTCGGAATTCTCGCAGCTGATCAGCGAAATCACCTCGATCGCGACCGGCACGCGCTATTCGGGACAGAGCCTGCTCGATGGCACCAGCACTTTCTCCACCGGCGTGTCGGTGCTGGTCGGCTCCTCCGCCACCGATACGATCGACATCAAACTGTCGGATCTCACCGCCGCCACGCTCGGCGTGTCGACGCTCGACGTCAGCACGCAGGCCGGTGCGAACACTGCGCTGACGACGCTGGATACGGCGATCGACACGGTGTCGAAGGCACGCGCGGATATCGGCGCGCAGGAGTCGCGCTTCAACTTCTCGGCCGACTCGATCTCGACCCAGACCCAGAACCTGCAGTCCGCCAATTCGGCGATCAAGGACGTCGACATTGCCTCGGAGCAGGCGAAGCTGTCCTCGGCCCAGGTGAAGACCCAGGCGGCGGTGTCGGCGGAAGCCGCCGCCAACCAGATCCCGCAATATCTCCTGAAGCTGCTCGGCTGAGCCGCGATCCGCCGGGCCGGCGTTGCGCCGGTCCGGCTCCATTCTCGGAGGACGATGAATGACGGTGAGCAGCGCCACCTCGAGCACCAGCAGTACGACATCATCGTCCTCTTCGTCGACGAGCTCGAGCAGTTCCCTGACCACCTCGGGGACCAGCACCACGAGCACGATCGATTGGAGCGCGCTGATCGAGTCTGCCGTCAATGCCAAGCTGACCCAGGCGACGCAGATCTCGACCAAGATCACCGCCAACGAGGCCAAGATCACGGCGTATCAGACGCTGCAGACGGCGTTGAAAACGCTGTCGTCAGGGCTTTCCTCGCTCGCGACGTCGATGGTGAATTCGCTCGCGACCAACGTCTTCGCGACGCGGGCGGCGACGCTGAGTTCGACCGGAGACGTCAGTGCCTCATCGGCGTTGTCGATGTCGGTCAGCAACGGCGCGGCGACGGGAAGCCACACGCTGGCGATCGGCCAGATCGCGACCGCGCACAAGGTGACGGGAACGGCACAGTCGAGCCAGACCGACGCGCTCGGATACGCGGGCACGTTCTCACTGGGTCTCTCCGGCGGCAGCACCGCCGACATCACCATCACGAGCGATATGTCGTTGCTGGACGTCGTCGATACGATCAATGCGCAGACGTCCACGACCAATGTCGAGGCCTCCATCGTTCAGGTGTCGAGCGGATCGTATCAGCTGGTCCTGACCGGAACGCAGGATGCCGCAGACATCACCACGTCGAGCGCGTCCGGCGACGATGTCCTCAATGCGCTCGGCGTCACCGACAGCGCCGGCGACTTCTCGACGGTGTTGCAGACCGCGCAGGCCGCCGAGTTCACCCTCGACGGCATCAGCATGACCCGCACGACCAACGACATCACCGATGTCCTCAGTGGCGTGACGTTCAACCTGCTGCAGGCGACGCCGTCGGGGACGTCGCTGACCATCGACATCGGCACCGATACCAGCCAGATCTCGTCGGCGCTGCAGACCTTCGTCACCGACTACAACGCGTTTCGCGACGCCGTCATCGCGCAACAGACGACCAATTCGGACGGCACCGCCGCATCGAGCGCGGTGCTGTTCGGCGATGGCACGATGCGCGACATCATGAACACGCTGCAGGCGGTGCTCGGAACCTCGGTCGGCGGCCTCACGATGGCCGATCTCGGCCTGTCCTTCAACGAGAAGAACGAGCTCGAGCTCGACACCGGCACGCTGTCGACGATTCTCAGCACCAATCTCAGCGGTGTGACCACGCTGCTGTCGGCGCAGACCAAGACCTCGTCGAGTCAGCTCAGCGTCGTCAACACCGGAACGTCGCCGCAATCCTTCACGCTCGATCTCACGGTGGATTCGTCGGGAAGCCTGACGGCCGCCTCGGTCGGCGGCGACAGTTCGCTGTTCACCGTCAGCGGCAATACCATCGTCGGCAATTCCGGGACGATCTATGCCGGCATGGCCTTCACCTACACCGGCTCGACGTCGCAATCGATCACGGTGACGTCGACACAGGGGCTCGCCACGCAGATCTACCAGATCGCGAAAAACGCCTCGTCCACGACGGGATCGCTGCAGACGCTGATCGATAATCTGACGTCCCAGGACGAGACGATGCAGGCCAAGGTCGACGACATCAAGAGCGCGGCCGCGACATTCCAGACGCAGCTCACGGCACAGTATGCGAGATATCAGGCCGCCATCGAGAGCGCCAACAACACCCTGACCTACCTCAAAGCACTTCTCAACGCGAGTTCGAGTGACTGATGACCCAGAGTTCGATGGCCCAACTTGCAAGCCAGGCCTATCGCGGCGCGGCCGTGGCGGTGCCGCCGCTGCGCGCCGTGATCATGCTGCTCAATGGCGCGATGACCTGTCTGCAGAAATCGGTGCAGGCGCAGGAGGCCCGCCGCTTCGAGGAGGGGTATGCGCAGCTTACCCGGGCGATCGCGATCCTGCGCGGATTGAGCCTGCATCTCGACTCCGTCAGGGGCGGGGCCGTGGCGGAGCAGTTGTTCGAGACCTATAACGGGCTGATCGTCGCGGCCTTGCGCGCCTACGGCAAGCCTCGCATGCGCGAGCATGTCCAGACGATCACGAACAGCCTGCTCCAATTGCGGGAGGCCTGGGAGTCCGTCGACGCGGCTGCGCGGAGCGTGCGACCCCCTGGCGACTCGAGCTCCCGCCGATAGGCCCGAATCAGTCTCCTGTTGCACCGCAGAAATTCCCTGAAACTGGCTGGAAACAGTCAGCATCAACCGGCGCTCGCGGTATTCCGGTCGGCCGCAGGCGCGTCCGCCTGCCAAAATCGACAGGTTTTCGGTCCGTGTCCTGTGGTCCGTCGTCGCCGTCGGCCAATATCAATTTCGCGCGCCGCCTGAATGCTTTATGAGGAGGCTGATGACGCGGGATGGCCGGACGATGGACGTCAGGGAATTCGAGGATCTGATCGACCGCCTGGGGCAGGACCTCTCCCAATGGCCCGCTGAGCAGCGCCAGTCGGCGACCGATCTGCTGGCGTCGTCACCCGACGCCGAACGACTGCTCGCGGAAGCGCGCCTCGTGCGGCAGGCGCTGGCGTCGACGCCGATCCGTGCCCCCTCCGGTCTTGCCGCCCGCATCGTTGCGGCGGCTGGCCAGGCGACGTCCGAACAGACGGCGCCCGCATCTGCCGATGTCCACGAGGCCGGCTGAGCCGGGCCACGCACTCCGCACCCACCAAATGATCAATCGATGCGGCGGTCGCATCGGATGGCGCGTTCGCGCTCGAGCGCATTGAGCCGGTCGCGATGGTTCGCCGTCGTCATCATGCCTCGTTGCGCGCGCGAGCCTCGCCGCGCGTCGTACCAGGCGAATTTTGCCGCCTCGGCTGAGCGCGCGGCGGCAAATTCTGCCGCCAAAACAACGTAGTTCGCGACCTGTTTGTGCGCCTGATCTCGGCGCTTCGGCCGTTTGATCAGCAGACATCTCCACCACGCCGGAGGTGTTGCGAGAGCCGGAGCCAGCCATGACGATTACTGCAACAAGCTCGTCGACAACGACGACATCCTCGACGTCATCGAGTAGCGACTCGCGCACGACGCTGAGCTCGACCGACTTTCTCCAGTTGCTCGTCAGCGAGCTGCAGAACCAGGATCCGCTCAACGCGACCAGCGTGACCGACTTCGTCAATCAGATGACGTCCTACGCCAACTATACGTCGCAGCAGTCGCTCAACAGCAGCATGACATCGCTGGCCAGTTCGTTCTCGAGCCTGGTGACGCTGAACTCCGTCAATTACATCGGCCACACCGTCGAGGCGAAGACGGACACGGCCGTTCTCTCCAATGGCTCCGCCACGTTCGGCTACTCATTGTCCTCGGCCGCATCGAATGTATCGATCTCGATCAACGATTCCTCGGGGAACACGGTCTGGACCGGCACGGGCACGGGCAACAAGGGCAGCAACAGCATCACCTGGGACGGCACGGATTCGAGCGGCAACCAGCTCAGCGACGGCGGCCAATACACGATCTCCGTCACCGCCACCGACTCCTCCGGCAACTCGGTCCTCAACTATACGACCGTCACCGGAACGGTGACCGGCATCGACACATCGACCAGCACGCCCTCGCTCACCGTCGGCGGCGTCCCGGTCAGCGCCAGCAACATCATCGGCGTCACGTCCTGACGCGACCTTTCGGAGTAGCATCATGAGTCTGTCTGGAGCACTGTCCTCGGCCATCTCGGCACTCAACGCGCAGAGCTCGTCGCTTGCCATGATCAGCGACAACATCGCCAACGCCGACACCACCGGATACAAGACGACGTCCGGCCTTTTCGAACAGCTGGTGACGGCATCGAGCAGTTCCAAGGCTTATTCGTCCGGCGGCGTGTCGGTGTCGGGCCGCGCCAACATCACGCAGCAGGGACTGCTGGCCGCAACGACGAACGCGACCGACGTCGCGATCCAGGGATCGGGCTTCTTCGTCGCGACCAATTCGACCACCGCTGGCGGCGAGACGTTCTACACGCGCAACGGCGCGTTCACGATCGACAATGCCGGCTATCTCGAGAACAACGGCTACTATCTCGAAGGCTGGCGGACCGATGCGAGCGGCAACGTCGTCGGCAACGGGCTCGAGCCGGTCAACACCAGGGTCGCGCTGACCAACGGCGGAGCCACCACCGAGACCTCGCTGGCCGCCAATCTGCCGGCCGATGCCGCGAGCGGCGACACGTTCAGCAGCTCGATGACCGTGTATGACTCGCTCGGCCAGGCGCACACCATGAACATCACCTGGACCAAGTCGACCACCGCCAACGAATGGACCGCCGACTTCGCGCCGGCGACGAGCACGGACGGCACGGTGACCAGCGGCACCTATACCATCGACTTCAACTCGGATGGCTCGCTGAGCAGCGTCTCCTCGACCAATCTCGGCATCACCTGGAACAACGGCGCGGCGGCCAGCTCGATCGCGCTGAGCTTCGGCACCACCGGCGGCGGCACCGACGGCCTGACGCAGAAGGCCTCCGGCAGCACCACCCCGAGCGTCTCCAACTTCAGCGCCAATTCCGATGGCGTCTCGTTCGGCACGCTGAGCAGCATCTCTGTGGGCAAGAACGGCCTGGTCGAAGCGACTTATTCCAATGGCGAGACCGTGCCGATCTACAAGATCGCGGTGGCGACCTTCGGCGATCCGAACGGGCTCGTGGCGCACAGCAGCGGCATGTATTCGGCAACCGCGACCTCCGGCAACGCGACCTTGCAGGCATCCGGTGAGAACGGCGCCGGGACGGTCTACGGCAGCGAGCTGGAGTCCAGCACGACGGACACGACAGGCCAGTTCAGCAGCATGATCTCCGCCCAGCAGGCCTATTCGGCGGCGTCGCAGGTCGTCTCGGCGGTGAACAAGATGTACGACACCCTGATCTCGTCGATGAGGTAGCCATGACCGAGCTGAGCAAGGACCGGCTCGGTGAGGGCGAGATGCTGTTGAGGAAGTTGCGGCGGCTGAAGCTCCGTGCGGCGGCCGTCGGCAAGGATGATCGTACGCAACTGCTGGCGCTGATGGACGATATCGAGAGTGTCCGCCGCAAGCTGCTGCGCGAATGCGCGCTGCTCGAGGAAGAATTCAGGGTTGCCGCGGTCCGCGTGACCGCCTTGAGCAGCTACGCGCGCGTGGCGCAGGCAAGCCGGCGCCGTGAACATTGAGATGGGAGTGACAGAATGAAACTGGGAACCCAGGCCGATCGACGGCCGGCGAGCGAGGACGACGTGCGCACCTTGCTCGCGCTGATCGATGAATTGATCGCTGTGATCTCGGAAGAGAATGCCGAGCTCGCCAAGGGGCTGCCGGCCTCGCGGTCCAAGCAGCTCGACGACAAGAGCCGGCTGGCCGGGGTTTTCGAGCAGCGGGTCGCCGAATGTGCGAGGCAGACGGCGAGCCTCGACGTGCGCGACCGCGTGCTGCGCGAGCAGCTCATGGAGCACATCATCAGGCTGCGCAGCGCGATGGACGAGAATCTGGTCCGCCTGCGCGCTGCGATCGACGCCAGCCATCGGCGGATCGAGGCGATCATGCAGGCCATCCGCGACCAGATCGCGAGCGCCTCGCCCTATGGGGCCGGCGGGCGTCTGACCGCGCGCGCGACGTCCTGCGGAACCAATGTCCGGGCGTGATCGACAACGGGAAGCGGGAGTCGAACGATGTCGCTCGATATAGCACGGCTCGTCGCGTTCAGCGGCATCTCCGCCACGGAGTTGCAGATCAGTCTGGCGTCGTCGAACATCTCGAACGCCGATACTACGGGCTATACGCGGAAATCGGCCAACCAGGTCGCCGACGTCACGGCCGGCATCGGCACCGGCGTGTCGATCACCGGCATTTCGAGCAATGTCGACAAGCTGCTGCTGAAGTCGCTGATCGCCGCCAATTCCGAGCTCGGCTCCGCCGACGCTACGAACAACTATCTCGAACAGCTTCAGCAGCTGTTCGGCAGCGCCTCGACGTCGGGGACGTCGACCGGCGGAACGTCGCTCGCCAACTCGCTGGCATCGCTGGAGTCAGCGCTGTCATCGCTGGCGAGTTCGCCGAGCAGCGTGTCGCTGCAGTCCGCCGTCGTCAGCGCCCTCGATGATTTCGCGAGCCAGCTGCGCGGCACGTCCAGCAGCGTACAGACTCTCCGCGCCAACGCCGACAAGGACATCGCGTCGTCGGTCGAAAGCGTCAACGACGACCTGCAGCAGATTGCCGATCTCAACGTCGAGATCCGGAAGCTGGCGGCGTCGGGCCAGTCCACGGCCGACCTCGAGGACCAGCGCAACGCCGCGCTGCAGGATCTCTCGTCTTACATGAACGTCAGCTATTATACGGCGTCCAACGGCGACCTGCAGGTCTACACCTCCTCGGGGCGGGCGCTCGTCGATAGTTCCGCTCACGCGCTCAGCTATACGGCGTCGGCCAATGTCTCGGCATCCTCCAGCTATGGGTCCGGCGGTTTCAGCGGCATCATGGTCGACGGCGTCGACGTGACCTCGCAGATCACGTCCGGCAAGATCGGCGCGCTGGTGACCCTGCGCGACCAGACCCTCCCGGCGGTGCAGAGCCAGCTCGATCAACTGGCGTCACAATTGGCATCGGCGCTCAACGAGACCACGAACGGCGCATCGGCAGTGCCGCCGCCGAACAATCTGACCGGCACGACGGCGACCAGCGGCGCGGCGTCGCTGTCTGCCTCCGGTACGGTCCGCATCGCCGTGGCCGACCAGAGCGGCAATCTCGTCTCCTACCAGGATCTCGATCTGTCGTCCTATGCCACGGTGGGTGACCTGGTCACCGCCCTGAACGGCATCTCCGGTGTCTCCGCGTCGGTCGATTCTGCCGGGCATCTGTCGATCAGCGCAACGTCGTCCTCGTATGGCGTCGCCATCAACGACATGAGCAGCGCGATTGGCGGCGCCGGCTTCTCCGATTATTTCGGCATGAACGACCTTGTGACCGGGACGGGCGCCGCCGACTTCGCGGTGAGAAGCAGCATCCTGTCCGGCGATGCAGGCCTGCCGACCGGATCGCTCGACGGGTCCACGACCCTGACGACCGGAAGCCAGGTGTTGACGTCGGGGGCGGCGACCATCATCAACGCGCTCTACGACAGGCTGACCGGCGCGACGAGTTTCTCGTCGGCCGGAGGCCTGAGCGCGACGACCGGCTCGTTCGCCGACTATGCGGCGGCCATCGTCGCCAATGTCGCCAGCAAGGCGTCGCAGGCATCGAGCGCCTACACGACGAAATCAACGGCCCAATCGACCTACGCCGGTTCCCTGTCCTCGCAATCCGGCGTCAACATCGACGAGGAGACGGCCAGGCTGAGCGCATTGCAGAACAAGTATGCGGCGGCGTCCCAGGTCATCTCCGTCGTCAACAGCATGTTCTCGTCGCTGCTCAGCGCCGTGCAGTCGAGCTAACCCGGAGCGAATGCCATGACGATGCGGATCGCGACCTTTGCGAATTCCGACCAGATGATCGCAAGCTCGCTGCGGACGCAGGCGACCATGGCGACGCTGCAGGTCCAGGAAGCGTCGGGATTGAAATCGGAGTATCTTGCGGATTACGGCGCCGACACCCAGCATGTCGTCAACCTGCAGGTCTCGGTCACCCGTGCCCAGTCCTATATCGATGCGGCGACGCTGGCCGACAGCAAGGTGCAGGTGATGTATTCGGCGGTCGGCCAGGTGTCCGATGTCGTCACGCAGCTGCGATCGGCGCTGAGCGCCGCGACGTCTGGCAGCAGCACGGGAACCTCCTCTGCCATCAGTACCGCGCAGCAATTGCTGCAGCAGATGACGGGGCTCCTCAACACGCAGTACGATGGACAATATCTGTTCGGCGGCGCGCGAACCTCGACAACCGCCGTCGACACCTCGGCCTTCGCGTCGGGAACGGGCTCGCTGACGACGGCCGACACCAGCTATTACCAGGGTGACAGCGAGCTTGCATCGGTGCGGGTGTCGGACCGGCAGTCCGTGAGCTATGGTGTGACGGCGGACGACCCGGCGTTTGAAAAGGTCATGCGCGTCCTCAAATATGTTGCGAACAGCGCGAACCTGTCCGACAGCGACATCAGCGCGGCCCTGACGCTTGCCGATCAGGCCGTGGACGAGGTGGCGACGGTGCAGGCGAAGCTATCCGACGCCGCGTCGCGGATCGAGAGCGCCAAGTCGCAGCAGACCGATTACAAGAGCTATGCCGAGAGCCTTGCGACCGACCTGACCAGCGTCGACGTCGCGGCGGTCACTGCACAATTGTCGACGTATCAGGCGCAGCTGACAGCGTCCTACACGGCGATCTCCAAGATCCAGAGCCTGAACCTGGCCAGCTATCTGCGGTGATCACCCCTTCCAGATCACCGATTGCTCGTGGCGGCGGATCAGCTCGGCGAGCGCGGCAAAACCCTTTGCGACCGAGTCCGAGAACGCGAGCACCGCGGGCGATTGCGGGCTTCCGGCGAGCCGCAGAATGCCGAGCGCGCGCTCCGGATGCGGCACGCGCAGCGGCAGCGCGGTGATCTCGCGCTCCTTGCGATAGGCGAAGACGACGCCGTGCGGCAGGATGGTGAGCGCATCGCTGCGCTTCAGATAGTTCATCGCGCTTGCCAGCGAGCCGCCCACGTAAGGCATGCTCACGCCGGTCGAGCCGAACGAGAGCAGCAGCGCACGCATGTCGGCCTGCAGCGGGCTGTTCGGCGGCGGCGCGATCCAGGGATAGTCCAGGATCTCCGGGCCCTTCAGCTTGCGTTTCATCAGCAGCGGGTGGGTGACGCGGCAGGCGATGACGTTGCGCCCGGGCAGGATCGACTGGAATTCGAGGTCATCGCCGTCGAGCACGTCGACCGGACAGATGGCGAGATCGATGCGGTCGGCGCGAATCGCCTCCTGCAGGTCCGGCATGTAGCCGTAGCTCTGGATCACGCGCACGTCGGGGCGGACGTTGTGGAACTCGGCGATCAGGCCGGAGATCAGGCCATCCATAAAGAACGGTGTCCCGGCCACACGCACGGAGCCGGCCAGCCCGTGGCGAAAATTGTCGATCAACTCGGACGCCTTGCGCGAGGCGAGCAGCATGGCCTGGCCGTGATCGGCAAGCGCCCGGCCGAACGGCGTCGGACGCAGCGGCCGGCGGCCCTTGACGAACAGCGGCTCGCCCAGCCGCTTTTCCAGGGCGGCAAGCGTGCGCGAGACCGCCGGCTGCGTCATGCCGAGCAGCGCGGCGCCCTCGGTGACGCCCCCGGCATTGATGACGGCGGCGAGCTGGACGAGGTGGCGTTCGTCGATCTTCATAGCAATTTGCTATATTATCCCGCGCAAAAATCATCAATGCCCTCGCCGGGCCCTGCTACCGTTCCACGAAACAGGACAACGTTTCCGGGGAGGGACGATGCGGCAGGAGCTGCCCATCGATCGCAGTGGCGGACAGCCGGGCGAGGCCATGCTGGAGCGCATCGCGCGGGCCGGCGACGGCCGGCTGGCGATCGGCATGATCGCCATCGTCAGCCACATCCATCAGCTGATCCGCGAGCTTCGTCCGACCAGGGCAGAATGGCGCGACGCGATGGGGTATCTCGCAGCCGTCGGCGATGCCACCACCGACAACCGCCAGGAATGGGTGCTGCTGGCCGACCTCATCGGCGCGACCGCGCTGGTCGAGGACATCAACAGCCGCCGTCCCGCGGGCGCCACGCCGAACGCGCCGCGCGGCCCGTTCTATCGCGCCGACGCGCCGCGCCGCCCCAATGGCGCGAACATCTGTCTCGACGGCGCAGGTGAGCCGCTCGCGGTCGCGGGCAGGGTGGTGGATCTCGACGGTCATCCGATTGCCGGCGCCGTCGTCGAGACCTGGCAGGCCAACGGGCAGGGCTTCTTCGAGAACCAGCAGCCGGACGAGCAGCCGGACTGCAATCTCCGCGGCATTTTCACGACCGATGCTGATGGCGCGTTCGATTATCTCACGGTGAAGCCGGCGAGCTATGCTGTGCCGGTCGATGGTCCCGCGGGCCGGCTGCTCGGGCAGCTCGGCTGTCCGCTGCGGCGCCCGGCCAGCATTCATTTCATCGTCTCCGCCGCCGGCTTCGAGCCGATCACGACGCAGCTGTTCGACCGCACTGATACGACCGAAGACGCGCTACATTGCGTGAAGCCGAGCCTGCTCGCCGACTTCAAGCCGACGCGGCGCAAGGACGTGCCGTGGAGCCTCGCCTACACCTTTGTCATGGCGCGCGCGCCGAAGACGCGGAGCATGACATGACGAGCACACGCGCCTTCGTCTTCCCGGGTATCCGCTCGCGCGTCGTGTTCGGCGCGGGCACATTGTCGCAGCTCGGCGCCGAGCTGCAGCGGCTCGGCCGCAGGCGCGCGCTGCTGCTGGCGACGCCGCAGCAGCGCAAGGACATCGATGCGCTCGCCGACCGGCTCGGCAGCGCTACGGCCGGCGTCTTCGCCGGCGCGGTGATGCACACGCCCGTGGACGTCACCCGCGAAGCCGTGGCGGCCTATGAGCAGAGTGGGGCGGATTGCGTGATCGCGCTCGGCGGCGGCTCGTCGATCGGGCTCGGCAAGGCGATCGCGCTGCGCACCGGGGCCGACCAGATCGCCATCCCGACCACCTATGCCGGCTCCGAGATGACCGACATCCTCGGCGAGACCAGCAGTGGCGAGAAGACCACGCGGCGTGATCCCGCGATCCTGCCGGAGACGGTGATCTACGACGTCGATCTCTCGCTGAGCCTGCCGAAGGAGATGACCATTTCGTCAGGCCTCAACGCGATCGCGCATGCCGCCGAGGCGCTGTATGCGCCGGACCGCAATCCGATCCTGTCGCTGATGGCGGCGGATGCGATCAGGGCGTTCGCGACCGCGTTGCCGGCCGTGGTCGCGAACCTCTCCGACAGAAACGCCCGCGCCGAGGCGCTGTACGGCGCATGGCTGTGCGGCGCGACCCTTGGCGGCGCCTCGATGTCGCTGCATCACAAGCTCTGTCATACGCTCGGCGGCAGCTTCGACACGCCGCATGCACAGACGCATGCGATCCTGCTGCCGCACACGATCGGCTTCAATGCGGCGGTCGCCGGTGATCTGCTGGCGCCGATCTCCGCCGCGCTCGGCGGCGCCACACCCGGCAAGGCGCTGTATCGCTTCGCCGTGCAGCTCGGCGCGCCGACACGGCTGAAGGATTTCGGCCTGACCGAGCCTGATCTCGAGCGGGCGGCCGCGATCGCGGTCAAGAACCCCTATGCCAATCCGCGGCCTTTCAACCAGGCTGATATCCGCGCGCTGCTGCAGGATGCCTGGTCCGGCACAGAACCACCGCTCTAGACCGATCGTGACTTAACTCAAAAAACAAAACAGGGAAGGAACGACACATGATCACGCGACGAAGGCTCCTTGAGACCGCCGCTGTCGGCGGCCTGCTGTCCGCCACCGATACGATCTTCAAGCCCGCGCTCGCAGCCGGCAAGGCGGCCAAGATCGGCTATGTCAGCCCGCAGAGCGGGCCGCTCGCAGCCTTCGCCGAGGCCGACAAGTTCATCATCGACGGCTTCAACGCCGCGGCCAAGGCGGCCGGCCTGCAGGTCCAGGTCGTCGTCAAGGACAGCCAGTCGAATCCGAACCGCGCCGCCGAGGTCGCCAAGGAGCTGATCGTCAGCGACAAGGTCAACCTGATGCTCGTCGCCTCGACGCCGGAGACGACCAATCCGGTCTCGACGACCTGCGAGTCCGAGGGCCTGCCGTGCATCTCCACCGTTGCGCCGTGGCAGCCCTGGTTCATCGGCCAGCAGGGCAATCCCGGCGACCCCGCCTCGTGGAAGCCGTTCAGCTCGAGCTATCACTTCTTCTGGGGCCTGGAGGACGTCATCGCCGTCTTCACCAACATGTGGGCGCAGCTCTCGACCAACAAAAAGGTCGGCGGTCTCTTCCCGAATGACGGCGACGGCAACGCCTGGGGCGATCCGAAGGTCGGCTTCCCGCCGGTGCTGACCGAGAAGGGCTACAAGCTGATCGATCCCGGCCGCTATCAGAATCTGTCGGACGACTTCTCCGCCCAAATCAACGCCTTCAAGTCCGGCAATGTCGAGGTGATCACCGGCGTGATGATCCCGCCTGACTTCACCACCTTCTGGAATCAGGCCAAGCAGAAGGGCTTTGCGCCGAAGATCGCCTCGATCGGCAAGGCGCTGCTGTTCCCGCAGGCCGTGGAGGCGCTCGGCAAGCAAGGGCACAATCTGTCCTCGGAAGTCTGGTGGACCCCGAGCCATCCGTTCAAATCGTCCCTGACGGGCGCGTCCGCCAAGGAGCTCGCCGATGGCTTCACCGCCGCGACCAAGCGGCCGTGGACGCAGCCGATCGGCTTCGTGCACGCGCTGTTCGAGATCGCGGCCGACGTGCTCAAGCGCGTTGACGATCCGACCAACGCCGACAAGATGATTGCAGCAGTCGCGGCGACCAAGCTCGACACCATCGTCGGCCCGATCGCCTGGAACGGCGCCAAGCTGCCGCCCTTCGCCGCAAAGAACGTCTGCAAGACGCCATTGGTCGGCGGGCAGTGGCGGCTCAAGGATGGCGGCGGCTACGACCTCGTCATCACCGACAACAAGACGGCGCCGAATATTCCCGCGGGCGGGAAGATGGAGCCGATCGCCTGACAGTCGCATGAGCGGAGCAGCCGGCGTGCCCATCCTCGAGCTTGATCATGTCGCCAAGCGCTTCGGCGCGTTGAAGGTCACGGATGACGTGACCTTCGACGTCGCGTCGGGCGAGGCGCTCGGCATCATCGGTCCGAACGGCGCCGGCAAGTCGACGCTGTTCAACCTGATCACCGGCAATCTGCGCGTCGACGCCGGCCGCGTGGCGTTCGATGGCGTCGACGTCACGCGGATGCCGCCGATGGCGCGCTGTCATGCGGGGGTGGGGCGCACGTTCCAGATCCCGCAGCCGTTCGAGAGGCTGACCGTATTCGAGAACCTCGTGGTGGCCGCGAGCATGGGATCGCGCAAGGCGGAATCCGAGGTCACCGATCGCTGCGCCGACATCCTGGTCAAGACCGGGCTGATCGACCGCGCCAACACGCTGGCCGGCGGGCTCGGCCTTTTGCAGCGGAAGCGGCTGGAGCTGGCGCGCGCGCTCGCCACCGATCCGAAACTGCTGCTGCTCGACGAAATCGCCGGCGGCCTGACGGAGGCCGAATGTCAATCGCTGGTCGAGACGATCGGCAGCATCCACGCCTCCGGCGTGACCATCGTCTGGATCGAGCACGTGCTGCATGCGCTGAATGCCGTGGTGCAGCGGCTCCTGGTGCTCAATTTCGGCAAGGTCATCGGCATCGGCAAGCCCGAGGAGATCATGGCCTCCAGCGCGGTGCGCGAGATCTATCTGGGGATCGAGGTCTGATGGCGCTGCTCGCAACCCATGGACTGACGGCGTTCTATCGCGACTTCCAGGCGCTGTTCGGCGTCGACCTCGTGCTGGAGGCCGGCGAGACGATTGCGATCGTCGGCGCCAACGGCGCCGGCAAGTCGACCTTGATGCGCTCGATCTCGGGCGTGCTGCGCAACGGCGCCGATCAGATCCTGTTCGACGGACGCCCGATCGGCGCGCTGGCTGCGCCTGATGTCGTGGCGCTCGGCATCGCGATGGTGCCGGAGGGACGAAAACTGTTTCCCTCGCTGTCGGTGGAGGAGAACCTGCTGATCGGGCGCTACGGCCGCGCAGCGCCGGGGCCCTGGTCGCTGGAGACGATCTACCGGCTGTTCCCGGTGCTGAAGGAGCGGCGCCACACGCCGGGCACCGCGCTGTCCGGCGGCCAGCAGCAGATGGTGGCGATCGGGCGAGCGTTGATGTCGAACCCGCGCGTGCTGCTGTGCGATGAGCTGAGCCTCGGCCTCGCGCCGATCATCATCAAGGACATCTACGCCGCGTTTCCGGCGATCCGCGCCAGCGGCGCGTCGATCGTGATCGTCGAGCAGGACATCGGCCAGGCCATGAAGGTCGCGGATCGGCTGTACTGCATGATGGAGGGCCGCGTGACCCTGAGCGGCCGGCCCGCGGAGCTCAGCCGCGAAGCGATCCACGCGGCCTATTTCGGAGCGCACGCATGAGCTGGGCAGACACCATCCTGCAGGGCGTGCTGCTCGGCGGCCTCTACGCGATGTTCGCCGCCGGGCTCTCGCTCGTATTCGGCATCATGCGGCTGGTGAATCTCGCGCATGGCGATTTGATCGTGCTCGCGGCCTATCTGATCCTGGTGCTGGTCAGCGGTCTTGGCCTGCATCCGTTCGTCGCCGTTGTCATCGCGATGCCGCTGATGTTCGGCATCGGCTGGCTGCTGCAAGCCTATGTGCTCAACCGGACGCTCGGCCCGGACATCCTGCCGCCGCTGCTCGTGACCTTCGGTCTGTCGGTGGTGCTGCAGAACGGCTTGCTGCAAGCCTATTCGGCCGACAGCCGCCGCATTCCCGCAGGCTCGCTGGAGACTGCGTCGGTCGCAATCGGGCCGTTCAACATCGGCGTCATGCCGATGCTGACCTTCGCCTCGGCGGTTGGCGTGATCCTGATCCTCAACCGCGTGCTCTACGGCACCGAGCTCGGCCGCGCCTTCCGCGCCACCTCCGATGACGCCGTGACCGCCGGCCTGATGGGCATCCGGCCCAACCGGACCTTTGCGGTGGCGACGGGCATCGCGATGGCGATCGTCGCGATCGCCGCCGTGTTTCTCGGCACCCGCGCCAATTTCGATCCGACCATCGGTCCGGCGCGCCTGATCTATGCGTTCGAGGCCGTCATCATGGGCGGGCTCGGCTCGCTGTGGGGGACGTTGGCCGGCGGCGTCGTGCTCGGCGTGGCGCAGACGCTCGGCGGTGCGATCAATCCGGAATGGCAGATCCTCGCCGGTCATATCGCCTTCGTGCTGGTGCTGCTGGTCCGTCCGCGCGGCTTCTTCCCGCGCGCGGTCGATTGAGGGGCAGGGCGATGCACGGACGATCCATCCCCTGGCGCGTCGAGACGAGGACCAAGGCCTCGATTGTCTTCGCCATCATTGCGGCGCTCATCGTCGTGGCCGGCGTCGTCGCGCCGGCCTATCTGCCGCGCTCGACCTTGCAGGACCTGTTCTTCATCCTGACCATGCTGGTGCTGGCGCAGAGCTGGAACCTGCTCGCGGGCTATGCCGGCCTCGTCTCCGTCGGCCAGCAGGCCTTCGTCGGCCTCGGCGCCTACGCGATGTTCGCCGGCGTCGTGCTGCTCAAGCTCGATCCGCTGCTCTCGATCCTGCTCGGTGGCGTGGCTGCGGCTGCGCTCGCCATCCCCGCCGGCTTCTTCGCCTTCCGTCTGCAGGGGGCATACTTCGCGATCGGCACCTGGGTGGTCGCGGAGATCGTCCGCCTCGTCGTCGCGCAATGGAAGACGCTCGGCGGCGGCACCGGCACATCGCTGCCGGGGGCCGCGACCCGCGCCATGTTCGGCACCGATGTCGTGCAGCGTCTGTTCGGCGTGCGGCCGGCGCAGGCGGTCGACATCATCTGCTACTGGCTGGCGCTGCTGCTCGCGGTCGCGACGATCTTCACGGTGTATCGGCTGTTGCGCTCGCGCCATGGTCTCGCGCTCGCCTCCGTCCGCGATAACCAGGAGGCTGCGCGCGCCGTCGGCGTCGATGCGCGGCGGCTGAAGGCCATGGTCTATCTGACCAGCGCGGCGCTGACCGGTCTCGTCGGCGCGCTGATCTATGTGCAGAAGGCGCGGATCTCGCCGGACGCGGCGTTCTCGGTGATCGACTGGACCGCCTATGTGATCTTCATCGTCGTGATCGGCGGCATCGGCACCATCGAGGGGCCGATCGTCGGCGTCCTGATCTTCTTCGGCCTGCAGAAGCTGCTCGCCGATTTCGGTTCGCTCTATCTGCTCGCGCTCGGCCTGATCGGCATCGTCATCATGCTGTTCGCGCCGCAAGGATTATGGGGCCTGTTCGCAAGCCGGACCGGCATCCAGCTGCTGCCGGTCCGCCGCCTGCTGCGCGGCGGACCGATCGACAACTGACAACAATCGACAGGGAGGGCCCGATGGCCGACATCAAGACAGACGTTCTCATCATCGGCACCGGTCCGGCCGGCTCGGCCGCGGCGGCGCTGCTGTCCACCTATGGCGTCGAGAACATGGTGGTCAACCGCTATCGCTGGCTCGCCAACACGCCGCGCGCCCACATCACCAACCAGCGTACGATGGAGGTGCTGCGCGACCTCGGTCGCGACGTCGAGGACGAGGCCTACATGTTCGCCTCGCAGCAGGACATCATGGGCGAGAACGTGTTCTGCACCTCGCTCGCAGGCGAGGAGATCGGCCGGCTCAAGACCTGGGGCAATCACCCGCTGTCGCGCGCCGAGCATCAGCTGTCGTCGCCGGCGAAGATGAACGATCTGCCGCAGACCTACATGGAGCCGCTGCTGTTCAAGACGGCGTGTTCGCGCGGCACGCAGGCGCGGATGTCGACGGTTTATGAGAGCCACGTCCAGGATGACGACGGCGTGACGACGACCTTGCTCGACCGCCTGACCGGCAAGACCGTCACCGTGCGCTCGAAATATCTGATCGGCGCCGACGGCGGCAACTCGCTGGTGGCGCAGCATGCCGGCCTGCCGTTCGAGGGCAAGATGGGCGTCGGCGGCTCGATGAACATCCTGTTCAAGGCCGACCTGTCGCGCTACGTCGCGCACCGGCCGTCGGTGCTGTATTGGGTGGTGCAGCCCGGCGCCGATGTCGGCGGCATTGGTATGGGTCTGGTGCGTATGGTGCGGCCGTGGAACGAATGGCTGATCGTGTGGGGCTATGACATCAACCAGCCGGCGCCGGAGGTCGACGAGGCGTTTGCCTTGAAGGTCGCGCGCGATCTCGTCGGCGACCAGGACCTTCAGATCGAGCTGCAGTCGGTATCGACCTGGACCGTCAACAACATGTACGCGACCCGCACGTCGCATGGCCGCGTGTTCTGCATGGGCGACGCGATCCACCGCCATCCGCCATCGAACGGCTTGGGATCCAACACCTCGATCCAGGACGCCTTCAACCTGGCCTGGAAGCTCGCTTATGTCATCAAGGACCGCGCCGGGCCAAAGCTGCTCGACAGCTACACGATCGAGCGCGCGCCGGTCGCCAAGCAGATCGTCACCCGCGCCAACAAGTCGATCGAGGAGTTCGGGCCGATCTTCCAGGCGCTCGGCCTGCTGGACTCGATTGATCCCGTCAAGATGCAGCAGAACATGGACGCGCGCTGCGACCGCACCGAACAGGCCGAGCAGCAGCGTGCCAAGATCCGCGAGACCATCGCCAGCAAGGTCTATGAGTTCGATGCCCACGGCGTCGAGATGAACCACCGCTATCGCTCGGACGCCATCGTGACCGACGGGCAGCAGGAGCCGGCCTTCACCCGGGATCCCGAGCTGCACTTCCAGCAGACGACCTGGCCTGGCGCGCGGCTGCCGCATGCGTGGCTGTTCGGCAAGGATGGCACGAAAATCTCGACGCTCGATCTCGCCGGCCATGGCAAGTTCACGGTGCTGACCGGTATCGGCGGCGAGGCCTGGGCGGCGGCGGCGAGGAAGCTCAGCCAGGAGCTCGGCATCGAGATCGACGCGCATGTGATCGGCCCGCGCCAGGTCTGGCAGGATCTCGACGGCGACTGGTCGCGGTTGCGCGAGGTGAGGGACGGCGGCATCGTGCTGACGCGGCCGGATCAGCACGTGTGCTGGCGGCGCGAGACCTTGGCCGAGGATCCGGCGGCGGAGCTGCGCCGCGTGTTCAAGCGGATCCTGGCGAACTGAAGCGGAAAGGGAAGACCTCATGGACGATCATGAGCAAGGCTATTTCACCGAAGAGAACTCCGCCGAAGTCGTGATCGGCCGCAACAAGAACGCCAAGGACGCGCGGCTGAAGGAGGTGATGGCGGTCATCACCCGCAAGCTGCACGAGGCGGTGAAGGAGATCGAGCCGACCCAGCAGGAATGGTTCGAGGCGATCATGTTCCTGACCCGCACCGGCCAGATGTGCAACGAATGGCGGCAGGAATTCATCCTGCTGTCGGACGTGCTCGGCGTCTCCATGCTGGTCGACGCGATCAACCACCGCAAGCCGGCCGGCGCGTCCGAGAGCACCGTGCTCGGGCCGTTCTACGTGCACGACGCGCCGGAGCTGCCGCTCGGCAGCAACATCTGCCTCGACCGCAAGGGCGAGGACATGGTGATCTCCGGCACGATCCGCGACACCGAGGGGCGGCCGATCCCGAATGTGAAGATCGACGTCTGGCAGACCAACGATGACGGCTTCTACGACGTGCAGCAGAAGGGCCTGCAGCCCGACTTCAACCTGCGCGGCGTGTTCCGCACCGACGAGGCGGGCCGCTACTGGTTCCGCGCCGTCAAGCCGCGCTTCTATCCGATCCCCGACGACGGCCCGGTCGGCCAGCTCCTGGGCAAGCTCGGCCGGCATCCCTATCGGCCGGCGCATCTGCACTTCATCATCTCGGGCGACGGCTTCGAGACGCTGACCACCCACATCTTCGATCCCGACGATCGCTACATCGATTCCGATGCGGTGTTCGGGGTCAAGAAGAGCCTGCTGGCGAAATTCGATCGCGTCGACGATCCCCGCCGCGCCGAGCAGCTCGCCTTCGCCAACCCGTTCTGGGAGACGCATTTCGACTTCGTGCTGGCGGCGGTGCGCATCGGCCGGTCGCAGGATCACGTGTAGGAACGAACCGGTGGCAACGTCCGTTGGACGACCATGACAGGCAGAGACACCCGCGACCTGCGCTCCGGCGCCTATGATCCCGTCAGCAAGGACGGTTTGCCGCAACCGCAGCAGGTCAAGGACGCAACGACGCCGCGCCAGCGGGAGCAGTGGGGCGCCGACGTGCGCGCCGAGCCCTTACCCGGTACCGAACCGGTGCTCCCGGAAGGGCTGACGCGCGAGCGGCGCGATCCGCTCAATCGCAACACCGGCCGGCGCGAGACTAAATAGAAGCCACGAACTCGCTACGCTCCCTCTCCCCGTTCTTCACGGGGAGAGGGTTGGGGTGAGGGGCAGCGGAACGGGTGGTGTGAAGAGGGGCACACGCGCCGGGAGCGTTCGCGGTGAGACCTGTACCCCCTCACCCGGATTGCATCTATCGATGCAATCCGACCTCTCAGCGCGAGCGAAGCTCGTCGCGCCCCCGCAAGCGGGGCGAGGTGCAGCGAGCGAGCCGCACGAGCGTGAGTCTCACGGCAACTGCGCAATCCGCACCAACTTACTTCGCCGCGATCACCATGATCTCGACCGTGTATTGCGGCGCGGCCAGCCCAGCCTCGACGGTGGCGCGCGCCGGCGTGTTGCCGGCCGACACCCAGCCGTCCCACACCGCGTTCATCTCGCCGAAGGTCTTGATGTCGGTGAGGTAGATCGTCGCGGACAACAGCTTGGTCTTGTCGGTGCCGGCCTTGGCGAGATGACCGTCGATGATCGACAGGATCTCCTCGGTCTGCTTGGTCACGCTTTCGCCGGCGGTCTTCTGCGCGACGACGCCCGCCAGATAGACGGTATTGCCGTGCACGACGACCTGGCTCATGCGCGGGCCGACTTCAAAGCGCTGGATGGACATCGAGAGAACTCCTTAAAAGGTCAATTCGGGGCCTCTCCCTAGCGCGTGCCGCGCCGCAATGCCAGTCGGCTGCGACGGCTTCGGAGCGACGCGACCTTAAATTGCGGGTCTGGCGTCCTGCAAACTCCACGCGGCCATCATGTGTTTTCCGCCTGCCGACGCATTGTCGCGGTGCGGCGAAAGCTGCTCATGGCAGAGGCAAGCACGGAATGTTTTCCGCGCTTGCACCGATATTTGAGACATGAAACATTCCCCGCGAGGTTCCTTTTAAACGATTTCGGAGGGGCGTGATGCGGACACGGTTAATGCTGGCGGCGCTGGCAGCGATGACGTTGGCGACGAATGCGGGGCCGGGCTTCGCGCAGCAGACGATCCGCGTCGGCTGGACCATTCCGGCGGAGGAATCCAAATACTGGATGATGAAGCGGCCGAGCGAATTTCCGGATCTCGGCAAGACCTACAACATCGAGTGGACCCAGTTCCAGGGCACGGCACCGATGACCCAGGCGCTCGCCGCTGGCGCGCTGGATTGCGCGACCCAGGCGCCGCTGTCGCTGTCGAACGGCGTCGTCGGCGGCGGTCTCAAGGCCTACATCGTCGCCCAGCACGTCTATGAGAAGCCCGGCGGGTTCTCGGTGTATTGGGCGGTGAAGGACGATTCGCCGATCAAGACCATCGCCGATCTCAAGGGCAAGACGGTGGGCATCTCCGTCATCGGCGGCGGCACCCAGGGGCCGTTCAACCTGCTCCTGAAGCAGGCCGGGCTCGATCCCGCCAAAGACATCAAGCTGGTCGAGGTCGGCTTCGCGGTCGCCGAGGATGCGCTGCGCCAGGGCCGCGTCGACGCCGTCAACATGAACCAGCCGTTCGCCGCGCGCGCCGAGGCCAAGGGCGGCACCCGAAAGCTGTTCCAGCTGTCGCAGGCGATGCCGAACATCGTCCACATCCTCGAAGCCTGCCGCGCCGACTTCGTCGACAAGAACCCGGAGCTGGTGAAGGCCTATGTCCGCGACATCACCGCCGGCATGAAGAAGGCGCTCGCCAACCGCGACGAGACCCTGAAGGTCGTGTCCGAAGTGATGAAGGTGCCGGTGCCGGTGATCGAGACCTATCTGCTCAAGGACAATGATTTCGGCCGCGATCCCGTCGCCGCGCCGAACTTCCCGGCGATCCAGAAGATGCTCGACATCTACGCCGAGACCGGCATGCTGCCGAAGCTCGACGTCGCCCAGTTCAAGCATCCCTCGATCGTCGCGCCGATCCAGTAGGGCGCCACGCGGAGCACGTATCGATGAGGAAGCTGCGCTCGCGCGTCACGGTGGAGGGGCTCGACCGCGCCCCGCACCGCGCCTTCATGCGCGCGATGGGTCTGGATGATGTCGACATCGCCAAGCCGATGATCGGCATCGTCAGCCAGAAGGGCGAGCAGACGCCCTGCAACATGACGCACGACTTCCAGGTCGATGCCGCCAAGACGGGCGTCTCCGAGGCGGGCGGCACGCCGCGCGAGTTCGCCACCGTTTCGGTGTCCGACGGCATCAGCATGAACCATGAGGGAATGAAGTTCTCTCTGTTCTCGCGCGAGCTGATCGCCGATTCGATCGAGGCCGTCGTGCACGGCCTCGCCTATGACGCGCTGATCGGCTTCGGCGGCTGCGACAAGACCTTGCCCGGCGTGATGATGGGCATGGTCCGCTGCAATGTGCCGTCGATCTTCATCTATGGCGGCAGCGCGCTGCCCGGAAAATATCAGGGCCGCACGCTGACGGTGCTCGACTCGTATGAAGCGGTCGGCAGCTACATGACCGGCGAGATCGACGCCACCACGCTGGAGGGCATCGAGCGCTCGTGCCTGCCGACGATCGGCGCCTGCGCCGGGCAGTTCACCGCCAACACCATGGGCATGCTGTCGGAGGCGATGGGGCTGTCCATGCCCAACGTCTCGATGATCCCCGGCGTCTATGTCGAGCGCGGCCATGTCGCGCGGCAGGCGGGGCGGCTGATCATGCAGATGCTCGCCAAGGATGGTCCGAGGCCGCGCGACATCGTCACCCGCAAATCCCTGGAGAACGGTGCGGCGATCGTCGCCGCCACCGGCGGCTCGACCAACGCCGCGCTGCATCTGCCTGCGATCGCCAACGAGGCCGGCATCCGCTTCACGCTCGACGATGTCGGCGAGGTGTTTTCGCGCACGCCGCTGATCGGCAATCTCCGGCCCGGCGGCAAGTACACCGCCAAGGACGTCTATGACATCGGCGGCGCGGCCGTCGTGATCCGCGCGCTGATCGAGAGCGGTCACATCGACGGTTCCTGCATCACGGTGACCGGTCGCACGCTCGCCGAGCAATATGGCACGGCCAATGCACCCGATGGAGAGGTCGTCTTCACTCCGGCCAAGCCGATGATGGCCGATGGCGGCGTCGCGGTGCTCAAGGGCAACCTCGCGCCGGATGGCGCGGTCATCAAGGTCGCCGGTCTCAAGAACCTGGTGTTCGAGGGCCGTGCCCGCGTGTTCGAGGACGAGGAGGCCTGCGTCGCCGCGGTCCGCGCGCGCAACTACCAGGCGGGCGAGGTGCTGATCATCCGCAACGAGGGACCGGTCGGCGGCCCCGGCATGCGCGAGATGCTCGGGGTCACCGCGCTGATCTACGGCCAGGGCATGGGCGAGAAGGTCGCGCTGATCACCGACGGCCGCTTCTCCGGCGCCACCCGCGGCATGTGCATCGGCTATGTCTCACCGGAAGCCTTCGTCGGTGGTCCGCTGGCGCTGGTGCGGGACGGTGACCCGATCCGGATCGATGCGAAAGCGCGCACGCTCGACGTGCTGCTGGATGAGCGCGAACTCGTCTCACGCCGTCAGGCCTGGACGCAACGGCCGCCGCGGCACCGCGCGGGCGCGCTCGCGAAGTACGCGAAACTGGTCGGGCAGGCGCCGCTCGGCGCCGTCACGCATGAGGGACCTGCGGAATGGCCCTGGTTCGATCAGGAGCAGGAATGAGCCGCGACGCGCGACGATTGGCAGGGTTCTTGCTAATCTTGCGACCACACACCCCGTCATTCCGGGGCAAGCATCGAGGCGCAGCCTCGATGATTCAACCCGGAATCTCGAGCCTAGTGAGCATGAACGCAAGGCAAGCTCGAAATTCCAAAGTTGTCGCCGTGAGGCGAGTAAGCTCTCGAGGCTCCCTCCCCCCTTGTGGGGGAGGGTTGGGGAGGGGGGTAGCCGAGAGAGCGGTGGGTGTGGCCAGCCCCCCTCCCTAGCCCTCCCCCACAAGGGGGGAGGGAACGACCTCGGGCGGGGAGATGGCCGTGCTCATTGCAGTCGGCAGGCGGCTTGAACGACCGACGTCGTGAGGCGGGCCAGCTCCAGGTTCAAGACCCTCAGGCTTGCCCCAGCAATGACGGTGGATGTGGATACGGACGAATATCTAAGGCGGTCTGTGATGCCTGATGATTGGGAGCCTCTGAGCGTGCTGCACCGGAAAGAGAAGTCGACATGGGCGTGACCCCGATCCGACCAGGCGAGCTCGCGGGCGTTCCGCTCGGCCGCAGCCCAGCGACTCCGATCATCGAGATCGACCACGTCTCGCAGGTGTTCAAGACCTCGTCGCGTCGCGACCACACCGCGCTGTCGGATATCTCGCTCTCAGTGGAGGAGGGCGCCTTCGTCTCGATCCTCGGCCCGTCCGGCTGCGGCAAGTCGACCTTGCTCTACATCGTCGGCGGCTTCGTCAAGCCGACCAGTGGCGCCGCGAGGATGAAGGGCAAGCCGATCACCGGCCCGGGCACGGATCGCGGTCCGGTGTTCCAGGAGTTCGCGCTGTTTCCCTGGAAGAGCGTGCTCGGCAACGTCATGTACGGCCCGCTGCAGCAGGGCATGAAGCCGGCGAAGGCCGAGGCGCTCGCGCGGACCTTGCTCGCGATGGTCGGCCTCACCGGATTCGAGAAATTCTATCCCAAGGAGCTGTCCGGCGGCATGAAGCAGCGCGTCGCGCTGGCGCGCACGCTCGCCTATGGCCCCGAGGTGCTGCTGATGGACGAGCCGTTCGGCGCGCTCGATGCACATACGCGCACGCGGCTGCAAAACGACCTGCTCGACATCTGGGAGCGTGACCGCAAGACCGTGCTGTTCGTGACGCATTCGGTCGAGGAAGCCGTGTTCCTGTCCGACAAGGTCGTGATGATGTCGCGCTCGCCCGGCCGCATCCGCGAGGTGATCGACATCGACCTGCCGCGCCCGCGCCGTCGCGAGGAGCTGCTGCTCGACCCGCGCTACCAGAACTACATTGTCGAGATCGAGCGCATGTTCGACGCCTCCGGCGACAACGAGCTGCCGTCATGAACGGGCTCGTGAAGCCGCTCGCGCCGGTGCTGGCCTGCTGCGGGCTGCTGCTGCTCTGGCAGCTCGCCTCGCTCGGGCTGAAGAACGACAGCTTCCCGACCGCGCTGGAGTCGTTGCGCGCGATCCCGCCGATCCTGACCGACAAGGAATCCCTGATCAACATCCTGGCGTCGCTGCGGCGGATGGCGATCGGCTTCGCGCTGGCGCTGGCGTTCTCGATCCCGTTGGGCTTGCTGATGGGCCGCAGCCGCGCCACCGCCGCGTTCTTCAATCCGCTGCTGATGCTGATCTACCCGGTGCCGAAGGCGGCCTTGATGCCGATCATCATGCTGTGGCTCGGCGTCGGCGATATCTCCAAGACGCTGGTCATCTTCCTCGGCGTCAGCCTGCCCGTGATCTACCACAGCTTCGAGGGCGCCAAGGCGGTCGAGGAGAAGATGCTGTGGTCGGGCGCCGCCATGGGCCTGTCGCCGGCCGAGCGCCTGCTGCGCATCGTGCTGCCGGCCGCGCTGCCGGAGATCCTGACCGGCTGCCGCACCGGACTGGTGCTGGCGCTGATCACCATGGTCACCAGCGAGATGATCGCGCGCCAGTCGGGCGCCGGCAATATCCTGTTCAACGCGCTCGACATGGGCCAGTACGACACGGTCTTCGCGATGATCATCATCGTCGGCGCGATGGGCATCTGCCTCGATGCCGCGTTCGAAATCGTCAGGCGCTGGCTGGTGCGCTGGTCCGAGCCGCAGTTCGACATGCCCCTGAGCTTCTCATGACGCGCACCTCGAACAATGTCGCCCTCGGCGCGGCCCCGATCCTCCTTCTGCTGCTGCTGTGGCAAAGCCTCGTGTCGTTCGGCTATGCGCCGCCGACCCTGCTGCCGCCGCCCGGGCAGGTGTTCCTGCGCATGGCGCAGCAGCTCTCCAGCGTCACGTTCCAGCAGGACATCGCCGCGACCCTGTTCCGGCTGTTCGCCGGCTTCGCCATCGCCGTCGTGCTCGGCGTCTCCCTCGGCATCGCCGCTGCGGTGAGCCCGCCGATTAACGCGGCCGTCAAGCCGATCGTGCGCGTGCTGGCGCCGCTACCTAAGGTCGCGCTCTATCCGGCCTTCCTGCTGCTGCTCGGCTTCGGCCATGAATCCAAGATCATGCTGGTGGCGGCGGACGCGCTGTTTCCGATCCTGCTGTCGACCTATTACGGCGCGACCACGATCGAGCAGAAGCTGATCTGGTCGGCGCTTGCCGCCGGCACGCCGCCGCGCGACGTGCTGTGGAAGGTTGTGCTGCCGGCAGCCATGCCCTCGATCCTGACCGGCTGCCGCATCGGCCTCGTGATTTCCTGCATCGTGGTATTCCTGGCCGAGATGATCACCTCGACCGACGGACTCGGCCACGTGCTCGTCACCGCCGCGCGCACCTTCCAGGCGGTCGACATGTTCGTGCCGTTGATCACGATCTCGCTCTTGGGCCTCATTCTCAACGCCCTGCTGCAGGGCCTGCGCGCGTATTTGCTGCGCGGCTTCCCCTCCGTCTGATAAAAGCAACCAACGACAATTCGGGAGAACGACCATGCTGGCGGATCGCATCGAGGCGAAATGGATCGACGCATTCTGCGAGATCTTCGAGCGCTGCGCGGTGAAGGCCGGCGACACCGCCGCCATCCTGTCGGAGACGCAGTCGCGTCCGCTCAACGTCCACATCGCCGAACTGGCGCTGCTGCGCATGGGCGCGCGCCCCTTCCATGTGATCGTGCCGACGCCGCGCAATCCCCACCCGGTGCCCGTGCGATCGACCGGCGCGTCCGAGGCGATCGGCAAGCTCGGCCCCGTCGTGACGGCCCTCCAGCAGGCCGGCTTCGTCGTCGACTGCACCATCGAAGGTCTAATGCATGCGGTGGAGACGCCGGAGATCCTCAAAGCCGGCGCGCGCATTCTCGTGATCTCCAACGAGCATCCGGAAGCGCTGGAGCGCATGCGGCCCGATGCAGCGCTGGAGAAGCGCGTCCGCGCCGCCGCCAAGATGCTGCGCGGCACCAAGCGGATGCGCGTGACCTCGAAGGCCGGCACCGATCTCGACGTCATCATGGAGGGGGCCTCGACGGTCGGCGTCTGGGGCTGGACCGATCGTCCCGGTACCTTGGCGCATTGGCCGGGCGGCATCGTCGTCAGCTTCCCCAAGAGCAAATCGGTCAACGGCACCATCGTGATGGCGCCCGGCGACATCAACCTCACCTTCAAGCGCTATCTGTCCTCGCCCGTCACGATGACGATGCGCGACGACTACATCACGGATCTGGAAGGCGAGGGCGCCGATGCCGCGATGATGCGCGCCTATCTCGCCTCCTGGGGCGATCGCGAGGCCTACGCCGTGTCGCATGTCGGCTGGGGCATGAATCCCGGCGCACGCTACGAAGCACTGACCATGTACGACCAGCGCGACACCAACGGCACCGAACTGCGCGCCGTCCCAGGCAACTTCCTGTTCTCCACCGGCGCCAACGAATTCGCCGGCCGCTACACGGCGGGCCATTTCGATCTGCCGATGATGGGAACGACGATCGAGCTGGATGGGGTGGCCGTGATCAAGCACGGCGTGCTGCAGGACGTGTTCGGGTAGTCCTTTCTCTCGGATAGCCCTCTTAGTCGTATTCGAGCACTCGCCCCGCGGGCAGTCTGCTCCCCTCCCCCTTGTGGGGAGGGGTCGGGGGTGGGGGTCCCCGAACTCTGCTCTCAGAGAGGAGAGCTGAGCTCCGGTCCGCGGGCGAACCGCCTGTTGGACGCGATGCCCCCACAGCGTCATTGCGAGCGCAGCGACGCAATCCAGGGTAGTTTGCGCAAGCCTCGATTGCTTTGCGTGTCTCCCCGGCGGTGCCGCTGACGGCTACAAGCGCTGGCAATTCGCGGTACATTTACCCCAACGCCGTTCAGCGCCCTGACCGACCGGGTTGATCCCTGACATTTTGAACCGGGCTGACTCCTGACAGTATTCGATCACTGCTGGCTTGTCTCC
>NZ_JBNPTW010000016.1:0-197991 GCF_051167855.1 Bradyrhizobium sp. HKCCYLRH3099
CGGCGATAGGACATGCAATTGGGATTGACAAACCAAGGCCCGTTACAGAAGCCCGGATGAGCGCAGCGACATCCGGGGTCTCGCCTGCTGTATTGGTGAACCCGGATGTCGCTGCGCTCATCCGGGTTACGAGCCGATCATCCGAAGCGCCATGCTCCTTCCGCGTCATTGCGAGCGCAGCGAAGCAATCCAGGACCCAGCAAGAACTCTGGATTGCTTCGCTGCGCTCGCAATGACGGAGCACATAGTAAGCGCCGCTACGGCCGCAGCGTCTCCATGAACCTGACCGGCTCACCCGTGGCCGGTGTCAGCAGTTCGCCCTGCCACATCACGCGGCGGCCGCGGACGAAGGTGCCGACCGGCCAGCCGGTGACGCGCACGCCGTCATACGGCGTCCAGCCGGCTTTCGACGCCACCCATTTGTTGGTGATGGTCTCGCTGCGCTTGAGGTCGACGATCGTGAGGTCGGCGTCGTAGCCGGCGGCGATGCGGCCCTTGCGGGCGATGTTGTAGATGCGAGCCGGGCCGGCGCTGGTGAGGTCGACGAAACGCGCGAGCGACAGCCGGCCGGCATTGACGTGGTCGAGCATGATCGGCACCAGGGTCTGAACACCGGTCATGCCGGAGGGCGAGGCCGGATAGGTCTTCGCCTTCTCCTCTGCGGTATGCGGGGCGTGGTCGGAACCGAGGATGTCGACGATGCCCTGATGCACGCCCCACCAGATGACGTCGCGATGGTCGGCCGAGCGCACCGGCGGATTCATCTGCGCATAGGTGCCGAGCCGCTCGTAGCACTCGGGCGCTGTCAGAGTGAGATGATGCGGCGTCGCCTCGACGGTGGCGACGTCCTTGTGGTCGCGCAGATAGACGATCTCTTCCTTGGTCGAGATGTGCAGCACGTGGATTCGCTTGCCGGTCTCGTGGGCAAGATTGACGAGGCGCTGGGTGGCGCGCAGCGCCGCCTCCTCATCGCGCCATACCGGGTGCGAGCGCGGATCGTTCTCGACGCGCAGACCCTTGCGCTCGTTGAGGCGGTATTCGTCCTCGGCGTGGAACGCGGCGCGACGGCGGATGACCTGGAAGATGCGGCGGAGCGAGTCATCGTCCTCGACCAGCAGCGAGCCGGTGGAGGAGCCGACGAACACCTTCACACCGGCGCAGCCCTCGGCGCGCTCGAGCACCGGCAGTTGCTCGACGTTCTCGCGGGTGCCTCCGATGAAGAAGGCGAAGTCGCAATGCATGCGGTGCCGGCCGGCCTCGATCTTGGCGGTGAACGCCTCCTCGGTGACCGTCAGCGGGTTGGTGTTGGGCATCTCGAACACGGCGGTGACGCCGCCCATCACGGCGCTGCGCGAGCCGGTTTCGAGATCCTCCTTGTGGGTCAGGCCGGGCTCGCGGAAATGCACCTGGGTGTCGATCACGCCGGGCAACACGTGCAGGCCCTTGCAGTCGATGATCTCGGCGGCCGAAGCCGCGCCGAGATCGCCGATCTCGACGATGCGGCCAGCGGTGATGCCAATGTCGCGAACGCCCTCGCCGTCCTGATTGACCACCGTGCCGGATTTCAGAATGACGTCGAACCGCTGGCTCATGAACCCCTCTAGGATTTCATTCTCCGCATTCATCGGAGACAGATCGATCATGCTGCGCGCCTGCCCATTTGCTGGCCTGCCAGGCCTCGCGCGGCTTGATCTTTAGGATGAAGCCACCGCAGTGCAGCGTTTCAGCCTTGTGGTTTAAGCCAGGGCGGCTTACGTTTCGGTGCGGCGTGTCGCAAGAGGTTTTTCGAATGAAAGCGACGTTTCTCGACGACCGGGGCGTGGTCCAGGTCAGCGGCGACGATGCACGCAAGTTCCTCAACGGACTGGTCACCACGGACGTCACCAAGCTCGTTCCGGGCGAGGCCCGGTTCGGGGCATTGCTGACGCCGCAGGGCAAGATCATCATCGACTTCCTGGTGGCGCAGGCGCCCACGGGCGAGGCCGGTGAACGCTTCCTGCTGGATTGCCCGCGCGCGCTGGCGCAGGCGCTGGCGGACAAGCTCAATTTGTACAAGCTGCGCGCCAAGCTGACGGTCGCCAACCTGTCGGATCAGGTGGGTGTCATCGCAGTGTGGGACGGCACGCCCGGTGCGGCGCTAGATCTCTGCTTCAGAGATCCGCGTCACGAGGCGATGGGTGACCGCGTCATCGCGCCGCAGGCCGAGCTCGCCGAGATCGCGGCGGGACTCGGCGCCGACATTGTCGCGGCCGCAGACTACGAGGCGCATCGGATCGATCATGCCGTGCCGCGCGGCGGGCTCGACTTCATGTATGGCGACGCCTTTCCCTACGAGACCAACATGGACCGCCTGCACGGCGTCGACATCGGCAAAGGCTGCTATGTCGGCCAGGAGGTGGTGAGCCGCATGCACCATCGCGGCACCACGCGGACACGCACCGCCAAGGTGCTGATCGACGGCCCGAGCCCGGAGCCGGGCACGCCGATCTTGGCCGGCGAGAAGAGCATCGGCACGATGGGCTCGGCCGCTGCGCAGAAGGGCCTGGCGCTGCTGCGCATCGATCGCGCCGCGGAAGCCATGGAGGCTGGCACGCCGCTCACTGCTGGCGGGCTGACGCTGCGCATCGCCGATCCCGACGCGCTGCAGGGCGCGCCGAAACAAACGGTCGCCTGAGCGGATCGTATGGGCCGCGCCGCCGTCGTCCATCCTGATGGTCTGACGCGCTGCCCCTGGCCGGGCAGCGATCCGCTCTATGTCGCCTATCACGACACCGAGTGGGGCGTGCCCGAGTATGACGACCGCGCCCTCTACGAGAAGCTGATCCTCGACGGCTTCCAGGCCGGGCTGTCGTGGATCACGATCCTGCGCAAGCGCGACAATTTCCGCCGCGCCTTCGATGATTTCCAGCCGGAGAAGATCGCGCGCTACAGCGACAAGAAGATCCATGCGCTGATGAACGATGCCGGCATCGTCCGCAACCGCGCCAAGATCGAGGGTGCCATCCTCAGCGCGAAATCCTGGCTCGACATCCAGGACAAGGGCCCCGGCTTCTCGAAGCTGCTATGGGGCTTCATGGACGGCGCGCCGAAGGTGAATCAGTTCAAGACCACGGCGAGCGTGCCGGCTTCGACGCCGCTCTCGATCAAGATGTCGAAGGAGCTGTCCTCGCGCGGCTTCAAGTTCGTCGGACCCACGATCGTCTACGCCTTCATGCAGGCGACCGGGATGGTCAACGACCATCTCGTCACCTGCTTCTGCCACGAGACCTGCAGCGGCAAGCGCCGCGCCCCGCGCCTCAAGATCAAATGACGACCAAGACGCCCGACAACGGGCACGACCGCGTCTGGCAGCGCATGCTGTCCGGCCGCAGGCTCAACCTCATCGATCCCTCGCCGCTCGACGTCGAGATTGCCGATATCGCGCACGGATTGTCGCGCGTGGCGCGCTGGAACGGGCAGACGTCCGGCGCCCACATCTTCTCGGTCGCGCAGCACACGCTGCTGGTGGAGACGGTGATGCGCGCGAAGAAGCCGAACATCGATGCCAAGCTGCGGCTCGCTGCGCTGCTGCACGACGCGCCGGAATACGTCATCGGCGACATGATCTCGCCGTTCAAGGCGGTGCTTGGCGGCAGCTACAAGAGCGTCGAGAAACGGCTGCTCGGCGCGATCCACATCCGCTTCGGCCTGCCGGCGGAGGTCGCGCCCGAGATCGAGCGCCAGATCAAGGCGGCCGATCGCGGCGCGGCCTATCTGGAGGCGACACGACTGGCCGGCTTTTCCGAGAGCGAGGCGAGGAAGCTGTTCGGCCGCGACCCCGGCCTGCCGGAGGCGACCGTCACGGAATATCTGACGCCGTGGAGCGCGGCCAAGGCGGAGAAGCGGTTCCTGACCCGGTTCAACCTGGTGCTGGGGTCCTGACGGCCATGCCGTTGACGCCGGACGAACGCCGCAACGAACGGCTGAAGCTGACGGCCAACTGGCTCAACACGCTGGCGACCGCCATCGTCACCGCCGGAACGTTCGTGCCGCTCGCGCAGTTCGTCTACGGCGTCCTGCCGCAGAATACCCCGGCCGGCCTGATCTACGGCTCAGGCGTGGTTTGCATTGTGACCGGAGTGCTCTTACATTTGCTGGGCCAGTGGATCCTGGGAGGTCTTCGATGACCACGCACCAGCTTTTTGCCATGAGCTTCCCGCTCCTGACCGCCGTGGCCGTCGCCATGGTGGCCCTGCTCGTGCGCCGTCCCTGGTCGGAGAAGCCGGTCGAGATCGCCTCGCCGAGCCGGGAGCGCGTGCTCGAGCAGGTCGAGCGCCTCAATGCCGAGATCGAGGTCAAGGCGCATCTGGTCCGCCAGGAGCTGCGGCAGCTCAGGAACACGCGCTGACGGCCGCCCGCCCCCGCTGCGCCGGCCTGACGGCAGCCATCTCGAAGCCGCTTTTGCCCCGCCGCTTCCGATCGTATAATCGAGCTTTCAAAGGCCCGATATGATCCACGTCTGTTCGCTTGCCGCATTGCCCGAGACCGTGCGCCTGACCGGCGCCAGCCACGTGCTGACCATCATGGCCAATGTCGAGCAGGTGCGGCGGCCCGAGACGATCCTTCCCGAGAACCATCTCCGGGTCTCCGTGGACGACATCACCGAGCACATGCCGGGCTTCGTCGCGCCGTGCGACGAGCACGTCACGCAGGTGCTGGAGTTCGTGCGCGGCTGGGACCGCGCGGCGCCGCTGGTGATCCACTGCTACGCCGGCATCAGCCGCTCGACCGCGAGCGCCTTCGCCGCGGCCTGCGCGCTCAACCCGCACCGCGACGAGCTCGACATCGCCTGGGCGATCCGGCAGGCCTCGCCGATCGCCTCGCCCAACCGCCTGCTGGTCAGCCTCGCGGATCGGGCGCTGGGGCGCGAAGGCCGCATGATCCGGGCGCTGGAAGCGATCGGACCCGGCGCGATGATGGTGGACAGCACGCCGTTCCGGATCGATCTGGAGTGAGCTTGGTCCCGTCATTCCGGGGCGCCGCGTCAGCGGCAAACCCGGAATCCCGAGATGGCTGATCTCATCGCGGTATCCACCAAACCACCAACCTCTGGGTTCCGGGTTCACGCTTCGCGTGCCCCGGAACGACGGTGCATCGGCAGGGCGCGCGCAGGGGCGAAAGCCGAGTATCTGCGCACCGGCGCCGGTTGAACTTGCGCCGCGCCGTTTGACACTCATGGAACTGCAGCCATCGTGGCGGCGCGCGCGGGCCGGCCGTCGATTCGCTGCGCATCCCTCCGGGGCCGACATGGCCTCTCTCTCCTCTCCCATGACGCCGGCGGGCGCCATCGACTCAGGACTCCCAGGCGTGATGTTTGATTGGCCACTGGACTGGATTGCCCTCCTCATCGCGTTCGCGGCGCTCGCCTTCGCGCGCAAGACCTCCGATCGACTGAGGGAGGTCCAGGCGCGTCTCGCCAAGCTCGAGGCCCGCTCCGGCGAGGCACCGCTGGCGGACGGACCGCCGCTGAGCCCGCTGTGGGACACCCACGCAGCCCCGCCCGTGCCGCCTCCGCTGCCCGAGGTGACCGAGCCCACGCTGCAGCCTGCGGCAATGAGGGACGACGAGACCGTCGCCGAGGCCCCGCCGCTCGCGCCGCCGCCGCTGCCGCAAGCCTCGGCCGGCTTCGAGGAGCGCATCGGCACCCGCTGGGTGGTGTGGATCGGCGGGCTCACGCTGGCGCTCGGCGGCTTCTTCATGGTGCGCTATTCGATCGAGGCCGGCCTGGTCGGCCCCGAGGTCCGCGTGGCGCTCGGCGCGCTGTTTGCCGCAGCCCTGCTCGCCGCCGGCGAATGGACCCGGCGCAAGGAAAGCATCTCGCAGATCGCGGCGCTGCCGATCGCCAACATCCCGGCGATCCTGACCGCGGCCGGCACGGCCGTCGCGTTTGCGACCATCTACGCGGCCTATGCGCTGTATGAATTCCTGGCGCCGGCGATTGCCTTCGTGCTGCTCGGCGCGGTCGCGCTCGGCACGCTGGCCGCGGCGCTGCTGCACGGCCCGGCGCTGGCCGGGCTCGGCCTCGTCGCCGCTTTCACCACGCCGGTGCTGGTGTCCACCGGACAGCCGAACTACTGGGCGCTCTACATCTATCTCGCCATCGTCACTGCGGCTGCGTTTGCGCTGGCGCGGGTGCGGCTGTGGCGCTGGCTGGCGATGACCACGATCGGGCTGTCGTTCCTGTGGACCCTGCCCGGCCTCGACGCGGGCGTCGAGACCGTCGCGCCGCATGTCTTCCACGTCGTCGCAGGTTTTGCGCTGACCGCGCTGATCGTCGTCTGCGGCTTCCTGTTCGGCCCGGCGGCCGACAATGACGAGGTCGAGCCGATCTCGTCGGTGGGTCTCGCCGTCTATCTGCTCGGCGCGATGCTGGTCGTGCTGTCGAGCTTCCATGATGGCCTGGCGCTGATCGGCTTCACCGTGCTGATCGCGGCCACGCTCGTGGTGGCCTGGCGTGCGCCGAGCGCGACCGGTGCGGTCGCGGCAGCGGCCGGAACCGTGTTCCTGGTGTTCGCCGAATGGGCGTTGCGCGACAATCCGGACCTGCTGGTGCTGCCCGGCGGCGCGCTGCCCGACATGGGACCGAACCCGCTCGGCGCATCCGTGTCGTGGCACCTGGTGACCGCGGCGATCTTCGCGATCGGCTTCGGCTGCGCCGGCTTCCTGGCGCAGGGGCGCTCGCAGAATGCCGCCGTGCCGGTGGTGTGGTCGGCGGCCGGCTTGTTCACGCCGATCGCATTGCTGGTCGCGCTCTACGCCCGCATCGCTCATCTCGACCGCTCGATCCCGTTCGCGATCGTCGCGGTCGTGCTGGCGGCTGCGTTCGCGGTCGCCACCGAGCTCCTGACGCGGCGCGAGGAGCGGCCGGGACTCTCCGCCTCGATCGCGCTGTTCGCCACGGGCACGCTGGCGGCGCTGGCGCTGGCGCTGACCTTTGCGCTGGAGAAGGGCTGGCTGACGATTTCGCTCGCCTTGATGTCGCTCGGCACCGCCTGGATCTTCGAGAACCGGCCGATCCCGTTCCTGCGCACGCTGGCCGCCGTGTTCGCCGGATTGGTGGTGCTCCGGATCGGCTACGATCCGCGCATCGTCGGCGCCGATGTCGGCACCACGCCGATCCTCAACTGGCTGCTGTGGGGCTATGGCGTGCCGGCCGCCTCGTTCTGGGGCGCGAGCATTCTGATGCGCCGCTATGGCGACGATGCGCCGTTGCGCGCGGTCGAGGCCGCGGCCATCCTGTTCACGACGCTGCTCGCGTTCCTGGAGATCCGCCATGCCGTCAATGACGGCGACATGCTGGCGGTGCCGTCGCTGGCCGAAGCGGGGCTCGACGTCTGCGTCGCGCTGGCGCTCGCGATCGGGCTGGAACGGCTGCGCGTGCGCAGCCAGAGCATCGTGCACAATGTCGGCGCCGTGATGCTGACCGGCTTCGCCGGCGGCGCCACACTGTTCGGATTGCTGCTGTTCGAGAACCCGATGATCTCGGACGTCACCATCAAGGGCGGCGTGCTCAACATCCTGATCCTGGCCTACGCCTTCCCCGCGGTGCTGATGCTGCTGCTATCCTACGCGGTCGCGGGCCGGCGTCCGCCGGCCTATGGCAATACGCTGGCCGCCGGCGCGCTGATCATGGCGCTGGCCTATGTGAGCCTGGAGATCCGCCGGATCTATCACGGACCGGATCTGACCAGCGGCGTCACCAGCGCGGCCGAGCAGTATACCTACTCGATCGCCTGGCTCGCCCTTGGTGTCGTGCTGCTCGGCATCGGCATCGTGGTGTCGTCGCAGCGGGCGCGACTGGCCTCGGCGATCGTGATCGCGCTGACCATCCTGAAGGCCTTCCTGGTCGACATGTCCGCGCTGACCGGCGTCTGGCGGGCGCTGTCCTTCATCGGCCTCGGCCTGGTGCTGGTCGCGATCGGCTGGCTGTACCAGAAGGTGCTGTTCCGCCGGCAGCAGCAGGCGCCGCCTGCTGCGCCGGCCGGATGATCGTCAGGCCGCGCGCACCGACTGCAGGAACGAGGCGACCTCGCGCTTGAGCCGGTCGCTGTCGGTCGCCAGCGACTTGGCGGCGTTGAGCACATGCGCCGACGCCTGGCCGGTCTCGGTCGCGCCGCGCTGCACGTCGACGACGTTCGCCGACACCTGCTGCGTGCCGTGCGAGGCCTGCTGGACGTTGCGTGAGATCTCCTGCGTCGCCGCGCCCTGCTCCTCGACCGCGGCCGCGATCGCCGAGGAGATTTCCGACAGCCGCTCGATGGTGCCGGAGATGTCGCGGATGGCACCGACGGATTCCTGCGTCGCGGCCTGAATGCTGCCGATCTGCTGGCCGATCTCGCCGGTCGCCTTGGCGGTCTGCTCGGCGAGTGCCTTGACCTCCGAGGCCACCACCGCGAAGCCGCGGCCGGCTTCGCCGGCGCGCGCCGCCTCGATGGTGGCGTTGAGCGCCAGCAGGTTGGTCTGGCCCGCGATCGAGTTGATCAGTTCGACCACGTCGCCGATGCGTGCCGCGGCCTTCGACAACTCACCGACGCGATCGTTGGTCTGGCGCGCCTGCGAGACCGCCTCCTGCGCCATGCGCGCGGATTCCTGCACCTGGCGGCTGATCTCGGTGACCGAGGACGACAGCTCCTCGGTGGCCGAGGCGACCGACTGCACATTGGTCGACGCCTCCTCGGACGCGGCCGCGACCTGGGTCGAGATCTCCTGCGAGCGCGTCGCGGTCGAGGACAGCGCGCCGGCGGAATGCTCGAGCTCGGTGGACGCGGACGATACCGTCTGCACGATCTCGCCGATCGTATTCTCGAACTGCCGGGTGATGTTGTCGACGCGGCGGCCCCGCTCGATCTTGGCCTCGGCGTCGCGCGCGGCGAGCGCATCGGCGTCCCGCTTTGCGATCAAGGCCTCCTTGAACACCTGCAGCGTATCCGCCATCGCGCCCATCTCGGTCGGCTCGCCACGATGCGGCACCTCGGCGGAGAGATCGCCCTGCCCGAGCGCCTGCATCGGCCTGATGATCGAGGCGATGCCGGACGAGACATCCTGGACGAGATAGATGCCAACGGCAACGCCCGCGGCGACTACGGCGAGAACCATCGACGTCACGACCCAGAAGGTGCTGTTGTAGTCATCGGCGGCGCTGCGCGTGGCCGCCTCCGCACCGTTGTCGTTGTAGTCGATCGCCTTCAGCAGCAGCTCTTCCAAGGCGGCGGAGGCGATGCCGGCCGGCTTGAAGAGCGCTTCGACGTCATCCGGTACCTTGCCCACGTTCTTGCGCGAATAATCGATCACCTTGTCGGCTTCTGCCGAGTACCTGTCCCAGGCTCGCGTCCAGGCTTCGTAGATGCCTCGCTCCTCGGCGGTGGAAACCAGCGGCTCGTAGGCCTTGATGTCCTTCTTCACCTTGGCAAGCGCGTCGGCCATGCGCTTGTCGTTGCTGGCCTTCGCCTCGGGCGTCTGCGCCATCACATGGGCGCGGAGCGTCAAACGGTAGACATTGATATCGGCCCGCAGATTGCCGAGCGCGCGCACGCTGGGCAGCCAATTGGTGGCGATGTCGACTGTCCGCGCGTTGATGCCCCGCATGCTGTGCAACGAAAACACGCCCATGCCGGACATCACGATCAGCATGAACGCGATGACGGCGATGATCTTGATGCGAATGGAAAGCTTGGACACGTCCGTTGATCTCCCGAGAGAATCGTCTCTAACAACCGGCCGTATCTGCCAGGTCACGACGTCGTCGTGGCGACCGGTGCATCTGCGCAAACAAAAAGCGGCATCTGCTGTCGCGCAGATTGCCGCTTTCTCCGCAAACTTATGTTAATGGTCCGCCACGTACTACTACGGAACAATGGCGACGAGAGCCGCCGAATTGTTAGGCCGCGCGCACGGACTCCAGGAACGAGGCAACCTCGCGCTTCAGCCGGTCGCTGTCGGTGGCGAGCGATTGCGCCGCTGAAAGAACATGCGACGATGCTTGACCGGTCTCCGACGCGCCGCGCTGCACGTCGACGACGTTCGCCGAGACTTCCTGCGTGCCTTGCGAGGCCTGCTGCACGTTGCGCGAAATCTCCTGCGTCGCGGCACCCTGCTCTTCCACCGCCGCGGCGATCGCAGACGAGATCTCCGACAGCCGCTCGATAGTGGTGGAGATCGCGCGGATGGCACCCACCGACTCCTGCGTCGCCGCCTGAATGCCGGAGACCTGCTGACCGATCTCGTCGGTCGCCTTGGCGGTCTGCTCGGCCAGTGCCTTCACCTCGGAGGCGACGACCGCGAAGCCGCGGCCAGCCTCGCCGGCGCGCGCCGCCTCGATGGTCGCGTTCAATGCGAGGAGATTGGTCTGGCCGGCGATCGTGTTGATCAGTTCGACGACGTCGCCGATGCGGGCCGCGGCCTTGCTCAGCTCGCTGACGCGATCATTGGTCATGCGCGCCTGGTCCACGGCTTCCGTCGCCATCCGCGCCGATTCCTGCACCTGCCGGCTGATCTCGGTGATCGACGACGACAGTTCCTCGGTGGCGGACGCGACCGACTGCACGTTGGTCGAAGCCTCCTCCGAGGCGGCGGCAACCGCAGTGGAGATCTGCTGCGAGCGCGTCGCCGTCGAGGACAGAGCCCCCGCCGAATGCTCGAGCTCGGTCGAGGCCGACGATACCGTCTGCACGATCTCGCCGATGGTCGCCTCGAACTGCCGCGTGATGTTGTCGACGCGGTGGCCGCGTTCGATCTTCGCCCGGGCATCAGCAGCGGCGTGATCGTCGGCTTCCTTCTTGGCGATCAGCGCTTCCTTGAACACCTGCAACGTATCGGCCATGGCGCCGATCTCGGTCGGCTCGCCGCGATGTGTCACCTCGGCGGAGAGGTCCCCCTTCGCGAGCTCCTGCATCGGCTTGATGATCGAGGCGATACCCTGCGAGACGTTCTGTACGAGATAGAAGCCGACGGCGACTCCGGCGATCACGGCCGCGACGATGATCGACACCACCAGCCAGATCGCGCGCGAGAAGCTCTCAGCGGCCTGGCGCGTCGCAGTCTCCGCGCCCTTGTTGTTGAACTCGATGTCCTGGATGAAATACTTGTCGGCGTCACGCGCGATCGCCGCCGCGGATTTCTCCAGCAGCTCGGTCGCCTCGCGCGGCATCCTCCCGACGCTCTTGTTCGATTCGTCCATCACTTGCTTGACGGCGACGACATACTTCTCCCAGGCCTGTACCCAGTTATTGTAGATCGCCCGCTCCTCGGCCGAGGTGATCATCGGCTCGTAGGTCTTCCGATCCTTGTTGATCGTTTCGAGGATCCCGTTCACGCGCTTCTCGGCGGCCTGCTTGGTCTCCGCCGTATCCGACATGACATGCGCGCGTAGTGCGATACGCAGGAGGTTGATATCTGAGCGCAGCTCGCCGATCGCGCGCACGCTCGGCAACCAGTTGGTTGCGATGTCAACCGTGTTCGCATTGATCGATTGCATGCTGACGACGGCCAGCGCTCCAAGCCCGCCCATTGTCACGAGCATGAACGCGATGACCGATATAATCTTCGAGCGAATGGACATTCTGGACACGGGTGACCTCAGCTGGCTGCGGGTTCGACCGCTTTCTTTGCAGTGCAAAAAAGACTGCCTGAAACGACCAGGTCTGCACTGCGTCGACGTCAGAGCACTTCGAATCGATCGAAGCTCCGGTTCCGATCTGACGATGCCATTGGGCGCGAAAGCGCCTTATCGGAGGTTAATGGGGAAGCCGTAGGACTACTGACAATGCAAATAAAACAATCACCGTCGCGACGCGAGCGGTGTTTGATGACCGTTTCTTGTTCTACCATCGTGGCACACGGATCCTCATGAGTTACAACTCGCAGATCCGAGCCCGACGCTCTTGCAACATCTGGTATACCAACCTTGATGAAGCGAGAGTTAATAGTACAACCAGAACAATCACTGGGTTCGCGAACATGTCAGATCAGGACGTCTGCGACGGTCACGATCGCAGTTCGCCGGTTGCTCCAAACAAGCTTTGGAAGATCTCAGCGATCGCACCGACGGCGACATCGACGTGGCGCCGTCGCGGTGACCTCGAGAGAGATAGGAGAAAGGAGAGGGGCGTCGAGACGTCCTCGACGACATCACATCGCGGAAGCCGCTGGCGCAGAGCAACAGCGTCCCGGCGCACCGACGATCCGCATGACGCGGCGCGCGCGATCGCTGCTTGAACTCAGGTGACGGCCTCGGAGACGAGACGGATTCGGAACACGGGCTGCTTGGCCTCGTCCAGCAGTTCCATCTGCCATTCGGTGCCCTGCTGCAACGTCTTGGAGATGCCGCCGATGAGATCGGAGCAGACGGCCGTCAGTTCGTTCCAGGCGGATTCCCGGTTGGCGAATTCGTAAGGCTGATCAGCAGCACCAGAATATCGGCCCTGGCTGATCCGGAAGAAATAAAGCGACATTACCGACCCTTTCGATTGGGCCACCCCCCCGGTCGCAAACTGCAGAATGAGTCGCTACCGAGGCATGAATCCAACTGTCCGTACGACTACGGCGCAATGACCACTAGCGTGCGCTAGCGTCGTCGCAGATTGACCCATGTTAATCCGCGACGTGTTTTTCAATCGATGAGTGAACTAACAACTAATCGGTAGAGCGACGCAGTTCAGACGCACCGTCAGCATTCGCGTTTTCAGACTTACTCGGCGCGGACTTCGCGGATTCGGTTTTCACCGGTTCCACCTTGCTGCGCTCGACGCGCGGCGTCTCCACCCGCGCGGCAACCTCCGTGTGCGACGGATCGGCAGCAGGCGCGGCTGCACGCGCCGCGCGTGGGCGGGCCACGGCGCGCGCCATCAGCATGGTGGCACCGCCCTGGTGCTGGAAGTCGCAATACGCGAAGGCGCCGAGTCCGGAGACCGAGCCGCGGAAGCTGCGCTCATCCTTCTTGTCGAGGTTGAAGCAGGGCTCGAACGGCATGCCCTTGATCGAGGCACAAACGTTCTGGCCACGGATCTGCAGCGTGTTGCCGGGCAGGCGAATGTGACGGACCGGGCCCGAGCCCGAGAACTGCACAGCGCCGGCGGCGCCCATGTCATCAAGAATGCGGCCCGCGCCCCGCGTGCCGTCGACACAGGTGAAGGCGAACACCTTTCCGGCGACGAACTTGCGTGCCTCGTCGGCCGTCATCGACCCCGCCAGCGCGGGAGCGACCACGGCGCCAGCCGTCAGGGTTCCCAGCAAAAATCGCCCGAGCATGCATCAAACTCCCACTTAACCCCACACAGCGGGTAAGGCGGTATCTTTACCCCATGCTTACCATACCATTCATGGCAACAATGGAGCAGCATGGTTTGAAAAGTCTGAACAAGTTCAGGATATCCTTACCACGGTGCGGCCGCGAACCTGGCCGGCGAGAATCTGCGGGCCCAGCGAGGCGACCTCATCCAGGGCGATTTCGCGAGTAATTTCAGACAGTTTTGACCGGTCCAAGTCGGTTGCGAGGCGCGACCAGGCAGCCTTGCGGGCCGGCAACGGGCACATCACCGAATCGATGCCGAGCAGGCACACCCCGCGCAAAATGAATGGGGCGACCGAAGACGGCAGATCCATGCCGGCGGCCAGGCCGCAGGCTGCGACCGCGCCGCCATATCTGGTCATCGACAGCAGGTTCGCCAGCGTGTTGGAGCCGACGCTGTCGACGCCGCCGGCCCAGCGCTCCTTCGCCAGCGGCTTGGCGGCTCCGGAGAGCTCGTTGCGGTCGATGATCTCGGCCGCGCCGAGCGACCTCAGGTAGTCCGATTCAGTGGAGCGCCCGGTCGAGGCGATCACGTGGTAGCCGAGCTTGGCGAGCACCGCGATCGCCACCGACCCGACGCCGCCCGCGGCCCCCGTCACCACCACCGGACCGCTCGCCGGCGTCAGCCCGTGCTTCTCCAGCGCGAGCACCGAGAGCATGGCGGTGAAGCCGGCGGTGCCGATCGCCATCGCGTCGCGGGCCGAGAGACCCTGCGGCAGGGCCACCAGCCAGTCGCCCTTGACCCGGGCCTTCTCGGCATAGGCGCCGAGATGCGTCTCGCCCATGCCCCAGCCGGTACAGATCACGGCGTCACCGGGCTTCCATGCGGGATGGCTGGACTGTTCGACCGTGCCGGCGAAGTCGATACCGGCGATCATCGGGAAACGGCGGACCACCGGCGCCTTGCCGGTCAGCGCCAGCCCGTCCTTGTAGTTCAGGTCGGACCATTCGACCTTCACGGTGACGTCGCCGTCCATCAGCTCGGCTTCGTCGAACTGCGTAAGCGTGGCGGTCGTTCCCTTGTCGGCCTTGTCGATCCGGATCGCCTTGAACGTTCCCACAGCGTCACTCCCTGAGCTCTTGAAGATTCAGGCCATGTTTAGCCGATCGGATCGGACGCGCAACTCAGGTCGCTGCGACTGCGCGCGCCACCGGCTTCTCGACGATCGGCAGGTTGATTAGGGCCGACAGCACGCCGAACAGGATCGAGAGCCACCAGATCGGCGTGTAGGAGCCGTAGCGCTCGAACACCAGGCCGCCGAGCCAGACGCCGAGGAATCCGCCGACCTGATGGCTGACGAAGGCGAAGCCATAGAGTGTCGCGAGCCAGCGGGTGCCGAACATGATCGCGACCAGCGACGAGGTCGGCGGCACGGTGGAGAGCCAGGCGAGACCGGAGACGGCGCCGAACGCGATCGCGCTGGCCGGCGTGACCGGAAACGAGATGAAGGCGAGCGTCGCCAGCGCGCGGGTGAAATAAATGAAGGACAGGATGTAGCGCTTCGGCAGCCGGCTCTGCAGCCAGCCGACGCTGAGCGAGCCGATGATGTTGAACAGGCCGATCGCCGCGATCACCCAGCCGCCGACCTGTGCCGACAGGCCGCGATCGACCAGGAAGGCGGGCAGATGCACGGTGATGAAGGCGAGCTGGAAGCCGCAGGTGAAGAAGCCGAGCACCAGCAGCACGTAGGAGCGATGGCCGAACGCCTCCATCAGCGCCGTCGTGAACGACTGCTGCTCGGCCTCCGTCGGCTTGGCCTCGCTGGCCGGCGGCGTCGCCACCGCAAGCGACAGCGGCACGATGAACAGCATCAGCGTCGCGAACACCATCAGCGCGCTCTGCCAGCCGAATTGGTCGATCAGGGCCACGCCGAACGGCGCGAACAGGAACTGGCCGAGCGAGCCGGCTGCCGTGCCGGCGCCGAGCGCGACGCCGCGCCGCTCCGGCGGCAGCAGCTTGCTGAACGCTGACAGGATGAGATTGAACGAGCAGCCCGACAGGCCGAAGCCGACCATCACGCCGGCGCCGATGTTCAGCGACAGCGGCGACGAGGAATAGCGCATCATCAAGAGGCCGCCGGCATAGAGCAGCGCACCGACGCAAATCACGCGCATGACGCCGAAGCGGTCGGCGATGGCGCCGGCGAGCGGCTGGCCGAGCCCCCACAACAGGTTCTGCACGGCGACCGCGAGCGCGAACACGTCGCGGCCCCAGGCGAATTCCCGGCTCATCGGCTGCACGAAGAAGCCGAGGCTGGAGCGTGGGCCGAAGCTGAGCAGCGCGATGGCGCAGCCGCAGACGATGATGACGAGCGGCGTACGCCAGCTCTGGGTCCGGGCTGATGCGAGATCGCCTGCCTGTATCGACATGAATGTCTCCCCCGAATGCGCCGCGTCATCCGGCTGCTCGCTCCGGATTAATGCATTTGCATTGATCCCCCAAGCTCAAAAGCCGGAACCCAGCCATGAAAAAAATCATGCGGAGCCTCTTCATGAGCGGACGTCATGCGAGGTGAGTTCCAACGGCGGAACATTCGGCTCTTGCAACGCGAGTGCTTGCCGATGATTCAGCCCTTGCGCGAACGACCTTCAGAACGGCGGCGTTTTATCGCCAAACACGGCTAAACAGCGAGGGAAGTCTCTGAAGAAGAACTAACAGGTGCGGAGGTACAGATGCGCACGCAATGTGGAATTTGGACTGCCTCATGGACCACGATCGGATCGAGACCTCAGGCCACATCGTGATCGTCGGCGCAGGTGTCGCTGGACTGTCCTGCGCGCTGGCACTCGCACCGCAACCGGTCACGCTGATCTCGGCGACATCCCTTGGCGAGGCTTCGTTCGGCGCGACGATGCAGGCCGATATTGCCGCCGCGATGGCGGCCGGCGACAGCCCCGAGGCGCACGCCGCCGACATGATCGCGGCCGGCGGTGGCCTGGTCGACGCGACCGCCGCGCTGGACCTCGCGCGCGAGGCTGCGGAGCGGATCGAGCACCTTGCGCGCCTCGGCGTTGCCTTCGATCGCGATCACAACGGCAGGCTGGCGACCTCTCGCACAGCGGCCCATGGCACGCCGCGAATCCTCAGTGTGCGCGGCGACTTCACCGGACAGGCGATCATCGCCGCCTTGTCGCAAGCCGTTCGCACGACGCCTTCGATCCGGGTGATCGAAGGCCACGTCGTGGACGCGCTGGTCACGGAAGATGGGGTCGTGCGCGGCGTGCAATTGCGCCGCGCGGATGAGAAGACCTCCCCGCCGCTGCTGATCGCTGCGCCGGCGGTCGTGCTGGCCACCGGCGGCATCGGGCATCTGTTCTCCGTGACGACCAATCCGCCGCACGCGAATGGCGCCGGCCTCGCGGCCGCGGCACGGGCCGGCGCCGTGATCGCCGATCCGGAGTTCGTCCAGTTCCACCCGACGGCGATGGCGAGCGGTCACGATCCGGCACCGGTCGTGAGCGAGAGCCTGCGCGGCGCCGGCGCCATCCTGGTCAACCGGCGCGGGCAGCGCTTCATGCTGCCGCGCCATCCGCTGGTCGATCTCGCTCCGCGCGATACGGTCGCGCGCGGCATCATGGCCGAGATCATGGCCGGGCGCGGTGCTTTTCTCGACGCGCGCGACGTGCTCGATGACGATGTCGCCGAGCGCTATCCGATGCTGCACCGGGCATGTGCTGCCGCCGGCCTCGATCCCACCCGGCAGCCGATTCCCGTGGCCCCTGCCGCGCATTTCCACATGGGCGGCATCGCGGTCGATGGCCGCGGGCGCAGCTCGATCGAGGGCCTGTGGGCCGCGGGCGAGGTTGCGGCCACCGCGACCGATGGCGCCAACCACATTGCCGGCAACGCGCTGCTGGCGGCCCTGGTGTTCGCCAGGCGCATCGCGGAGGACATCGCGGGCCGGACCTTCGCGCCTCCCCCCGCGCTGCATGACGCCGCGCTCGTCCAGTCCGGGGACGCGGCGTGCCCGCTGACGGAGAAGGCGCTGCGCGAGATGATGACCGCTCAGGTCGGCGTCCTCCGCGACGAGGAGCGGCTGGCGGAGGCCATCACCCTGATCGCCAAGACGGAGCGGGACAGCGCCGATCCGGGCCTGGGAAACATGGCGACGGCAGCGCTGCTGATCTCCACGGCCGCCTGGAGCCGGCGCGAGAGTCGCGGCGCGCATTGCCGGGTGGACTGTCCGGCGGAGAACCCGAGTTTCGCGCACCGGACGATGACGACGCTGGCCGCCGCACGCGAGATCGCCGACGAGATCGCAGCGCGTCCCTCGGCGCGACTGCCGCGATCGCTCAGCGCTTAGTAGAGACCGACCTCTTCTCGCGGAACGACGGTCGTTCCGAGGCAAGGCCGCAGGCCTTGAACCCGGAACCTCGAGCTTGTCTTGCGCAAGCCAATCTCGAGATTCCGGGTTCGATCGTCCACGCGCGGCGCGCGCGGACGATCGAACCCGGAATGACGAAGGTGTTGATAGAGGCTTACCGCCGGGTCCAATTCGGATTGATCTCGGCTTCGCTCTTGGCGGCTTCGGTCAGCTCGGCGGAAATGGCCGCGGTCTGCTGCGGCGTGCCCCAACTCGGCGCGTCGCTGCCATCGCCCCAGCGCTTCGGCCGGTAGAAGGTGTGGACCCCAAACTTGTACATGCGCTTCATTTCGGCGACCCAGGACGGCCGCACCCAATAGGCATGATAGTGGGTCGACTTGCCCACCTCCGGCAGCCAGATCTCGCCGTCGAGCATCGCCTTGGCGATCTTCTTGGCGCGATCCCACATCTCGGGCTCGCGAATCACGTCGGCATTGTTGTCGCAGGCGAAGGTGAACTGGCAGGCGAAGTGGCGGTATTTGTTCTGGTAGACGACGCCGCACACCGTGGTCGGATAGTAGCCGGAGAAGGCGCGGTTCAGCACGACCTGCGCCACCGCGATCTGGCCGCGCACGGCCTCGCCGCGTGATTCGAAATAGACCGCTTCCGCAAGGCACTTCTCGGACTTGAAGCGCGACTTCTCGCTGGTCAGGCCAAGCCGCTCGGCCGGCGTCTTGGCGCGCTGGTTGTCGGCGTTGACCTCGCCCTTCGGCGCGATGCTCTCGCCGCCGTCGCCGGACTTCGTGACATCCTCCGCCGGCTGCGACAGCACCGCCATCGATTTGAGTTCGGGATCCGGCATCACGATCAGCGGCGCCTCGCCGGGCTGCCAGGTTTCGATCATACCGGCGGCGCCGCCGAGCGACGCCGTGCCGAAATACAGGCTGGAGGTTTTGATGTTGAGGCCGTCGGTGCCGGCGGCGGCCTCTGCGGAAGCGGGACCGACCGCGGGCTTGAGCTCACCCGAGGGCTGGGTCTCCGCCTTCGCGGCGTCGTACTGCACGAGCGGCGGCGCGCGCAGCGCCTCCTGCAATTCGGGATCGAGCGTTGTGTGCTGCGGCGCTTGAGTGGTCTTGGCGCCGAACACCGAGGAATTCGAATCAGGCTGGGTCGACGGCGTCGGTGACGGCTCGGCGGGCATCGGCTCCATGGGAGCGGCAGACTCCGTCGGCTGCTCCGGCGGCGCGGGGGGACGTACGACGAGACGATCGCCCTTCAGCGTGCGGTCGACCTTGGGAAAGTCGGAAGCCTGGTAGCGCGGCGGAACCTGCAGCGCCGGATTGCGCGGCGTCGTGCTGCCGGTGATGTCGAGATCGCGTCGATCGAGGCTGGCAAAGCGGATGCTGACCGCAGGCGGCGCCGACGTGCCGATCGGCAGGCCGAAGCTGTAGGTCGCCACCTGCACCGAGGCCGCGGCAGAATACACACGCTTCTGCCAGCGTTCGGCAACGCCCGGCTGGCGGGCGAGCAGTGACGCGATGTCTTGATATCCGGTCTCTGTCGGCATCAGAGCGAAGACGCAGAGACCGAGTCCGAAGGACGCATAACGCGCGCCCTTCGGACCGGGACGCAGAACTAACATCGATACGCTCAACGCAACGCTACGCTACTCACTCGATCGAACGACAGTGCTTCCGTGACAATTCGATCTGTCATGTTCGTATCGGGTTTAGGTTGCTGAGCGGTTAACCCGCGTTGCAGGAACGAAACATGCAAGCGGCGAGGTTGCAGCGCGCGCTGCGATCGCTGTGCGTGGTAAACAGCGGCGTGGCCAGAGTGGTGAAGATTCCGTCAATGAAGGTGGTGGATGAAATCCCAAGCTCGCCTGAATGAAGCGGAACTCGTGCACACTCTCCAATCGTCATTCTGGTCATCCAGTACGCCGCGGCCTCGGTGGACTCACAATCGACTCGGTGGACGGGATCGCCCGGTCAAGCCAGCGATGACAGCTGTGGTGAGACGATCAAGCCTGCCCACGCGTCATTGCGAGGCGCTCTTGCGCCGAAGCAATCCAGGGGCCGTGGAGGCAGACCGTGTGTGTGGCCCCTGGATCGCTTCGCTGCGCTCGCGATGACGGCTGTGGCTCGAGCTCCGCTGTCATGCCCGCGCAGGCGGGCGCGCGAAGCTCGAGCCCGGAATCCATAGCCACGACTGGACATGAGGAGACGAGATGCGCATGACGTTTGTCTTCGATAAGCCACGGCCTGTGGTTATGGATTCCGGGTTCATTCGCGCTGCTTCAAAATGGCTGCGCCCTTTTGCGCGCGAATGCCCCGGAATGACGGCGGTGGGGATGAGACTTCCCCCTTCGTTCGCTTGCTAAGCGAGCACAAATCGAGCGCCGCTCATCCCAAACGAAAAAGGCCGGCAGTTCATGCCGGCCTTCATCAATTCACGTCAATCACCACAAGCATCACGCCTGGCTGGCGATCTCCTTGCCGAGCGCGGATTGCGCGGCGGCGAGGCGGGCGATCGGCACGCGGTAGGGCGAGCACGAGACGTAGTTCATGCCGACCTTGTGGCAGAACGCGACCGAGGCCGGATCGCCGCCATGCTCGCCGCAGATGCCGACCTTGAGCGTGGGCCGCGTGGCGCGGCCGCGCTCGACGCCGATCTTGACCAGTTCGCCGACGCCGTCGCGGTCGATCGAGATGAACGGATCGATCTCGAGGATGCCCTTGGCGACGTAGGCGCCGAGGAAGCTGCCGGCGTCGTCGCGGCTGATGCCGTAGGTCGTCTGCGTGAGGTCGTTGGTGCCGAACGAGAAGAACTCGGCGGCTTCCGCGATCTGCCCGGCCATCAGGGCGGCGCGCGGCAGCTCGATCATGGTGCCGACCTGGTACTCCAGCTCGGCGCCGGTCTCGCGGATCACGGCCTGCGCCATCGCGTCGATGCGCGCCTTGACGAGATCGAACTCCGCCTTGGTCGCGATCAGCGGCACCATGACCTCGAGGCCGACGGATTCGCCGGTGCGCTTCTCGGCCTCGACCGCCGCCTCGAAGATCGCGCGCGCCTGCATCTCGGCGATCTCCGGATAGGCGATCGCCAGACGGCAGCCGCGGAAGCCGAGCATCGGGTTGAACTCGGACAGCTCACGGGCGCGGTCGGCGAGCCGGCGCGGATCGGTATTCATCGCGCGCGCGACTTCCTCGACCTCGGCCTGGGTGTGCGGCAGGAACTCGTGCAGCGGCGGATCGAGCAGACGGATCGTGACGGGAAGTCCCTTCATGATCTCGAACAGTTCGACGAAGTCGGCGCGCTGCATCGGCAGTAGCTTGGCGAGCGCGGCGCGGCGCTCCTGCTCTTCCTCCGAGAGGATCATCTCGCGCACCGTGCGGATGCGGGTCTCCTCGAAGAACATGTGCTCGGTGCGGCACAGGCCGATGCCCTCGGCGCCGAACTTGATCGCGGTGCGCGCGTCCTCCGGGGTGTCGGCGTTGACGCGCACGCCGGTCTCGCGCACGGCGTCCGCCCAGCCCATCAGGGTGCCGAACTCGCCGGACAGCTCCGGCTCGATCATCGGCATCCGCCCCGCTAGCACCTGGCCGACGGAGCCGTCGATGGTGATGACGTCGCCGGTCTTGAAGGTGCGCGAGCCGATGCTCATCGTGCCCCGGCCGTAGTCGACGCGGATGGTGCCGCAGCCGGAGACGCAGGGCTTGCCCATGCCGCGCGCGACGACAGCCGCATGCGAGGTCATGCCGCCGCGCGTGGTCAGGATGCCTTCGGCGGCATGCATGCCGTGGATGTCCTCCGGCGAGGTCTCGATGCGGACCAGGATGACCTTGCGGCCGTCGGCCTGCAGCTTGGTGGCTTCATCCGACGAGAACACGATCTCGCCGGACGCAGCCCCCGGCGACGCCGGCAGGCCGGTCGCGACGACGTCGCGCTTGGCGGCGGGATCGATGGTCGGATGCAGCAGCTGGTCGAGCGAGGCCGGATCGACGCGCAGCACGGCGTCGTTCTGCGAGATCAGGCCCTCATGGGCGAGCTCGACGGCGATGCGCAGCGCCGCCTTGGCGGTGCGCTTGCCGCTGCGGGTTTGCAGCATCCAAAGCTTGCCGCGCTCGACCGTGAACTCCATGTCCTGCATGTCGCGGTAGTGCTTCTCGAGCAGCGTGTAGATCCGCGTCAGCTCCTTGAAGGCCTCGGGCATCGCGACTTCCATCGAGGCCTTGTCGGAGCCGGACTCGATGCGCGCGTCCTCGGTGATGTCCTGCGGGGTGCGGATGCCGGCGACGACGTCCTCGCCCTGCGCATTGATCAGGAACTCGCCGTACAGCTTGCTCTCGCCGGTCGAGGGATTGCGGGTGAAGGCGACGCCGGTCGCCGAGGTGTCGCCCATGTTGCCGAACACCATGGCCTGGACGTTGACGGCGGTGCCCCAGGATTCCGGAATGTCGTGCAGCTTGCGATAGGTCACCGCGCGGGCGTTCATCCAGGATGAGAACACCGCCCCAATGGCACCCCACAGCTGGTCATGCGGGTCCTGCGGGAAATCCTTGCCGGTCTCGGTGGCGACGGCATCCTTGTACTTGCCGACCAGCATTTCCCAGTCTTCCGACGAGAGGTCGGTGTCGAGCTGATAGCCCTGGCTGTCCTTGAAGCTGTCGAGGATGTCCTCGAAATGATGGTGCTCGAAGCCGAGCACGACATCGGAGTACATCGTGATGAAGCGGCGATAGCTGTCGAAGGCGAAACGGCGGTCTCCGGACAGCTGTGCCAGCGCTTCGACCGTCTGGTCGTTGAGGCCGAGGTTGAGCACGGTGTCCATCATGCCCGGCATCGAGGCGCGGGCGCCCGAGCGCACCGAGACCAGGAGCGGGTTTTCCGGATCGCCGAACTTCTTGCCGGTGAGCTTGCCGATGTAGTCGAGCGCCTTGTCGACCTGCGACTGCAGCTCCTTCGGATAGGTCTTGTCGTTGGCGTAGAAGTAGGTGCAGACCGAGGTCGGGATGGTGAAGCCCGGAGGCACGGGCAGGCCGAGATTGGCCATCTCGGCGAGGTTGGCGCCCTTGCCGCCGAGCAGATCGCGCAAGCCCGCTTTGCCCTCGGCCTTGCCGTCGCCGAAGGTATAAACCCACTTGTTCGGCTTGATTGCGGTGACCGTGCTCTTTGCTGCGGGCTTCGCGGTCTTGGCCGCAGCCTTCGCAACCGGCTTGGCGGCAACCTTGGCCGGCTTCTTCGGAGCGGTTTTCACTGGCGCTTTCGGCGCCGTCTTCGCAGCAGACTTGGCAGGCGCCTTGGCCGGGGCTTTGGCAGCCGTCTTCAGCGCCTTGCGCGGTGGAGCGAGCGGAGCGGCCTTGGCCTTACCCTGCTTGGAAGGCTTTGATTTCGCTGCGACTTTTTTAGACTTCGCTACCGCTTTGGCCATGAGATGCTTCGATCCGCAAATGGGAGGAGAAATCGCGCGCCTTACACCACTTTGGGCGCTGCGGCGCAAGCACAGAGGTTCCCGACCTTGGGCTGAGGCGCCCCTCGGAAAACTAGAAGTGGAGCCACTTCAGCAGCCCCATGCCGATGAGGCCGTTCAGAATGAGAAAGATCGCGACGATGAAGTTCAGCAGCCGCGGCATGATCAGGATGAGGACTCCGGCGATGACGGACATGATCGGCGAGATATGGGCAACGGTCAGGTGCATCCGCGAACTCTGAATGGGATTGAAAGAGGAGGTTGGGCGATTCGATCGGGCGGGACCTTATCCCGGCTGATCGTGGCGGAATAGGAGACGCGCGGCGCGGGTTCCGGTTCCCAAAAGCGAGGAACTGCCGCGAAAATGCCCAGTGTTCCCGTGGGAACGATGGCTGAAGGGCAGCATTGGGGAGCAGGTACCCGGCGCGTGCCGGCCTCTCACTTGAGCGTTCAACAGCCAAGGAGTCCTGCTCATGCGAACCCAACTCACCCCTCGTGGCTGCAGTCGTGATCCCGGCGGCCGCGCAGGCGCAGTCCTATACGGTCGGCCGCAGCGTCGTCGTGGAGGATGACGCGCCGCTTATCACCGTGGAGCGGCGTCCGGAATTCCGCGAATACGTCGTGCGCGAGCGTGTTCCCAACTATGTGATCCCCGATCGCGTCGTTGTGGGGACCGTTCTGCCGGAGTCAGGTGTTACATATTACGACGTTCCGCAGCGCTTCGGTGCGACACCTTATCGCTACACGGTGGTGAACGGCGAAACTGTTCTGGTCGAACCGCGATCGCGGCGGATCATTCAGGTGGTTGAGTAGTTATAGAGACGCATTTGGTCGCCAACGCCCCCGCAAGCGGCCAGATGTAAAGGCCCTGCCCGGTTCCCCCCGCCGGGCGGGGCTTACTTTTTTGGCGCTGTCATAGCTTAGCTCGTCATCGCGAGCGCAGCGAAGCGATCCAGGGGCGACACTGACAGTCTGCCTCCACGGCCCCTGGATTGCTTCGGCGCAAGAGCGCCTCGCAATGACGCGTGTGGCAGGCCTTGTCACCGTCACCACAGCTGTCATCGCCCGGCTCGACCCGGCGATCCCGTACGCCGAGACGACTGTGTGTCCACCGAAAAGCCGCGGCGTACTGGATTGCCTGCCTGCGCCGGCATGACAGCGGAGTTCGAGCCACAGACGTCATCGCGAGCGCAGCGAAGCGATCCAGGCTGCTCAGCCCTCGATCTTCGAGAAATCCGCCACCGCGCGGGTGGCGCTGCGGATCTCGTTCAAGAGCTTCAACCGGTTCTCGCGGATCGCGGCGTCGTCGTCATTGACCTTCACCTTGTCGAAGAACGCATCGACCGCCGGACGAAGCTTCGCCATCGCGCTCATCGCCGCGGCGAAATCCTCCTTGGCGACGGCAGCGCCCGCTTCGGCAGCCACCTCGCCGATCGCCTTCGCCAGCGCCTTCTCCTCGTCGAGCTTGTACAGCGCCGCGTCGGCAGCGCCCTCGAATTTGCGCTTGTCCTTCTTCTCCTCGATGGCGAGGATGTTGGAGGCGCGCTTGGTGCCGGCGAGCAGGTTCTTGCCGTCGTCGCTGTCGAGGAATTTGCCGAGCGCCTCGACGCGGCGGACGACCATCAACAGATCATCCTGGCCGCCGAGCGCGAACACGGCGTCCACGAGATCGTGACGCGCGCCCTGCTCGCGCAGTTGGACTTTTAGGCGGTCAGCGAAGAAGGAGAGCAAATCGGCCGTGAGCTTGTCAGGCTCATGCGCGCTCTTCACCTGCAGGCCCGTCAGCGCGGAAGCAGAGACTTGCAACAACGACAGGCGCAGCACATTCTCGGTGATCAATCTGATCACACCCAGCGCCGCACGGCGTAGCGCGTACGGGTCCTTCGAGCCCGTCGGCTTCTCGTCGATGGCCCAGAACCCGACCAGCGTATCGAGCTTGTCGGCCAGCGCCACCGCCACCGCAACCTTGTCGGTCGGCACGCGATCGCCCGGCCCCTGGGGTTTGTAGTGCTCCTCGCAGGCCGCGGCAACCGACGCGTCCTCGCCTTGGGCGAGCGCGTAGTACCTGCCCATCAGGCCCTGCACTTCCGGAAACTCGCCGACCACCTCCGTCAAGAGATCGGCCTTGGCGAGCTTTGCCGCACGCGCGGTCTTCGCGGCATCGGCGCCGACCAGCGGCGCGATCTCGGCGGCGAGCCGCTCGATGCGAGCGATCCGCGCGGCCTGCGTCCCCAGCTTCTCGTGGAACACGATCTGCTCGAACTTCGGCAGCCGATCCTCGAGCCTCGTCTTCAAGTCCGTCTCATAGAAGAACTTCGCGTCCGACAGCCGGGCACGGATGACGCGCTCGTTGCCGGCGATGATGGTCTTGCCGCCGTCGGTCGCCTCGATGTTCGCCGTGAGAATGAACTTCGGCGCGAGCCCTTCGGTCTTAGGGTCGCGCACCACGAAGCATTTCTGGTTGTTGCGGATGGTGGCGCGGATCACTTCGCCGGGGACCTTCAGGTACTCCGGGTCGAACGAGCCCATCAGCACGACCGGCCATTCGACGAGGCCGGAGACCTCGTCGAGCAACACCTGGTCCTCGACCAGCTCATAGCCTTGCGCGAACGCCAGCTGCTTGGCGTCGGTGACGATGGTGTCCTTGCGGCGCTGCGGATCGAGCACGACCTTGGCGTCGAGCAGTTTGGCCTCGTAGTCCTCGAAGCGGCGCACGTTGAACGCAGCCGGCGCCAGGAAGCGGTGGCCATAGGTGGTCTGCCCGGCCTCGATGCCGTCGACCGCGAAGCTCACGACATCGGGCTCCTCGGTCTCCAGCCCGAAGGTCGCGGTGATCGCGTGCAGCGGCCGCACCCAGTTCAGCGCGCCCGGCTTTTCCGAGCGCTTGCCCCAGCGCATCGATTTCGGCCACGGGAAGGTGCGCACGATCACCGGCAGCATCTCGGCGAGCACGTCGAGCGTGGCGCGGCCGGGCTTCTCGATCAGCGCGACGTAGAAATCGCCCTTCTTCGGATCGCGCTGGATCGTCGCCTCGTCGAGCGAGGACAGGCCGGTGGCTTTCAGAAACCCCTGGATCGCCGCATCGGGACCGCCGACGCGCGGGCCCTTGCGCTCCTCTTTCAGGTCCGCCTGTCGCGCGGGAATGCCGTGCACCGTCAGCGCCAGCCGCCGCGGCGTCGCGAACGCCTTGGCACCCTCGTAGACGAGGCCCTCGGCGACCAGCTTGTCGGTCACCATGCGGCGCAAATCCTCGGCCGCCTTGGCCTGCATGCGCGCGGGGATTTCTTCGGAGAACAGTTCGAGGAGAAGATCGGGCATTAGTTGAACTCGTTGGTCGGGCTGGCGCTGCTGCGCTCCCCTCCCCCACGCCGCAATCGCGCAGCGATTGTCGGCAGCGGGGAGGGGTTGGGGGTGGGGGTCGGCGCGCGCTGAAGGTGGTGATGAGCGTCGTCAGGACTGACGAGGACTTTGTTGTGGGCGATCGAGCGCGCGGCTTGATGCAAAGGCGTGTGGCGCCCCATCAGGCATATCGCCCGGAGACCCCCACCCCCGCCCCCTCCCCGCAAGGGGGAGGGGGGCAGAGGCACCGCGTGTGTTGCGACGTTCGACGGCACGAAAGATCTCGATTCATATCAAAATGAGGACGACTTCAGCGGCGCGCGCTCAGCCAGCTGTCGCAGCCCCCGCCCCGCCCGCTTCCGTGTGCAGCCAGGCTTCGCCGCAGGCTTTCGCCAGTTCGCGGACGCGCAGGATGTAGCTTTGGCGCTCGGTGACGGAGATGACGCCGCGGGCATCGAGCAGGTTGAAGACGTGGCTGGCCTTGATGCACTGGTCGTAGGCCGGCAGCGCCATCAGGTGCTCCTTGCGGCCCTCGCGCCAGCCGGCGTCGAGATACTTTCGGCAGGCGCCTTCGGCCATCTTGAACTGCTCGAACAGCATGTCGGTGTCGGCATGCTCGAAATTGTGCCGCGAATATTCGCGCTCGGCCTGCAGGAAGACGTCACCATAGGTGACCTTCTGATCACCGTCCCGGCCGTTGAAGTTGAGGTCGTAGACGCGGTCGACGCCCTGGACGTACATCGCCAGGCGCTCGAGGCCGTAGGTCAATTCGCCCGCGACCGGCGCGCATTCGAAGCCCGCGACCTGCTGGAAATAGGTGAACTGCGACACCTCCATGCCGTCACACCAGCACTCCCAGCCGAGGCCCCAGGCGCCCAAGGTCGGGCTCTCCCAATCGTCCTCGACGAAGCGGATGTCGTGCACGGCGGCGTCGATGCTGATCGCGGCGAGCGACTTCAGGTACAAGTCCTGAAGGTTCGGCGGCGACGGCTTCATGATCACCTGGAACTGGTAGTAGTGCTGCATCCGGTTCGGATTCTCGCCGTAGCGGCCGTCCTTCGGCCGCCGCGACGGCTGCACATAGGCCGCGTTCCACGGCTTCGGCCCGAGCGCGCGCAGGGTCGTCGCGGGATGGAAGGTGCCGGCGCCCATTTCCATGTCGTAGGGCTGCAGGATCACGCAGCCCTGCTCGGCCCAGAACCGTTGCAGGGCCAGGATGAAGCCCTGGAACGAACGTTCGGGGCGCATGTGCGGAGGCAGCTCGTCCATCGTCGGCATCGGTCTTTCGCGCAGGTCTGAAAAGCGCGCGGACCGTATCGGCGAGGGCATCAGGAATCAAGGCAATAGGCCGATGACGGCGGCCTAGTCAGCCGCCGATTCGAGGCGCGGACGAGGTCAGACCGGCCGGTAGGCGCCGGTGACGGGATCGCGGCGCAGGGTCTTGATCTCCGCCGGAGCGGCCTCGGCGACGCGCGACAGCCGCGCCTCTTCGAGCTCGTGATTGATCTTCTGCGCGGTCCTGTAGGCCCAGCGAACCACGGCAAGCCCGCCCAGCATTCCCGCGAAAGCAACGAACGGCGGCATTGGTCGATCCTTGTTCATGAGGAGTGCCACCCCCGACTCATATTGTCGCTCATCCGTGTTCCCCTCGCAATCCGGATTGCGAGGGGCGAAATGACGCGAAGCCGGGCTCTAGAACCCGAAACGGGCCCAGATTGCGCGGGTTTCGGCGGCGGAGATCAGCTCCTCGGCCAGCCCCGCCCAGCCGCCTCCGAGTGCAACGCTGCCGGCGCCCCCCGGGGAGCGGCGGCCGAGCAGGCCCGACAGCAGGCCCGCGGCCGGCGCCACCACGGGCATCCCCACCTTGTCGCCGAAGCGCGCCCGCAGCACCGAGCGAAGATCGCCGATGGCATCCGCCAGCCCGAGCGACACGGCGGTATCGCCGGCCCAATATTCGCCGGTGAACAGCACGTCGTCGGCGCCCTTGAGTTTCGTGGTGCGGCTCTCCTTGACCAGCGAGATGAACAGCGCGTGGATCTCGCGCTGGATCTTCTTGAGCCGCGCCACGTCATCGGGATTTTCGGGCAGGAACGGATCGAGCATCGCCTTGTGCTCGCCGGCCGTATAGAGCCTGCGCTCGATGCCGATCTTCTTGATCAGGTCCTGCAGCCCGAACGAGCCGCCGACCACGCCGATCGAGCCCAGGATGGACGAGGGATCGCAGAAGATCTCGTCGCCCGCGCAGGCGATCATGTAGCCGCCGGACGCCGCCACGTCCTCGACGAACACCAGCACCGGCAGCTTCTTCTCGGCCGCGAGCTGGCGGATGCGCAGATAGATCTGACGCGACTGCACCGGTGAGCCGCCGGGCGAGTTGATCACCAGCGCCACCGCCTTGGCGTTGCGCATCGAGAACGCCCGCTCCAGCATCTTGGCGACGCCGGCAAGCGTCAGCCCGGGACGCAACGGCGTCACTGCGCCGATCACACCGGACAGGCGGACCACGGGCACCACCGGCGCACCGCGCAGCCTGGCCGGGAGCAGCGCCTTCAACCGATCGAGCGGCCCCTCTGCAGCGGCAGGTTGTGTCAAATTGTCCACCATCCAGTTACCTCGAATTTACCATTTTTTATCGCCCCACTGCCATTCAATGGGCTGGAACGCGCCTTGCTATGCCCTGGGCAATGGCACGGCGAGCGAAGTTGCAGAGTGCGGCGGAGGAATCCATGAAGGTCTACCTGTTGATGCTGCTGATCGGTACTCTCTTGACTGCGATCCGTTTCACGGCGGTAACCGAACGCCAGTCCGAGGCGCAGACGCAGTAACGCGCGACCCCGATCACCCGTTCAGGGAGCCGGCCAAGGCCAGCTCAAGGCCAGCTCCCCCTTCCCTTCCAACACCCGTCTCGCGTCCTCATTCGGCACACCTGCTGCCTCATTCAGCACCACGCTTGCGAAAATTTGCGTCGGCGCCCGGCCTCCCTTAACGGCCCGGACCAGGATACGGATTGCCGGCTTTCCGGCTTGGCCATGCACCGGCTGCAGCACCAGGCTGCCGAAGCCCCGCGCCAGCGCCGCCAGCACCTCTGACAGCCCATCCGCCCGCCAGATCAGCGTCAGCGCTCCTCCCGACTTCAGCATCCGCCGCGCCGCATGCGTCCAGGTCTCCAACGTCGTCCCGGTCGCCATATGCGCCGTCGCGCGCGCCTGATCCGGCGAGGCGCGATGCCGGACGGCATCGTGGAATGGCGGGTTCATCAGCACGACGTCGACGCTGTCAGGTCCGAGCCCGGCCGCCGCAAACGCCGCCGCGTCAGCGGCGACGTCCAGCACGGCCACGTCCGCCTGCAGATCGTTGGCATGCGCATTGTCGCGCGCGAGGCCGGCAAGATCTGGCGCGCGCTCGACCAGGGTCAACGCAAGCCCGCCGACGCGCCGCGCCAAAGCAAGCCCCGCGGCCCCTACGCCAGCACCGAGATCGACCACGCGATCACCCGGACGGGCGGCCGTGGCGGCGGCCAGCAGGATCGCATCGTGGCCGGCGCGATGGCCGCGCGTGGGTTGGCGCAGGCGCAATTGCCCGCCGAGAAAGGCGTCCTCGGTGAGGTCGGCGGCGTCACTCATCCGGACGCAATTCATGCGCGAGCCCGGCCTCGGTCAGCAGCCGCCGCGCCTGCAGATTGTCGTCCTCGTGCACCAGGATTCGCCGCGGCAGGATGCCGAGTGAGCCCTCAATGATGCTCATGTTCTGGTCGAGCACGAGATGATGGATGTCGGCGCCGTCCAGCAGCGCCCCGACTGCCGAAACCAGCACGATGTCATTGGTCCGAACCAATTCCTTCAATCGTTATGTCTCCGTGCAGGTCAAGGTTCCGTGTCCCGCCCTTGCCGCCTGCGGCCGCAGTTTCTATTGTCGATCCCTAGGATAGCAAAATTGGAGACCAGCGTGGCGGTTATCGTACCTTTCGAAAGTCCATCGGGCGCTTCGATCGATGGGCTGGTCGGTCTGGTCGCGGCCGACATGGAACGAGTGAACGCCACGATCATTTCGCGGACCGGCTCAGACGTCACGATGATTCCGGAGGTCGCCAATCATCTGATCTCCTCGGGCGGCAAGCGGCTGCGGCCGATGCTGACGCTCGCGATGGCGCATCTCACCGAGTACGGCGGCGACGGTCACGTCAAGCTCGCCGCGGCCGTCGAGTTCATGCACACCGCGACGCTGCTGCATGACGACGTGGTTGACGAAAGCGAAATGCGCCGCGGCAAATTGTCCGCGCGCATGCTGTGGGGCAACGAGGCCAGCGTGCTGGTCGGCGACTTCCTGCTCGGCCAGGCGTTCCGCATGATGGTCGAGGTCGGCTCGCTGCGCGCGCTCGACATTCTCTCGGCCGCGGCCGCCACCATCGCCGAGGGCGAGGTGATGCAACTCGCCGCCGCCAAGAACACCGCGACCACCGAGGACGAATATCTCGCCGTGATCCGCGGCAAGACCGCCGAGTTGTTCGCCGCCGCCTGCGAAGTCGGCCCGGTGCTCGCTGATCGTCCCAAGGCCGAGCAGACCGCGTCGCGCTCCTTCGGCATGAATCTCGGCATCGCCTTCCAGCTCGTCGACGACGTGCTCGACTATGGCGGCAAGGCCGCCAAGCTGGGCAAGAATGTCGGCGACGATTTCCGCGAGGGCAAGATCACCCTGCCCGTCGTGCTCGCCTTCCGCCGCGGCAGCGACAGCGAGCGCGCGTTCTGGATCAAGTCGCTGGAGCGCGGCGAGATCAACGATCATGATCTCGACCACGCCATCGGCCTGATGAACAAGCATCGCGCGCTGGAAGACACGATCAGCCGCGCGCATCATTATGGTGCGATGGCGGTGGATGCGCTGGCGCTGTTTCCGGGATCACCGATGAAGACGGCGCTGGAGCAGGTCGTGGCGTTCTGTCTGGCACGGTCGCATTAGTTCGCGGGGGTGCGTCTCCACCCTATGGTGTCATGCCCGCGCAAGCGGGCATCCAGTACACCGCGGCTTCTCGTGGACTCACGATCGTCACGTAGTACCGGATAGCCCGGTCAAGCCGGGCGATAGCAGCGGTGGTGAGGCGACCAAACCTGCCACACGCGTCATTGCGAGGCGCTCTTGCGCCGAAGCAATCCAGGGGCCGTGGAGGGGACTGTCCGTGTCGCCCCTGCATCGCTTCGCTTTCGCTCGCGATGACGGCTGTGGTTTGAGCTCCGCTGTCATGCCCGCGCAGGCGGGCATCCAGTACGCCGTGGCTTATCGGTGGACTCACAATCGTCTCGGCGTACTTGATCGCCTGGTCGAGGCCGGGCGATGGCAGCGGTGGTCAGGCGATCAAGCCTCCTACACGCGTCATTGCGAGGCGCTCTTGCGCCGAAGCAATCTAGGGGCCGTGGAAGAGACTGTCCGTGTCGCCCCTGCATCGCTTCGCTTTCGCTCGCGATGACGGCGGAGCAGCTAACTCAGCGTGCCCGCGTGCACCCACCACTCCGGATGCGCGGCGGCGATCGCAGCACCCGCCACCTTCGCATCCACCTCGCTGCCATAGATCGCGAAGCACGTCGCGCCCGAGCCCGACATCCGTGCCAGCAACACGCCCGTGCTCGCACGCAATGCCTCAAGCACGGTGCCGATGACCGGCTCCACCTTCAGTGCTGGCGGCTCGAGATCGTTCTTCACCTGATCCAATGCGCTGACCCAATCGCCGATTGACGAGCCAGCCTTCGGCCACGCCGGCGCAGCGAGCACGTCGGTCACCCCGACCAGCAGATCACCCGGCTTCAGCCCGAGCGCCTGGAACACGTCCTTGGTCGCGACCGGCACGCGCGGATTGATCATCACGCAAGGCAAGACCGGCAGCGCGAGCGGCTGCAGGTTTTCACCGACGCCAGTCATGGTGCAGGCGCGCGAGGGCACGCAGACCGGCACATCGGCGCCGGTCTTCAGCGCCACCGCCTGCAGGCGCGGATCATCCAGCGCCAGGCCGTTCAGCGTCGCCAGCAGCCGCAGCGCGGCTGCTGCATCGGCCGAGCCGCCGCCGATGCCGGCAGCCACCGGCAGCACCTTCTCCAGGGTGAACGCGCCGAGCTTCAGGCCCGGCACGGCCTCCGCCAACAGCCGCGCCGCCTTGAGCACGAGGTTGTCCGACGTGTCGCCGCAGGCGTCCGCCAGCGGCCCGGTCGTGGTCAGCGTCAGCCCCTCGCCCGGCAGCAAGGTGAGCTGATCGGCGCAGTCGGCAAACGCGACAACGCTTTCGAGATCATGATAGCCGTCGACGCGGCGGCCGACGACGCGCAGCGTGAGATTGACCTTGGCGCGGCCCTGCTCCTGCAGCGCGCCGGTGACCGTGGACGCCAACATCGGCGCTTTGCCCCCAACATCTTCCGTGGCGCAGGCCGGGATCGCACTCGGCCCGCAGCCGAAGCGAACGTGGCCGTCACCACCACACCTTCATCAAAATCAATCCGGGCTCCTCGGCAAGCCGAGGAGCCCGTGATGGCTCTCACATCGTGATCGGTAGGACCTAACCGCCCTTGCCGTCGTCCTTCTTGGCGTCGGCCGGCGTGTCCTTGGTATCGTTGCTGGCCGCCGCAGGCGCCGGATCATCGGCCAGGCCGTTCTGGATCTTGGCCTCGATCTTCGGCAGCTCTTCCGGCTCCGGCTTCAGGTCGCGAGCGTGCGCCCACTGAAACTTGGCTTCCAGCTTACGGCCGATCTTCCAATAGGCGTCGCCGAGATGGTCGTTGATGGTCGGATCCTCGGGCTTCAGATCGATCGCGCGCTCGAGGTTCTTCACCGCCTCTTCGTAATTGCCGATGCGGAAATAGGCCCAGCCGAGCGAGTCGACGATGTAGCCGTCGTCGGGGCGCTGCTCGACGGCGCGCTTGATCATCTTCATGCCTTCGTCGAGATTGACGCCCTGGTCGATCCAGGAATAGCCGAGATAGTTCAGCACGTGCGGCTGGTCGGGCTGCAGCTCGAGCGCCTTGCGCATGTCGGCTTCGGCCTTCGGCCACTGCTTCGAGCGCTCCAGGCAGATGCCGCGATAGTAATAATAGACGCTGTTGGCCTTGTCGTTGTTGGCGGGCAGCGAATCGACGCCGAGCGAATAGGTCTTGGCGCAGTCGGCGAACTTCTTGCGGCCGCGCTCGATGTTGCCGAGCGCCATGATGGCTTCGAGATCCTTTGGATCCTGCGCGATCACGTCCTTGAGGATCTTGATCGCCTCGTCGCTGCGGTCGGCGGCATCGAGATCGGTCGCGAGCTGGATCTGCGCGTTGCGCTTCAGCGGCGAGCTTGCCGGCACCCGCTCATACACCTTGATCGCCATCTGCGGCTTCTTCACCGTCTCGTAGAGATCGGCGAGCGACAGCAGCGCCAGCGGATGATTCGGCTGCAGGTGCAGCGCGAGCTGCAGATAGACCAGCGCGAGGTCCTCGCCGCCGCGGCGGCTCAGGGTGGCGCCGATGCCGTAAAGCGCCTCGGCGGCGCCGGCCTGCGGCGAATCGACCAGCGGCGGGATCTTCTTGCCGGCCTTGGTGTCGCGCAGGCCTTCCTGCACCAGCGGATGGCGCGCGAGCTTCTTGTCGAAGGCCTCATAGATCGCGGTGGCGGAGGCCGCGTCCTTGTTGCGCGACAGCCAGTGCGCATAGGCCTCGGTGATGCGCAGCATCGAATCGTCGAGCTTGTAGGCGCGCTCGAAGCGGGCGCCCGCCTCCTTCTCCTTGCCGGCGAGCTCGAGGATCATGCCGGCATGGAGGTCCTTGAACAGCGGGTACCAATCCGGACCGGTGAGCTTGTCGATGTTGGCGACGGCGCCCTTGGAGTCGCCGGCGCCGGCCGTGGCCCAGGCCGACAGCAGGGTGGCGACGAGGTCGGTGATCGGCCCGCGCACCGACTGGTTGATGTTGTTCTGCGCGGCCGCGTATTTCTTCTGCTTGATGTCCTGCACGCCCATCACGAGACGCGCGATGCGGTTCGACTTGTCGACCGCGAGCACACGCTCTGCGAGCTTCACCGCTTCGTCGATGTCGCCGTCGGCGACCGAGGAGATGAAGGCGCGATCGAGCAGCTCGTTGTTCTTCGGATCGGTGCGCAGCGCGGAGCGGTAGAACGCCGCCGCCGAGGCCGCGTCGCGCTCCACGCTGGCGTGGCGGGCGGCGAGATAGCTGCCCGAGGTGGTGAGCGACTTCAGATCGACGCTGGTCGGAAACTTCGCGGTGTTATCGGCCGGGTGATCCGGCGTCTGTGCCAGAACGGTACCGGGAAGCAGCAAGGCGGCAACGGCAATTGCGGTCCAGCGATTGCGAATGGATAACATCACGGTGCGCTCTGGTTGTTGGAAATGACGGATCGGCACGGACGAGACCCCGATCGGCAGCTCTTCAGCGCGCCGACAATGCCGCGTTTGGCGGCCAACCGCAAGGATTTGCAGGATATTCGGGTCAGCCGGAAGCCCCTTTGGCAAAGCTGACCTGCGTCAAACCGCGCCAGTATGGCCGTATCGTGACCGGCCGCCCCTCCCGGGGCAGCCGACTCACGCAATCGTGCGCAAAAAGGCGCGACTTACATCGCCTCGTAGTTCGGGCCGCCGCCGCCCTCCGGAGGAACCCAGGTGATGTTGCCGTTGGGGTCCTTGACGTCGCAGGTCTTGCAGTGGACGCAGTTCTGCGCGTTGATCACGAAGCGCGGGCTCGCGCCGTCCTCGACCCATTCGTACACGCCGGCCGGGCAATAGCGGTTGGAAGGCCCGGCATAGACGTCGTGCTCGGAGCTCTTCTGCAGCGCCATGTCGGCAACCTTCAGGTGTACCGGCTGGTCTTCCTCATGGTTGGTGTTCGACAAGAACACCGAGGACAGCTTGTCGAAGGTCAGCTTGCCGTCCGGCTTCATCGCAGGCTTCGGCTGGTGCGCCTTGGCGGGATCCAGCGTGGCGCGATCCGGCTTGACGTGCGACTGGGTGCCGAACAGCGAGAAGCCGAGCGTGTTGCACCACATGTCGAAGCCGCCGAGGACGACGCCGAGCACGGTGCCGAACTTCGACCACAGCGGCTTGACGTTGCGGACCTTGAACAGGTCCTGCCCGACCGGCGAATCCCGCCAGGCTTTCTCATACTCCACCAGTTCGTCATTGGCCCGGCCGGCGGCGAGCGCGGCGTTCATATGCTCGGCCGCGAGCATCGCGCTGCCCATCGCATTGTGCACGCCTTTGATGCGCGGCACGTTGACGAAGCCGGCCGCGCAGCCGATCAGCACGCCGCCGGCGAACGACAGCCGCGGCACCGACTGATAGCCGCCCTCGGTGATGGCGCGCGCGCCATAGGCGAGACGCTTGCCGCCCTCGAACACCTCGCGGATCGAGGGATGCGTCTTGAAGCGCTGGAATTCCTCGAACGGCGACAGATAGGGATCGTCGTAGTTCAGATGCACGACGAAGCCGACCGCAACCAGATTGTCGTCGTAGTGATAGAGGAACGAGCCGCCGCCGGTCTTCATGTCGAGCGGCCAGCCGAACGAATGCTGGATCAGGCCCTTCTTGTGCTTGGCGGGATCGATCTGCCAGACTTCCTTGAGGCCGATGCCGAATTTCGGCGGCTCGCTCTTGGCGTCCAGCGCGAACTTCGAAATCAGCTGCTTGGAGAGGCTGCCGCGCGCGCCCTCCGCGAACAGCGTGTACTTGCCGAGCAGCTCCATGCCGCGGGTGAACGAGGCCTTCGGCTTGCCGTCCCGGCCGATGCCCATGTCGCCGGTGGCGATGCCGCGCACCGCGCCCTGCTCGTTGTACAGCACCTCGGTCGCGGCGAAGCCCGGATAGATCTCGACGCCGAGCGCCTCGGCCTTGCGCGACAGCCAGCGGCAGACATTGCCGAGCGAGCCGATGTAGCAGTGATGGTTGTCCATCAAGGGCGGCATCGCGAAGGCCGGCAGCGAGACCGCACCGTTCTCGGTCATCCAGTAGAACTTGTCGACCTGCACCTGCGTCTTCAGCGGACAGTCGTCATCCGTGCGCCAATCGGGAATGAGCTTGTCGAGCGCGGCCGGATCGATCACGGCACCGGACAGGATGTGCGCGCCGACCTCGGAGCCCTTCTCGACCACGACGACGTTGAGATCGGCATTGAGCTGTTTCAGCCGGATCGCAGCCGTCAGGCCCGAGGGGCCTGCGCCGACGATCACGACGTCGAACTCCATGGATTCGCGCTCGGGTAATTCTTCGGTGCTCATGTCTCTCGATCTCAAGGCCCGGCTGGTGCAGTGGATGTGGCCCCTGCCGCCCCCTGGCGCAAGCAAAGGTCAAACCCGAGAGCTGCAATAGCGACAATGACTTAACTAGGGTTCCTCAAGGCGTTCGCGTTTCGCTGGAGGTGGGTCCTGAGGGGAGCGAAGGCGGCCGCCGGAACACTAGGGCGTTCCGTCCCTTTTTTGGGTTATTCCAAGCTCTTGTTTCCGATTTTTCGGGGCAGGACAACCACGTAAATGCATTCCGCCATGCGCCGGGACAGCGTAGACTGTCTTGAGTTGACGATGATGATGACCCCCGAGCCCCTCCCCGACGTCCGGCAGCTGCTCGCCTTCTATCTGGAGGCCGGGGTCGATTGCGCGCTTGCGGACGAGCCGATCAACCGGCTGGTCGAGCCAGAGCCCGCGCCCGCGGCGGTGGCTCCTGCCGCGCGGCAGGCCGCGGCGCCGCAGCCCGGCCGGCCGGCCTCGCCTGCGATCATTCCGCCGCGCGGAGAACCGCCGCCGCCTCCGGATGCCGCGATCGCCTCGGCGCGCGAGGCGGCGCGCACGGCGCCGACGCTGCAGGCGCTGCGTGAGCTGCTGGAGAATTTCGACGGCTGCGCGCTGAAACAGACAGCCTCGCGGCTGGTGTTCGCCGACGGCAACCCGGAGGCGCGCATCATGCTGGTCGGCGAGGCGCCCGGCCGCGACGAGGACATCGAGGGGCTGCCGTTCGTGGGCCGCTCGGGCAAACTGCTCGACCGCATGATCGGCGCGATCGGGCTCGACCGGACGAAGGTGTACATCGCCAACGTGATTCCGTGGCGGCCGCCCGGCAACCGCACGCCGACGCCGCAGGAGACGCAGATCTGCCTGCCCTTCATCCGCCGCCAGATCGAGCTGGTCGATCCCGACGTGCTGGTGACGCTCGGCAACCCGTCGACCCAGGCGCTGCTCGGCACCACCGAGGGCATCATGCGCGTGCGCGGCAAATGGCGCGAGTACGATACCGGCAAGCGCACCATCCGCGCGATCTCGACGTTTCACCCCGCTTATCTGTTGCGCTCGCCGTCCTACAAGCGGCTGTCCTGGCAGGATCTGCGCGCGATCGCGACGGTGCTGGCGGTTTGAAACGCCTCTCTCCGCGTCATTGCGAGCGAAGCGAAGCAATCCAGAGTCCCGCTCACGACTCTGGATTGCTTCCGCCGTCGCCCTCCGGGCTATGGCGGACAAGTCGTCGCAACTGCTCCTCGCAATGACGGAGAACGTGGATAGACCTACGTCCCCTTCGGCCGCACGATCGCCCAGCCGATGCGCAGCACCGGCTGGCGGCCGTTGATCAGCCAGTCGAAGCTGCGTGGCACTTCCGGCACCAGGCCGGGGAAGCGCTGGACCAGCTCCGGCGGCGGCGTGCCCGCGGTGTCGGAGGCGCGCCAGACCACGATGCCGCCGGTCTCGGCGAATTTCGCCGGCGTGATCCAGGGCGTCCGCTGCGGCGTGGCGTCGAGCAACAGATGCGCGCGGCGGCGGCCGAGGGCAACGAGGCTGGCGAGCCGCGGATCGCCGGCGACCGCCTGCAGCCGCTGATTGGTGCGGCGCTCGAAGCTCTCGACGAAGAAGCGCGAGATGTCGCGGGCCGGCATCGAGGTCGCGACCTCGCCGTCGCCCGTCAAAGGCTGCACCACGGCATTGCCGGCGACGAGGATGGCGGGCGCCGCGACCGCGGCCGCCCAGACCACGCGTAAGAGGCGCTGCCGGCGCAGATAGATCAGGTCGCCGGAGGCGACGACCAGGGCCAGCCCGACCATGGTCAGGCTGACCGCGGTGCCGCCGAGCACGCCAGGAAGACCGAACAGGCCGGAGATCAGGCTGCCCGCGAGCGCCGGTGCGATCGCGAAGCAATAGACGAAGTCGCGGGCGAGCGGCGGCACGGAACGGCGGTAGATGATCGGCGCCTCGGTATCGCCGCGGCTGACCCAGGAGGCATCGAGCACGACCAGCAGCAGCATCGCGGCGATCGCCAGCAGCAAGCCGCCGACGAGCGCAAGCCAGTGCCAGCCGCGCAGCGAGAGGTCCGCGAGCAGCGGCAAGGCCGGCAGGCCGACGCTGTCGGAGCGCAGCACGAAGATCAGGTAGGGCAGCGCCAGCGCCAGCACGACGAGCAGCGCGAACAAGGGATCGAACGAGCGCAGCACGCGGCGGCCCTGCGCGGTCGAGACCACGAAGCCGGCGAGCAGCAGCAACAGGAAGGCGGCCGCTGGCGTGGTCAGCAGCAGCAGCCCCGCCTCGATCGACCAGGCGAACCAGGCGTTGCGCCGGCCCTGCCCGAGAATCCGCCAGCTATGCAACAGCAGCAGCGCCCACAGCGGCCGTGCCAGCACCTCGGGACCGAATTCGAGCGTGGGCGCGCCGAACGCGGTGATGGTCATCGTGAGCAGCACCGCAAGCACGGCCTGCTGGCCGCCGACGATGGCACGCGCCAGGAGATAGATCACCCAGAGACTCAGCGCCGAACACGCCACGGCCAGCACATAGACGCCGAACAGATGGTTGCCGGCGATGCGGTAGGCGATGTCGGACAGCCAGAACGACAGCGGCGGTCCGAGATCGGTGCCGACCTGGTACTCGCGGCCGAAGGCGATGGCGGTGGCGAGCTGGCCGGGCGGGCTGCGGTAGAACAGCACGGCAAGGCCGAGCCACATCAGGGCCTGGCAGAGCACCACGATGACGACGACCAGCCGCGGTCTTGCGCGGATCAGTTCGACAACCAGGGACGTGAAACGCATGAACGGCTGGATCGCTTAGCTGGGATCGCTTTGAAGCTGGGATCGCTTGGGACGTCGGGGATGCCGGCAGGACCGCCCCTCATGCGCAGCAGCCTCGCTGTCCGACGCCCGCAATCGATACCGCACGACTGGGCGCACAACACCGCCCCCGCTGCGAGGAGTGACACTTCGTGCTGGCTGGCTGCCTCAAGCTTTAAGACCGTGGCGCGGTCGAGGCAACCGGCATCAGGTGCCAAGCGAGATTTCGGTGGACGTGACCAGCGTGATCTCCGCGAACAGATCCGGCTTGGGCTCGACCGCCAAAGGCTGATGCTTCTGCCGGGCCGCCACGACCGGGGCAAACAGGCTGCGATGATGCACCGAGGGGCCGAGCCGGTCCAAGGCGGCCAGATGCTCCGGCACGCCGTAGCCCTTGTGCTGCTCGAAGCCGTAACCGGGGCAATCCTGCGCCAGCGCGCACATCAGCCGGTCGCGCGTGACCTTGGCGACGATCGAGGCCGCCGCGATCGACATCACCAGCCCGTCGCCGCCGATCACCGCCTCGCAGTTGCAATCGACGTCGATACGGTCGCGGCCATCGACGAACACGTGCTTCGGCGCCTCCGGCAGCGCCTTCACCGCGCGCGACAGCGCCCACAGCGACGCGCGCAGAATGTTGTCGCGATCGATTCGCGACGGCGAGGCGAAGGCGACAGCAAAGGCCGATGTCTTGCAGATCTTGTCGAACAGGACTTCGCGCTGTTCGGCCGTCAGCCGCTTGGAATCATCGAGCCCCTTCGGGATGCGATTGGGATCGAGAATCACCGCCGCCGCCACCACGGGACCCGCGAGCGGACCGCGGCCGGCCTCGTCGCAGCCGGCGACCGGCCAGATGCCCTGCTTCAACAGCGCCCGCTCGCGCCGAAAGCTCGGCGGCGCCACCGCGATGACGCCCTTACCGAGCTTGCCGCCAGCGCTCGCCGCGCCTGTCTTGGCCGTGGCCTTCGCAGCGACGCTCTTCTTCGCAGCACCGGCCGCGTTCGCCCTGCCCGGCTTGTTCGCTTGGTCCCGAATCATGCGCCGCATCGTGCGGAACGGTCCAACGCAGCGCAACCGCAGCGGACCTCAATTCCCCGCTATTCCCATACGCGGGGTTCCCAATTGAGGTCGCCTCAGAACAGACTCAACTGCTGCCCGCCGCCCTTCGGCCGCACGAAATGATCCGTGGTCAGCTTGGTCCGCCGCTTGTTCAGGCCGAGCTTCTCGCACGCGATCTCGAAGCGGCGTCCGATCATCCAGGCCATCGGTCCCGTGCCCTTCATGCGCGTGCCCCATTGCGAGTCGTAGTCGCGGCCGCCGCGCATGTCGCGGATCAAGGTGAACACATGGCGATAGCGGTCCGGATAGTGCTCCAGCAGCCATTCGCGGAACAGGTCGCGCACCTCCAGCGGCAGCCGCAACAGAACATAGGCCGCTTCCTTGACGCCGGCATGAGCAGCGGCATCGAGGATGCGCTCGATCTCGCTGTCGTTGAGCGCCGGGATCACCGGCGCCACCATCACCGTGGTCGGGATGCCCGCCTTCGACAGCGCCTGCAAGGCCTCCAGCCGCTTCGACGGCGTCGAGGCCCGCGGCTCCATGGTGCGGGCCAGCTTCGGATCCAGCGTGGTCACTGATATCGCGACCTTTGCCAGATTCTTCTTGGCCATCCGCGCCAGAATGTCGGCATCACGCATCACCAGCGCCGACTTGGTGACGATTCCGACTGGATGGCCAACCTTTTCCAGCACCTCGAGGATGCCGCGCATGATCTTCCGCTCGCGCTCGATCGGCTGATACGGATCAGTGTTGGTGCCGATCGCGATCATCCGCGGCTCATAGCCGCTGGCGGCAAGCTCCTTCTCCAGCAGCGCCGGCGCGTCGGGCTTCACGAACAGCTTGGATTCGAAATCCAGCCCCGGCGACAGGCCGAGAAAGGCGTGGGTCGGGCGCGCGAAGCAGTAGACGCAGCCATGCTCGCAGCCGCGATACGGATTGATCGATCGGTCGAAGCCGATGTCAGGAGAATCGTTGCGCGTGATGACCTTGCGCGAGGTGTCGGTCGCGACCGTGGTCTTGAACGGCGGCAAGTCCTCGAGGCTCTGCCAACCATCGTCGAAGACAACACGCGCCTCCGCCTCGTAGCGGCCGCTCGCATTGGATTGGGCACCCCGGCCGCGGCGCCGGCCCCGTTCGATGGCGACCGCGAGTTCGGGAAAGTCCTTGTCAGGACCAGTCGTATCAGGACCAGACGAAGGCGCGCCCACCGGCTCGGAGGGCACCGGGACCGGCGGGCGCTTGAGGGCATGTGAAGATGCTCGGCTCATGGCCAAGACATAGCACAAAAAGAGAACATAACAAGATCAAAATTGAACAAGCTCGGAGGATCGGTTCTGAGCCTGCGCAAGGCCAGCCATCACATTCCCGTTCTATGCTGCGGCCGCGTTGGAACGGGACGGTGCGGCGTTACTCTCCTGTACTCTCCCGCAGGCGCGAAACGGACGGCAAGCGAGGTCCCATGCAGCTCAGTTCTCCCCAACCGACCCTTCCCGCTGACGATCTCGACCTGCTCGACCGCTATTGGCGGGCAGCCAACTATCTCTCGGTCGGCCAGATCTATCTGCTCGACAATCCGCTGCTGCGCGAGCCGCTGAAGCCGGAGCACATCAAACCGCGCCTGCTCGGCCATTGGGGCACCACGCCGGGTTTGAACTTCATCTACGCCCATCTCAACCGCGCCATCGTCGCCCAGGATCTCGACGTCCTCTATGTCTGCGGTCCCGGCCATGGCGGTCCCGGCATGGTCGCCAACACCTATCTCGAAGGCAGCTACAGCGAGATCTACCCCGATATCGGCCGTGACGCGGACGGCTTGCGAAAGCTGTTCCGGCAGTTCTCCTTTCCCGGCGGCATCCCGAGCCACGCGGCGCCGGAGACGCCGGGCTCGATCCACGAAGGCGGCGAACTCGGCTACGCGCTGGTTCACGCCTACGGCGCGGCGTTCGACAATCCCGATCTGATCGTCGCCTGCGTGATCGGCGATGGCGAGGCCGAGACCGGCCCGCTGGCGGCGTCCTGGCACTCGAACAAGTTTCTGAACCCGGCGCACGATGGCGCCGTGCTGCCGATCCTGCATCTCAACGGCTACAAGATCGCCAATCCCACCGTGCTCGGCCGCTTGGGCGATGCCGAGCTCAAATCCCTGTTCGAAGGCTATGGCTACGCGCCGTTGTTTGTCGAAGGCGACGAGCCCAAGGCGATGCACCGGCAGATGGCCGACGCGCTCGACGTCGCCCTCGCCAGCATCCGCTCGATCCAGCAGAACGCGCGCCAGCCGGATGCGGCGATCCAGCGGCCGCGCTGGCCGATGATCGTGCTGCGCAGCCCGAAGGGCTGGACCGGGCCTAGGGAAGTCGACGGCCTCAAGGTCGAGGGCTTCTGGCGCGCGCATCAGGTGCCGATCGCAAATCCGCGCGGCAAGCCGGAGCACCTCGCGCTGCTCGAAGCGTGGATGAGGAGCTACCAGCCGGAGACGCTGTTCGATACGAACGGCCGTCTCGTGCCGGAGTTGCAGGCTCTCGCGCCAAAGGGGACGCGGCGCATGGGCGCCAATCCGCATGCGAATGGCGGCTTGCTCAAGCGCGAGCTGAAGCTGCCGGATTATCGGGCCTTCGCGGTCGAGGTCACCTCACCCGGCGAGACCATCACCGAAGCCACGCGCGAACTCGGCAAGTTTCTGCGCGAGCTCGTGAGGCTGAACGCGGACACAAGGAACTTCCGCATCATGGGCCCGGACGAGACCGCCTCGAACCGGCTCGACGCGGTGTTCGACGTCACCGAGCGCGTCTGGATGGAAGGCATCGAGCCCTATGACGTCCATCTCGCCCATGACGGCCGGGTCATGGAGGTGTTGAGCGAACATCTCTGCCAGGGCTGGCTGGAGGGCTATCTGCTCACCGGCCGTCACGGCCTGTTCTCCTGCTACGAGGCCTTCATCCACATCGTGGATTCGATGTTCAACCAGCACGCCAAATGGCTGAAGGTCTCGCGCGAGCTGCCGTGGCGGCGTCCGATCGCGTCCCTGAACTATCTGCTGACGTCGCATGTCTGGCGGCAGGACCATAACGGGTTCAGCCACCAGGATCCCGGCTTCGTCGATCTCGTCGCCAACAAGAAGGCAGACATCGTCCGCATCTACTTTCCGCCGGACGCCAATACGCTGCTGTGGATCGCCGACCACTGCCTGCGGACCTATGACCGCATCAACGTCATCGTCGCCGGCAAGCAGCCCGCGCCGCAATTCCTGTCGATGCGGGAGGCCGCGGTTCATTGCGACGCCGGCATCGGCATCTGGTCATGGGCCGGCACCGAGCCGGCCGGCGAGGAGCCCGACGTGGTCATGGCCTGCGCGGGCGACGTCCCGACGCTGGAGACGCTCGCCGCCGTCGACCTGCTGCGCCAGGAGCTGCCGGGCCTCAAGATCCGCGTCGTCAACGTCGTCGACCTGATGACCCTGCAGCCACGGTCCGAGCATCCGCACGGCCTCAGCGATCGCGATTTCGACAGCCTGTTCACGACCGACAGGCCTGTCATCTTCGCCTATCACGGCTATCCCTATCTGATCCATCGGCTGACCTACAGCCGCACCAACCATGCCGGCATGCATGTGCGCGGCTTCATCGAGGAAGGCACCACGACGACGCCGTTCGACATGGTCGTCCTCAACGAGCTCGACCGTTTCCATCTCGCCATCGAAGCGATCGAACGGGTGCCTGGGCTCAGCGTCGCGGCGGCGCATGTGAAGCAGAAATTCCGCGACGCGCTGATCGAACATGCCCGCTACATCCGGGCGCATGGCGAGGACATGCCGGAGATCCGCGACTGGGTGTGGCCAAACAGCGCCGGTGGAACGACGCCGGCGCAGCCGGGCGACTGAACCAGCCGAGCGCGCATGTCTGCGCCAAGGCATCTTGAAATAGCACCCGCCGTGCATTGCCCGAACGGATCGCCGCGTGCCCGCTGCTGCAAAATTCCGCAGTGCAGCGGGCTGATTTGATTGTGACAAGATGCTAACAACCAGACCGGAGGCGCTGCAAACGAAGATGCCAGGTTCATGCTGAGCGTGATCATCCCGACCGAGGGCGTCGAGCAGACCGCCGTGGCCACCCTGTCCGCGCTGGTGCCGGGGGCCGCGGCCGGAGTCGTCACCGAGGTCCTGCTGGTCGACCGCTCCGCCGATTCCAGCGTGATGGAGCGCGTCGCCGACGTCGCCGGCTGCCACTTCATGAAGTTCGAGGGGTCTCATGCCGCCGCGCTCGCCGCCGGCGCCGCCAAGGCCCGCGCGCCCTGGCTGATGTTCCTTCCCGCGGGCGCCGTGCTCGATCCCGGCTGGATCGACGAGACCATGCAGTTCATCCAGAGCGTCGGGGCGGGCGGCCGGCCGCTCGCCGGCGTCTTCCGCTATGCTCGCTCACCCTACGCCCCTGTCAGCCTGCGCGACCGGCTGCGGGCGGTGAGCCGCGCTCTCTTCGGTCCGCTCGGCGACCAGGGCCTGCTGATCGCCAGGGACCACTACCGCCAGGTCGGCGGCTACAGGCCGGAGGCCAGGCGCCCCGAGACGCGGCTGCTGCGCCAGCTCGGCCGCTCCTCCCGCACCATGCTGCGCAGCCGGATCGTCATGATCTGAGCGCCGTCTCGATACTTGCCAAAGTCAACCATATGTTTGACAATGGCAAGCATTGGAGACGAGCCATGATTCCAGCGCCATCCGACACCCAGGTCACCGCCGTTCGCGCCTTCAACCGCTTCTACACCCAGAAACTCGGCGCGCTCGATCAGCACCTGCTCGACAGCCCGTTCTCGCTGGCCGAGGCCCGCGTGCTCTACGAGCTCGCCCATCGCGAGGCGGTGTCGGCCAAGGAGATCGGGACCTATCTCGGCCTGGATGCGGGGTATCTGAGCCGCATCTTGCAGAGTTTCGACGAAAAGGGCCTGATCACCCGGACGCCGCTGCCATCCGATCGCAGGCAGCAGCAGCTCGCACTCACCGCGAAGGGACTGCAGGCCTTTGCCAGGCTCGACCGCAGCTCGCAGAAGGAGATCGCAGCGATGATCGCGCCGCTCACGCCGGCGCTTCGCGAGCGGCTGGTCGGCGCGATGGCGAGCATCGAGAGCACGCTGTCGCCCACGCCGCCGTCGCGCGCACCGGTCGTGCTGCGCAGCCACCGGCCCGGCGACATCGGCTGGGTGATCGCCCGCCATGGCGCCGTCTACGCCGAGGAGTATGGCTGGAACGCCAGTTTCGAAGCGCTGGTGGCCGAGATCGGGGCGCAGTTCATCCGCAACTACGACCCGGCGCGCGAGCATTGCTGGATCGCCGAGCTGGCCGGCGAGCCGGTCGGCTCGATCTTCCTGGTCAAGGGCGGCGATGACATCGCCAAGATCCGCTTGCTGCTCGTCGAGAAGTCGGCCCGCGGGCTCGGTGTCGGCCGGGCCCTCACCGAGCAATGCATCCGCTTCGCGCGCGAGAAGAATTACCGGACCATCGAACTGTGGACGCAGAGCATCCTGACGGCCGCGCGCGACATCTATGCCCGCGCCGGCTTTCGCAAGATCGCCGAGGAGCCGCATGCGATGTTCGGCGTGCCGCTGATGGGGGAGACTTGGCGGCTGGAATTGTAGACGCACGGCGCCGGCGGCCAGCAAACTGCGCTGAACCGCAACCACCGTCATTCCGGGACAAGGCCGCAGGCCTTGACCCCGGAATCTCGATATTGGTTTGCACGCGCCTGCAAGCTCGGGATTCCGGGTTCAATCGCCAGACGCGGCTGCGTCTGTCGATTGCCTCGGAATGACGGAGACATTCCCGGCTAAGCCGTCGCGCCCTGCGCCTTCGGCCGGCGCAGATGCTCGTCGAGGCGCGGCATGATCTCGACGAAATTGCAGGGCCGCGTGCGGTAGTCAAGCTGGGCGGCGAGGATGCCGTCCCAGGCGTCGCGGCAGGCGCCGGGCGAGCCCGGCAGGCAGAAGATATAGGTGGCGCCGGCGACGCCCGCGGTGGCGCGGCTCTGGATCGTCGACGTCCCGATCTTGGCGTGGCTCAGCATGTGGAAGGCGATCGAGAAGCCGTCCATCCGCTTCTCGAACAGCGGCTCGATCGCCTCCGGCGTGACGTCGCGGCCGGTGAAGCCGGTGCCGCCGGTGGTGATGATGACGTCGACGCCGGAATCGGCGATCCATCCCTTCACCACGCCGCGGATCTTCTCGACATCGTCGGTGACGATGTCGCGCGCGGCGAGCGTGTGGCCCGCCGCAGTCAGGCGATCGCTCAAGGTGTTGCCGGACTTGTCGTCGGCGAGCGCACGCGTGTCGGACACCGTCAGCACGGCGATGTTCAGGGGGATGAAGCTCTTGCTCTCGTCGATCGCCATCTCGCCACCACCCTTACAGCTGCGCGTTCGCGGCGAACGTATTGCAGGCCTGCACCGTGCCCTGCTGGTAGCCGATCATGAACCAGCGCTTGCGCTGCGCGGCCGAGCCATGCGTGAACGAATCCGGCACCACGCGCCCGGTCGCCTTGCGCTGCAGGGTGTCGTCGCCGATCGCGGACGCCGTCGTCAGAGCAGCGTCGATGTCGCCGTCCTCCAGGAAGCCCGGACGTTTCTTGGCTTCGCGATTGACCCAGACGCCGGACAGGCAGTCCGCCTGCAGCTCGACCTTGACCTGCAGCGCATTGGCCTCCGCCTTGCTGCCCGCCTGCTCCTGCATCCGCGTCACCCGCGGCAGGATGCCGAGCAGGTTCTGGATATGGTGCCCGGCCTCATGCGCAATGATATAGGCCGCGGTGAACTTGCAGGCATTGCCCTGGCAGCCGCGGAAGCGCGTCTCGACCTCGCGGAAGAAGTTGGTGTCGAGGAAGATCTGCCGGTCCGGCGGACAATAGAACGGACCCATCGCCGACTGTGCCATGCCGCAGCGGCCGCCATTGGTGCTGTTGCGAAACAGTACGATCTTAGGGCCGGTGTAATTCTGGCCCGAGGCCTGGAAGATCTCGCTCCAGCGGTCGTCGATCTCACCGAGCACGCCGGCGATCATGTCGCCCATCTCGTCCTTCGGGGCGCCGGTCTTGCCGGACGACCGGCGATCAGCCTGGTAGCTTGGCGCGCTGCCGTGGCTCAGCATCTCGGCGCCGCCGATCAGGATGCGCGGATCGATGCCGAAGGCGTAGCCGATCAGGCCGAGCACGATGATGGTGCCGATGCCGAGGCCGCCGCCGCCGATCGGCAGACCCATACCGCCGCCCATGCCGCCGCCGCTATCGTCGCGACGGTCGTCGATGTCGTCGCTGCGACGGAAATCATCGTAACGCATGGCGGCCTTTCCTCACTGTCCTTGCGCGGCTCTGCGCGAAATGCCTAACGCGGCAAACAGGTAAAATTTCCACTGTGTTAATCAATAACCCGGCGGGCAAAATTTGCCTAGCGTGGCGCGAAAAATCCGCAGCGCGCATGCCGGCCGAAAACCCGCGCGCCCGCGCGCACGCGGCTGAAAAGCCATTCACATCGCGACGTTGTGCGGCGAGCATCGTGAATGAACGCGCGTCTCGCCATGACCGGTGCGTGTGATGAACATGCTTGCTGAAATGCGAAAAATTTTCCCGGTTAAGTCCATTTTTACTTTGCCGGGTCAATGTGTGGGCAGTCGGTTGTTAGGTCCCGCGTCGCCGACAGCGTCGCCTGAGTCAGAGTTCTTGAGTCATGGTAGAGTCGCGTCGCGGGGCGTCTGCAAAGGCGCCCCGCACTAAATTCCAGCCCCTTGCAGAGCATCAAGTCATCGTCGGCGACTGCGTCGCCGAGATGTCGAAGCTGCAGGCCGCATCCGTCGACCTCGTGTTTGCGGATCCGCCCTACAATCTGCAGCTCAAGGGTGAGCTCAAGCGTCCCGACGAATCGCAGGTCGATGCCGTCAACGACGATTGGGACAAGTTCTCCTCCTTCGCCGCTTATGACGACTTCACCCGCGCCTGGCTGCTCGCTGCGCGCCGCGCGATGAAGCCGAGTGCGACGATCTGGGTGATCGGCTCCTATCACAACATCTTCCGCGTCGGCGCGATCATGCAGGATCTCGGCTTCTGGATCCTGAACGACATCGTCTGGCGCAAGTCCAACCCGATGCCGAACTTCCGCGGCCGCCGCTTCACCAACGCGCATGAGACCATGATCTGGGCGGCGCGCGACGAGAAGGCGAAGGGCTACACGTTCAATTACGAAGCGCTGAAGGCATCCAACGAGGATGTGCAGGCGCGCTCGGACTGGCTGATCCCGCTGTGCACCGGCGAGGAGAGGCTGAAGGACGGCGACGGCAAGAAGGTTCATCCGACGCAGAAGCCGGAAGGCCTGCTGGCGCGGGTGCTGCTGTCATCATCCAAGCCGGGCGATCTGGTGATCGATCCGTTCAACGGCACGGGCACCACCGGTGCCGTGGCAAAACGCCTCGGCCGCCGCTACATCGGCTTCGAGCGCGACAAGACCTACGCGGCAGCTGCCGAGCGGCGAATCGCCGCGGTCGAGCCGCTGCCGGAAGCGACGCTCGCGCCGTTCATGACCGCCCGCGAGGCGCCGCGCGTCGCCTTCTCCGAGCTGATCGAGCGCGGCATGATCTCGCCGGGCACCAAGCTCGTCGACTCCAAGCGCCGCCACGGCGCGCTGGTGCGCGCCGATGGGGCCATCATGCTCGGCGACAAGGTCGGTTCGATCCACCGCATCGGCGCGGTCGCCCAGGGACTGCCGGCCTGCAACGGCTGGACGTTCTGGCATGTCGAGACCAAAGGCGGCCTCAGGCTGATCGACGAGCTGCGCGCCGAGATCCGCTCCGAGATGAGCGCCGCCTGACGCTCAGCCGTTGCGGCGCGGCTGTCCCGAATAGCGCGCCAGCAGGTCTTCGACCTCGTATTGCTCGTCGTAGCGAGCATCGTCGCGCGGCACGACCTTGACTTGCCGCACGGCCGGCGGCCGGCGCTGCGCCAGACCCGGATAATAGTTCTCCACCGGCGGCAGGTGCATGCGGTCGAGCTGCGGCTCCTCCGGCCAGCGCGGCACGCGGCGCGCCGCCACCGGCTCGAGTCGAAGCTGGCGCCGGGCCCGCGCGCGGGCAAACAGCACGCTGGTCGAGAAACCGGCGACCGCGATAGCGCCGAGGAATGCGAACATCCGCGTCTTCGATGCGTCGTCTGCGGCCATGCCGATCGTCGCGGCCGGTGCCGCATCGGCGGCGGCGAGCTCCGGAGTGACAGTGGCGGTCGACGCCGGAGCGGGCTCGCTCGCTGCGGCGAGCTGATAGGACGACGCGCGGGGCGTCGGCTCGGCCGAGGATTGCAGCGCATCGGATGAATCGGGCCAGCGCGTCGCGACGGCCGATTCACTCGCGGACACGCGGGGAGACTCGGGCACCGTCGTCACCGGCGCAGCTGCGACCGGTGCAGCCGCCATCGGTGCAGGCGCTGCAGCCGCAGGCGGCGCAGCGGGGAAAGCTGCAACGGACGGGAAGGCCGAGGTCGGCGGCAGCGACGTCGCGGTCGGCGTCGACGAGATGACCTTCACCTCGTCGCCGGACTCCCTTGACGACGACGTCTGGATTTCGGCCCGCGCATTGGCGGCCGTCGACGACAATTGCGAACGATCCCGGTGCGAGGCCAGCTTGCGCGTGACGAGAGACGCACCTTGCGATTCACGATCGTCCTCACGCAGATACCAGCATTGCTTCTTGGTCGCACGATCGATCCGATAGAACCAATGCTTCCCCGCAGGCGTCGCCCCTGGCTTGGCCAGGCATTCGTCAGCAGCCGATGCCGGTGAAAACTCGATTGTCGCCGCCGCCGTCCCCGCCAGCACAGCGACAGCCACACACGGCAACAAATTCGCCGTTCGATTCGTCATCAGTCCTCCGACGATTCAACGCGCCCCCGATGGGCCGTTTCGGCGATGACTTCGTTCGGAATAAGGCTGCCGTGGTTCCATTTGTCGAAACAATGTTAGAACAGCGGTGTACCTTTGATGCGTTCTAATATTTTCGGGCTGTTTTGTCGCAGCAACAGCCGGAATAGGCGTCGAAGTCTCCGTCCATCGACGCGTGTCGCGGTTGCGACAACACGCGGATGTGAGCTGGAGGACGGCCATCGCATCCAACCTTACGATGAGATGTTGGATGCCAGCGTCGCGCAACGCGTGGAAACGCGCACGCATTGCCGTTCATGTCAGCTTCGACAGCGCCTTCTCGACGAGTTCGCGCGTGTACGGTTTCTGGATCACCGGCGCATCCGAGAGCTCTGCGGGAATCGGTGCGCGCTCGCCATAGCCGGTGGCGAACATGAAGGGCACGCCGAGCTCCTTCAATTTGTGCCCGACAGGGAGGCTGCTCTCCGCGCCCAGGTTGATGTCGAGCAGCGCAAAGGTCGGCACCGCACGCTCGATGGCCTTGAGCGCCTGGCTCACCGATGCGGCCGTATCGATATGACGCGCGCCCAGTTCGAGCAGGATCACCTCGGCACCCATCGCGATGATCAGATTGTCCTCGACGATGAGAACGTTGCCGGACAGGCGCGGCGTCTGCTCCTCCGCAGGCGCGACACGCAGCAGCGCCCCGCCCATCGCCTGCACCATCTGCACGAAATTGGCGGGGATGACGAAGCGCGCCTGCACGCCGAGAAGGTCGAAGCGAATCTCGGCATCGCCCTTGAGATCGAACGGCACCGAACGCTCGATGATGGTGGTGCCGAAGCCGCGCCGCGACGGCGGCTGCACCGGCGGCCCACCGCTTTCCTTCCAGTCGATGACGAGGCTCGACCCGGAGTCGAGACGCCACAGCACCTCGACCTGTCCGGTCGAATCGGCCAGCGCGCCGTATTTCGCCGAATTCGTCATCATCTCGTGCACGACGAGCGCGAGCGTCGCAAACGCCTTGGGGTCGAGCGCGACGTCCGGACCTTCCATGCGCACACGCCCTGCGCGCGAGCCGAGATAGGCGCCGGCTTCGGATTCGAGCAGCGAGCGCAGCGCGACCGGGGCCCAGTTCAGGTTCGTGATCTGGTCATGCGCGCGCGCCAGGGCCTGGATGCGGCCGCCGAGCACGGCGGCGAAGTCCTCCACCGAGGTCGACGTCTCCTTGCTCTGCGCGACCAGCCCGCGCACCAGGCTGAGGATGTTGCGGACGCGGTGATTGAGCTCGGCGATCATCAGTTCCTGCCGCTCCTGCGCGCCGCGGCGCTCGCGCGCGGCGAGCTCCGACAATTGCAGGATGACTTCCAGCAGCGTGACGCGCAGGCTCTCGGCGATGCGCAGGTCCGCGGCGGTCCATGGCTTCGACTGGCCGGCCACCGTCTGCTGCCAAAGTTCGAAGCTCTTGCGCGGCGTCAGCCGCGGCCCGAGCGGACCCTCGGCATAGGTCTTGTTAGGATCGCCGGCCCAATTGACCGAGCGCAGCACCTCGCGGCGGAAGAAGATCAGGCAATCGCGCGGCGCGCGCGAGATCGGGATCGCCAGGAATCCGGCGGCGCGATCGCGGAACGCCTCGCCCGCCGCATAGACCTTGGCGATCTCGGCGCTGGCGCAGATGCGGCCCGGCGATGTCCTATTGATGAAGCCGATGAGGTCCTGCACCTCGTCCTCGGTCGGCGTCTCGCCGTCGAGCGTGATCTCGTCGTCCGACCACACGGCCAGGCCATCGCATTCGATCATCTGGCGGTAGTCGGCGACGAAATCGAGGATCGCCCGCTTGCTGTGCGCCAGCGCGGCGGCGCGCTCGATCAGCCGCTCCTGGATCTGGTGCGCCCGCGTCTCATAGGCGACATCGGTCTCGCGCTCGCGCGCCTCGAGCAGCCAGGAGTACATCTGCCCGAACAGCTCGGCCGCGGTGCGCTTTTCGAACGACAAATGGCGCGGCGAATAATGGTGGCAGGCGAACAGCCCCCACAGCTTGCCGTCGCGCAGGATCGACACCGACATCGAGGCGGCCACGCCCATGTTGCGGAGATATTCGATGTGGACCGGCGACACCGCGCGCAGCACGCTCATCGACAGATCGAGCAGCCCGGCATTGTGCGCCGGCATCGACGTCAGCGGCGACGGCGTGGCGTTGATGTCGGCGATGATGCGCAGCCAGTTGCGCTGGTAGAGCTGCCGCGCCTGGCGCGGAATGTCGGACGCCGGATAGTGCAGGCCGAGGAACGGCTCCAGGCCGGAGCCCGCGGTTTCCGCGATGACCTCGCCCGACCCATCCGGATGGAAGCGATACACCATGACGCGGTCGAAGCCGGTCAGGAGCTTGAGCTGGCGCGCGCCCTCCTGCGCAAGCTCGGTCATGCCCGCCGTCTTGCGGATGCGGCCCAGCATCAGCCGCACCAGCTCGCCGGAATTGACGCCGGTCTCGATCAGGCTCGGCTCCGCCTCGACCACCAGGTAGGCGCCCGAGAAGTGGATCGCGAGATCGAACAGCCGGCCCTGCCCTTGCAGATCGATGCCGAACGCGCGCTCGACCGCGTCCGGTCCGCTCAGATAGTCGACCCGCGCACGGATCGTCGCCACCGCGGCCTCGGAAAGGACGACGTCGAGCGGCCTGTGCAGCAGCCAGCCGAGATCGCCGCCGAGGAAATCCGGCGCATTCTCCGAGGCCATGCAGATGGTGAAGTCGGACACCAGCGCGAGCAGGAAGCCGAACGGCTGCACGTTGCCGGGGACATGGATCGGCTCGCGATCGCAATTGGTGAGGTTGACAGGCTCGTTCATGATGCGGCCATCGCGGTCGCAAACACCGCGAACGCCTCGCGCGCGCTTGTCATCACCCTGATGTCCTCGCCTGGCGGAAGCCGCTCTGCGGCAAGCACCGACAGGAAGCTGCGCCACAGCCCCTGCCCGGCGCCATGACGCAGATAGCGCGTGGCGCGTCGCACCCGGGGATCGGGCGACGCCGCCACGATGCGCAGCAGATACACGGCGCCGAGACGCGATCCTTCCAGGACATAGAGCGTGCCGAGGACGGCGGAACGGTCGAGCGGCCGGGCTGGCAGCTCCATCGGAGCGGCGCGGCCGTTGAGCTCGGCGAGATCGGCGCAGATCGCCTCCGAGCGCCGCCGCCGGGTCCAGTCGCCGAGCATCGCGCCGGCACCGGCGCGGTCGAGCATCTGCTCCAGCGGCAACAGCGCGGCCGCGCTCGCCTGCAGAAACCGGCGATAATCCGCGGTGGTCGTCAGGTCGAAGCGGCTGAGGCGCTCATCGAGGGCATGGTGAGCCGCTGCCGTGGCGGCCCTCAATCTGTCGCGAATGCCCTCGTTGCCGTCAGCGAGAAATGGGTCATCGGAAATGGCTGCCAGCGACATCAAGGGGCTCAGAAAAAGGAAAGGGGCCGCAGGGGCGCCACGGCCTCATGCAACGTCACTGGAACGGGTGGGTTCCCGCTCCAGCTCGCTTTTTTCTGGCACGATGATGCGGCCCTGCCGCGCCGGGTTCCGGTCGCCGCCTCAGCGGTCGTCGCGCAGGGCCGCCGACGGTGGCGGCCCCAGCGCGGTCTCGATCAACAGCGTGTCGCAATACTCCACCCATTCGGTGATGCGGCCATTGTCGAGCCGGAGCACGTTGCAATAGTCGTTCTCATAGGCGCGGCCATCGGTGGTCGTGTTGCGACCGCGCGCCTGGACCACGACGTGGTCGCCGTCCGCGATCAGACGTACCGGGATGGTGGTGATGCGGCCGAGCCGCGCCCGCAGCGGCGCGAACAATTCGGCGAGAACGGTCTCCTTGCCGTCATAGCTGCGCGACCATGATCCGCTGCCCATGATGACGAAACGGAAATCGTCCGCGAGATGCGCCAGCAGCGGCTGCGGGTTGCTCCTGGCCAGCTCGTCGAAGACGTGCTGCACGATCTGCTTGTTGTGCCGGCTCGTGGTGTCCACGGTGCTCATCGGTGCGTCTCCCCCGGCTCTTGCCATCAGTTCGCCTGCCGCAGCGACGCTGGGTACGATCCCAGCACCGCCTCCGTCAGTGCGGAATCGCAATATTCGCGGATCTCGACGATGCGCCGCTCGTGCAGGCGAAAGATCAGGCAGTAGTCGTTGTTGTAGGCCTGCCCGGACTTGGTGCGCATCTCGCCCTTGCCTTCGACCACGACGAGATCATCCTCGGCGATGAAGCGGTGGGGGACGGTGCGGCGGCCCTCCGCCAGCAGGCTGGCGAGGTGGCCATGGAGATTGCGCAACAGCGCCTCCTTGCCCCTGATGGTCTGCGACCATGAATATTGCCCCGTGATCACCATGGTGACGTCGTCGGCGATCGCCGAAAGATAGGCCGCGCGGTCGCCGGCGGCGGCCTTCGCGAGCAGCTCCTGCATCCATTGCTTGTTGGCGCTGGCGGTCATGAGATCGTTCCTCCTGAATTTCCCGGGTTCGACGGGGAGGATGGAGCACGGCCGGACATTCTTCCAATCGATATGAAATATGATATCCATTCGCCTGATGAATTTAGCCGCGCTCGATCTCAATTTGCTGGTGGCGCTGGACGCTTTGCTTCGCGAGAGCAGCGTCAGCCGCGCGGCGTTGCGGATCGGCCTGTCACAGCCGGCGACCAGCCATGCGCTGCAGCGGCTGCGCGATCTGCTCGGCGATCCCCTGCTGGTCCGAACCGGCGCGCGCATGGAGCTGACGCCGCGGGCGCTCGCGCTGCAGGCGCCGCTCGCGCTGGCGCTGGACCAGGTGCGCGGCCTGTTCACGCCCGATGTCTTCGACGCCGGCCGAAGCGAGCGCCAGTTCCGGCTGATGATGCCCGATCTCGCGGTCGAGCTGCTGATGCCGTCGCTGATGGCCAAGGTGACGCGCGCGGCGCCCAACATCCGCATCGACGTCGTGCCGTGGCGGGGGCCTGCGATCTTCCACGCCGAGTTCGCGCGCACCATCGACATGGTGATCTCGATCGGCAACGCCTTCAAAGGCTTTCACCGCCAATTGCTCTACACCGACAGCGACGCGCTGGCGGTGCGCCGCGGCCATCCGGCCGGCGCGCGTCTTTCGAAGCGCGAGACGTTCCTGTCGGCGCGGCATGTCGCGGTCGTGCTGCGCGGCCAGAGCGAGGACCTGATCGACAACTGGCTGCGCAGCAAGGGCTGGGAGCGGCGGATCGCGCTGGTGGTGCCGAGCTATATCGAGGCGCTGCATGTCGCCGCGCGCACCGACCTCGTCGCCTTCGTGCCGCGCCGCCTGATCTCGGCGCTGGCGCGGCCGCTGGGGCTGACGACCGTCGCGCCGCCGCTCGATCCCGGCGTCGACGAGCAGTACATGTTCTATCCGACCCGCGCCCAGGTCGAGCCGGGCTCGATCTGGCTGCGCACGCTGATGCTGCAGACCGGCCGCGAGCTCGGCGGCGGGCCTGTGCGAAAAACGGCGGCCTCATGAGCCGCCGCCGCACGACGCAGACGCGCTCGTCAGGCCAGTTCGGCGAACGCCTGCTTCACCGCCGGCCGTTCGGCCATGCGCTTGAAGTGGTCGGCGACCTTCGGGAAGGCGTTGATGTCGACGCTGTCGCCTTCCAGCCATTGCGCGATCGTGAACAGATAGGGATCGCAGATCGTGTACTGCTCGCCCATCACGAAGGGACCGCGCAGCATCTTGCCTTCGATCAGCGAAAAGCAGGCGCTCATCGTCTCCGGCACCTTCCTCTTCATGTCGGCGAAAGACGACTCCTCGTTGGCCCAGCGATGGCCGCGCATCTTGTGCGCATGGGCGATGTGGACCGTCGAGCAGAGATAGGCGGTGAAGGACTGCACTTCCGCGAAGGCGAAGATGTCGTCGAGCGGCGCAAGCTGCGCCTTCGGGAAGCGCTGCGCGATGTAAGCGAGCATGGCGGGCGTCTCGGTCAGGATGCCCTGCTCCGTCACCAGCGCCGGCACGCGGCCCTTCGGATTGATCGCGAGATAGTCCGGGCTGTTCTGCTGGTTGGTCTTGAAGCTGAGCTTCTCAACCGTGTAGGCGGCGCCGGCCTCGGCGAGCGCGATGTGTGAGGCAAGCGCGCAGGTGCCTGGCGCGACATAGAGCTTGAGCATGGTGACCCCCTCGAAATTGACGGCGGACCGTAGCGGCGCCGGCTCGAGCCGTCCACCCCTGCCCGTGCGCGCCTGTCATTCATGCTGGCTGGCAAGGAACTCGACCAGCGCCTCGCGATCGGCGGCATTCTTGACGCCGGGAAACGCCATCAGCGTGCCCGGCACCATCGTCTGCGGATCGGCCAGATAGACGTCGAGCGTCTCGCGCGTCCAGATCAGGCCGGAGCTCTTGTTGGCCGAGGAGTAGTTGAATCCGGCCACCGTGCCGGCCTTGCGGCCGAGCACCCCGAACAGCGACGGCCCGAGCTTGTTGCGGCCGGGCTCCAGCGAATGGCACATCGCGCAGGATTTCTTGAACTGGGCCTCACCGAGGTCGGAGGCCGGACCGGCAAAGGCGAGGTCGCACGCGACCACGAGCGCGCTTCCGCTCAGGATCCAACACAAGGCTGGCGCACGCATTCGCGATCGACGCGCCACTTTGCCTCTCGCCTCCTTCGATTGCTGTGCGACTGTCCGAAGCGCCGATGGTCCAAGTTGCTTCGTCATTCCGGGGCATTCGCGCGCAAAATGGCGAAGCCATTTTGAAACAGCGCGAATGAGCCCGGAATCCATAGCCACGACATCAGCTGTGAGGCGAGATGCCCACCGCGCGCGTGCCCCACACGACATCCTGTGGGTATGGGTTCCGGGCTCGCGCTGCGCGCGCCCCGGAACGACGACAGAGGCGAGAGTGCGCTCACTCAATTCGGCAATCCCAGGATGATCAGCGTCGGGTTGCCGAGTTCGCCGAAGGTGAACCGCGAGACGTTGCCGGAGGTCAGCGCGACGTATTGCTTGCCGCCGGTCTGATAGGTGACCACGCCGCCGGCGATCATGCCCTGCGTCGCCAGTTGATACAGCGGCTTGCCCGTCTGGCTGTCGAGCGCGAAGAAATTGCCGCCGGTGTCGCCGCCGAAGACGAGACCGCCCGATGTCGCCGTGATGCCGCTGACCACCGGCTTGGCCGCCTTGTACTTCCACTTCACCTCGCCGCTGACCGCGTTCAGGCTGGTCACCCAGCCGGCGGCCTTGTCCGGCGGATCGAGCGTCGGCTCGCCGCCGAAGAAGAACTCGCCCGCGACATATTTCGCGTCGCCCTTCTTGAAGGTGCCGCACCAGTCGACCGCGCCGAAATAGATCGCGCCGTTGACCGGATCGTAGCTGCCGCCGTTCCATTCGACGCCGCCGAGCAGGCCGGGACAGACATGCACGCCGGCCTCCGTCGGCCGCGCCCCCACATTGTCGATCGTCGTGACCGGCACGCGGTAGATCGGCTTGCGCGTGGCGCGGTCGATGGCCGTGACGAAACCGTCCTTGCCGCCGAACACGACGATGTCCTGAATGTCGGGCGAGCGGAACAAGGTCGGCGCCGCGCCGAGATCGTGGTCGATGCCGTCATTGGCCTTGACCTGATGATACCATTTCAGCGCGCCGGTGCGCGCATCGAGCACCACCAGGGAGTCCGTATAGAGATTGTCGCCCGGCCGATATTCCGGGAACATGTCAGGCGCGGGATTGCCGACCGGCACGAACAGCTCGCCGGTGGTGATGTCGAGCGACAAGGTCGACCACGAGCCGCCGCCCCCGGTCAGCGCCGACTTCTTGTTCTGCCAGGTCTCGGCGCCCGGCTGGTCGCCGGTCGGGATGGTGTCGAAGCGCCAGACCTCGCGCCCGGTCAGCACGTCGAACGCCATGACGCGGCCGCGCACGCCCCAGTCGGAACCTGCGGTGGCCGTGAAGACGAGGCCGTTCCAGCCGACCGGCGCGCCCGACAGGAATTCGCCCAGCATGGAATCGCCGACCATGTTCTGCCAGATCAGCGCGCCGCTCTGCGCATCCAGCGCGAGCAGATGTCCGTCGGGCGTGCCGCGGATGACGCGGCCGTTGATGACCGCCACGCCGCGATTGACCGGCCAGACATCCTCGCGCGCGGACTCGTAGGTGTGCCGCCATTTCTCCTTGCAGGTGGCGGCATCCAGCGCGAACGTCAGCCGCGCCGTCGTCAGATACATCACACCGTCGATCACGACCGGGCCGGTCTGGAACGGGCCGCCCTCCTGCAACTGCACGCGGCAGATTTCCTTCAGCTCGGCCACGTTCTTGGTGTTGATCTGCTTGAGCCGCTGATAGCGCTGGCCCATGTAGTCGTTGTTGTAGGCCGGCCAGTCGACGCCTGGCCCGGCCTGCACCAGGGTCGCCTGCATCACCAAACCGAACCCGGCGAGGGCCGCGGTGCGGAGCGATCGCCCGCCGTGACGAAACTTCCTAGCGACGCGCATGGTGACCTCTTTCCTCAGGGCTATCGCATGTAACGATCGACATGTTGCGCTCGCCTGCCTCCACTCGTCATGGCCGGGCTTGTCCCGGCCATCCACGTCGTCCGGCATGCTGAGAACGACGTGGATGCCCGGGCCTTCGCCGCGCCGAAGCGGCTCCGGCCGCGCAGGCGGGACGGAGCCCGGGCATGACGATGTGGATACGATTTCGCGAAACACTCAGCTTGGTCATAGGCGATGGTCCTACCTCGTGCCTCGTCTCGCCGTTGCATCGGTGATCACGCCGATAAGCCATGGCAGACGCAAGCGCCCGCAAAGTGCGGGCGTGCGGTCTGGGCGCGATCCACCTGCTTTCAGATATGGGTCGGACACTTGAGATCAGATCGGCGCCACGTCCATCGTGTGCACCGCCGTCGGGAAGTAGCGGAAGCCGTCGCCGGCCTTGCCGATGTGCCCGATGCCCGGCCACGGGAAGTGATAGCCGAGGATCCGGATCCGGTTGCTGGCGAGCATGTCGAGCACGCGGACGCGGGTCTTGGCGGCCTGCTTGGGATCGGTGTCGTAGGCGAACTCGATCAGCGGCTTCTCGATCAGCAGCACCGGATGATGCGAGATGTCGCCGATATAGCAGAGCTGGTCCTTGCCGGACTGGATCAGGAAGATGGTGTGCCCGACCGTGTGGCCCGGGGTGAACATCGCCTGCACCCCCGGCAGGAACTCCTGGCCGTCCTTGAAGAAGGTGATGCGGTCCTTGACCGGGACAAGGTTGCGCACCGCCTGCTCGTAGAACGCCTTGTAGGTCGGGCCGACCTTGGTCTCGTCGGTCCAGAAGGTGAAGTCGGCCTCGGAGATGAACAGCTCGGCGTTGGGGAAGCTCGGCTTGCCGTCAGGGCCGATGACGCCGCCGCAATGGTCGATATGCGCATGCGTCATGACCAGCGCATCGACGTCCTTGGCCTCGATGCCGGCCTGCTTCAAGGTCATCAGCATCTTGCCGGTGGTGTCGCCGAACAGTTTCGAGACGCCCATGCCGTTGTCGAAGATGATGATCTTCTCGCCGGTGTTGAGCACCAGGATGTTCTGCTCCAGCGTCGCGGCGCCGACGGGCAGAAAGTTGTTGGTCAGCATCGAATCGAGTTCGCCAGGCGAGATGCCGAGGAACGCCGCATGGGGATCGCCGAGCGGCAGGATGCCGTCGGAGATGATGGTGGCCTCGGCCGAGCCGAGCTTGAAACGGAAGAACGTCGGCGCCTGTGTGTTCAGGAACGGACCCTTGGCCAGGACGGGAGAGCTGGCTAGCCCCGTCAACCCATAGAGTCCCGCGGCAGCGCCGACACCCAGCAGCGAACGGCGTGAGACAACAGCATTCGTCATGCGTCCCTCCCCTCAATTGATCTTGTTCTGGCGAAGCTCGTGTTGGTCCGAGCCGTTGATCGATGACTCTTCGTTGCCGCACAGCCTGCGTTCGCGCCGCACACAAAGGATGCAAGGCGAAGCAACACAATCTCAGATTATCTACATCCGCATTCGCCGGGCAATGAAAAAGATTCGGCGCTGTGGTCACGAAACAGACACGCAGACGCTGGCGCCGCGGGACCCGCCCCGCTTCGCGATGTCATTCTTATAAAAATAATTTTCTTGCTATTTTTCGGAAACCATGATCATCTCCCCGCATCCCGCCTCAACGAGAGGGGCGTAGCGCGCGATCGTCACGACACGCGAGGCCGGGATGCGGTGGCCGCGAGAGATCGCAGCGTCCTCGGCAACGGGGGCGCGGACGAACGATCTGTCGCGGACGCGAAGTCGCAGCGTCCTGACACCCCGAAGCTGGTGTCCCCCGCGCGATGCGCAAGCATTGTCGCGGCATGGTGGCCAACAAGCCGGCGCACCAGGGAGACTGCGTATAAGCGTGAGACCATCGCGCAGGGAATGCCGGGTGTTCTCGGCTGAACCTGTGGTGACTGCCGCCTGCTTTTTAGTTTGCAGGCGGGCCATGGGTGCGGCCAGCATCCGGCATTCCCTGCGCCCTCTGCCTGTTTGCGAGGGATGGACTGAGGCCAGCCTCGGGCATGATGTGCCGCGAGAACGCGCAGCCATGTCGCTCTTCATAATTGTCTGCCATGCCCGCTGTTTGAAACGTGAATCGATCTCTCCTTCGTCTGCAAGGATCGTAGGGTAGGCAACGCGGCCGCTGAAGGCAGTGACGTGCCCACCGTCTTGCGGCAGCGTCCCAATCGCGATGAGGGGACGGCGCGGGAGACAGCCCGGCTGACTCACAGCAGCGTCACACGCCTTTGCCCACCCTGCTCCAGCCAGTCGGCGATTGAGCGCCGCCACAATCTCCAGCAGGGTCGCGCGGATTTTGGACTGGCGCTCGGCTTCTTGTCGCGCTATCAAGTTGCCGCTGCGCTGATGCGCACCGTAAGCGTCTCACGTCAGGCAACGCATTCAACGGATCGGTTCGATCCGGAGGAATGCAGGACGCGTTGCCCGTGATCGACCGACGAATTCCAGAGCTGTAATCATGAAATCTTCTGGTGAACCGCGCTCGCGCGGAAAACTGCCGGCGCGCTATGCGGCCGTCGTCATGCCTTTCACTCTTTCGGTGCTGATGACGTTCGTCGTCTCCGCGATCGCGACGCTGAAGAGCCTCGGGCCGACGCCGGCGTTCATCGCGACCTGGCCCGCGGCATGGGCCATCTCCTGGGTCGTCGCGTTCCCCACCCTGCTCGCGGTGCTGCCGCTGGTGCGGCGGATCGTGGCGCTCGTGGTGGAGGCGCCCAGGCCGAACTAAGCAAAGGCAGCGAGGCCGCTGACGTGCGGCCCGCTGTCGGCCTCACGCTCCGATGTCGTTTGACGGGACGACAAAGGTGGCTGCAGCTGCAGCGGCGCCTCATCCTCCGCCGTCGTCCCGGACAAGCCGCGGCGCGCAACAGCGCGTCGTGGCGCTGATCCGGGATCCATACGCCGCAGCCGTCGTGATGGGCAAAAGGCCAATGACCAGCGTGCCTCAAACCGCTCCCTGGGGGTATGGGTCCCGGCTCAAGGCCGGGACGACGGTGGAGGTTGTAGCGCTGTAGGGTGGGCAAAGCGGCCGCCGGAGGCGGCGGCGTGCCCACCATGTTGCGGCGGACTCGCTGATACAATGGTGGGCACGGCACGAGAGGCATCTCGGCCAGCTTAGAAGCTTTCGGGGCGCGCCTTTGCCCACCCGACTACAAACTACACGCGAAGCGCTGCCTCACTCCCCGAGCCCATGCGCGACGACCTTGCGCATCACGTTGGGCAGCGCCTCGCCGTCGAGCGTGGCAATCTTCACCCAGCGCATGCCGTCGGGGGCGCGCGTCCGCGCCGGCACTGTTGCGGTGTAGACCACGACCTCCAGCGGGAAGTGCGTGAAGACGTGGGTGACGACGCCGAGCTTGCGGTGCCAGCGCTTCACGCCCGCCAACTCGGGCGCCTGGGCGAGCGCATCCGCATCGTCCTGGCCGGCCAGCCAATCCGAGCCGGGCACCTCGGTCATGCCGCCGAGCAGGCCCTTGGCGGGGCGCGAGCGCACCAGCAGCTCGTCGCCTCTGACAACGACGAAGGCTGCTCCGCGCCGCAGCGTCCCGGTCTTCTTCGCCGCCTTGCGCGGGAACGTCTCCTGGTCGCCGCGCTGGCGCGCCGCGCAATCCTCGGTGAAGGGGCACAGCACGCAGGCCGGCTTCTTCGGCGTGCAGATGGTGGCGCCGAGGTCCATCAAGGCTTGGGCGCTGTCGCCGGCACGGGACGGCCCGAGCAGGGTCGCGGCCAGCGCCTGGATCTGCGGCTTGGCCTGCGGCAGCGCCTCCTCGATCCGAAACAGCCGCGTCGTCACGCGCTCGATGTTGCCGTCGACCGGCATGGTCTGGCGATCGAACGCGATCGCCGCGATCGCGGCTGCCGTGTACGGGCCGATGCCGGGCAGCTTGCGCAGCCCCTCCTCGGTGTCCGGGAACACGCCGCCGTGTTCCTGCAGCACGGTCACCGCGCAGGCGTGCAGGTTGCGCGCCCGCGAGTAATAGCCGAGGCCGGCCCACATCCGCAGCACGTCCTCGAGATCGGCGCTGCCGAGTGCCGAGACATCCGGCCAGCGCGCCAGGAATTTCTCGAAATACGGCCCGACCGCCTTCACCGTGGTCTGCTGCAGCATGATCTCCGACAGCCACACCCGGTACGGATCCGAGCGCTGCCCGGCCGGCGCCCGCCACGGCAGCCGCCGCCGGTGGCGATCGTACCACGCGAGCAGCTGGGCCGGGCGTTCGGCAGCTGGATCAATCCGCTGTGGGTTCTTGCGCTTGGAAGGAAGGGCTGATGACACCATTGGCTTAATCTAGTACGTCAGGAGCCATCGTCGCCCGTTGGACCGCTATCTCGTCTGCGGCATCCACGGCTTTCTTCACGCCGGGATTGACGACAAGCACCACGAGACCCCTGTTCATCATGGCAAAGCCCGGCCGCCTGACCGCAAAGCCTCTCTCGCTGATGATGGGCGACGTGCTGACGGCCGCCTATGCCAAGCAGGGGTTTGCCGCGCGTGAGCTGGTGACCCGCTGGCCGGAGATTGCCGGGCGTGAGATCGCCGAGCATGCCCAGCCGTTGAAGATGCAATGGCCGCGGCCGGTCGAGGGCCAGCCGCAGGAGCCGGCGACCCTCATCCTGCGCGTCGAGGGGCCGATGGCGCTGGAGATCCAGCATTCGTCTGATGTCATCCTGGAGCGGGTGAACCGCTTCTTCGGCTGGCATGCGGTCGGCAAGCTGGCGCTGCGCCAGGGACCGCTGACCCGGCCGCCGGTGAAGCGCCGCCCGGCGCCGCCCGATCCGAAGAAGGTGGCCAAGGTGGCCTCAACCCTGACCGCGATCGAGGACGACGCATTGCGCGATGCGCTGGCCCGGCTGGGCGCCGCCATCAAGCGAAATTGACGCTTTCGCGTCGATCCCGCTTTGAGGCCCGGCATTGCCTCAGACTGGGTTTCAAGCTAGCGAAAAGCCACGTTATGAGCGTTTCAGGCGCCTCAGGCGCCCATTTTGGAGCAGAGCCTTGATCATCACCCGCCGCGCCTTCACCGCCGCCCTGTCGTTGACCGGCCTCGCCGCGCTGGCCGGCTTCTCGCCGCTGCGGTTGATCTCCGAGGCCTTCGCGCAGACCGCGGCCGACGTCGCCAAGCCGCAGTCGCTGCCGGACATGGGCCTCGGCCCGGCGGACGCCGCGGTGACCATCGTCGAATACGCCTCGATGACCTGCCCGCATTGCGCGGCGTTCAACGCGACCGTGTTCCCGAAGCTGAAGGCCGAATACATCGATACCGGCAAGATCCGCTACATCTTCCGCGAGTTCCCGCTCGACATCAAAGCCGCCGCCGGCTCGATGCTGACGCGCTGCATCGCCAAGGACGACGCGCAGAAGTATTTTGCGGTCACCGACATGCTGTTCCGTTCGCAGAACGACTGGGTGGTCAAGAACACCACGGAGACCCTGACCCGGATCGGCAAGCAGGCCGGGCTCAGCCAGCAGCAGGTCGAAGCCTGCCTCAAGGACCAGGCGCTGCTCGACAAGATCGCCGCCGACCAGAAATACGCCAGCGACATTCTTAAAGTTGATTCGACGCCGACCTTCTTCATCAACGGCGAGAAGATCAAAGGCGAATCCTCGATCGAGGAGTTTCAGAAGCGCATCAACCCGCTTCTGAAGAGCTGATCCGAATCACTGAGTCAAACGAGACACAGTGCGGCCCCTTCGTGGGGCCGCTTCTGTTTGTCGGGCTGATTCGGTCGAGAAAGCCTTGGAAAAGCGGGGCGAGCGGGTTGCCCTCAAGGACCGGCGTCGCCATTGTCCCGCCCTCAGAATGAGGCGCTCGAGGCGACTCAAGTCACTTTGACTTTGCCATTCATGGTATTGTCGGGGCTGTGAGATTCGTTTCCCGCCAACAGAGAATCTGTGCATGAAACTCACGCGTCTTCGTCTCCACGGTTTCAAGACGTTCGTCGAACCGACTGACTTCGTGATCGAACCCGGCCTCACCGGCGTCGTCGGTCCGAACGGCTGCGGCAAGTCGAATCTGGTCGAGGCGCTGCGCTGGGCGATGGGTGAGACCTCGCACAAATCGCTGCGCGCCGCCGACATGGACGCGGTGATCTTCTCCGGCTCGAACACGCGTCCGTCGCGCAACCACGCCGAAGTGGTGATGACGATCGACAACAGCGATCGCACTGCGCCGGCCGCCGTGAACGACCGCGACATCCTCGAAATCTCGCGCCGTATCGAGCGCGAGGCCGGCTCGGTCTATCGCATCAACGGCCGCGACGTGCGCGCCCGCGACGTGCAGATCCTGTTCGCCGACGCCGCCACCGGCGCGCGCTCGCCGGCGCTGGTCCACCAGGGCAAGATCGGCGAGATCATCCAGGCCAAGCCCGAGCAGCGCCGCCGCGTGCTGGAAGACGCCGCCGGCGTCGCCGGCCTGCATGCGCGCCGCCACGAGGCCGAGCTGCGGCTGAAGGCGGCCGAGACGAATCTGCTGCGCGTGGAAGACGTCATCGGCCAGCTCTCCGGCCAGATGGAAGGCCTGCGCAAGCAGGCGCGCCAGGCGATCCGCTATCGCGAGGTCGCGGCCAAGGTGCGCAAGGCGGAAGCGACGCTCTATCATCTGCGCTGGATGGGCGCGCATGCCGATCTGAACGAGGCCGCGCATACGCACGACGTCGCCGTGCGCGAGATGGCTGAGCGGACCCGGGAGCAGGCCGAATCCGCCCGTATCCAGGCCATCCGCTCGTCGCATCTGCCGGCGCTGCGCGAGGCCGAGGCGCGCGCGGCCGCGACGATGCAGCGGCTGAAGAATGCCCGCGACCTGCTCGACCGCGAGGAGGTGCGCGCCAAGGAGCGCGCCGGCGAGCTCGACCGCCGCCTGATGCAGCTCACCGCCGACGTCGCCCGCGAGCAGCAGCAGAACCAGGATGCCCAGGTCGCCCTGCAGCGTCTGGAGACCGAAGACGCGGAGCTGAAGGAAGAGATCAAGGCCCGCGTCGAGATGCGCAGCGGCGTCGACGAGCGCGTCGCCGAGGCCGAGGCGCTGCTTCTCGAAACAGAGCGCCAGTTCACCGAGCTGACGACGCAGCTCGCCGATCTCACTGCCCGCCGCAACCAGCTCGAGGCCAACGTCCGCAGCCATCGCGATCGTCTCGCCCGGCTCGACCAGGACATCGCCAATGTCCGCGCCGACGAGGAGCGGCTGGCGCAGGAGACCGCGCATCTCGGCGATCTCGACACGCTCGCCGCCGCGCTCGAAGCCGCCGAAGAGGCCGAGGCGCAGGCCGAAGCCGCGGTGCAGACCAACGAGGCCGCGCAGGCCTCCGCGCGGCAGAAGCTCGAAGCCTCGCGCGCTCCGCTGGCGGAAGCCGAGAAGCGCGCGCAGCGGCTGGAGACCGAGGCGCGCACCATCTCCAAGATGGTCAACAGCGAGACCAAGAATCTGTGGCCGCCGATCATCGACGGCGTCACCGTTGCCAAGGGCTATGAGAAGGCGCTCGGCGCCGTGCTGGGTGACGATCTCGATGCGCCGGTCGATGCGTCCGCGCCGATGCACTGGACCGTCGCCGGCGCCGAGGTCACCGACCCCGCGCTGCCGGACGGCGTCGAGCCATTGGCTGCGTATGTGCAGGCACCGCCGGAGCTGTCGCGCCGTCTCGCCCAGATCGGCGTGGTATCGAGGGATCGCGGCGCGCAGCTGGTGTCGCAGCTGCGCACCGGCCAGCGGCTGGTGTCGCCGGAAGGCGACGTCTGGCGCTGGGACGGCTTCATCGCCGCCGCCCATGCGCCGACCGGCGCTGCCCGTCGTCTCGCCGAGCGCGCCCGCCTGATCGACATCGAGGCCGAGCTGGAGCAGGCGCGCATCGATGCCGCCAGCAAGCGCCAGGCGCTGGAGAGCGCCGAGGCCGAGGTGAAGGCCGCGACCGCTGCCGAGAGCGCCGCGCGCGAAGCTTGGCGCGCCGCGCAGCGCGAGGTCAATTCGGCGCGCGAGCGCCACGCCAATGCCGAGCGCGAGATCAACCGCCATTCGGCGCGCAAGTCCGCGCTGGTCGAGGCCTCCACGCGTCTGGCCCATGACCGCGCCGAGATCGCCGAGCTGCATGAGAATGCGCTGGAGGCGATCGAGGGGCTGCCGGCGACCACCGAAGCCGACGGCCGTCTCGCCGCCGTGCGCGCCGAGATCGAGACAAAGCGCCGTGCCGCAGCCCAGGTCCGTGCCGAGGCGCAGGCGCTCGCCCGCGAGGCCGAGCTCGCCGACCGCCGCGTGCAGGCGATCATCAACGAGCGCAACGACTGGTTCAACCGCATCCGCGGCGCCGGCTCGCAGATCGCCACCATCGAGGCGCGCATCGCCGAGGTCCGTGACGAGCGCGCCGAGCTCGACAACGCGCCGGAGATCTTTGCCGAGAAGCGCAGCGCGCTGATCGACGAGCTCGCGATCGCCGAGGAAGAGCGTCAGGTCGCGGCCGACGCGCTCGCCGAGGCCGAGACCGCGATGGGCGACACCGACCGGGCCGCCAAGGCCTCGCTGGAAGCGCTGTCGAAGTCGCGCGAGGCCGCCGCCCGCGCCGAGGAGCGGCTGGAGAGCGCCAAGCGCCGCGTCGCCGACGTCGAGCGCGAGATCCACGACATGCTCGAATGCGAGCCGAACGCGGTCGCCGCGATGGCCGAGATCGGCCCGGACACCCAGCTGCCGCCGCTGCACGAGATCGAGGACAGCCTGGAGAAGCTGCGCCGCGACCGCGAGCGGCTCGGCGCCGTCAACCTCCGCGCCGAGGAAGAGCTTACCGAGGTCGAGGGCTCGCACACCGCGCTGACCACCGAGCGCGACGACCTGGTCGAGGCCATCAAGCGGCTGCGCCAGGGCATCCAGAGCCTCAACAAGGAGGCGCGCGAGCGGCTGCAGTCCTCGTTCGAGACCGTCAATGACCACTTCAAGCGCCTGTTCACCGAGCTGTTCGGCGGCGGCGAGGCCGCGCTGCACCTGATCGAGAGCGACGATCCGCTCGAGGCCGGCCTCGAGATCATCGCCAAGCCGCCGGGCAAGAAGCCGCAGACCTTGTCGCTGCTCTCGGGCGGCGAACAGGCGCTGACGGCAATGGCGCTGATCTTCGCGGTGTTCTTGACCAACCCCTCGCCGATCTGCGTGCTGGACGAGGTCGACGCGCCGCTCGACGACCACAACGTGGAGCGCTTCTGCAATCTGCTGCATGAAATGAAGGGCTCGACCGAGACCCGCTTCATCATCATCACCCACAACCCGATCACCATGGCGCGCATGAACCGGCTGTTCGGCGTCACCATGGCCGAGCGCGGCGTCTCGCAGCTCGTCTCGGTCGCGCTCGACGAGGCCGTGAAGATCCTCGACCAGCAGGTGGCGTGACGCTGCTAAGTCATCCCGGATCGCCGCGTCAGCGGCATCCGGAATGATGCTTGGAGAGCACCAATGATCTCTCCCGGTCTTCCCGCCGCGCTCAAGGCCGCACTCGAAGCCAAGCTGCATGGACAGTCGCGGCAGGATGCAGCAGCCCGCGCCGCGCGTATCTCCGACACCTACCGCAGCGGCGGCAATTCCGGAGCGATCACCACCGACGCCGACGCGATTGCCTATGCCACCGTGCGGATGCCGGCGACGTATGCTGCGGTGGCTGCGAGCCTGAATGCTTTGATCCAGGCGAGCCCCGACTTCGCTCCATCCTCGCTGCTCGATGTCGGCGCGGGGCCGGGCACAGCCAGCTTCGCGGCCGCCGAAGCGTTCTCCTCGCTGACATCGTTCAACGCCATCGATGCGAATCCTGCCTTGCGCACCCTGGCGCTCTCGTTGGCCGAGGATGGGCTGCACAGCCGCGATCTGACCTACGCGCTGGGCACTACACGCACCCTGCTCGATCGTGCCGAGCGCGCTGATCTCGTGATCGCGAGCTACGTCATCAATGAACTGAGCGACATGGAGCGTAGGTCCGTCGTCGACCTGCTGTGGGAAAAGGCTGGCAGCGCCCTGCTCATCGTCGAGCCTGGTACGCCGGCCGGTTATCAGCGGATCATCGCGGCCCGGGACCAGTTGATCGCAACAGGCGCTCATGTGGCGGCCCCCTGCCCGCATGCGGCGGCATGTCCGCTGATCGCACCGGACTGGTGCCACTTCGTCCAGCGGCTGGCCCGCTCGCGGGCGCATCGTGAGCTCAAGGGCGCGGATGTGCCGTTCGAGGACGAGAAGTTCAGCTTCGTCGCCGTGACCCGACAGCCCGTCGCGCATCGTGCGGCCGCGCGCGTCCTGGCGCCGCCGATGGTGACGAAGATCGCGGCGACGGCCAAGCTGTGCCTGGCCGATGGGACCGCGGCCACGGTCAGCATTCCCCGCCGCGACAAGCCGGCTTTCGCCGCGGCCCGGCGCTGGGACTGGGGCGACGGCGTGGAGCTGCCGCCACGTCCCTAGAGACCCACGCGGCCCGGCATGGTTAACGTCAAGTCGCGCTTGTCTCTCATTTTGTCGACTTCGCGAAACCCGAGAAAAACCTGCGCTTGCTACGGTGAGCTGCAACGGGCGCCGAAGGCGCTGCTCACAAGGGAACGCGTGTCGATGTTCAGGACGATGACGATCGCTGCAATTCTGATGGCTTCGGCAGGAAGCGCCTTTGCCGGAGGGCACGGCGGAGGCCATGGATCCGAACCGCCGCCCGCCCCGAAGCAGGAAGCCGGTCCGGCGCCGGCCAAGGCGGTCGTCGGCAAGAACGGCCCGATCCTGACCGACCTGAAGGGCATGACGCTGTACTATACCGAGCGCGACAACACCGGAAACAAGTCGACCTGCGACGGCGAGTGCGCCCAGAAGCGTCCGCCGCTGCCCGCGCCCGACAATGCGGTCGCGACCGGCGATTTCACCGTCATCACCCGCAGCGACGGCAAGAAGATGTGGGCCTACCGCTATCGCCCGCTCTACACCTCGCAAGCCGATACGGCGCCGGGCGACATCAAGGGCAACGATCCCGACCAGAAATGGCGGGTCGCTCGCCCCTATTAAGCCGAAGCCGCTGACATCGGGCCGGACGCCTGGACGACAGCCGAACAAGGCACTTGGGCCGGCGCGGCTTGAACGGGCAGCCGCCCTGCCGCGACCAATGCACGCCGGTCCACCCTGGGACCGGCGGCGCCGCCATGTGCCGGCCGCCTCGTCCTCCTGCCCTCTCCCTCGGAGCCCGTCATGTCCGGCTGGATCGTCCTCGGCATCCTCGTCATTCTCGTGCTGTTCGCCTTCGGCGCCTACAACCGGCTGGTGGCCCTCAGCCAGCGCGTCGGGCAGGCCTTTGCCGACATCGACGTCCAGCTCAAGCTGCGCCACGATTTGATCCCGAACCTGGTCGAGACCGTGAAGGGCTACGCCGCGCATGAGCGCGGCACCCTGGACGAGGTGATCAAGGCGCGGAACGCAGCCATTTCGGCTCAGGGCCCGGCGCAGGTCTCCGCCGCCGAAGGCCAGCTCACCGGCGCGCTCGGCCGGCTGATCGCGCTGTCCGAAGCCTATCCGGACCTCAAGGCCAACGCCAATTTCCAGCAGCTCGCCGGCGAGCTCTCGGACATCGAGAACAAGATCGCCGCCAGCCGCCGCTTCTTCAACAATGCCGTTCAGGAATACAATACCGGCATCCAGCAGCTGCCCGCGGCGCTGTTCGCCGGCACCTTCGGCTTCACCCGCAAGGAATTCTTCGATCTCGGTACCAGCCGCGCGGAGGTCGAGGCCGCGCCGAGCGTCAAGTTCTGAGCCGGCGCCCTCTCCGCTGAAGGGCCCGACATCATGGCCGCCTACGGTCTCTACACCCACATCGCATCGAACAAGACCCGTTCGATGCTGCTGCTCGGCGGCCTGTTCCTGCTGATCTACGTCCTGGTGTTCGCGGGCGCGCTGATCGCGGAGGTCATGATCAACGGCAATGGCAGCGTCGCCTATTACATGAACGCCGCCACACGCGACCTGATCAAGGCGCTGCCCTGGGCCACGATCGGGGCGGCCGCCTGGATCGTGATCGCCTATTTCTTCCACCAGAAGATGATCGATGCGGTGACCGGCGGGGCCGCAGTGACCCGCCAGGAACAGCCGCGGCTGTACAATCTGCTGGAAAACCTCTGCATCTCGCGCGGCATCACGATGCCGCAGCTGAAGATCATGGACAGCCCGGCGCTGAACGCCTTCGCCACCGGCCTCAACCCGCGGCAATATTCGGTCACGGTCACCACCGGCCTGCTCGCGGCACTCGACGACCAGGAAATCGAGGCGGTGCTGGGTCACGAGCTGACCCATATCCGCAACGGCGACGTCCAGCTGATGGTGGTGGCCGTCATCATCGCCGGCGTGGTCGGCTTCTTCGGCGAATTGTTCTTTCGGCTGTTCACCAACATGAGCTGGGGCGGCGGCTGGGGCCGCTCGTCGTCGTCCTCCTCATCGTCGTCGGATTCCGACCGCAAGGGCTCCGGCGGCGGCGCCATCATCGTCGTGATCGTCGCGGTGGTGCTGATCGTGCTCGCCTGGCTGCTGTCCCAGGTCGTCAAGCTGGCCTTGTCGCGCACGCGGGAGTATCTGGCCGACGCCGGCGCGGTCGAGCTGACCAAGAACCCGGACGCCATGATCAGCGCCTTGCGCAAGATCGAGGGCCGCGGCGAGCTGCCCGGCGCCACTTCGGCCGTGATGGAATTGTGCGTCGACAATCCCCGGGAGGGTTTTGCCGACCTGTTCGCCACCCACCCCTCGGTGGATGCCCGCGTCCAGGCCCTGATCAAGTTCGCCGGCGGCCATGATCCAGGCCCGCTGGCGCTGCCGTCGGAGGCTGAAGACGCCGACAGCACCGCCGCTGAAACGGCAAATGACGCGCCGCCGCCGCTGCCCCCGTCCGGCCCCTGGGGCGGCGCCAATGGAGCGGGTAGCACGTCCGCTGCCGGGCAAGATACGCCGGCAGGCCCCTGGACGACGCCGGCCGCGGGTCCCTGGGGACGACACTGACGCGCAAGCGAGACGATTGTTCGCCCGCCAGTCAAAGGCGGCGAGCGGCCGTCTTGCCATTCCCTCTCAAGTGTCTCCGCGTTCGTCCCGACGGCCGAGCGAGAATGCGCCCGATTGCTCCCTCCTGTTGCAGCAAAGGCGCAAATTTCCCCCGTCCCGTGCTGCAATGAATTTGAATTCTTCAGCGTTTCTGCCATGTTCGCGCCCAAAGCAGAATGCAATGCGCCGGCCCACTGGCCGGCCTCAGGGCTGAAGGACTTTCCATGGCGAAACCGGCAGTGGTTGTGGTGGGCGCGGACAAGGGCGGGGTCGGCAAGACCACGGTGTCCCGGACGTTGCTCGATTATTTCAGCGCCAACAACGTCCCCACCCGGGCGTTCGACACCGAGCATCCGCGCGGCACGCTGAAGCGCTTCCATCCGGAAATCACCGAGATCGTCGACATGAACTCGACGCCGGACCAGATGAAGATCTTCGACACCCTGAGCGCGGTGGCGCCCTCGGTGACCGTGATCGACGTCCGCGCCGGCCTGATGTCCCCCACCCTGGCTGCCTTGCGCGACATCGGCTTCCTTGACGCCGCCCGCTCCGGCCAGATCACCTTCGCGGTGTTCCACATCCTGGGCTCCTCGATCGCTTCGCTGGACGAGATCGCCGAGACGGCGAGCTACATGATCGGGGCGAAGTATTTCCTGGTGAAGAACTTCATCAACAACACCAGCTTCTTCGAGTGGGACCAGTCGACCTACAATTCCTACTTCCACCGCATCAAGGATGCGACCGAGCTGACCATCCCGAAGCTGAACGAAATGGCGTTCGAGCAGGTCGAGGTCGCCTCGGTGCCGTTCCTCAAATTCGTCGCCAACAAGGGCCCGCGCGACGAGGCCGCCAACTACTCCTTCGTGCTGCGCGGCTATGTCCGGCATTGGCTCGCCAATGTCTGGAGCGAGTACGACCGGATCAAGCTGACCGACATCGTCGGGTCGAGCAAGCCGGCGGCGCCGCGGCCTGCCGGGGAAAAATAGCAGCTCCGTGAATGATGGGGCTTTATCGCAGGCGCGTTTGACCTGATATAGGTCGGATGCCCGCGACGCCCGTCTACATCGTCTGCTCGCCCCGGCCGCAGTCCGGGAAGACGCTGCTTGCGCGGGTCCTGAGCGAGTTCCTGCTGCTCAAGAACGGCCAGGTGCTCGCCTTCGACGTCACCCTGCGCGAGCCGTCGCTGCTCGACTATCTGCCGCAGATCACGGAAACCGCGACCATCGAGGACACCTACGGCAAGATCCAATTGATGGATCGGGTGATCCTCAACGACGGCATCGCCAAGGTGATCGACCTCGGCTTCTACTCGTTCGACGAGTTCTTCAAAATGTCCGAGGAGATCGGCTTTTTGAAGGAGGCCGCACGGCGGAACGTGGTCCCGATCGTCCTCTATTGTGCGGAAGGCGACCGGGTGTCGATGCGCGCCTATGAAAGCCTGCGGCGACAGATCCCCCGGCCCCAGCTGATCGTGGTCGAGAACGACCACGTGCTGCGCGAGGAGCTGCCCGACCTCTACAGCCGCGGCAAGCACCTGCGCATCGCCGCCCTGCCGGCCTTCCTCAGGACCTATATCGAGCGTTTCTCGTTCTCCTTCACCGGCTATCTGCGCCAGGAGAAGGACGGCTCCACCGAGCTCTATCAATGGATCCGCCGCAACTATTACGCGTTCCGGGAGATCGAGAACGAGCTCCTGATGCAGCGGTCCTGATGCCGCCTCCTCAATGGCCCTCGAACGCGATCAGCGAGCGCACGGGCACGTCGAGCGCGCGCAGCTTGGCGGCGCCGCCGAGATCCGGCAGATCGATGATGAAGCAGGCCGCCACCACGGTGGCGCCGATCTGGCGCAGCAGCTTCACCGCGCCCTCCGCCGTGCCGCCGGTGGCGATGAGGTCGTCGACCAGGATCACGCGCTCGCCGGGCTGCACCGCGTCGACATGCATCTCCATCTCGTCGGTGCCGTATTCCAGCGCATAGGACATGCTGACGGTCTTGTGCGGCAGCTTGCCCTTCTTGCGGATCGGCACGAAGCCCGCCGAGAGCTGGTGCGCGACCGCGCCGCCGAGGATGAAGCCGCGCGCCTCGATGCCGGCGACCTTGTCCATCTTCGAGCCGGCCCACGGATGCACAAGCTCGTCGACCGCGCGGCGGAACGCGCGCGCGTCCGCCAGCAAGGTCGTGATGTCCCGGAACAGGATGCCGGGCTTGGGATAGTCCGGAATGGTGCGGACCGTGTTCTTGATGTCCAGATCGAACGTCATCGTGCTCTCATCCACTCTATGTGTTGCCGTCATTGCGAGCGAAGCGACATGTCCGCCGAAGCCCGTTTGGGCGAAGGCGGAAGCAATCCAGGGACCGCGAGAGAAGAACTGGATTGCTTCGTCGCTGCGCTCCTCGCAATGACGGTGTTGATCAACTCCCCGGCTGATTGAGCCGGAACGCATTCTCCACGATCCTCAACCCCACGGCATCGCCGAGCGACATCAGCGATTCCGGGTGGAACTGCACGCCGCCGACCGGCAGCGTCTTATGCTCGATCGCCATCGTCACGCCATCCTCGGTCGCCGCCGTCACCGTCAGCACCTCCGGCATGCTGTCGCGCTCGACGAACAGGGAATGATAGCGGCCGATGACGATCTCGTTCGGCAGCCCCTGCATCAGCCGGCCGCCACGCACCTGCACGCGTGATGGGCGTCCGTGCGCGGGCTGCGCGAGCTGGCCGAGCTGGCCGCCGAAATATTCGCCCATCGCCTGCACGCCGAGGCACACGCCGAAGATCGGCAGCTTCCTGGCGAGTGCCGCGTCGATGGTCGTCGAGATCTTGAAGTCCTCCGGGCGGCCCGGCCCCGGCGACAGCACGATCAGGTCCCAGTTGCGCTCTGCCAGCATGGTCAGCGCATGGATGTAGCGCACCACAGTGACGTTGGCGCCGACCTGGCGGAAGTAGTCAGCCAGCATGTGCACGAACGAATCGTCGTGATCGATCAGCAGCACGTTCTTGCCCGAGCCGGTGGCGTCCGGCGCGGTCGAGGACAGCGGCTTCGGCGGATCGCCGCGCAGCGCCTGGAACAGCGCCGCCGCCTTGACCTGGCACTCCTTGTCCTCGGCCGCCGGGTCGGAATCGAACAGGCAGGTGGCGCCGACGCGCACCTCGGCGAGGCCGTCCTTCATGCGGATGGTGCGGATGGTGAGACCGGTGTTGATCGAGCCGTCGAAATTCACCGCGCCGATCGCGCCGGCGTACCAGCGCCGCGGCGAGCGCTCATTGTCCTCGACGAATTGCATCGCCCACAGCTTTGGCGCGCCGGTCACGGTGACCGCCCAGGCGTGGGTGAGGAACGCATCCAGCGCGTCGAAGCCCGGCCGCAGCATGCCCTCGACGTGATCGACGGTGTGGAACAGTTTCGAATAGGTCTCGATCTGGCGGCGCGCCAGCACCTTGATGGTGCCGGGCACGCAGATGCGCGCCTTGTCGTTGCGATCGACGTCGGTGCACATGTTGAGCTCGAACTCGTCCTTTTCCGAGTTCAGCAGTTGGCGGATCTGCTCGGCATCGCCGATCGCGTCGCGGCCGCGCGCGATGGTGCCGGAGATCGGGCAGGTCTCGACACGCCTTCCGTCGGAGCGGACGAACATTTCCGGCGAGGCCGAGACGAGGAATTCGCCGTCGCCGAGATTCATCAGCGCGCCATAGGGCGACGGGTTGATGCGGCAGAGCCGCTGGAACACTTCCGCCGGCGAGCGCTCGCAGGGCTCGGCGAACAGCTGGCCGGGCACCGCCTCGAACAGATCACCGCGGGCGAACGCCGCGCGCGCCTTCTCGACCGTCGCCTGGTACTCGCCGGGCGCGTGGTCGGCAAAGCCCTGGCGCGGCTCCTTCAAGTAGATGCTCGCGTCGGTCTCGCGCGGCAGGCCCGATGTCGACTGGCCGCTCCAGGAAAAATCGTAAGACAGAACCACGCCACGGCCAGTGGCGCGGTCATAGGCCAGCAGGCGATCCGGCACGTAGAGCACGATGTCGCGCTGGTCCTTCTCGCGCGGCCGCTTCTGTTCGAGGTCCTCGATCTGGAACACGAGGTCGTAGGCGAAGGCGCCGAACAGGCCGAGCAGCGGATCGTCATTGGCCGACAGTGCGGCGATCATCGCGCGTACCAGCGACATCACGCTGGCGCGCCGGGTGCGCTGGTCCTCCTCGACCGGAGCGGGGCCGCGGACGATGTGGCCGGCCAGTCGCGCCGGCGACGCCGCGGTAATGACCACGCAGGGCTCGCGCAGCGTGTCCTTGAGGAAGGCGATCAGCACCTCGCCGCGGCGGTTCAGCGCCTGCAGAGTGAAATCGGTGCCCTTGGTCTCCAGCACCAGCGGCGGATCGGCGAAACCGAGGTCGAAGCTCTCGTAGCGGCCGGGCACGGTGGTGCCGGAGGACAGCACCACGCCACGGCGGCGGTCGAGCAGGTCGATCAGGTCGTCCAGCCGGCTGGCGCCGCCGGAAAACTGCTCGACGGCGCGCGTGATCGCGAGACCGCCTGACGTGCGGTAGTCGCTGCGGGCCGGAAGGGCGAAAACGGTCCTGTTCATGGGGTCCTCTTGGGCGTCCTCTTACGGAATTTGCCGAGGAAACGCCACACAGGACCAACCGGAAGCCGCCGCTGCGTGGCGGCCCCTCTGCGATCGAATGTCAAATGAATCGCACCGGCCACCTTTTACAAGGTGCGCCACCAGAGACGGGCTGGGCGGACGACGGTGCTCATGGCGGGGAAATGACCACGGGGGACGGCCGGGGTCAAGGGCGGCGGGGACACAGGTGGGGGTGGGAGCCAAGATCGACGTCCCATTTAGCCGCCAAGGCGCTCGAACTCTCGGATGGGCCCAGCTGCCAACTCCCCTCCCCCTTGCGGGGAGGGGTTGGGGGTGGGGGTCCACGAGTCCCGCTCTCTCGATGAGCCAACAAACAACGCCAGCGCCGGCGTCTCCCTGCCGGCGCTCCAGCGTGCAGCCTGATCGACCTAGCTTCATCACTCGCACAAACATGGCTTGAGCTCCCAGAGAGTTCATCGCCCGTGGACCCCGACCCCCAACCCCTCCCCGCAAGGGGGAGGGGAGCCGACCGGCTCCGCCGCGAGACCTTGGGCTCCATCGACCTGCGGGATGTCCTTCTGCTCCGCCACAAGCGCGCTATTCCGGGAACGAGCATGCACGTCCTCGCGACGCATCCCGCGCCCGAGCTATGCTTCATCATCCGCCCTCCAAGTCGAGGGCGCAGGGAAGGCCGGGCATCGGCTGATGCCCATGGCCCGCCTGCAGCAAAAAAAGCAGGCGGCAGTCACCACAGGTCAGCCGGACGACCGGCCTTCCCTGCGCGATGGTTTGACGGATTATACGCATTCTCCCCGGGGACCGGGCTGTCTTGCCCCCGTGACCGGCGGATCATCATCACCACCGGCGTAGCCTCAGCGTCGGGAGGCCAGGACCATGCGACTTCACCGTGCGCGCCCGCCGTTCGTCCGCACAACATCAGCCATGCTGCGACGTGACGCGCCCACCGCATCTCCACCCCGCGTGTCGTGACGATCGCGATACGCCCCTCGTGCCGGGATGGGACGCGCGCATCTAAGCATGAATTCTGAAAATTAGAAACAGGAATATTTTCCGGTGCAGGACTGGACAGGCCAAATCAGCTTGAGACCGCAGGACAATTCGGGATCTGGGCGCATGCGTCAGGGCGCGAAGGTGAAGCATTCTCGAGCGCTGTCGTGCGCAGCGCTGGTGAGACGAGCAAACAAAAGGGCTCCCTCTCGGGAGCCCTTGATCGCTTCGGTCGGCAGACGCCGCGAGACGCTCGCTACGCCGCGCGCAGCTGTCCGAGGAAACGATCCAGCTCGTTCTTCAGCCGGCTGCTCTCCTGCGACAGCGACTGCGCGGAGGTGAGCACCTGGCTGGATGCAGCACCGGTCTCCCCTGCTCCGCGGTTCACCTCGGTGATGTTGGAGGCCACCTGCGTGGTGCCCTGCGCGGCCTGGTCGACGTTGCGGGCGATCTCCTGGGTGGCGGCACCCTGCTGCTCGATGGCGGCGGCAATGGCGGCAGAGATCTCGGCGATGCGGTTGATGGTGCCGCCGATCTCCTTGATCGTCATCACCGAGGTCTGCGTCGCGCCCTGCATCGCCATGATCTGCGCGCTGATCTCGCCGGTGGCGCTCGCGGTCTGTGCCGCCAGCGCCTTCACCTCCTGGGCGACCACGGCGAAGCCGCGGCCGGCATCGCCGGCACGGGCGGCCTCGATGGTGGCGTTCAGCGCCAGCAGATTGGTCTGGCCGGCAATGTCCGTGATCAGCTTGACGACGTCGCCGATGCGGCTGGCGGCCTCAGACAGCTCGCTGATCTGGCCGTCGGTCTTCTCCGCATGTTTGACAGCCTCGTCGGCGATGCGCGACGCCTCCTGAACCTGGCGGGCGATCTCGCCGACCGAGGTCGACATTTCGGTCGTGGCCGAGGCGACGCTCTGCACGTTGGCCGAGGCCTGCTCGGAGGCGACGGCGACCGTCGAGGACAGCGACTGCGTGGTATCTGCGGTGCGGCTCAACGTCGTCGCCGCCACTTCCAGGTCGGAGGACGCCGTCGACACCGTACGGACGATGTTGCCAACAGCGGCCTCGAAGCTCGACGCCAGTTGCTGCATGTCGGACTTGCGCCGCTGCTCGGCCTCCTGCTTCTGCTGCGCGGCCTCCGCCTCGATCTCGCGCGCCCGTACCAGAGTCTCGCGCAATTCGAGCGAGGATTTCGCCAACTGGCCGATCTCGTCGCTGCGTCCGCTCTGCCTCAGCGTCACGCTGAAATCGTTCCTTGCCATGCGGACGATGGCGTCGGTGACCTCGGCCATCGGGCGGCTGATCGAAGACGTCGACACCATGAACGAGATGACCAGCGCGACGATCAAGCCCGCGATGGTGGCAGCAGTGGCGATGAAGATCGTCTGATGCGTCTCGCCGGTCAGAGCGTCGGACAGCCGCGAAGAGCTCTTCTGCAAGGCCTCCGTCAGTTGTCGTTGCGTCGCGAGCGCACTGAGCATCGTCGGCTCGCACGTCGTCTTCAGCGCCGCGCCGGCAGCAAACGTCCCGGCTTCGCTGGTCGTCGACGCCGCCTGGTTGATCGCAGGCGCGCACCGCTCGAAAGCGGACCGCACCGTCGACTGCGTGGACGAGACCTGCGTGGCGAAACCGGGAACGAGCCGCGCAATCTCATCCAGCTGGTCGAGATAGAGCTTCTGATTGTCACGCAGCTCCTTCAGCACGGCTGCATTGCCCGCGTCGGTGGACTCGAAGGCAAGGCTATAAGCATTGGCAAGAACGGCCATCAGCACCCGGCCCGATCGCGAGCTGAGAACGGCCGCCTTGTCCTCGTGGTCGATCAGGGCGCTGTAGTGATCGTCGATCGACTTCATCGACAGGCCCGAATAAGCGACGCTGCCGAGGCTCACGAGGCCGAGCAGCAGCAGCAGCACGATGATCTTCGAACGGATCTTGAGGTTGTTCATTGCGGAGTCCCGAAAATGGCGGCGCGGGCGATCACTCGCGGCGCCCTCGCACGAGGGCGCACTATCGCCAGGAATGGACGCGTCGTTGCGTCCGATATGAGCCGGATGGAGATGAGCTCGTGCAGCGAGGCCGAGAAATGCGGAAGCCTCGAGCCGAAGCGTGAGGTCATCAGGCAATCAAGTTCGTCTTAAGTTTGGTTGAAGGAACCGGCACGTCCGAAGCGGCAAAGGCCGTGTTCAGCGCGAATGCGCACCGTATCACTACGGCATCGGCTTCGTCAGTCCGAGTTCCCCGAACTTCTGCTCCGTCGCCGCCACCGCGCTCTCATACACCTCGCCGCGCTCGACGAAGTAGTTGAAGTAGCCGGCCGGAGTCTCCGGCTGGATCTCGACGAGCTCGACGGGCTTGTATTTCGAGTCGGTGATGACGCCGGCCTCGATCAGGTCGTTGATGCGCTTCAGCGCGTCGACTTCGGCCTTGTAGCCGACCGAGAACCACATCTCGGTGGTCCAGTCCTGCACCTCGAACCAATTGGCGGGAGCGTGGCCCTGCCAGCCCTGAGCGAGCGGGCGAACGGCGAAGATGCGGTCGAAGCGGTGGAGTTCGGAGATGATGCTGGCGCGGTGATAGGCGCCGTCCATCTGTCCCTGGGGCAGCGCCGTGAAGCCGTAGAGCGACAGCCACAGCGCGGCCTTGATCGCCTCCGGCGTGATCGGACGGATGGAGCGCTCGGCGCTGACGTCGGAGGCATAGCGCAGGTCGCGCTTCGCGGCCGAGCGTCGCGCCTTTTCGCCATGGTCGTTGCGGATCGACTTCTGCTGCGGCAGCAGGTCGCGCGCGGCGTCGTTGCCGTAAAGACAGCCGGTGCCGGCCTCGGGGTCGTAGGTGTTGAAGACGACGCCGATCGGCGTCGCGTTCAGCGTCTCCGCGGTGCGGACGAAGTCGGCCTCGCTGCGCACCGGGACGTATTGCTGCGCCGGCAGCAGGCGATCGGCGAGCACGTTGAACGGACCGTCGCGCCAGTCCGGCCAGGAGGCGAAGCGCGCCAGCGCCTCCGCATAGGCGGGGCGGAACACGCCGGGATAGCCGAACATCACCGTGCGCAGTTGCGACGTCGGATCACGTGCGCGGTCCGAGGAGATCAGCTCATCGCGCAGGTCTCGGCCCTGCAGCCAGGCGGCGAGCACCAGGATCTGGCCCGAAGTCACCGTCACGAGATCCGGCGCGACGCCCCAGGCACGGGCGGTATCGAGAAAGCCGGCGCCATGGGCGTTCAAGCCGCCCAGGCCCGCGAGCGCAAAGGCCACACTCAAATGCCGTCTCCCTGAACAGAACAAAGAATTCGGGGATGCTACCTCAGATTGATATCGTCCGACAAACGGCGGCGCGCGCCGGTTCGGATAATGAACGACACGACAGCTGCGCGAACGCAGCTGCCGCGCAAGACCCGCCGGAAACAAAGGTGATTCGCGGGCATAAGAGGCCGGACGCGGGGAGAAAACCTGCATCCACCGGGTGTGACACACATCACAACCTCATGTTGCGCGCGTGTATCACGCCTTATTCACCTACCGGCAGTTGCCGTCAGCCCAAAAAGTTACATAACTTGACCGGGCGTGAAGGCAACACCTGTTGTCTATCTGCAATAGTGTGGCAATGATTGGTTAACCATATTGAATTACCTTGGTTAACATGGCTCGCGGCAAACAGCCTTCCGTGTCGCATGCGCTCCCGAAGCAGCAGACGCTGCTCGATTGCTTCCTCGAAGCGCAGGCGAAGAGGACAAAGCGTCGACGGCGATCCGCCGACGAGGCGGCCAGCGCGGCCTCTCCGGAACCGGTGGACAACGGTTCGATCAGCGACGATGTCGAACCGTTGGCGCCGGGCGCAGCGACCGCCCGCGCGGTCTGACCCGCGCGGATCGATCGGTCGGCGCGACGCGCTCAGCTCATCCGAGATGTTTGTGGAAGAACGCCGTGGCCCGGCCCCAGGCGAGCTCGGCGGCGGCGCGGTCGTGCACCGTCATGCGCTGCTCGTTCACGAAGGCATGCTCGGCGTCGTAGCGATACAGCTCGAGCGATTTGCCGGCGGCCTGCATCGCCTTCTCGAAACCGTCGACCAGCGCCGGCGTGCACCAATCGTCGGTGTTGGCGAAATGCGCCTGCAGCGGGATCTTGACGTCGGCGGGCTTCGCCGCCTGCTCCGGCGGGATGCCGTAGAACACGACACCGGCGGCGAGCTCGTCGATCTTGGTGGCGCCGATGATCGTCACCGCGCCGCCGAGACAGAAGCCGGTGAGGCCGACCTTGGCGCCGTTGCGGGCGAGATATTGCGCGGCGCCGCGCACGGTCTGCGTGGTCGCGTCCATGAAGTCGAGCGAGTTCATCTCGCGCCCCGCCGCGTCCGTGTCGTGATACGGCACCACCGTGCCCTTGTAGAGATCCGGCGCCAGTGCGTTGAAGCCGGCGAGCGCGAAACGGTCGGCCATGCCTTTGATCTGGTCCTGCAGGCCCCACCATTCCTGAATGACGACGACGCCCGGCGCATCGGCCTTCGCCGCCTTGGCGAGATAGCCCTTGGCCTCCTGGCCGTCGGGACGCTTGAAGCTGATAAGAGTGCCCATGTGGTCCTCCGTCGTTTCTGTTGACAGTTGGGATTGCGGTTTACCGCAAATCCCGTGACGGTGCGACAACAGGCCGGAGGCTTCGCTCGAACGTGAGAGCAGTGGTCCATCGGTCACCTTGTCGAAAGCGCCTCTCGTCATTCCGGGGCGCCCGAAGGGCGAGCCCGGAATCCATAACCACGACTGATCGTGAGGAACGGGGATGGCTCGGCTCTGCTCTTCGTCCCAAGCCGGCCTGTGGCTATGGATTCCGAGCTCGCGCTCCGCGCGCCCCGGAATGACGGAGCGAGAAACGTCGAGAACAGGCAGTACAGCGCTACACCGGCATCGCGCGCGGGGCGAACAGGATTATGGCCATGCCAGCGAGGCAGATCAGCGCGCCGGCGACGTCCCAGACATCCGGCCGGTGGCCTTCGACCAGCCAGCCCCACGACAGCGCCGCGGCGATGTAGATGCCGCCATAGGCGGCATAGGCGCGGCCGGCGAGCGGGCTGTCGGCGACGGTGAGCAACGCGGCGAAGCCGGCGAGCGCGGCCATGCCGGGCAGCAGCCACAGCGGCGACTGGCCAAGGCGCAACCACGCCCAGAACGCGAAGCAGCCGGCGATCTCGAGCACGGCTGCGCCGGCGAACGCGAGGAGTGAGGACATGGGTGGCTCCAATTCTCGTAAGGCTTGCTGACAAGACCTCTTGAGATGCCCGACCAGAAGCTCATGCTGCCACTGCTCCGGCGACGGGCACGGTGCACCTCGCCCCTCCCTAGCGAAGCGACGCTTCGCTAGGGAGGGGCGAGGTCTGATTGCATCGTCAGATGCAATCAGGATGGGGTACAGGTCTCTCAGCGATCACTGCTTGCGCATTTGCTCATCACCTCGATGCACCGCCCGTGCGGCTGCCCCTCACCCCAGCCCTCTCCCCGTAAGGACGGGGAGAGGGAGCGCTCCGTTCGTGCCGCGCCAGCTGTGCTCCGCATCCGCCAGTCGCAGACGGCCAACAAAAAAGCCCCCGCAGGGGCTTTTTCAAACTCAGCAGTGATGTCCGCGCGCCGCTCAGTGGGCGGCGGCCCAGACGCGCTTCTTGGTGAAGTACATCAGGCCGGCGAAGATGATCAGGAAGATGAACACCTGATAGCCGAGACGCTTGCGCGCTTCCATGTGCGGCTCGGCGGCCCACATCAGGAAGGTCGTGACGTCGTGGGCATATTGCGCCAGCGTCGTCGGCGAGCCGTCGTCATAGGTCACCTGGCCGTCGGACAGCGGCTTCGGCATCTTGATCGCGTTGCCGGGGAAGTACTTGTTGTAGTACGAGCCGTCCGGGATGGTGACGCCGTGCGGCGGGTTGTCCTCATAGCCCTGCAGCAGCGCGTTGATGTAGTTCGGGCCCTGCTCCTGGAACTGGGTGAACAGGTCGATCAGGAACCAGGGGAAGCCCCGCTTGTAGGAGCGCGCCTTGGCGATCAGCGACAGATCCGGAGGAGCCGCGCCGCCGTTCGCCGCGCGCGCCGCCTGCTCGTTCGGGAACGGCGCCGGGAAGTAGTCGGCCGGGCGGCCCGGACGCTCGAACATGTCGCCGGCGTCGTTCGGACCGTCCTTGATCTTGTACTCGGCCGCGAAGGCCGCCGCCTGCGCCGGCGTATAGCCGGGGCCGCCGGGCTCGGCGAGATTGCGGAATGCCACGAAGTTCAGCGAGTGGCAGGCCGAACAGACTTCCTTGTAGATCTTCAGGCCACGCTGCACAGCGCCACGATCGAACTTGCCGAACGGGCCGGCGAACGACCACGTCGCCGACGGCGGCGTGGCGCTGCCCTCGCTGGCACGGGCCTCGCCCATGCCGACGGAGAGCAGCGAGCCGACGGCGACCAGCGCGATCGCGACGGCGGCGACCGCCTTGCGGCCCGACTTGGCCAGCACGTCGTCGGCGATCGAGTTCGGCAGCGGACGCGGCTTTTCGATCACCGACAGCAGCGGCAGCACGATCAGGAAGTAGGCGAAGTACAGCACGGTCAGGATGCGGCCGAGGATGACGTAGATGCCCTCCGGCGGCTGGGCGCCGAGATAGCCGAGGCCGATGCAGACGGCAAAGAAGATCCAGAAGAACTGCTTGCCGAGCGGGCGGTACTTGTTCGAGCGGGTCTTGGCCGCGTCGAGCCAGGGCAGGAACACCAGCACGATGATGGCCGCGAACATCGCCACGACGCCGGCCAGCTTGTTCGGGATCGAGCGCAGGATCGCGTAGAACGGCAGGTAGTACCATTCGGGGACGATGTGCGCCGGAGTCACCGCCGGGTTGGCCGGGATGTAGTTGTCGGCCTCGCCGAGATAGTTCGGCATGTAGAAGATGAACCAGGAATAGAAGATCAGGAAGCAGGTGACGCCGAAGAAGTCTTTGATGGTCGCGTATGGCGTGAACGGCACCATGTCCTTCTCGGTCTTCGGCTCGACGCCGGCCGGGTTGTTCTGACCGGCGACGTGCAGGGCCCAGACGTGCAGCACGACCACGCCGGCGATCAGGAACGGCAGCAGGTAATGCAGCGCGAAGAAGCGGTTCAGCGTGGGATTACCGACGGAGTAGCCGCCCCACAGCAGGGTCACGATGGCCTCGCCGAAATACGGCACGGCCGAGAACAGGTTGGTGATGACGGTGGCGCCCCAGAAGCTCATCTGGCCCCACGGCAGCACGTAGCCCATGAAGCCCGTGGCCATCATCAGCAGGTAGATGATGACGCCGAGGATCCAGAGCACCTCGCGCGGCGCCTTGTACGACCCGTAATAGAGTCCGCGGAACATGTGGATGTAGACGGCGAGGAAGAACATGGATGCGCCGGCCGCATGCATGTTGCGGATCAGCCAGCCGTAGTTGACGTCACGGACGATCAGTTCGACCGACTTGAAGGCGAGATCGGCGTGCGGCGTGTAGTGCATCGCCAGGATGACGCCGGTCAGGATCTGCACCCCCAGCATCATCGACAGGATGGCGCCGAAGGTCCACCAGTAGTTCAGGTTCCGCGGCGTCGGATAGGCAACGAAGGACGAGTGGACCAGGCCGATGATGGGGAGTCGCTGCTCGAGCCACTTCAAGGCGGGGTGGCTCGGCTGGTAGTCAGATGGTCCACTCATGATGCGTTCCTGAAAGAATTATCTTGCACGATCGAGCTTGAGCTTGCCGACGTAACGTCGGCTCAGCCGATCTGGATCTTGGTGTCGGAAACGAACTGATAGGGCGGGACGGGCAGGTTCAGCGGCGCGGGTCCCTGGCGGACGCGGCCGGACGCATCGTACTGCGAGCCGTGGCACGGGCAGAAGAAGCCGTCGTAATTGCCCTCATGGGCGATCGGGATACAGCCGAGATGGGTGCAGATGCCGATCACGACGAGCCACTGCTCGTGGCCGTCCTTGGTGCGCGACTGGTCGGTCGCCGGATCGATCAGGCTCGACACCGGAACCGCGCGGACCTCCTCGATCTGCTTCTTGGTGCGGTGGGAGATGTAGATCGGCTTGCCGCGCCAGAACACCTTGATGTCCTGCCCCTCGGCGACCGGGGTGAGGTCGACCTCGATCGGCGCACCCGCCGCGATGGTCGAGGCATCGGGATTCATCTGGGAGATGAAGGGCCACAGGGCGGCCACGCCACCGACCGCTGCGGTCGCGCCCGTGGCGACGAAGAGAAAATCCCGGCGTGTCGGATGATCCGCAGTAGACGCTGTCACGATTCCAACCCTTTCTTTCGTTGCAGCCGGCGCAACGCCCCGCTCGACGTGTCAGATCTCAGCGTTGGAGATCACGTGACCGGGAGATGCCTGCCGGCGCCCGCGTCCCCCGCGGCGGCAGAAAACGGCTCGTGCTACCGCCCCGGTAGGAACAAGCCGTCCAGAATCGTTCTATTGGCACCCTTGCGATACGAGCGCAAGCCCGCTATCGGCCCTGCAGCACGCCATGCACCAATTCCCGCTTCATCAGCGGACATTCCGCCTCATCCTTAAGACCTATTCGCATGCAGATCGCGCTCTATCAGCCCGATATTCCGCAGAACACCGGAACGATTCTGCGCCTGTGCGCATGCCTCGGCCTCGGCGCCCACATCATCGAGCCGGCGGGCTTTCCCGTGTCGGACCGGCAGTTCCGCCGCGCCGGCATGGACTATCTCGATCAGCTGAACTGGCGGCGGCACGATTCCTGGCAGGCGTTCGAGGCGTGGCGGGCCGCGGCCGGTCACCGCCTGCTGCTGCTGACGACCAAGGCCGCGACGTCGTATCTGGATTTCAGCTATCGCAGCGGCGATATCCTGCTGCTCGGACGCGAGAGCGTCGGCGTGCCCGCCACGGTGGCAGAGGCCGCGGATGCACGGCTGCGCATCCCGTTGAAGCCCGGCCTGCGCTCGCTCAACGTCGCCATGGCCGCGGCCATCGCCACGGGCGAGGCGCTGCGCCAGGTTGGACATTTCGTCCAATTGCAGTCTCCAGAGGGACCATCAGTGTGAGCTACGCGGTGAAGGAAATCTTCATGACCCTGCAGGGCGAAGGCGCCCAGGCGGGGCGTGCCGCCGTGTTCTGCCGCTTCGCCGGCTGCAATCTGTGGAGCGGCCGCGAGGCCGATCGCGCTTCGGCGACCTGCCGGTTCTGCGACACCGATTTCGTCGGCACCGACGGCACGTTGGGTGGGCGGTATGACAGCGCCGCTGCTCTGGCCGCGGCGATCGCGGGACAATGGACAGGCGGCGCGGCCGACCGCTATACGATCCTCACCGGCGGCGAGCCGCTGCTGCAGGTCGATGCGGACCTGATCGCGGCGCTGCATGCCCAGGGATTTGCAGTCGGGATCGAGACCAACGGCACGCTCATTCCGCCTGACGGGATCGACTGGATCTGCGTCAGCCCGAAGGCCGGCGCCGAGCTGAAGCTGCGGCAGGGCCACGAGCTGAAGCTGGTCTATCCGCAAGCGGGCGCCGAGCCCGACAAGTTCGAAGCGCTCTCCTTCGAGCGCTTTTCGCTGCAGCCGATGGACGGGCCGGAGGCGGCCGCGAACACGGCGCGCGCCATTGACTATTGCCAGCATCATCCGCAATGGCGGCTCAGCCTGCAGACGCACAAGATGATCGGCATCAGATAGGGATTGTGACTGAACCGATGTGGGAATTGACCAAGTCGTTCACCTTCGAGGCCGCGCATGCGCTGTCGCACACGACGCTCGGCGAGGTGAGCCAGGAAATCCACGGCCACTCCTTCCGCGCCGAGGTCACGGTGCGTGGCACGCCCGACCCCAGGACCGGCATGGTGGTCGATTTCGGCGTGCTGACGCAGCGCCTGGGCGAGATCCAGGCCACGCTCGACCACAAGTTTCTGAACAAGATCGAGGCGATCGGGCTGCCGACGCTGGAGAACCTCTGCCGCTTCATCTACGAGCGCGTCCGCTCGATCGGCCACGTCACCAAGGTCAGCGTCCACCGCGACAGCTGCCGCGAGACCTGCACCTATTTCGGTCCGCAGGACTGACCGAGTGTGGTAGGACGTCACCTGCAGCGACAACGATGCTGTCACCTCCCGCTGTCATGGCTTCTTGACAACAAGGTGACCGCCAATGTGCCTGGGGGACGTCCATGACCACTGCCGCCATCGAGGATCGCAAGGCCCGCGCGCGGGCCTGGTTCGAGAGCCTGCGCGACCAGATCTGCGCAGCGTTCGAGCGGCTCGAGGCCGAGGCGCCGGCCGAGCTCTATCCGCGCGCCCCCGCCCGCTTCGTGCGCACGCCCTGGGAGCGCAGCGACCACAGCGGCGGACATGGCGGTGGCGGCGTGATGAGCATGATGCACGGCCGGCTGTTCGAGAAGGTCGGCGTGCATTGCTCGACCGTGCATGGCGAGTTCGCCCCGGAATTCCGCAGCCAGATCCCCGGTGCCGCGGAGGACCCGCGGTTCTGGGCGTCGGGCATCTCGCTGATCGCGCATCTGTGGTCGCCTCATGTGCCGGCGGTGCACATGAACACCCGCTTCGTCGTCACCACCAAGGCCTGGTTCGGCGGCGGCGCCGACCTCACGCCGGTGCTGGATCGCCGGCGCAATCAGGAAGACCCCGATACTCTCGCCTTCCACGCCGCGATGAAGAGCGCCTGCGATGCGCATGCGACCGTCGCGTCCTACGACAAATACAAGCGCTGGTGCGACGAGTACTTCTATTTGCCCCACCGCAAGGAGCCGCGCGGCATCGGCGGCATCTTCTACGACCACCATGATTCCGGCGACTGGGACGCCGATCTCGCCTTTACCCAGGATGTCGGCCGCGCATTCCTCGAGGTCTATCCGGAGCTGGTGCGGCGCAATTTCGCCGCGCCGTGGACAGAGGCCGAGCGCGAGGAGCAACTGATCCGCCGCGGCCGCTATGTCGAATTCAACCTGCTTTATGACCGCGGCACCACATTTGGGCTGAAAACCGGTGGCAATGTGGAGTCCATATTGTCGTCGATGCCGCCCGAAGTGAAATGGCCCTGAAACCCTCGTTTGATTGAACCGTAAGACTGTTATGACCGCCGCCCTGCCCCGCGCCATGCTGATCGACATGGATGACACCATCCTGTCGGCCTATGGCCGACCCGAGATCGCCTGGAACATCGTCGCCACCGAGTTCGCCGACGAGCTCGCGCCGCATACGCCGCACGCCGTCGCCGCCGCGATCCTGGCCTCCGCTCGCAGCTTCTGGTCGGTCGCCGGCGCGGAATGGCGGATGAAGCTGATCCAGGCGCGGCAGGAGGTGGTGAAAGGCGGCTTCGCGGCGCTGACCAGTGCCGGCCCTGCCCTGCCGGTCGAGCTTGCCATCAGGATCGCCGACCGCTTCACCCGCTATCGCGACGAGCAGATGTTCGTCTTCCCGGGCGCGCACGAGGCGATCGACGAGTTCAAGGCGCGCGGCGTCCGGCTCGCGCTGGTCACCAATGGCGAGGCCGGGCAGCAGCGCGCCAAGATCGAGCGCTTCGCGCTGGCGCACCGCTTCGACCACATCCAGATCGAGGGCGAGCACGGCTTCGGCAAGCCCGAGGAGCGCGCTTATCTTCACGCGATGGAGCGACTCGGCGTCGGCCCGGAAGACACCTGGATGATCGGCGACAATCTGGAATGGGAGATCGTCGCGCCGCAGCGGCTCGGAATCTATTCGATCTGGATCGACGTCCATGGCGACGGCCTGCCGGAAGGCTCGGACGTCAAGCCCGACCGCATCATCCGCTCGCTGACCGAGCTGCTGCCGGGCTGACACCGCGTTAGCCTGACGTTCACCCTTCCGGCACACCTGCATTTAACCAGGTCCGGCATTCGAGGCCGCCCCCGGGGCCCTACGGACTTTCCGTAACCGAATTGCAATTCGGCCAAGGGTCTGATGGCGCGGGGCTTGGAGGGGAAAACGCGGCCTGCCCGTGCGCGCCGCTTCGACCGATCGCAAGCCGTCGGTAGCAGCGTCGGTATTATGGCTCTCAATCTGCCACAGATCTCCCTGAGCGTGTCGATCAGGAATTCGCTCCTGACCTCGGTCTTCCTGCTGCTGGCGATCCTCGCCGGCGTGTCGGTGCTCGCCACGATGCGGCTGTCGGCGCTGCAGGATGCGGTCGAGAGCATCAACCGCGACCGGGTGCCGAAGATCCAAGCGCTCGGCGATCTCAACGTCAGCATCGCGCACGCCCATCTCGTCGCGATCCGCGCCGCGTTATCGACGGCACCGGATCCGCGCGCCGAGGCGGAGGGCGAGCTCCGCCGCCGCATCGTCGAGGTGCAGGCCAAGCTCGCGCGCTTCCAGGAGACGATCGGCTCGGATGCGCCGATGAAGATGGCGTTCGATCAGTTGATCAACAAATGGGAGCTGTACCTGAAACAGCAGGCGGTGGTGCTCGAGCCCGAGGTCGGCGCCAGCCGAAACCGCCTGGAGCACGAGGTCAACGTCCAGACGCCTCCGATCTTCCAGGCTGTCGTCGATGCGGTCGAGCACGCCATCAAGCTCGCCGATCATCGCGCCGACAGCGCGATCCAGGACGCGACGCTGGATGCGCAGCTGTTTCGCTGGGTGCTGTGGTCGGTCAACGGCGTCAGCGTCATGATCGGGCTGGCAACGCTGTTCTTCGTCATCCACGACGTCTCGATGCCGATCTTCCGCATCACGCGCAGCATGGAGGCGATCGCCAAGGGCGAGCTGCAGACCGAAATTCCCTATGCCGACCATACCAACGAGCTCGGCCTGATGGCGCGGGCGCTGGCCGTGTTCCGCGCGAGCCTGGTCGAGAACGAGCGGCTGAATGCGGCGACGCGTACCTTGTCCGAGCTCAGCGAATGGCTGCAATCGGCGAAGTCGGAATCCGAACTCTACCAGATGATCTCCAAGGTGCTCGGCGGCCTGATGCCCGAATGCACCGGCACGCTCTACATCTACGCCGACAGCCGCGACGTGCTGGAGGTCGCCGCCGAATGGAATGGCGAGGCGCGCACCCGCTTCCTGCATCCGGACGATTGCTGGAGCCTGCGCCGCGGCCACGTCTACATTCACGGCACCAACGAGGTCGAATTCCGCTGCGACCACGTCCACGACGGCGCCGATGAGAACTATTGCTGCATCCCGATCCTCGCCCATGGCGAAACCGTCGGCCTGTTGCATGTCGAGTACAATTTCAAGGGCGAGGAGACCGCAGCGCAAGCCAAGGCGCGCTTCGCCGACCGCGCCCGGCTCGGGCTCGCCTGCGCCGAGCATCTGTCGATCGCCATCGCCAACATGAAGCTGCGCGAAGGCCTGCGCGACCAGTCGCTGCGGGACGCGCTGACCGGACTGAACAACCGGCGCAGCCTGATCGAGACCGCGCGCCGCGAATTGCTCAGGGCGTCGCGCAACGGGACGCCGGTCAGCCTGGTCACGCTGGACATCGATCACTTCAAGTCGTTCAACGACAATCACGGCCACGAGGCCGGCGACACCGTGCTACGGCACGTCGGCGAAATCCTCAAAGCCGGCTTTACCGACGGCGACCTGCCGTGCCGGCTCGGCGGCGAGGAGTTCGTCGTGCTGCTGCCGAACTGCACGATCGACGAGGCCGCGCTGCGCGCCGAAGAGCTGCGCGCCCGCGTCGAGGCGCTCAATATCAGCTATGGCGACGGCATGTTGCCGCGTGTCACGGTCTCGGTGGGCGTCGCCGCCTATCCCGAGGCCGGCATCGATCTGCCGGAAATCCTGCGCGTCGCCGACGGCGCGCTGTACCGCGCCAAGCACCGCGGGCGCAACCGCGTCGAGCTCGCCAACGGCGGCATGGTGCCGCCGATCGACGAGATGACGAACCGCGCCGTCGCGACGCTCGATGCCATCGTTGCGCGCGCGGAGTCAGGCGCCCCCACACCGGGCAATCAGGAGGACGATCAACGCGTCGCGTAGCGCGCGCTATGCCGGCAGCAGATGCCGCAACGCTGTCGCGATCATCACGCCGCCGCCGGTGATGACGGCGGCATCGAGGATGGCGGCGTGGATGTGCACCGGCATGCGGGCGACGAAGGCCTTGGCGAGGAAGGCGCCGGGGATGGCGACCGCGCCGATCAGCAGCGCGAAGGCGAGCACCTGCGCGGTGACGACGCCGGCGAGGCCGAACACCGAGATCTTGATGATGCCCGTCGCGACCGAGATCATCGCGTCGGTGGCGATGACGGCCGCGCCTTCGAGGCCTGCGGCCATCAAGAGCGACAGCAGGATCACGCCGGAGCCGGAGGTGCCGCCGACCAGCACGCCATAGCCGACGGCACCGGCGGCGAGCCCGCCATTGCCGATGCGGACGTCGCGCTTGCGCAGAATCCGGCGCAGCGGCACGCTCATGATCAGCATCGTGCCGATCACGAAGGCCGCGCCGGCATTGGTCAGCCGTGTGTAGCCATAGGCGCCGAGCGCCGTCGCAAGCGCCGCCGCGGCGACGACGATGCCGGCGCGCGTGCGATCGGCTTCCTTGATGTAGGCCGCGACGCGGCTGAGATTGGTCAGGATCGCCGAGATCGCGATGATCGGCACCACCGGCTCGGCACCGACCATCGGCACCAGGACGAGCGGCATCAAGGCGCCGGTGCCGTAGCCGGCCAGACCACCGATGATGGAAGCAAAGAGAGCAACGGAGGCGACGAGCAGGAGCTGAAGCAGCGAAATATCGGCGAAGCCTGCCAGAAAATTCATGTCCATCCGTCGCGGTTGACGCGCGCCGCCGCCTAATCGGCGATCGCGGTCAGAGATGACCCGACGCGTGCGATATGCGGCGAGCGAGCCATCCTCTGCGAGAGCCAGCTCATGACCGAGATGCGGTTCCTGCGCAACCCCATGCAGGATGGATTCGCGTGCATCTCGCGATCACGTCGACGCGATGAAGCCCTGCTGCGGTCGCGCCGCGCGACGCGTGCATCCGGACGCAGCCACTCGCGACAGGTCCCTCAGCGCTCGGTGTAGTCCTGCGCCGTGTGCTCGCCGGACCAGATCTTGTCGGGATCGTAAATTCGCTCGCGGCGCTTGGATCTGAAATCGGCCAGGCGAACAACCACTGCCGACGCTCGGACCGAGGCAACGTCGCGCGACGCGTCGGACGGCCCGACGCGCCGGCTGCGGATGATTTCGACGTTACTCACGCGGATGCTCCTGGTGTCGAATTTTGTTACGTTATAACATAACAAAAATCAAGCCGATGGCGGCTGCGCTCCGCCGACGAGAACGAGCCGAGACCATCTGCCCCGCCGAGCCGTGCCGTGACCCGTGAACCACCTCCAAAGCGCCGAAAGGGACAACATGACCGCCGCAGCCCCACAGACTCCCGTGACCGTTCTCACCGGCTATCTCGGTGCCGGAAAAACCACCCTGCTCAATCGCATTCTCACCGAGACGCACGGCAAGCGCTACGCCGTCATCGTCAACGAGTTCGGCGAGGTCGGCATCGACAATGATTTGGTCGTCAATGCCGAGGAAGAAATCTTCGAGATGAACAACGGCTGCATCTGCTGCACCGTGCGCGGCGACCTCATCAGGATCCTGCAGGGGTTGATGAAGCGGCGCGGCAAGTTCGATGCGATCATCGTCGAGACCACCGGGCTCGCCGATCCCGCGCCGGTGGCGCAGACCTTCCTGGTCGACGACGACGTCCGCCGCAACACCAAGCTGGACGCCATCGTGACCGTGATCGATGCACGGCACCTGCTCGGCGAGATCGACCGCGCCCATGAAGCGCAGGAGCAGATCGCCTTCGCCGACGTGATCCTGCTCAACAAGACCGATCTCGTCTCCGAGACGGAGCTGGCGTCGATCGAGGCGCGCATTCGCGCCATCAATCCCTATGCGGTGATCCATCGCACCGAGCGCTGCGCGCTCGATCTCGACGAGGTTCTCGACCGCAATGCCTTCGATCTCGACCGCATCCTCGCCTTCGAGCCCGATTTTCTCAACGAGGAGCATGAGCACGAGCACGACGCGCACGTCAAAAGCCTGTCGCTGACGACCGAAAATCCGCTCGTGCCCGAAGCGTTCCTTCCCTGGCTGCAGCAGACTGTCCAGCACTTCGGAATGGACATCCTGCGGTTGAAAGGCATCCTCCATTTCCGGGATGATCCGGACCGCTTCGTCGTGCAGGGTGTGCACATGCTGCTCGAAGGCGACCATCAACGTCCCTGGAAGCCCGGCGAGACGAAGCTCAGCCGCCTCGTCTTCATCGGACGCGATCTGCCGGAGGACATCCTGCGCGAAGGCTTCCGGCGCTGTCAGACCGCCGCCGTCCCCACGTGAGGCCCGATCGCGGCGGACGGAGTCAGCTTCGTCCGTCGCGGTTCACGCGCGCGGCCGCCTGGTCGGCGATCGCGTTCAGCGAGGCCTCGTCGAGCGGGAAATCCGCCGCCAGCCAGGCATCCTCGGCGAGCGTCAGCACGTGGCCGAGCAGCGGCCCCTCCGCCACGCCGCGCGCGATGAAATCGGCGGCCTTCAGCGGCAGTTTCGGCGGCGTGAAGCGCTGCGGCAGCAGCGCGCGCTCGCGCCAGCGCGGATCGTCGCGATCCCGGCCGGCGCGCGCCCAGCCGAGCAGCAGGCGATCGCGATAGACGGTCTCGCCGAGACGATACAGCAGCCGCCGCACCCGCGCCTCGTCGGCCGAGGCAAAGCGCCACCAGCGATGGCCCATGCCGTCCAGCGCCTTGGTCTCGGCATTGGAGAGCTTCAGCCTGCTGCCGAGCCGGCGCGCATCCTCGGTGACGGCAACGGCGAGCGCCGCGAGGCGGCGAACCGCACTCGCCGGCAGCGCGAGCTCGCGCTCGATCTCGATCATCGCCGCGAACGGGCCGAGATAGGCGACGCCGCCGAGGATTACCGTCAGCAGGCCGCCATCGGTCATCGCGGTGACCGCGCCGACCGCACCGTCCGTGACCAGGAGCTTCAGCATCTCCATCCGCACACGTTCGGCCGACAAGGTGGCGAGCCCGGCACGGCCGGCGATGCAGGCGAGATAGCCGTCCTGATCCGGTGCACCATGACCGAACGCCGCATGAATGCGGAAGAAGCGCAGGATGCGTAAGTAGTCCTCGGCGATGCGCTGGGCGGGATCGCCGATGAAGCGCACGCGGCGCGCGGCGATGTCGTCGAGGCCGCCGACATGATCGTGCACGACACCGTCCGGGCCGACCGACAGCGCGTTGATGGTGAAATCGCGCCGATGCGCGTCGCCGACCCAGTCGCGGCCGAATTCGACCTTCGCCTTGCGGCCGAAGGTCTCGGTGTCCTCGCGCAAGGTCGTCACCTCGAACGGATGCCCCTCGAGCACCAGCGTCACGGTGCCGTGGTCGATGCCGGTCGGCACGCTCTTGATCGAGGCGGCCTTGGCGCGCCGGATCACCTCGACCGGAAGCGCCGTGGTTGCGATGTCGATGTCGCCGATGGGAATGCCGAGCAGCGCATTGCGGACGGCACCGCCGACGACGCGCGCCTCCTCGCCGTCGCAGTTGAGAAGCGCGAGCACCCGCGCGGCCGGACCGGACGACAGCCAGGGCGCATCCAGCACCCGCGCGTCGGTCATTTCTCGACTCCGGGAACGAGCCTGCCGTTCTCGATGTGAGCCGGCACATAGGTCGAGCGCGGCGGCGCGCCGGAGAACTCGACAACCAGGAGCAGACTTGCAATCACCAACACCAGCGCCGCCACCGTCAATTTCGTCACCAAATGAAGCGGCCAGTGAGCGGGCACCAAGAGCCCCGACCTGGTCGCGAGCAAGAACAACACATAAACTGCGAAAGGAATGAGGAAGATTCCGATTTCCGTCAACACGGCTCGGATCATGACAGACAAATCCGTTCGTACAAAACCCTCAAGATGCCCGCCGTAGCGCCCCAAATGTAGCGCTCGGCGAACGGCATCGCGTAATACGAGCGCTCCATGCCGCGAAACTCCTTGGAATGCAGCTGGTGATTGGCGGGATCCATCAGGAACGCCAGCGGCACCTCAAAGGCATCGTCGACCTCGCCTTCGTTGATCCGCAGCGAAAATCCCGGCCGCACCCGCGCCACCGTCGGCAGGATGCGAAAGCCGAACGCCGTGCCGTAGACGTCGAGATAGCCGATCGGGTCGACGAAGCTGCGGTCGAGCCCGACCTCCTCCTCGGCCTCGCGCAACGCCGCGTCCAGCGGCGAGGCATCGGTGACGTCGATCTTGCCGCCCGGAAAGGCGATCTGCCCGGCATGGCTGGAGAGATTGGGCGAGCGCTGGGTCAACAGCACCGTCGGCTCGGGATGATCCACCACCGGGATCAGCACCGCGGCCGGGCGGATCGGCTGCTCGCGCGAGATGATCTCGAGCATGCGGTCGGTGCCGGAATCTCCGCTGGCCGGAATGACATCGGGATCGAGCAGCGCCGGCGGCACGTCGAAACCCAGCCGCGCGCGCCCCCGCGCGAAGAATTCCGCCGAATCGAGCGTCGCAGCCACGTTCCTCAGGGGCTGGTTCAAAGCGCCGCCCTCACCTCTTCTGCACTGGCCATGGGGAAGAACGCGCCGCCCGACCCCACGCCGAACATCACCTCGCCATCGATCATCCGCTCCTCCCCCATGTCAACAAGCTCATAGTAGAGGGGGCGCGTCACCTTGGCCCAGAGATCGGCGCGGACATGAAGATAGGGCGTGAGGCCGCCGCTCTCGCCCGGCTCGAACCGCAGCCGGTGCGTGGTGTCGCAGGTCACCCAATCGTCGACATTGGTGCGGAAATGCAGCAGCTCGCCGCTTGCATCGCCTTCCTTCCGCAGTTCTACGGCCATGAAGGGCACATCATCGACGCGGATGCCGACTTTCTCGACCGGCGTGACCAGGAAATACTTCTCACCTTCACGCTTGAGGATCGTGGAGAACAGGCGCACCAGCGCAGGCCGGCCGATTGGCGTGCCCATGTAGTACCAGCTACCATCATTGGCGATTCGCATGTCGATATCGCCGCAAAAAGGCGGATTCCACAGATGCACCGGCGGCAGCCCTTTGCCGGCTGTGCCGGCCTGTGTCGCAGCCGAAGTGAGCCGGTCGAGTCCCGTGTTGGTGGTCTGCCCTTGCTTCGCCATGGTTTGCCCTGAGTTTGCTTGCGCCTTGGCACGATTGGTGCAGGATTTTATCGCCATCGTCTGTGCAAAAGTTCCTGGCGTCAGTGCACGTGATGTAAGGTCGCCATATCGTGATGCCGTCAATACCCCGGAATGCCGATAATATGGGGATAGTTTAACTCAACGAATACAGCGCCTTCGCATGGATTGGCAGCCGTGTCCCGATAAACTGGAGCGGAACGCCGGTCGACAGGTTGAATCGGCAAGTTGAAGATGCGGGGCAGAAGGAGCGACGGGAATGGCTGAGAGTGCCGAGAAGCTCGAGGATGCGATCATCCGATCGGCCGAACAGGTCTCCGGGCAGATCCGCGCGGCGAAGGAAGCGATCTCCAACGTGATCTTCGGCCAGGATCGCGTCGTGGAGAACACGCTGGTGACGATCCTGTCCGGCGGACACGCGCTGCTGATCGGCGTCCCCGGTCTCGCCAAGACCAAGCTGGTCGAGACGCTCGGCGTCACGCTCGGCCTCGATGCCAAGCGCGTGCAGTTCACGCCCGACCTGATGCCGTCAGACATTCTCGGCGCCGAGGTGCTCGACGAGAGCACGGTCGGCAAGCGCTCGTTCCGCTTCATCGCCGGACCGGTGTTTGCGCAACTGCTGATGGCCGACGAGATCAACCGCGCCAGCCCGCGCACGCAATCGGCGCTGCTGCAGGCGATGCAGGAACAGCACATCACCGTCGCAGGCGCGCGGCATGATCTGCCGAAGCCTTTCCACGTGCTCGCTACGCAGAACCCGCTGGAGCAGGAGGGAACCTATCCCCTGCCCGAGGCGCAGCTCGACCGCTTCCTGATGGAGATCGATGTCGACTATCCCGATCGCGACGCCGAGCGCCGCATCCTGTTCGAAACCACTGGCGCCGAGGAGAGCGCCGCCAAGGGCGCGATGACCGCCGACGCGCTGATCGCGGCACAGCGGCTGGTGCGGCGTCTGCCGGTCGGCGATTCCGTCGTCGAGGCGATCCTGTCGCTGGTGCGCTCCGCGCGTCCCGGCCCGGATGCCGGCGATGCCGGCAAGCTGATCGCCTGGGGCCCGGGTCCGCGCGCCAGCCAATCCCTGATGCTCGCGGTGCGCGCCCGCGCGCTGCTCGACGGCCGCCTCGCGCCGTCGATCGATGACGTGCTCGACCTCGCCGAGCCGGTGCTCAAGCACCGCATGGCGCTGACCTTCCCCGCTCGCGCCGAGGGTCGCACCATTCCGGACGTGATCCGGCAACTGAAGAGCCGGATCGGTTGATGGCGACAGCACCGGGGCACGCCGACAAGGAGATTCTCGCGATCCGGCGTGCCGATGGCGAAAGCCGGACGCTGGCGTCCTCGCTGCCGCGTCTCGTGCTCGAAGCCCGGCAGATCGCCGCCAACGTCATCCATGGCCTGCATGGACGGCGGCGGGCCGGCTCCGGTGAGAGCTTCTGGCAATATCGCCGCTTCGTCTCCGGTGAGCCCTCGCAACGCGTCGACTGGCGCCGCTCGGCACGCGACGACCATTTGTATGTCCGCGAGCAGGAATGGGAAGCCGCGCACACCGTATGGATCTGGCCCGATCGCTCGCCCTCGATGGCGTTCGCGTCAAAAGGCGCGCGCGACAGCAAGCTCGAACGCGCGCTGATCGTGACCTTCGCACTGGCTGAGCTGTTGGTCGCCGGCGGCGAGCGTGTCGGCATTCCCGGCCTGCTGCATCCGACCGCGAGCCGCAACGTCATCGACCGCATCGCTCAGGCGATGCTGCATGACGAAGCTGCACGGCCGAGCCTTCCGCCGTCCTTCGTGCCCTCGGCGCTCGCCGAGATCGTCGTGCTCGCGGACTTCTGGTCGCCGATCTCCGAGATCAGCACCATGCTGGCCGGCCTGTCCGCCTCCGGCGCGCATGGCACGATGGTGCAGGTGGTCGATCCGGCCGAGGAGACCTTCCCCTATTCCGGCCGCGTCGAATTCGTCGAGCCCGAGGGCGGCGAGGTGATCACCGCCGGCCGCGCCGAGAGCTGGGCGCAGGACTACGTCGCCCGCGTCGCGCTGCATCGCGACCAGATCCGCGCCGAGACCGGCAAGCTCGGCTGGCTGTTCACCACGCACACCACCAGCCGTTCGGCGGCGGAGCTGCTGCTGTTTCTCCATGCCGGTATGACGACGAGCAAGGTTGGCGGAGGGCTGCGCGCATGATGGGCCTGCCGCTGTCCTTCGCCGAACCGCTGCTGCTGACCGGACTGATCAGCTTGCCCGTGCTGTGGTGGCTGCTCCGGGTGATGCCGCCGCGGCCGCGCCGCATCGAGTTCCCGCCGACGCGGCTGCTGTTCGACATCACGCCCAAGGAAGAGACGCCGTCGCGATCGCCGTGGTGGCTGACCCTGCTGCGCCTGATCGCGGCCGCGCTGGTGATCTTCGCGGCAGCCGGCCCGATCTGGAACCCGCGCACCGAGGCGGTCGGCAGCAAGGCGCCGCTGGTGCTGCTGCTCGACGACAGCTGGAGCGCGGCCGCGAGTTGGGAGACCCGCATCAAGGCCGCCGACGAGATCATTGCGAACGCGGATGCCGACCGCCGCGGCGTGGCGCTACTGCCGCTGTCGGAGCCGGCGCGCGATCTCACTTTGATGCCGGCCGGTGCGGCGCGCGTCGCGCTGCGCCAGATCGCGCCCAAACCCTACACGACCGAGCGCGCCGATGCGCTGCCCCAGCTCGACCGCTTCCTCAAAGCCACCGGCGACGCCGAAATCCTGTGGTTCTCCGACGGCGTCGATCCCGGCCGCGGCAGCGAGTTCGTCACGGGTCTGGCCAAAACGATTGGCGACCGCAGCCTGACCGTGTTCGAAGGCGGCACCACCTCGCCGCTGGCGCTCGCCGGCGCGGAGAACGCCGCCGCCAAGATGACGGTGAAGGTGCTGCGCGCCGATCTCTCGGTGCCCGGTGGCATCGTGCGCGCGCTCGACGCCAAGGGCTCGCCGCTCGGCGAGGCGCCGTTCAGCTTCACAGGCAACGCGCATGATGCCGAGGCGAGCTTCGACCTGCCGGTCGAGCTGCGCAACGACATCACGCGATTGGAAATCGCCGGCGAGCGTTCAGCCGGTGCCGTGCAGTTGCTCGACAAGCGCTGGCGACGCCGCGCGGTCGGCATTGTTTCGGGTGCGACCAGCGACACCGCGCAGCCGCTGCTCGCGCCGACGTTCTATCTGACACGCGCGCTGTCGCCGTTCGCCGATCTCCGGCTTGGCGATCGCGGCGCGCCGCAGCAGGTCCTCACGCAGTTCCTGGATCAGAAAGTGCCGATGATCGTGATGGCCGATGTCGGCACCTTGTCGCCGGAGCTGCGCGACCGCCTCAACGGCTGGATCGAGAATGGCGGCGTGCTGGTGCGCTTCGCCGGTCCACGCCTCGCGCAAGGCGATGACGACCTCGTGCCGGTGAAGCTGCGCCGCGGCGGCCGTACGCTCGGCGGCAGCCTGACCTGGGAGAAGCCGCAGCATCTCGCCGCCTTCGCCGCCGACGGCCCGTTCGCCGGCATCAGCGTGCCGAAGGACGTCACCGTCAACCGCCAGGTGCTTGCGGAGCCCGACGCGGTGCTCGCGACCAAGAGCTGGGCCTCGCTCGAGGACGGCACGCCGCTGGTCACCGGCGAGCATCGCGGCAAGGGCCTGATCGCGCTGTTCCATGTCAGCGCCGACATGCGCTGGTCGGACCTGCCGATGTCGGGCGCGATGGTCGAGATGCTTCGCCGCATCGTCGACATGTCCGGCTACACCTCGACGCCGGGCCCTGGCCCCGCGGGAGAGACCGCCAAGGCGACCTTGGCGCCGCTGCACATCCTCGACGGCTTCGGCGCCTTCGGACCGCCGCCTTCGACCGCCAAGCCGCTGCCGGCCGATTTCAACGACAGGGCCTCCCTTGATCATCCACCCGGCTTCTATGGCCCTTCCGACGGACCCACCGCCGTGAACACGCTCAGTCCCGCCGATCGCATCCTGCAGCTCGACACCTCGGCGCTGCGCGCCAAGCGCGCCAGCTACACCACCGCCGAGCCACGTGATCTCCGGGGCATCCTGCTGTCGACCGCGCTGCTGCTGTTCCTGATCGATGCCATCATCGTTGCGCTGCTCGGCAGCGTACTGGCTTCGCTGATCCGGCGCCGCCGCCCGGCGGCGGCCGTGCTCGCCTTCGCCGTCCTTGCTACGGCTGCGCTGATGGCGATCGCGATGCCGACCAGCGCGCGCGCCGATGCGGCCAGCGACGACTTCGCGATGCGGGCAGTCTCGCAGACGCGGCTTGCTTACGTCGTCACCGGCAACGCCGACGTCGACGCCATCGTCAAGGCGGGCCTGACCGGGCTGACGCTGTTCCTGGCGCAGCGCACCGCGCTCGAAGCCGGCGATCCCGTCGGAATCGATCCTGCCCACGACGAGCTGGCGTTCTTTCCGCTGATCTACTGGCCGATCGTGCCGGGCGCGCCGAAGCCGCCGCAGGACGCGATCAACAAGATCGACGCCTATATGAAGCAGGGCGGCACGGTGATTTTCGATACGCGCGACGCGGTCGAGGCGCCTCCGGGCGAGAATGGCGCGCAGCAGACCCCGGGCATGCAGTCGCTGCGCGAGATCCTGTCCTCGCTCGATGTGCCGGAGCTCGAACCGGTGCCGCGCGAGCACGTGCTGACCAAGACGTTCTATCTGCTGCGCGACTTCCCCGGCCGCTTCACCGCCGGCCAGACCTGGGTTGAAGCGCTGCCGAAGGACGAGGATGAAGACAGCGCCACGCGTCCCGCACGCGGCGGCGACGGCGTGTCGCCGATCATCATCACCTCCAACGACCTCGCCGGCGCCTGGGCGATCCGCCCCGACGGCCAGGCCATGCTGCCGATGGTCCCGGGCGAACCGCGCCAGCGCGAATTCGCCTTCCGCGCCGGCGTCAACATCGTGATGTACACCCTGACCGGCAACTACAAGGCCGACCAGGTCCACGCGCCGGCGCTGATCGAACGGCTCGGGCAGTGATGTCATTTGTGCGCGTAGGTCGCGCCCAACCCACAGCCGTCATGCCCGGGCTTGACCCGGGCATCCACGTTACTCAGCGGACCCCGCTGGACGTGGATGGCCGGGACAAGCCCGGCCATGACGACAACTGCGAGTTTGCCTCATGAACTACGGCATCGCGTTCACGCCTCTCGTCCCGACGGTCGTGCTGTGGCTCGCGATCGGCGCGATCGTGGTCATCGCCGCGCTGCTCCTGATCAGCCGTTCGCGCTCCGCCTGGATCCGCGTCACCGCGCTCGCCTTGATCGCGCTCGCGCTCGCCAATCCGCAGTTCACGCGCGAGGACCGCGAGCCGCTGAGTTCGGTTGCCGCCGTCGTCGTTGACAAGAGCCCGAGCCAGAATTTCGGCGACCGCACCCGGCAGACCCAGGCCGCCCAGGAGGCGCTGGTCGACAGCCTGAAGAAGATCAAGGGCCTCGAAGTGCGCGTCGTCGACGCCGGCCAGGCCGACGGCGAGACCGACGGCACGCATCTGTTCAGCGCGCTGACCTCGGCGCTGTCCGACGTGCCGGTCGACCGCGTCGCCGGCGCCTTCCTGATCACCGACGGCCGCGTCCACGACATTCCCGGTAACATGGCCGCGCTGGGCTTCCAGGCGCCGCTGCAGGCGCTGATCACCGGACAGAAGGCCGAGCGCGACCGCCGTGTCGCAATCACCGCCGCGCCGCGTTTTGGCATCGTCGGCCAACCGCAGACCGTCAGCTTCCGGCTCGACGACCAGGGCGTCGTCGGCGCCAGCGCCAAGGTGGTGATCCGCCGCGACGGCGAGGTCATCAGCGAGCGCACCATGACCAGCGGGCAGACGTCGAAAATCGACGTCGACGTCAAGCATGAAGGCCAGAACATCGTCGAGATCGAGGCCTCGCCGCTCGACAATGAGCTGACCCTGGTCAACAACCGCGCGGTGGTGTCGATCGACGGCGTGCGCGACAAGCTGCGCGTGCTCCTGGTGTCGGGCGAGCCGCACTCCGGCGAGCGCACCTGGCGCAACCTCCTGAAGTCGGACGCCAGCATCGACCTCGTCCACTTCACGATTCTGCGGCCGCCGGAAAAGCAGGACGGCACGCCGATCAACGAGCTGTCGCTGATCGCGTTTCCGACGCGCGAGCTGTTCCAGCAGAAGATCAACGAATTCCAGCTGATCATCTTCGATCGCTACGCCCGTCAGGGCGTGCTGCCGATCGCCTATTTCGACAACATCGCACGCTATGTCCGCAATGGCGGCGCGGTGCTGGTCTCGGCCGGGCCGGACTACGCCTCCAACACCAGCATCTGGCGCACGCCGCTGGACTCGGTGCTGCCGGCGGAGCCGGTCGGCGTCACCGAGAAGCCGTTCTACGCGCATCTCTCCGACGCAGGAAAGCGTCATCCCGTGACGCGCGGCCTCGAAGGCTCCGCCTCCGAGCCGCCGCGCTGGAGCCGCTTCTTCCGCACTGTCGAGACGCGCAATGCGGTGAGTCCTCCGGTGATGACCGGCGCCGATGGCAAGCCGCTGCTCTTGCTGTCGCGCTTCGGCGCTGGCCGCGTCGCGCTGCTACTGTCCGATCACATCTGGCTGTGGGCGCGCGGCTATGAAGGCGGCGGCCCGCATCTCGATCTGCTGCGGCGCATGTCGCACTGGCTGATGCAGCAGCCTGATCTGGACGAGGAAGCGCTGCGGCTGCAGATGCAGGGCAAGGATCTCGCGGTCATCCGCCAGACCATGGGCGACACCGTGCCGCCGGTGACCGTGACCTCGCCGTCCGGCCAGACGCGCGAGCTCACGCTCGCCCAGGGCGATCCCGGCGAGTGGCGCGCGACCCTGCCGGCCAGCGAGCTCGGCCTGTGGCAGGCCACCGACGGCACGTTGAAGGCGCTGATCAATGTCGGCCCGACCAATCCGAAGGAGTTCTCCGAGGTCACCTCGACCACCGAGACCCTGAAGCCGCTGACGCAGGCCACCGGCGGCGATGCCCGCCGCATCGCCGACGGATCGAGCCTGGACATGCCGCGCATCGTGCCCGTGAAGTCGTCGACGCTGTTCAGCGGCGACGGCTGGATGGGCGTGCGGATGCGCGACGCCAGCGTCGTCAAGGGCGTCGGCGTGCTGCCGATGTTTGCCGGCGTGATCGGCCTGTTGCTGCTGCTCGGCGCGCTCGCCGCGACCTGGGTGCGCGAGGGACGCTGACCCCGGGCTTGCACCCTGAGGTGCAAGCCGCGTGGCGCGAAGGGCACAATGCCTGTGATTCTGCGCGAACGCGACTGCGCCATGATTGACGCCGCGCCACCCCGCTGCGATGTTACATTGTAACAACGGCTGAGCTACTCAGCTGAACGGGGTGGCCAATCGACATGAGCCAGATCGACATGAGCCAGAGCTGGCCATGAGCTGGTTTCGCGCGAACATCAAGGATGGCTCGCGGCTGGCGCTGTTCGCGCTGCTGCTGCAGTTCGCGCTCGCCTTCGGCCACGTTCACTGGATCGCCGGCCAGGCTGGCGATGGCGGCCGGATCACGACGGCGCAGGCTCACACCGGATCCACACCAAGCCAGGATCCCGATCAGCAGCCGTCCGCCGATGGCTGCGCCATCTGCGCCGTCATGGCGATGGCGCAATCTGTCCTGCTGTCGCCGGTCCCCGTTCTGACGCTTCCTGAAGCGGTCGGATTTCGTCTCCCCGAGGCGATTGCCACCGACGTCGCGGCTGCCATCATTGATGCCGCCTTCCAGCCACGCGCCCCTCCCCTCGCCTGATCTGACACCGGTCGAAACGCCGGCGCGCTGCGCTCATGCGCACCTGTATGGCGTGAAGGAATGGATCCGTCGCAAGCGACGGCAGGCGCATCCCACCCGCAACGAAGGACGTGGGATCGCCTGATCAGGATCAGGAATGGAAGAATGTTGCCGAGAGCTTTGATGTCGGGCTGCAGCGTCGCAGCCATGTTGTGCGCTTTGGGCGCGCCTGCGCGCGCCGATGATCCTGTCAAACCTTCGGCGGAATTGCCCGAGGTCACGGTCACGGCGCCGAGTCCGATCCGCGCCCGCAAGCCGGTGGTGCCGCGGCCCAATCCCACGGCCCGCGTTGCTGGCCGAGGCACGCGGACCCCAGCGCCGTCGCGCGAAGCCCAGGCCGCGCCACCTCCGCCGCAGCAGGGCGTGCTGCCGATCGTGACCGATCAGTTCGCAACCGTGACCGTGGTCCCGAACGAGGAGATCCGCCGCTCCGGAGCGGCCACGCTCGGCGATCTCCTCAACTCGAAGCCCGGCATCACCGGATCGAGCTTCGCGCCGGGCGCCTCCAGCCGGCCGATCATCCGCGGCCTCGACGTCAATCGCGTCGGCATCGTCGAGAACGGCATCGGCGGCGGCGGCGCGTCCGATCTCGGCGAAGACCATTTCGTGCCGATCGATCCGCTCACCAGCGACCAGATCGAAGTGGTGCGCGGCCCGGCCGCGCTGCGCTACGGCTCGACCTCGATCGGCGGTGTCGTCAGCGCCACCAACAACCGCATTCCGCAGGCGTTACCGACCTGCTCGACCGCGCCGTTCCAGACCTATGGCCTGCCGGCCAGCGCGCCCGCCGCAAGCAGCGCGCCTTGCGTCACCGCGGAGACGCGCACCTCCGTCAGTTCGGTCGACCGCGGCGTCGAGGGCGGCATCCTGCTCGATGCCGGCGGCGGCAATTTTGCCCTTCACGCCGATGCCTATGGTCGCAAGACCGGCGACTATTCCATTCCGGGCTATCCGTACCTGTTCGATCAGACCCGCCCCGTGAACGGGCGGCAGCCGAACTCGGCCGTGCAGAACGAGGGCGCCTCGATCGGCGGAAGCTACTTCTTCACCGGCGGCTTCATCGGCGCGGCGATCACCCAGACCAACGCGCTCTACCACATCCCCGGCATCGACGGCGCCGACAGCCGCACCCGGATCGACGCGCATCAGACCAAGATCACTGCCAAGGGCGAGTACCGCCCGGACTCCGCGGCCATCGACGCCGTCCGTTTCTGGCTTGGCGCGACCGACTATCGGCACAACGAGATCGGCTTGGCCGATACGACCGATCCGACCACCGACGGCGTGCGCCAGACCTTCACCAACCGCGAGCAGGAAGCCCGCGTCGAGATGCAGATGATGCCGGTCAATCTGCGCTTCGCCACGCTGACGACCGCCTATGGCGTGCAGGCCGGCCACCAGGAGCTGAACGCGCCGAGCCCCGACAATCCCGGCTCGGTCTTCAACGGCCTGTTCGGGCCGAACACAAACAACCGCGTCGCCGGCTACGTCTTCAACGAGCTCGCCTTCACACCCTCGACCAAGGCGCAGATCGCCGGCCGTATCGAGCACGTGTCGCTGAACGGCTCGACGCCGAACTTCCCCGGCGACTATCTGCCGGACGGCACGCCGCAGGCCAACATCGCGCGCAATCCATCCTACACGCCGAAGAGCGCGAGCGTCGGCCTGCTGCAGAACCTGCCCGGTGATCTCGTGGCGAGCGTCACCGCGCAATATGTCGAGCGCGCGCCGAAGGCGGCCGAGTTGTTCTCGCGCGGCGGCCATGACGCGACGGCGACGTTCGACATCGGCAATCCGAACCTGACGATCGAGACCGCCAAGACCGTCGAAGTCGGCCTGCGCAAGGCCACCGGCCCGTTCCGCTTCGAGGCCACCGCCTACTACACGCAGTTCAGCAACTTCATCTATCGCCGGCTGACCGGCGTGATGTGCGATGACGATTTCGATTCGTGCGGCACGACCGGCACCGAGCTGAACCAGGCGGTCTACTCGCAGCGCAACGCGCTGTTCCGTGGCGCCGAGTTCCAGAGCCAGTTCGACGTCTCCCAGCTCGGCAGCGGCATCTGGGGCATCGAGAACCAGTTCGACGTCGTCCGCGCCACCTTCCCCGACGGCACCAACGTGCCGCGCATCCCGCCGATGCGGGTCGGCGGCGGCCTGTTCTGGCGCGATGCCAACTGGCTGACCCGCATCAACCTGCTGCACGCCTTCGCGCAGAACGACGTGGCGCAGATCGCGGAGACGCCGACGGCGGGCTACAACCTGTTGAAGGCCGAAGTCAGCTACCGCACCAAGCTCGACCCGAACATGTTCGGCGCGCGCGAGATGCTGGTCGGCATGGTCGGCAACAACCTGCTCAACGAGAAGATCCGCAACTCCGTATCCTACACCAAGGACGAGGTGCTGCTGCCCGGCATCGGCGTGCGGCTGTTCGCCAATCTGAAGTTCTGACCGACGGCGCGGAGGGGGAGCAGCCTCCCCCTCCGCGTCATTGCGAGGAGCGAAGCGACGAAGCAATCCAGAGCCGTGGACGGGACTCTGGATTGCTTCGCTCGCAAGACAGAGAGACCGAGATTACTTCGCGTAATCCCAATCCGGACGGATCGCGCCTTCGACGCCCTCGAAGGCGCCGTCCACCAGCTCATTCACCAGCAGCCGGTTATAATCCACCGGGCCCGGCATCGTCGCCCGGCCCTTCGGCACCGGCTTGAAGCCGACGCGGGTGTAATAGGCGGCGTCGCCGACCAGCAGGATGAAGCGGTGGCCCTGCGTCCGCGCGTCCGCGATCGAGCGCTCCATCAGCATGCGGCCGATGCCGTGCTTGCGGAACGGCGGCTCGACCGTCAGCGGCCCGAGCATCAGGGCCTTGGTGTCGCCGACGCAGATCGGCAACTGGCGGACGGAGCCGACCAGCAGCGTGCCGATATGGGCCGTGAACGACAATGCGAGCAGGTGATCGACATGCTCGCGCAGGCGGTAGGCGCTCAGCACGAAGCGGCCGGGGCCGAAGGTACGTTCATGCAGCCGCTCGATGGCTTGCGCATCGCCCGGCTTCTCGGCGGAGATCGTAATGGACAGGTCACTCATGTGGGGTGGCGGGATAGCATCCCCAAGCGGCGCGGTCCATGGCTCCATTTCCTCTCATAAGCCCGGCGGCGAGCCGCCGGGTTCCGGCCGAGGCTCACTCCACCGGCATCGTCTTCTCGACCAGCCGCACCCAATAGGACGCGCCGTAGCCGAGGATGTTGTCGTTGAAGCGATAGGCCGGATGATGGCAGTCGTTGCCGTCGCCCATGCCGAGGAAGACGAAGGCGCCTGGACGGGCCTGCAGCATGAAGGCGAAATCCTCCGCGCCCATCAGCGGCGGTGCGTTGTCGACCACACGCTCGACACCGACCACGTCGCGAGCGACATCGGCGGCGATCACGGCTTCACGCGCGTGATTCATCGTGATCGGATAGAGCCGGGTGTATGTCGTCGTTGCCGTGCCGCCATAGGTGCGGGCGATGCCGTCGGCGACCTCGGCGATGCGGCGCTCGACGAGGTCCTGCACCTCGGGATCGAGCGTGCGCACGGTGCCCTTCAGCTCGACCGTCTCGGGAATCACGTTCGTCGCCTTGCCGGCCTCGACCATGCAGATCGAGATGACGGCCGATTTGACCGGGTCGACATTGCGCGAGACGATCGACTGCAGCGCGGTGATGATGTGCGCGGCGATCAGCACGCTGTCGACCGCCTTGTGCACGCCGGCCCCGGCATGGCCGCCCTTGCCGTGCACGGTGATCTCGAGCTGATCGGATGACGCCAGCATCGGGCCCGGCCGCAGCGCGAACATGCCCTCGGGCACCCCCGGCGCATTGTGCAGGCCATAGACCTCCTGGATGCCCCAGCGGGTCATGAGCCCATCATCCACCATCGCCTTGCCGCCGGCGCCGCCCTCTTCGGCCGGCTGGAAGATCACGATCGCCGTGCCATCGAAATTGCGGGTGTCGGCAAGATGCTTGGCGGCGCCGAGCAGCATCGCGGTATGGCCGTCATGGCCGCAGGCATGCATCAGGCCGGGCGTCTTCGAGGCATAGGGCACGCCTGAGGCCTCCTCGATCGGCAGCGCATCCATGTCGGCGCGCAGGCCGATGATGCGGCCGGAGTCGGTCTTGCGCCCGCGGATGACGCCGACCACGCCGGTGCGGCCGATCCCCGTCACCACCTCGTCGCAGCCGAACTCGCGCAGCCGATCGGCGACGATGCCCGCCGTTCGATGCACCTCGTACATGAGCTCCGGATGCTCATGGAAATCGTGGCGCCATGCCGCCATGTCGTCGGTGAGTGCGGCGATGCTGTTCAGGATGGGCATGAAGTGGCTCTCGTTGAGGGGCGGTTCGGCGCGAACCATCGCCGGAACGCCCCGCGGACACAAGCGTCGATCGGCCCCGATCCCACGCGCAACGTCACCCTCCAACCGGCTGCTGCGCGAGATACGCCAGCAGCTTCATCTCGCGGCGGCCGCGCGTGACGGTGTCGAGCACCAGGCCCGACGACGCCGACAGCAGCGCCATGATCATCAGGCCCATCGACAGCACCGCTGTCGGCAGCCGCGGCACCAGACCCGTTTCGATGAAAGTGACGAAGATGGGAATGGCGAAGCCGATCGAGACCAGCGCGAGGAAGATGCCGATCGCGGTGAAGAAGCGCAGCGGCTTCTCGGAACGGTACAGTTTCAGGATGGTGTTGAGGATGCGGAAGCCGTCGCGCCAGGTGTTGAGTTTGGACACCGAGCCTTCGGGCCGCGCGTAATACGGCGTCGCGATCTCGGCGACCGGCAGCGCCAATTCCAGCGCGTGCACCGTGAGTTCGGTTTCGATCTCGAAGCCGTCGGACAGCACGGGAAAGGATTTGACGAAGCGGCGCGAGAACACGCGGTAGCCGGACAGGATGTCCTTGAAGGCCTGGCCGAACACCTCGGCGAGGAAGCTCGTCAGCATCCAGTTGCCGGTGCGATGGCCCATGCGGTACGCCGCCTGCTCCTGGTCGACCCGCAAGCCGACCACCATGTCGAGCCGCTCGCTCACCAGCCGCTCGATCATCGCGGGCGCGCTCGGCGCGTCATAGGTGGCGTCGCCGTCGACCAGCACGTAGATGTCGGCATCGACGTCTGCGAACATCCGCCGGACGACATGGCCCTTGCCCTGCCGCCGCTCGCTGCGGACCTCGGCGCCGGCAGCGCGCGCGACCTCGACGGTGCGGTCCTTGGAATTGTTATCGTAGACGTAAACAGTCGCCGTCGGCAGCGCCTGCATGAAGTCGCGGACCACGGTCGCGACCGCCGCCTCTTCATTGTAGCAGGGCACCAGCACGGCAATCCGCATCGGTTGAGAACTCATGGACCCGTCTCCCATGGCCGGGAGATTGCCCGCATTCGGTGCAGAATCTCATAATGAGCCGGCGCGCTCGGGCCGCCATGTCGGAATGATCTTAACGCCATCCATCACCTCGCGCAGGCGGGACAGCGTTCCGAGCGTGGTGCCCTCCGGCAGCGCATCGAAGGCAAAGAATCCGGTCTCGACGATCTCGCGGTTCGGCTCCGGCGGCCGGTCCTGCGTAAACCTCTTGATAACGAACACGGCGACGTGGTCGCGCGGCGAGACGTGGCTGTTGAGGAAGATGCCGTGCAGCTCCGGCTCGCCGGCCAGCGCGATCCGCCCCTCCTCGAACAGCTCCCGCTCCAGCGCCTGCATGAAGGTTTCGCCGACCTCGACGCCGCCGCCCGGCAGGTGCCAGCCCGAGACATAGCCATGCCGGACCAGGAACACCCGGTTCTCGGCATCCAGCACCACGCCGCGGACGCCGAGCGTCATGCCCCTGGCGAAGCGCCAATAGAGATGGAATCCGCGCCGCAGCACCGGCTCGAACCGGATCCGCAACCTGCTGAGCTGTGTTGTCGTCAAATCGCGTCATCCCCGGTTGGTCTTGCGCTCGAAGGCCGGGCTTGCCATGAGAGCGCCAGCATGAGGGATAGCACGACATGATCGTTGAGCGCGCACGCATCCGCCATCGGCGCAGGGACCGGTGATGGCCGCCTTCACGCTCGCGCATCTGTCCGACCCCCACCTTGCCCCGCAATCGCGGCCGCGCCTGTCCGAGCTCGCGGGCAAGCGGGCGCTCGGCTATCTCAATTGGACGCGCAACCGCTACAAATATCACCGGCGCGACATCCTCGACCTCCTGATCTCCGACCTGCACACGCAGATGCCCGACCAGATCGCCGTCACCGGCGATCTCGTCAATTTCGCCCTGGAGTCGGAATTTCCGCTCGCCCAGGCCTGGCTCCAGACAGTGGGACCGCCCGACAAGGTCACCGCAATTCCGGGCAATCACGACGCCTATGTCCGCTCGACGCGCCTGCGCTTCGCCGAGAGCTTTGCCGCCTATTTCGGCGGCGATGCCGAGGGCCCGGCGACGTTTCCGTCGTTGCGCCGGCGCGGGCCGCTGGCGCTGATCAGCCTGTCCTCGGCCGTGCCGTCCGCGCCGTTCATGGCCACGGGACGGATCGGCAGCGCCCAGCTCGCGGCGCTGGATCAGCTGCTCGCGTCGCTGGCGCATGAGCCGCTGTTTCGTGTGCTGCTGGTGCATCATCCGCTGCGCTCGGCCAATCGGATGAAGCGGCTGACCGACTCCAAGGCGCTCATCGCGCTGCTCGCGCGCCACGGCGTCGAGCTGGTGCTGCACGGCCATGACCACGTGCATTCGACGCTCTGGATCGATGGCCCGGAGCGCAAGATTCCGGTCGTCGGCGTGCCCTCCGCGTCGTCGCTCGCGCATGGCCATTATCCGGCCGCGGCCTACAACATTTTCGCCGTCGCGCCCGAAGGCAATCATTGGCGTTGCGAGATGACCGTGCGCGCCGTCAACGATGCGATGCGCGTGCGTGAGATCCGCCAGATCCGCCTGCTCTGAGCGCGTCAGAAATTGATCGGCTTCAGGCTCTCGTAGAGCGCGATGCCGAACAGCGACAGCGCGCCGAGCACGAAGCCGAGCACGAACGGCCAGAACCGTCCGCGCCTTGGCGTCTCGCTGCTCGCCTGAGCCTGCATACGCGCCACGCCGAAGGCGCGCTCGCGCTCGACCATGCGGCGGGCGACGTAGTCGGTCACGGCCTTCACGATCGCGCCGATGTCGTGCGACTCGGCGAGCACGATGCGGCCGTTGCGGGTATCCTGCACGAAGCGGTACTGCCGCTTGTCGCGCCCCATCACGACATGGGCGACGACATCGATCCACAGCCGAGGCGTCTCGCCCTGGCTGATCGCGCGATCGAACAGGTCGATCTGACTGGGGATCTCGGCGAACAGCGGGTCGAGCGCCTCGTTGAGGATCTCCAGCCGCGCCACCTCGGCGTCGCGCAGATCGACCACCACGCCCGTCCGGTCGGCGGCCTCGATGCGGGCCTGGCGCAGCGCCTCGCGCAGGCGGACGGGACGCGGTTCGGTGCTGCTGTCGGGGGCCTCGGACATCGCTGACGCTTTCACGGTTCGGCCCTGGTTTCGCCAGGTTTTCTCCCATTAACCTATCAGTAACCCCGTATTCCGCAAACCCCATTTGTCTTCAATGGGTTATAAGCACGTTGATATCATCAGCGGCGCCTAAACGGACGTGGGCGGCCCCCTCCGGTGTGACCCGGCTGAGACCGCCCCGTCCTTGGGCTCTTCCTTGAGCTTTATTCAGATACCTGGCAGTGCCGTCCTTGCTGGCGGTCAGGCCGCCGGCGCGCGCTGCGGCTCCTCGACGATCGAGAAGCGGACGCCGGCCTTGTGACGGTTCTCCTCGGACACTTCGCGCCAGCAATCCTCGGCTTCCTTGCGCGACTTGAACGGCCCCTTCACCTGGGCCGAGCCCTCCACCAGCTTGTGGAAATTCATCGAGCCGAACTCGCCGCCGATCACCCAGAAATTGCTGGTCATGAGACCCTCCATCAACCGTCACAACTTTGACAGTGCATTGCGATTTGCGTGACCAGAGATAAACGCGAAACCGACAGCTTCGTATAGAGGCCTTGTTTTTGAATGGTGATGTCATGTAACATCATCACTTGTCACAAATGTCATTTGTAAATCTTGTCACAAATCGAGAGCCGGAGGGCTCTGAAGGGTCGCGATGCCCGGCGAATCCGGAAAGAAGCTGTTCGTCGGTCCGCGATTCCGGCGCATCCGCCAGCAATTGGGGCTGTCACAGACCCAGCTCGCCGAGGGGCTCGGCATCTCGCCGAGCTACGTCAACCTGATCGAGCGCAACCAGCGCCCTGTCAGCGCCCAGATCCTGCTGCGGCTGGCCGAGGTCTACGACCTCGATCTCCGCGACCTCGCCACTGCCGACGAGGACCGCTTCTTCGCCGAGCTCAACGAGATCTTCTCCGATCCCTTGTTCCGCCAGATCGAGCTGCCCAAGCAGGAGCTGCGCGACCTCGCCGAGCTTTGCCCCGGCGTCACCCACGCGCTGCAGCGGTTGTACGCGGCTTACGCCGAGGCGCGGCGGGGCGAGACCCTGGTGGCGGCGCAGATGGCCGACCGCAATGCCGGCGGCCATTTCGAGGCCAACCCGATCGAGCGGGTGCGCGACCTGATCGAGGCCAACCGCAACTACTTCCCTGAGCTCGAGCAGCAGGCGGAAGCCCTGCGCGACGCGCTCGACGTCCCGGCCGAGGGGCTCTATGCCGCGCTCGCCGCGCGCTTGCGCGAAAAGCATTCGGTGCAGACCCGCGTGATGCCGGTCGATGTGATGCGCGAGACCCTGCGCCGCTACGACCGCCATCGGCGGCAATTGCTGATCTCCGAACTGGTCGATGGACCAGGCCGCACGTTTCAGCTTGCCGTGCAGCTCGGCATGGCGGAGTGCCTGCCGCAGTTCGAAATCATCATCGGCCGCGCCGGCGCAATCGACGACACCTCTCGCCGGCTCTACCGCATGACGCTGGCGAGCTACTACGCTGCCGCCGTGATGATGCCCTATGCGCCGTTCCTCGCAGCGGCCGAGGCGCTGAGCTACGACATTAACGTGCTGGCACAACGCTTCAGCACCGGCTTCGAGCAGGTCTGCCACCGGCTCACCACGCTGTCGCGTCCGAACGCGCGCGGCATTCCGTTCTTCATGCTGCGCGTCGACAATGCCGGCAACGTCTCCAAGCGCTTTTCCTCGGGAACCTTCCCGTTCTCCAAGTTCGGCGGCACCTGCCCGCTGTGGAACGTGCATTCGACCTTCGACACGCCGGACCGGCTGCTGAAGCAGATCATCGAGCTGCCGGACGGCTCGCGCTATTTCTCGATTGCTCAGATGGTGCGCCGTCCGGTGGCGCCGCATCCGCTGCCGCAGCCGCGTTTCGCCATCGGCCTGGGCTGCGAGATCAGGCATGCGTCGCGCCTCGTCTATGCCGCCGGCATGGATCTGGAGACGGCCGAAGGCACGCCGATCGGCGTCAACTGCCGGCTCTGCGAACGCGAAAACTGCGCCCAGCGCGCCGAACCGCCGATCACGCGGACCTTGATCCTGGACGAGACAACGCGGCGTGTGAGTTCGTTCGCGTTCAGCAATGCGCGGGAGTTGTGAGGCCACCACTCTCTCCTCGGTCATTCCGGGGCGCGCGGCAGCGCGAGCCCGGAATCCATTTCACGACACGGCCTGCGGCCCGATGGATTCCGGGTTCGCGCTGCCGCGCGCCCCGGAATGACAGCGAATGTGTAGCACCGCCCTCCCCCCGTCATTGCGAGCGCAGCGAAGCAATCCAGGGCTCCGGACGTGACTCTGGATTGCTTCGCTGCGCTCGCAATGACGCGGACAGACGAAGGCCCAAGGCGGAAACTCGTGACGCCAAGATATGCATGCGGTCACCCTCTCGCGGCGCATCCGCACCCGAGCTTTGTTTGTTCGTTCGCCCCCCCTCAACAGAGGGCGCAGGGAAGACCGGGAGCGCGCCGCCCCCATGGCCCCCGTGCGTGAGAAAATGCACGGGGTAGGAACCACAGGTTCGGCTGGGACATCCCGGCCTTCCCTGCGCGATGGCTTTACGGCTTACTCCGTGCTCTCCCCAGGGACCGGCTGATTGACCCTGTCATCAGCGCCATCGTCGGCGCGAACTTGATCTCGGCACCGGGAGATAAGGACCACACGGCTTGACCGTGCGCGTCGGACCGTTCGTCGGCACGATTGCTCGCGCTGCGATCCAACACGCCCATCGCATCCCGCATCAACGCTCGTGACGACCGCGATACGCCCCTCCGATCGAGGCGGGATGCGCCCATACAATCATGATTTCTGTAAAAACGCAATATCTTTCGCCTCTGGCGACGAAATTTTTCACAGCCGCCGGCGACGGCCGCGATTGACGGCGGCGTTCGCGTTCAATGTGCGACGAGCGCCAACATGAACAGCAAGGCGGAGCCGAGCGAGGCGAATGTGCGTAGGTGATTCCAGACACTCCAATCGCGGACGTAGCTCGCCCATAGCGCGGCGCCCTGCGGACTTGCCGGGTCGACGGCCGCCAGCGCGTTGTTCAGCGGAACATTGAACGCCAGGGTGACGACGAACATTCCGAGGACATAGAGAATGCCGGCCGCAAGCAGCGCGAGCGAACCCGGCTCGCCCCAGCGCACGACGGCAACGACCGCGAGCAACGCCGCCGCGACGGTCGTGCCCATGAAGAACGGGATGAACGGCGAATTGACGATGTCGACGTTGATCGCGTTCATGGCGGCAATGCCGGCCGGCGGCGGGATCCGTTGCAGCGCCGACATCACGAAGGTCGAGAAGGCAAAATAGACACCTGCCATCAAGCCGCAGCCGATGGCCGCAAACCACAGCAGACCGGACATGAGCAAGGAGATCATCGCGGCACCTCGCAAAAATACGATAAAAACTCGTATTTCAAAATGCGATAAACTCTCGTATTGTTTTGGTCAAGTCGGGATCTGGAGTCGTCATGGCGAGAAGGCGGGCGGGGCGGGATTCGACAGACACTCCGGCTGATCGAGAGGAGAGGATCGTACGGCTGGCGCCGAGCCAGCAGCGCAGCCGTGCGCGCTTCGAGCAGATCCTGGCTTGCGCCGTCGACCTGATGGCCGAGAAGGGCAGTGACGCATTCAAGATGAGCGACATCGTCGAGCGAACCGGCATCGCGTTCGGCTCGCTGTATCAGTATTTTCCGGACAAGACCGCCGTGATCGGCACGTTGGCCGAGCGCTACAATGCGATCGGTCGTGACTGCGTGCGCAAGGAGCTGACGCGCTTCGAGACCTTGGATGATCTGCAAAGCGTGCTTGGCCGCATCACCGACAGCTACTACCAGTTCTTCATCGATGAACCCGTGGCGCGCGACATCTGGCATGCGACACAGGCCGACCGCGCCCTCCAGGCGCTGGACGCGGAGGATTTCACCGTTCTGACCGGCCTGCTGATCCAGGCCTTGCAGCCGCTCGCGCCGCAGCTTCGTGGGAAAACGCTCGACGAATTCTGTCAGCTCATGATGGTCCTGATCGCGGCCGCCGTCCGGCACGCGGTCACGCTGCCGCCGAAGGACGGACGTCGCGCGCTCGCGCGCTTCAAGCAGCTGTTGCCCAGGACGATAGAGGGGTGACGTCGCTGCGGCAGTGACGCTTTCGGGCCCGAGGCCATCGGCACATCATTCCCACGCGAGCCGCAAGAGGCAGACGTCGCAGTAACACGCGCTTTCCTCAGGCATGGTCGTCTGGCCTGCCCTTCACGCCATGGCTCCGCGCAAGGGTCATGGCCTGATCGCTACCGTTCATGTGCCGTTCGGCTGCGCCGTTCCACTGTGCGAGCACGTCAAGCTCCCCCGTGAATGGAACCCGAAGCCTCTCAGACAGTTTCTCCGCAGTTCCACATAGCAAAGCGAGAATAAATTGAATCGCCGTCAGTTCATGCAATCTGCGGCTGCGATCCCGGTTGCCGCGTCGTTCGCGCGAGGTGCATCGGCCGCAGCGCCTGCGGCGCAGCCGTTCAATGCGGCCTATGTGCGCGACCTCGCGCGCAATCTCGCGTCCAAGCCCTATGCCGCGCCCGACGACAAATTACCGGACGCGCTGGCGAAGCTCGACTACGACGCCTACCGCTCGATCCGTTTCCTGCCGGATCACGCGTTGTGGCGCGGCGACAATCTGCCGTTCCAGGCGCAGTTCTTCCATCGCGGCTCGATCTACAAGGACCGCGTCGACATCTACGAGGTCGCGGACGGCCAGGCCAGGCCTGTGGCATATCGTCCCGAGGATTTCGCCTTCGGCCAGCAGGTCCCGGCGTTTCCGGCGGCCGATCTCGGCTTTGCCGGCTTTCGCATTCACGCGCCGATGAACCGGCCGGACTATTACGACGAAGTCTGCGTGTTTCTGGGCGCCAGTTATTTCCGCGCGGTCGCCAAGGGCGAGCTCTACGGGTTGTCGGCGCGTGGGCTGTCGATCGATACCGGCGAGGCCAAGGGCGAGGAGTTTCCCGTCTTCAAGACGTTCTGGCTGGAGAGGCCGACGCCGGGCGCGACCGCGATGGTCGTGCACGCGCTGCTCGACAGCAAGAGCGCGACCGGCTCCTATCGCTTCACCATCCGTCCAGGCGAGACCACCGTGTTCGACGTCGAAGCGTCGCTGTATCCGCGCGTCGAGATCGCGCATGGCGGGCTGGCGCCGATGACCAGCATGTTCTTCTTCGGACCGAACGATCGCGGCGAGGTCGACGACTTCCGCCCGGCCGTGCACGATTCCGACGGGCTCGCGATGTTCAACGGCAAGGGCGAGCAGCTCTGGCGTCCCCTGAGCAATCCGCGCGACCTCCAGGTCAGCGTGTTCAACGATCTCAATCCGCGCGGCTTCGGCCTGATGCAGCGCGAGCGCAAGTATAGCGCCTACCAGGATCTCGAATCGCATTTCGAGAAGCGGCCGAGCCTGTGGGTCGAGCCGATCGGCGATTGGGGCGAAGGCGCCGTGGTGCTGTTCGAGATTCCGACCAGGCAGGAGATTCACGACAACATCGCCGCGTTCTGGCGGCCGAAGGCGCCGCTCGCCGCCAAGGGCGAGCACAACATGACCTATCGCCTGCATTGGGGCCAGGATGCGCCGAAGCCGCATGCGCTGGCGCGCTTCACACGCACCGGAATCGGCGTTCACGGGGAAGGAAGGCTGTTCGTGCTGGAGCTCGAGGGCGACGCGCTCAAGGGGCTCGATCCGGCGCAGGTCAAGGGCGTGGTCAGCGCCGACAAGTCCGAGGTGACCAACATCGTCACCCAGCCCAATCCCGAGACCGGCGGATGGCGGCTGAGCTTCCAATGCGCCGCCAATGACGCGCCGGTCGAGCTGCGCGCCGAGCTGACCGCCGGCGACAAGCTGGTCTCCGAGAGCTGGATCTATCGATGGACGCCGTAGCCGCATCACAGATGCGCGTGCCGCGTCACGCGCCCGGCAACGGCTTCCTTCCCGCGGAGGCGCCGCTCCAGATGGAGCCGTCGCCGCTGCATCACGTCCCTGCCGCGCAGCAGGCGGTCTCGAGCGGACCAGGCGTCGCGCTACGGCGCGCGCTCATATTTGCCGGAACCGCCGGACTGACATTGGCCGGCTGTGTCAAGATGTACGAGGTCGTCGAGGTCGGCGGCGTGACCGTGCTGGAAGGCATGGTTCTCGTGCTGTTCTCGGTTCTGCTGGCCTGGATCGCGTTCGCCTTCGTGTCGGCGCTGGCCGGCTTCGTCGTGATGCTCGCGCGCCGGCGCGACACCATCGCCATCGCTGTCGACGGGTCCCTGCCCGACCTTTCCAGCCGCACGGCGATGCTGCTGCCGACCTACAACGAGGATCCGCATGCCGTGATGGTGCGGCTGCGGGCGATGATCGAATCCGTCGCCGAGACCGGGCAGGCCGATCGCTTCGACTGGTTCCTGCTCAGCGACACCACCGATCCCGACATCTGGATCGGCGAGGAGGCCGCGTTCCTGGCGCTGCGCGAGGCCTGCGGCACGGCGCGCGTGTTCTATCGGCATCGCGCCGACAATACCGCGCGCAAGGCGGGCAACATTTCCGAGTGGGTGCGGCGGTTCGGCGCGGCCTATGATCACATGCTGATTCTCGACGCCGACAGCCTGATGAGCGGCGCGACGGTGGTGCGGCTCGCTTACGCGATGGAGCATGCGCCGCGGGCGGCGCTGATCCAGACCCTGCCCGTGATCGTCAACGGCGCCAGCCTGTTCGCGCGCCTGCAGCAATTCGCCGGCCGGCTGTATGGTCCGATCATCGCCGCCGGCAATGCGTGGTGGTACGGCGCCGAAGGCAATTACTGGGGCCACAACGCGATCATCCGCGTCGAGGCCTTCGCGCAGGATGCCGCCTTGCCCGAGCTGCGCGGCCGCAAGCCGTTCGGCGGCCACATCCTCAGCCACGACTTCATCGAGGCCGCGCTGATGCGGCGCGCCGGATGGGGCATCTACATGACGGTCGATCTCGACGGCAGCTACGAGGAGGTGCCGCCGTCGCTGATCGACCATGCCGCCCGCGACCGGCGCTGGTGCCAGGGCAATCTGCAGCATCTCGCGGTGCTGCCGGCGCGCGGCCTGCACTGGATCTCGCGGCTGCATCTGTTGATCGGCATCGGCGCCTACATCACCGCGCCGCTGTGGTTCGTCTTCCTGGTGCTCGGCATCCTGATCTCGCTACAGGCGAACTTCGTGCGGCCGGAATACTTCCCCAAGGGCTTTGCGTTGTTTCCGAGCTGGCCGGCGCAGGATCCGGTGCTCGCCGCCCAGGTGTTTGGCGCAACGCTCGGGCTGCTTTTCGTGCCGAAGCTGCTCGCCTTGCTGGCCGCGCTTCTCACGCGCGCACGGCGCCGCGGCTTCGGCGGCGGCATCCGGCTGTGTCTCGCGGTGATCGTGGAGACCGTGCTGGCGGCGCTGATCGCGCCATCGATGATGATCTTCCAGTCGGTCGCGGTGATCGAGATTCTGCTCGGACGCGATGCCGGCTGGCAGGTGCAGCGGCGCAACGACGGCGGCATCAGCCGTGCGGAGATCATGCGCAAGCTCGCGCTGCCGACCGCGTGCGGCCTCGTCATGGCCGTGAGCGCCTATGCCGTTTCGCTGCCGCTGCTCGCCTGGATGTCGCCGGTCGTCGCCGGCCTCGTGCTGTCGATCCCGATCGGATTGCTGACGGGCAGCCGCCGCCGCGGCGCCGGGTTGTTCACCACGCCGGAGGATACCTCGCCGCCGCCGGTGCTGGTCCGCGCGCGGGAGCTCGCCACCACAGCTTCGACCCACACCGGCGCCGCGCTGCTCGAACTGCAACGCCATGCCGGACTGCGCCGCCAGCATCTCGACGCGCTGCCGGCGCGGCCGCTGCGCAAGGCGGGGGATATCGACGTCGAGCTGACCACGGCAAGAGCGCGGCTCGCCGACGCGACCTCGGTCGCGCAGGCGGTCGGCTTCCTGTCCCGCCGTGAGACCATGGCCGTGCTGAACGATCGCGCCACGCTCGAGCAGCTCGCCGAGCTGCCCGAGGCGTGAGGCGGGACCGGCTTACTTGGTGAGATGTGCGGAGGCGATCGCCTGCTGGAACAGCGCGGTCAGGGCGGCGCCGATGCTACCGCTGGAGTCGACCTCGTAGTAGTAGCCCGGGCTGGCGCAGGACTTCATCACGGTGCCGATGTCGTTGCGCCACGGCGCGATATAGGTCGTGTACCAGCTATTGTTGGTGATCGCGAGATAGGTGGTGTAGAGCACCGCGATCTTGATGCCGCGCGCCTTCAGCGCGGTGCAGGTCGCGGTGTTCAGCGGCTCCTGGCAGCGTCCGCCGGAGACCGTCGTCTTGCTGCAGGTGGTCGGATAGTTGTAGTCGGCGACGCCGTCGGAGACGAAGAACAGCCACTTCTGCGGGCTGGTGGACGAGCCGTCGCCCTGCGCCGGGATGACGCCGCTGATGGCCGACATCGCGCCGTCGAAATCGGTGCACTGGTCGTTGTTGTAGCCGCTATAGGGAATGGTCATCAGGTCCAGCGAGCCGACCGACGACTTCACCGACGACATGCTCGACGACAGGCTGGCGACCGTCGTCAATCCCAGCGAGCCGCAGTCGCTGCCCAGGCTGTAGACCGCCATGCGGTACTGGTTGCTGACCACCTGGCTGGCGGTGGCGGTGTCCGTCAGCGATTGGGTCGCCGAGCGCACCACGTCGATCCGCATCGTCACGCCCTTGTTTTTGGCGATCTGGTAGTAGCTGTTGGTCTGCAGCGTCTTCTTCGTGCTCGACGTGTAGACGTCGTGGCAGGCGAAGGCGCATTTGTCCGACGTCGCGTTCTGCAGCTTGGTCATGTCGGCGGTCGTCGCGCCGAGGCCCTGCGACGGCGAATTGTCGACCAGCACGTAGAAGTCCATATAGGTCGGGAACGACGCGGAGGCCGAGGACGAGGCCGAGACGGTCATGGTCGGGAAGCCGAACATGTACATGAAGGCCGTCTTGACCACGACGCTGCCGGTCCCGGTCACTGTCCGGGCGCTCACGCTGTCGGTCACCGTGATGTTCAGCGAATCGGACTTCAGATTGTGGGCCGCCATCTGGCCGTTGAACATGTTGGTCGCCGCGGTCTTGGCGTCGGCCGTGGTTCCACGCATCGCGGTGTAGCCGGTTGCCGCCAGCATCGCGGCGTCGATCGAAGCCGACAGCTTCGCCTTGGCGCGCACCGCCATCGAATAGTCGATGGCCGAGCCGACGAAGGTGAGGATCGGCAGCAGAGCGAGCGCGAAGATGATCGCGATATTGCCATTCCGGTCGCGGCTGAAGCGCGACAGAAGCCTGAGGTATCGGTATCCGGGCCGCACGGCCGCAACTCCAACAAACGGTGATGTCGGCGGCGATGTTGCGGATCAACCGTTGCTTTGAAATTTATTGAATTGCCGAATCTCCGTTACGTTTCGTTTCCGAATGTCGTAAGCCGGCTTGGAGCGGTGCCTTCGCACCAGCAGGCGCGGCATGACTGCCATGCGCGAGGGCGGTGGGCCGGCCATCCCGCGGCAGGTGTCCGGCCTTCGCTCCGTGCGCCCGCCGCCCAGGCCGTGCCTGCCCCTCTCATGGTACCCCGATTGCAATGCGGCCGCGCCGATTGCATAGTCCGCGCGCTTTGCAGCGCGGGGGCGCGCTGATTCTCTGGGGTTTGAGGACGACGATGGCGGATGCCGATCTTGATGCCGTGATCCGGCAACTGGCCAAGCAGCAGAACAAGAGCCTTCTGGCAGCGGCAAAGAAACGGAAGGACCGCTTCAACGGCTTGGCCATGAAGGCCAAGGACAAGGACGCCAAGGAGCGCTTCAAGCTGCTCGCCCGCGAGGTGGTCGAGCAGGCCAGCGCCGCGGCGCGCCGGCTCCTGATCTCCGCCGACAACGTCGCCGACAGCTACGCCCGGGCAATGCGCCAGGCGGCGGCCGCCGAGCTGCCGAAGAAGGCAGAGGTCAAGAAGGCCGAGCCGAAGAAGGACGAGATCGCGCCGGCGAAGTCGAAGGCGGACAGCAAACCGGCGAAGAAGTCCGCAAAGTCCAAGAAGGCCGCCTGACCGCCGCCGCCTCCATCGTTGTTGCCTGGCGAAAGCCTGCGGAATCCTCTGGCGCGCATCTGCGTCGGCGGACAGCCTGACGTTGACTCAGATCAATGCGCGCACGCGACCGCGGGCCTTCCCTTCCCATCCATAGAGCTGGCATCGGCTCCGGGACGCATCGCGTCCCGCCGACGTGGAACCGAAGCCGCCGCATCAGCGAGGGAGGTCACCCATGACGCGTTTCCAGTCGCTCGTCCTGCTCGGCTCCATCGTCCTCGTCTCCTGCGTTGCCTCGGCCGCACGCGCCGAGGTTCTCGCGCACTACGAATGCAGCATCATCGGCCCGTCGCTGCCCGAGCCGATCGGCGATCGTCCCGGACACGCGCTCGCCACCGTGCAGTTCTCCTGCTTTGCCGTCGACGGCGCCATGAAGGGCGCGGTCTACACCGCGGTCAACGTCGCCGAATGGGACGGTCCGAAAGGGACCTATCAGTTCGCCGGCGGCGTTCACCGCATCACGGGGGGCTTTGCTGTCACACAGATGAGTGAAGGCAGCGCGACCGTCGTGCTCAACGACGGTCAGCCGGCGGGCACGGCGGGCTTCGGCAAGGCAGTGATCAAATATGCCGCGGGCACGCTGGCGCAGCTGAACGGCAAGACTGTCGCCTTCACGACGAAGACCACCAGCCTCGGCCGCTTCAGCCTCGATTTCACCGACTGAACGCGGTGCATGCGCGCGGCGCAAAAACGCCGCGCCGCTAGCAACCATCCAGCGCTTGCCGACTTTCCCCCGGGACATTCTCCGGAGGATTGCATGAAGGCGCTGGTCTGGCATGGCAAAGAGGACATCCGCTGCGACACGGTCAGCGATCCCGAGATCGAGGACGCGCGAGACGCCATCATCAAGGTGACGAGCTGCGCGATCTGCGGCTCCGACCTGCACCTGTTCCACAACTACATCCCCGCGATGATGCCCGGCGACATCATGGGCCACGAGACCATGGGCGAGGTCGTCGAGGTCGGTTCCGGCGTCAACGGCAAGCTGAAGAAGGGCGACCGCATCGTCGTGCCCTTCACCATCATCTGCGGCGAGTGCGAGCAGTGCAGGCGCGGCAATTTCTCGGTGTGCGAGACCACCAACCGCAACAAGCACATGGCGGAGAAGGTGTTCGGCCACACCACCGCCGGCCTGTTCGGCTACACGCATCTCACCGGCGGATATCCCGGCGGCCAGGCGGAATATCTGCGCGTGCCGTTCGCCGATGCCACGCACATCAAGGTGCCGGACAGCATGACGGACGAGCAGGCGCTGTTCCTCAGCGACATCTTCCCGACCGGCTGGCAAGGGGCCGCGCAATGCGACATCGAGCCAGACGATACGGTCGCGGTGTGGGGCTGCGGCCCGGTCGGCCAGATGGCGATCCGCAGCGCCATCCTGCTCGGCGCGAAACAAGTGATCGCGATCGACCGCATTGCGGAGCGGCTGGCGATGGCCGAGGCCGGCGGTGCGATCACGATCAATTTCGACAAGGAGAGCGTCGTCGGCCGGCTGAACGAGCTGACCGACAACAAGGGCCCGGAGAAATGCATCGACTGCGTCGGCTTCGAGAGCCATGTCAGCATGGCGCAGCCGGACAGCGTGCTCGACCGCGCCAAGCAGATGTTCATGCTCGAGAACGACCGGCCGCACGTGCTGCGCGAGATCATCTATGTCTGCCGGCCCGGCGGCATCGTTTCGATCCCTGGCGTCTACTCGGGGCTCTCGGACATGGTGCCGATGGGCGCGCTGATGAACAAGGGCCTGACGATCAGGACCGGCCAGACCCACGTCAACCGCTGGACCGACGACCTCACGCGGCGGATCGAGGACGGCCAGATCGATCCGTCCTTCGTCATCACCCACACCGTGCCGCTGGCGCAGGGCCCTGAGATGTATCGCGCCTTCCGCGACAAGCAGGATAGCTGCGTCAAGGTCGTGTTGAAGCCATAAGGGATCGCATCGCATGTTCCATTTTTCGAATCTCGTCAGGCCCAAGGGCGATCCGAAGATCATCTCGACCGGCCCGAGTTCGCTCACCTCAGCGGATCGTCTGGCCCGCGGCCTCGGCTGGTTCTCCATCGCAGTCGGCACGCTCGAACTGCTGGCGCCGCACCGGGTCACCAACGCCCTCGGCATGCAGGGGCGCGAAGGCCTCGTGCGCGCCTACGGACTGCGCGAGCTGTTCGCCGGCGTCATGACGTTGTCGGTGGAGAAGCGGGCCGGCCTGATGAGTCGCGTCGCGGGCGACGGGCTCGACATGGTGACCTTGGCCAGCGAGCTCAGGCCAAGTAACCCGCGCGCGGGCACCGTGCTGGCGGCGATGGTCATGGTCGGCGGCATCACCGCGCTGGACTACATTTGCGCGCAGGACTTGAAGGCGCAGCATGATCCCCGGCGCGGCCGCAAGCGGCTGTACACCGACCGCAGCGGCTATCCGAAGGGCATTGCCGCCGCGAGGAAGGCCGCGTTGCCACGGCCGGCGCAGAGCACGGCCGCGAGCTAGGCTACGCCTGAGCCAGACTGCGGCTCAAGGCTTCAGCGCGAGCGTGAACAGGCGGAAGCCCGCGATTTTCGGAAAGGCTTCCGCCGCCTCGGGCGACGCCAGCGCCACGACGGCTGCGTTCACCTCGCCGTTGCTGAGCCGGGTGATCGCGGTCGCCTGCCCCTCGAGCAGCAGCACCTCGGCGGCGCCGGCGGCATTGATGGCCGCGGTGATCTTGGCGTTCGACTTGGCATAGCGCTCATCGATCGCGATCACCTTGCCGGCCAGATCGCTCACGGCGTTCACCATGGGACGCGCGAGCAGCACGGCGACCAGACGAGTGTCGGCGGGCCCCTCGGGCACGCGCAGCGCCGTCATCCGCTCGGCCAATTCGGCCGCCACCTTCACCGCTGCGAGGGTCACCTCGCTCTGGATCTTGGCTGGGCTCGACGGATTCGCGGTCACGGGCGATGGGATCTTGACGACGGGAGCGGACGCGCCGTCGGCGGGCGGGAGCGGCTCCGGCCGCTTGTCTCTCGGCTTCTGTACGGGCGTCGCAACAACGACCTTCGCCGGCGTTTGCTTTTGAGCGGCCCGGGCGTGCTTGCGCTGGTGAGCCGCCCGGCGCGCGACGGCTGCTTTCCGCGTGACCTTCGCGGCGGCTTCCGGCAGCTTCGGCTGATCGACCGGCGGCACTTGCACGCAGGCTCTTCCGCTCTCGTCCACGCAAGGCAACGTTGCCTGGGGCGGCGGCTGATGGCTGCATCCGGCCAGTGCCAAGGTTGAAACGACGGCCAACGCGCCGAGACAAAGCGCTCTCACTTCCCCGCTCCTGACGACATCCCCTCGCGCAAACCGCGCGTCTTCGTTGGCCTCCTATTTCTCCTATGATGCGTTAAACCCAGCCTTAAACGACGCGGCTCGGTCCGCTCTCCGCACAAAGTGGTTAATGTCGCGCGCACAGGTCGGCCATTACTGCCATCGCGCGAGTGTCATCAGGTGGGGCTTCGACCCAGGCCGCCCGCAGCGGGCTTTGCGCGCGCAAGTCGCCCCCTCCCACAAATTCCATTGATCGGATCACCGCCGGCCGCCATGTTGGGCCGCCTGCCGGGTGGCGGCGGAACGAACCGCCTCCCCCGCTGTTTTTCGAACTTGCGAAGGATGCTCCATGGCCAAGACCGACCCCGCCGCCGGAAAGCCGATCGCCAACGCCGCGCTCGCCAACATTCCGCGGCTGATCACGGCCTATTATGCGCTCAAGCCCGACCCGCATGAGCCGACCCAGCGCGTCGCCTTCGGCACCTCGGGCCATCGCGGCTCGTCGCTGAAGACCGGATTCAACGAGAACCACATCCTCGCCACCACGCAGGCGCTCTGCGACTACCGGCGCCAGCAGGGCCTCGACGGCCCCCTCTTCGTCGGCATCGACACCCATGCGCTGGCCGAGCCGGCGCTCGCCAGTGCGCTGGAGGTGTTCGGCGCCAATGGCGTCGAGGTGATGGTCGACAAGGACGGCGGCTACACGCCGACGCCGGTGATCTCGCACGCCATCATCTCCTACAACAAGGGACGCACGGCGCATCTCGCCGACGGCGTCGTCATCACGCCGTCACATAACCCGCCTGAGGACGGCGGCTACAAATACAATCCGCCGCATGGCGGCCCCGCCGACACCGACGCGACCGCCGAGATCGAGCGCCAGGCCAACGTCTATCTCGCCAACGACCTCGATGGCGTCTCGCGCATCAGCTACAAGCAGGCCAAGCAGCGCGGCTCGGTGCATGCGCACGACTACATCACGCCCTATGTCGCCGATCTCGCCAACACCGTCGATCTCGACGCCATCAAATCCGCCGGCATCAAGATCGGCATCGATCCGCTCGGCGGCGCGGCGATCGCCTATTGGGCGCCGATCATCGAGCGCTACGGGCTGAACGCCACGATCGTCAACGACCTCGTGGATCCGACCTTCCGCTTCATGACCGCGGACTGGGACGGCAAGATCCGCATGGACTGCTCGTCGCCCTATGCGATGGCGAGCCTGATCGGCATGCGCGAGCGCTTCGACGTCGCCTTTGCCAACGACACAGACGCCGATCGCCACGGCATCGTGACGCGCACGGGCGGGCTGATGAATCCAAACCACTATCTGGCAACCGCGATCGCCTATCTCTTCGCGCATCGGCCCGATTGGCGCGGCGATGCCGCGATCGGCAAGACCATCGTGTCAAGCTCGCTGATCGACCGTGTCGCGCAGAAGCTCGGCCGCAAGCTGGTGGAGACGCCGGTCGGCTTCAAATGGTTCGTCGAAGGCCTCGGCTCCGGCAGCTTCGGCTTCGCCGGCGAGGAGAGCGCCGGCGCGTCGTTCCTGAAGCGCGACGGCACGGTGTGGACCACCGACAAGGACGGCCTGATCCTCGGCCTGCTCGCCGCCGAGATCATGGCCAAGCGCGGCCGCGATCCGAGCGAGCTCTACAAGGAGCTGACCTCGGAGCTCGGTGCGCCGGTCTATGAGCGGATCGATGTGCCGGCGAGCCCGCCGCAGAAGGCGGCGTTGAAGGCGCTGACGCCGGAGAAGCTGAACCTCAATGAGCTGGCCGGCGATCCCGTCCGCGTCGTCCACACCAAGGCGCCCGGCAACGGCCAGTCGTTCGGGGGCATCAAGGTCGAGACCGAGTACGGCTGGTTCGCCGCGCGCCCTTCGGGCACCGAGGACGTCAACAAGCTCTACGCCGAGAGCTTCCGGGATGCGGAACATCTGAAGCGCATCCAGAGCGAGGCGCAGGCGGCGCTGGCGAAGGTCGCGTAGCTTCGCGAACGAACGCATATCGACGAACAAGCCCGCAACGCAAACGCCTTGCGGGCTTTCGTTTTGCCCGAGTCGAGTCTCGGCACGCGCGCCTCACGCAGGCGCCGCAGCTGGGCGTCATTCGCAGCGCCCGGCCCTCACGTGAGCCGCATCACATGCGCTCGCTGAACTTCGAGCCATGCTGCGCCCACCACCACGATCGACACCGACATCAAGATCAAGACGGGATCATCCCATGACCACACGCATCTGCTCGATCGCTCTGGCCGTTCTGCTCGGCCTCGTCGCCGGCACCGCAAGCCTCACCTCGGCCGACGCCGCCCAGAAGGTCGTGACCGGCCGGGAGTCCGCGACCGACATCCCGGACCGCCAGACCGCCAAATCGCCCGTCGTCAAGACGACGGTGTCCCAGAGGCCGCCCTGCACCGGCGCGGTTCGCTGGCGTCCCTGCCGCAACTGACGGCTCGCGTTCGAGCGGATCAGTCCCTCCCACTCAGGACCTCAGCCCATCATGACCAGATCCATCTGCGCGGTCACAGCCGCCCTGCTCGCCATCGCAGTGACCTTCGCTGCCGCGCCGACCCCAGCCGAGGCGGGACGTTTCGTCACCGGACAAGGCGACATCAGCAACAAGCCGGTGACTTCCGTCAGGCTGCCCCCTCGCGTCAATCCAGACCTCACCAAGGAGCGCGTGTGTCGCGACAGATACGGCAGACGGGTGACATGCGCCTGATCCGACAAGCGCGCCCATCGGCCGATCAAGGCATGATCCGCCGCCGCGCCCACGACACCTGCCCATGGCCGTTTCCCTTTTCCCCCGGTTCGGATATCGATGGAGGCACAAGGGATTAGACAGCCATCGGTGAGACCGGATGCGAAGCTCTTCGACTGCCTTGCGCGTGACCTTCAGCGCGCTCGCAACCTCTTTCATGCTGGCTGCGAGCGCGTCGGCGCAGATGGCACCGGAGGCGGCAGCGCCGCGGCCGAAGCCGGCGCCGTCGATGCGCGCCGCGGCCTGCCATAACGGCCAAAGCTTCGATCGCTTCCTCGCCGAGCTGAAGCAGCGCGCCGTCGCCGACGGCGTCTCGCAGCGCGCGATCGCGTCTGCCGCGCCCTACCTCACCTACGACCAGGGCATCGTCAACCGCGACCGCGGCCAGCGCGTGTTCGGCCAGTTGTTCACCGAGTTCGCCGGCCGCATGGCGGCGGTCTACCGGATGCAGAATGGCCAGCAGCACATCAGGATGCATGCGGCGGCGTTCGCGCGCGCCGAGAAGGAGTATGGCGTGCCGCCGGCGGTCATCGCCGCGTTCTGGGGGCTGGAGAGCGATTTCGGCGCCAACATGGGCAATCTGCCGGTGCTGCCGTCGCTGGTGTCGCTGGCCTATGACTGCCGCCGCAGCGAGCGCTTCCAGAACGAGACCATCGCCGCGCTGAAGGTGATCGACCGCGGCGATCTCACGCCGACCGAGATGATCGGCTCCTGGGCCGGCGAGCTCGGCCAGACCCAGTTCCTGCCGACGCATTATGTGACCTACGCCGTGGACTATGATGGCGACGGCCGGCGCGACCTCTTGCGCAGCCCCGCCGACGTCATCGGCTCGACGGCGAACTACATCGCCACGGGGCTGAAATGGCGTCGCGGCGAACCGTGGCTGGAGGAGATCCGCGTGCCCTCGAGCTTCCCCTGGGAGCAGGCCGATCTGACCGTCAAGGCGGCGCGCAGCAAATGGGCCGGTCTCGGCGTCACCTATGCCGACGGGCGGCCGCTGCCAAACGATGCGCTGGAAGCCTCGGTGCTGCTGCCGATGGGCCGCAACGGCCCGGCGTTCCTGGCCTACGCCAATTTTGCCGCCTACACCGAGTGGAACAATTCGCTGATCTATTCGACCACCGCCGCCTACCTCGCCACCCGCATCGCCGGCGCCGCCCCGATGCGCAAGCCCACCGCTCCCGTCGCCCAGCTGCCGTTCAACGAGATCAAGGAACTGCAGCAGCTCCTGGTGAAGGCCGGCTTCGACGTCGGCAAGGTCGACGGCGTGCTGGGACAGCAGAGCCGGATCGCGGTCAAGACCATGCAGCAGCGGCTCGGGCTGCCGGCGGATTCCTGGCCGACGGCGGAGCTGCTGGCACGAATGCGCGGCGGCACGCCGCGGGCGCAAGCCGCGCCGGCTCCTGCCACGGCGTCGCGCTGATCATCAACGTCGAAGGATAAGGCCAATGCCTCACGTCATCGTCAAGCTCTACCCGGGCAGGACCGAACAGCAGAAGCAGGCGCTGGCAAAGGCGCTCACCGAAGCAGTGGTGCGCACGCTGAACTCCGCCGAAGATTCCATTTCGGTGGGCATCGAGGATGTCGCCGCGAATGAATGGACAGCCAAGGTGTACGGGCCCGACATCATCGACAAGGCCGGTACGATCTACAAGAAGCCCGGCTACGAGCCGCAATGAGCTGATGGTGCCATGGTCGCACCCACAGCGTTGTGATTTGCCGCTGCGACGATCGAGCGGGACAGCCTGACGCGTTCGGAGGATCATCCATGGCCATCGTCTTCATTACCGGCAGCACCGATGGGCTCGGCCGCGCCGCCGCGCAATCGCTGCTCGATCAGGGGCATCGTGTGGTGCTGCACGCGCGGACAGCCGACCGCGCCGCGGTCCTGGGCGAGTTGGGATCGCGGGCGGCCGGGATCGCGGTGGGCAATCTCAGCAGTGCTGAGGAGACGCGACAGATCGCAGACCAGGTCAACGCAATCGGCCGCATGGACGCGGTCATCCACAATGCCGGCGTCTATACGCAGCCGGGCCGCGGCGACACTCCGGAAAGCCACGCCATCACCTTCGCCGTCAACACGCTCGCACCGTACATGCTAACCGCGTTGATCGAGCGCCCGGCCCGGCTGGTGTATCTCAGCAGCGGGCTGCATCGCGGCGGCGAAGGCTCGCTGGCCGATCTCGACTGGACCAAGCGCCCCTGGGATTCGGCCAAGGCCTATGCCGAGACCAAGCTGCACGTCGTGGCCCTAGCATTTGCGCTGGCGCGACGCTGGCCCCAGGTGCTGAGCAACGCCGTCGACCCCGGCTGGGTGCGCACGCGCATGGGCGGAGCGGGCGCGCCGGTCGACATCGACACCGGGCAACGGACGCAAGCCTGGCTCGCCGTCAGTGAGGATGCCGAGGCGCAGGTCAGCGGCCGCTACTGGCATCACCTCCGGCAGCAGGAGCCGGCGCGCGAAGCCACCGATCCGGCATTCCAGGACGGGCTGATCGCGAGACTAGGCGAATTGACCGGAATTGCTCTGCCGTAGGCCCGCGCTCGTAGCTGTCGCGCTGTCCCGCAACAAGCTTCTCGCTTGCCGGGCGCGGAAGCCGAGACGGGTTCCACGCGACCGAATACCTCATGTCATACGGACCTCCTGACCATATATCCGGGGGGATGACGAGAGGGACGATCATGACGCGACGACAGGCTGTGTTTCCCGCCGGGCGCCAAGCGCTGTACGACAAGTATAAATATTCGGCGGCGATCCGCTCGGGCGACCTCCTGTTCGTCTCGGGGCAAGTCGGGTCTCGCGAAGACGGCTCTCCGGAGCCGGATTATCAACGTCAGGTCAGGCTTGCCTTTCAGAACCTGGAGGCGGTGTTGAGTGCTGCGGGCTGCACCTCCGCAGATATCGTCGATGTCACGATGTTTCTCACCGATCCTCCATCGCAAATGGACACCCTGCTGAAAGTCCGCGACGAATTTCTTGGTGAACCACCCTATCCGAACATCACCGCTGTCGGCGTTAATTGGCTGGCCGGGTTCGATTTCGAGGTGAAGGTCGTTGCGCGCATTCCTGACGCCTGATGGCTTCTCCCCTGTCCTCCAGAGCCACCGGGAGCATGCGGTCGAATCGATCGGGCCGACGGTCCAGGATGCTCTGACGACCGGAGTGGTGCTGCCGTAATCCCGCGCGCGGGACCATCGTGACTGGCCACGAGCATGATCTCCTCCCACGAGAGCGCTGGAGATGACATCCGTTCTGCACAGCTCGCGCGGAACCCGTCTGCATTTTTTGAATGGCTCTGCCCATTGTGCCGTCTGCGGCGATGCACAATTCACCCTGACCTGTCCCCTCCGCAAAGGAAAAGCCGATGAGCACATCCAAACTGTTCGAGCCCGCCAAGCTCGGTGCGATCACGCTGGCCAATCGCATCGTGATGGCGCCGCTGACGCGCAACCGCGCTGGCGAAGGCCTCGCCGCCGGGCCGCTGACGGCCACCTATTATGCCCAGCGCGCGGACGCGGGCCTGCTGATCTCCGAGGCCAGCCAGGTCTCGCAGCAGGGCCAAGGCTATCAGGACACGCCCGGCATCTATTCGAAAGAGCAGATCGCCGGCTGGCGCAAGGTGACCGACGCCGTGCACGCCAAGGGCGGGCGCATCTTCATTCAGCTCTGGCACGTGGGCCGCATCTCGCACGTCTCGCTGCAGCCGAACGGCGGCGCACCGGTCGCGCCCTCGGCCATCGCGGCCAAAACCAAGACCTTCGTCGGCGGCACCTTCGCCGATGTCTCGGCGCCGCGCGCGCTCGAGCTCAACGAGATCCCGGGAATCGTCGAGGCGTTCAGGCAGGCGGCCCTGAATGCGGTCGAGGCCGGCTTCGACGGCGTCGAGATCCACGGCGCCAACGGCTACCTGCTCGACCAGTTCGCCAAGGACGGCGCCAACAAGCGCACGGACGGTTACGGCGGATCGATCGAGAACCGCGCCCGGCTGATGCTAGAGGTCGCCAAGGCTGTCTCGGGCGCCATCGGCGCCGACAAGACCGGCATCCGCCTGTCGCCGGTGACGCCGGCCAACGACATCAGCGATTCCAACCCGCAGGCCTTGTTCGACTACATCGTCGACCAGCTCAACGCGCTGAACCTCGTCTACATCCACGTCATCGAGGGCGCCACCGGCGGCCCGCGCGACGTCGCGCCGTTCGATTACGCCTCGCTGCGCAAGCGCTTCAAGGGGACGTATATCGCCAACAATGGCTACGATCGCGCGCTCGCCGACAAGCAGCTCGACGCCGGAGCCGCAGACCTGATCGCGTTCGGCCGCCCCTTCATCGCCAACCCCGATCTGGTCGAACGCCTCAAGGCGAATGCCCCGCTCAACGAGCTCGACCGGGCCACGCTCTACGGCGGCGGCGAGAAGGGCTACACCGACTATCCGACGCTCAAGCCGGCACAGGCGGCGGAGTAGTCGTGGTTTCGTAGGGTGGGCACGGCGCGCGAGCAAGCGGAGCATGATGCCGGCAGGCATCTCGCCTTGCGCCTTTGCCCACCCTCCCGCTCAGCGACAAGCGGTGCATTCGCGGCGCCGATCGAACTAGATCATGCTTCCCGGCAGGAAGCAGCGGATGTCGATCCGCAGGCCCGTATTGAGCTCGCGATAATACACCGGCCACACCATCGGCTTGCCGACGCGGTTGGGCTCGGTCACCACCGCCTCATTCGGAACGGTCCACCAGATGCCCTCGATGCGCACGCGGTAGCGGCCGTCCTTCATCTCCCAGTCGACATCCGCCAGCGCCGTGCCGTCGGCATCCGAGCAGCAGGGCCCCTTGCTCGAGCGCAGGCCCTCGAACCAGCCCTTCAGCGGCGAGTTGACGTAGCGACCGTCCAGATCGCGCGCCATCGCGCCGGGAGCCGGAAAACCGCCCATGAGACCGAGCGCGAACGCCGCTGCAAAAACGCTCGCGGCAGACATCGACGACTGACTTCTCATGTTCATCACCTCATGGCTCGCTGCGACGGATGCGCAATAGCTCTGTGAGATCTGTGGCCGAACTACGTAGTTGATCCCGGCTCATTGCACGCGACCCGCAAATTCCTGGCACGCCCGGCGATCTCTCCCACCACGGCCGCGGGACGATTGCCCGACGTGAACCTCGCGGATAGGAAGCGTGCCTGTCGTCCGGCGTGAGCGGCGGCGCGGGCGCGCCCTTCCCAGCCCAGCCTCATTCGCGCGCGCCAAACGAAAGGCCGGGATCGCTCCCGGCCTTTCGCCTGTTGGACCTGGAATGCGCCCGCCTCAGAACTCCGCGCGCACCTTCAGCACCGCGGACTGTTCGAGATATTGGCTGCCCAGAACGGCGTTGTATCCGAGCGAGATCGATTGGCGTTCGCCGAACGCCACGAGCTTGAGCGCGGCACCGAGTTCGGCGAGGTTGCGTTCGGGCGACGGACCCGCGGCCACGAAGGTCGCGCCGCCGCCGGCGAAGCTGGCGGTGACGTTCTGCGCCGTGTTGCCGAACTCGTGGCGCCACGCCGCCAGCGTCTCCAGGCCGAAGCCGTAGGTCGAGGTCACGAGCAAGGGGACGGTCGCGCGCAGGCCGAGGTTTGAGCGCACCGAGTTGGTCGTCTGCTTGGCAACCGCCAGGGCCGCGCCGGCAGCGCTGGTCTCGGTGTAGGCCTGCTGATCGAGACGGGCATAGGTCACGCCGGCAAACGGGGTCAGCACGGCCTGATCGACCCGGACCGGCATGCCGAACTCGCCGCGCACCGTCGTCAGCCAGCCCTTGTGGCTGCCCGAGGCGGCGTCGCTGAAGCCTGCAAAGTTGATGCGCCGCGTGGTGGTGTAGTCGACCAGCGCGATGCCGGCAGAGCCGTTGACGTACCATGACGGCTGCACATAGGCGCCGTAGACCGTGCCTTGATAATGCTGCATGCCGACGGCGTCGCCCGGAGCGGTCCGATCATCCATGCTCGAGGTGGCGTAGCCGAAGGCGGCGCCGATGCGGGACGCAGCGTCGATCCGCTGATCGATGCCCGCCACCAGTCCGCCGGTGTTTCCGGAATAGCCCGCGACGCCGGCCACATCATGCTGCGAGACATTGGTGCCGATCAGGCTGCCCCACACGGTCCGCTCCGGCTCCGGCAAGAGCGCCGGCGCCTTCAGCGCCGGGCGCGCCTTGGTCGCACCAAACGCCATCAGCATCGAGGTCAGAGGATCGGACTCCGCAGCGAACGCGGAGGCCACCCGCGAATTCGGCGACGCCGCCGCGGCCGTCAGTCGGTTGTCGATCTGGGTCTGGAACAGCGCGGCGGTGCTGAGCGGCACCTGGACCTGTGCGCCATTGACGAACGGACGCAGCTGGTCGCCGGCATTGCGCACCTCCCGATCGGTGCCGAGGCTCTGCACGGCGCCGCCGAGCGCCTGCACCTGCGCATTGCCGCCGGTGGAGGCGAACAGGCCGTTCAGGGCCGCCAGCGTGCTCGGCGAGATGCCGGCGATCGTGGCAGGCGAGCGCACGGACGCCTTCAACAGCAAGGCGCCGGTCGACGTATCCGCGGTCAAGCCGACCAGCGCGCTGGAGAAGTCGACGTCGAGCGGGGTCGCCGACACCGAGGTCGCGACGCGATAGACGTCACCGTTGCGGACGATGCCTTGCAGCGTCGGCGCGATCGTCCCCGCCCCCGCAAAGGTCACGTCGCCCGTGATGTTGCCGAGCCTGGTCGACGGCGACGCCGCCGTGCCGCCCGGGCCGAAGATCGTCGTGCGCAGCACCGCGCCGTCGACGAGTTGCACGCCGGCGCCGCCGTTGACCGTGACCTGCGACTTCATCAGATCGAGCATGCCGAAATTGACCACGCTGGCCAGACTGGTCACGCCGTCGAGCGTCAGCTCGTTGGTGCCGAGCCCATTCTGCGCGACGACATTGCCGCTGAAGCCGGTTCCCTTGAGCAGGATGGTGTTGGTCGCGCCGTCCTGGTCGTTGATCACGATGTCGCCACCGAGCTTGCCGGTGTTGACCAGATTGAAGACGCGCTCGCCGAAGAAGGTGGCGGCAACCGAGGTCGTCGCGGCGCAGAGCGGATCGGCCGTGTTGGCCCCCGCCGCCGGACAGGCGTTGCCATTGGCGTCGGTGCCCGAGCCTGAGCTGCGGAACGTGCCGTCAACGGTGCCCGCCGTGCCCTTGGTGAACGATCCGCGCGAAGCGCTCTGATCGACCGAGATCGATCCGGCGATGGTGCCGCTGTTGGTGATCTCGTGCTCGCCCGAACCGAGATAGAGATTGCCCTGGATCAGGCCGGCATTGGTGATGACGCTGTCGCGCGGGCCGGAGTTCGAGCCGCTGCCGGTCAGCGGAAAGGTCGCACCCGTCGCAAGGCCCGCGGCCGTGGTCAGCGGATTGGTGTCCAGCGCCAGGATGTCGCCCTTGATGACGCCATTGGCATTGTTGGTCAGGGTCAACGCCTTGGTCTCGGCGACGGTGACGTTGCCGCTGGAGTCGAACTTGTAGAGCGGCGAATCCGGGTTGCTGCCGGGGATGGTTTCGAACTCGGCGCCGGCGAAGGCTGCGATGGCCCAGTGGCCGTCATAGAACCGGCTGGCCGCCGTCCAGCTGGTGTTGCCGATGGTGCCGGAGTTGGTCACCGTGGTGTCGGCGCGGCCGAAATAAGCGGCGGCGAAGTTGCCGGCCGCGGAGATGGTGCCGCCGGCCTTGTTGTTCACGACGAAGTTGTTGGTGTTGTCGTCCGAGAACAGCGCCGAGATGATCGCGAGGTTCGTGCCGTTGTAGCGAGCGGACGCCGTCGTGCCGACCGAAACCGTCAGCTTGGTCGGATCGAACGTGCCGAAGAAATTCTGGGTGACGGCGAGCGTCCCGGTGTTGTTGACGGTGAACTTGTTGACCTGGCTGTCGGCCACGATGACATGCAGCCGGCCGGCGCTGAGCTGGCTGGTGGTGAGGCTGAGCCAGCCGGCATTGTTGATGATGACGTTGTTGACCGCGGGGTCCTCGTCATTGGAGAAGTTGGCCGCGATCATGCCGCGGTCGGCCAAGCCCGTCTGGGTGTTGGTGGTGAGATTGCGGACGGCTGTGGAATCGAGCGTGATAGTCGCCGTCGGCGGATTTGGATTGTAGCCCGTCGCCGGGAAAGCCGGGTTGGCCGGCGTGTAGCCGTTGCCGCCGCCGGCCGGCGTCGCCGTCGCGGCCGCCGCATCATACACCGTGATCGCTGTGCTGATGGTGCCGCTGCAGGTGACGGTCACGCCGGGCGTCGTGCATTCCGCCCTCGCCTCGCCGGCAGCCATCCATGTCGACAACAGCACGACACTCGCGGCGGCTGCTTCGCTGCGCTTCCTGGTCTTCGATCTCACCTGACGCCCCCAACACTACGCAATACACACGCTTCTTGTTGATGAGCGATTGCATCGAAACCTTGGCAAGATTCTGCGAGGCGAAACTTTCTCGAAATAATAGGGACAAAATCCAACTAACAATCTAATTAGTCGGTACACCTGTATAGTTGTTGCGATGGGAGAGCGCCGCATCGACACAACTGATTGGATAGGAAGACACTCCGCTCCGGAGCGAAGACGACCGCGACGCGCCGGCGCCTGCCCCTCCCGGCATCGAGCCAAAAACGAAAAGGCCGGGATTTCTCCCGGCCTTCCTGCCACGGTGGGGGGCTTTCCGTGGAGCGGCGCGACTGCGCCTATGCGATGCCGCCGTCCTCGACGCGTCAGAACTTGGCGCGGATGCCGGCATAGGCGGCGAGCGGCATGCCCGGCACCATGCTGCGCGGATCGTTGAAGGCGAACGCGTTGCCACCGCCGGCCGTGTTGAAGCCGGCCGTGTCGAATACGGCGCCCGCCGAGTAGTAGCGCTGGTTGAACAGGTTCTGGACCAGGCCGAACACCTCGACGTTCTTGGTTACCTGATAGGACGTGTTCAGATTGACGACCCAGTAGGACGGGACCTTCGGATAGACATTGGTCTCGTCCCGCAGCAGATACTGGGTGCCGACATAGTTCACGCTGGCTCCGACCTTCCAGGCATCCGTCACGGCATATTCAGCCCCGAACTTCAGGCGATGCGCCGGAATGCCAGGAATGTGGTTGCCGGACACGACGCCGACCGGAATGCCCAGGAACGGATCGTTCACGTCGAAGGCGCTGCGGAAGGTGGCGTCGATGAAGGTGTAGTTGGCGTAGGCGCTCCACCGGTTCCAGGCGAGGTCGAGCTTGGCCTCGACACCCTGGCGCAGGGTGGTGCCGGCGTTCTTGAAATAGCCGCGCACGGGGTTCGCCGGATCGACGACGTTGATGATGTCGTCCGAATTCTCGGTGCGGAACACGCTCAGGCCCCAGCGCAGCCGCCAGCCATCGTCGAGGATCGGGGCCTTGACCGGCGCCTTGCGATAGGCCGGCAGATCGGCGGCCAGCGCCGAGCGGCCGCCGGAGATCTCGCCGCGCAGGCCGCCCTCGATGGTGCGGGACACCACCTGCTTCAGCGGCGGATCGGCGATCAGGAAGTTGTCGATCAGGCACGGATTGGCGGGATCCGAACAGCCGAGCTCGAGCGGCGTCGGCGCGCGGTTGGCCTCGGAGTAGCCGGCATAGGCGGTCATGTTGGGCGTGATCTTGTAGGTCAGGCCGACCACCGGGTTGAAGCGCTGGAAGTTGTTGTTGCTGTTGAGCAGCGGCGCGAATCCGGTCTGGTCGCGCAGATTGATCTGCGCCCAGTTGAAGCGGCCGCCGGCGGTCAGCGCCAGCTGCGAGGTGATGTCGAAGGTATTGGTGGCGTAGATGCCAAGATAGGTGTTCTTGGCGTTCAGGTTGACCGGCGCAAGGCCGGCATCAGGCTGATCGATGTAGACGCCGAGTCCGGTCACGAACAGCCGGTCGTCGATGGTACCGAGCTCGGAGGTCGCCCGGAAGTTGGTGTTGCCGTGATCGACGCTGGCGCCGACGACAAAATGATTGTCATGGCCGAACAGCTGGGTGGTCGAGGTCGCCTGCAGCGAGCCGCCATAGCTGTCGGTCTTCACCGTATTGCGGTCGATCTGGCCAAGCGCGATATTGCCCGCCAGCGTGTTGGCGGTCGGGCCCGCGCGATTGATCGGGAGGTCGTTTCCGTTGGCGTCCTCGATGACGAACTCGCCGTTGTCGTCCTCCACTTCGGAGCCGTTGCCGTCGATGCGCGAGGATTTGTAGTTGCGGTAGTAGCCATTGGCCTGGACCGACAGCGTATCGGTCGGCGCCCATTTGAGGCTGGCCTGCACCATCTGCATCTGCAGATGCAGCGACTGCGGCCAGGTGTAGACGCTGGACCAGCGCCGGTTCAGCATCTCGATCGGCGTCGCCGCCACCGAGCCGAGCTTGTTGTCGGCGCCGGTGAAGGAGAGATGGAATTCCGTCGTGTCGCCGCGCGCGCCGAAATCGGCATACATGCGCCGGATCTGCGAGGCCGAGGAATAGTCGCGCCAGCCGCGGTCATAAGCGCCTTCCGCCGCGATATAGGCCGAGTAGGTGCCGTTGTTCCAGCCATATTGCGCGCCCGACTGGACGCGGCCGAACGAGCCGCCGAACAGCTGCGTCTCGGCGCCCTGGTAGTTGAAGCCGTTCTTCATCTCGATCGACATCGCGCCGCCGGTGGCGTTGAGGCCGAACAGCGGATTGTTCGGCATCAAGGTCATGCGCGCGATCGCCATCTCCGGGATCAGGTCCCAGTTGACGATGTCGCCGAAGGCCTCGTTGATGCGGGTGCCGTTCTGATAGACGGCGATGCCCTGCGGCGTGCCGAGCACCGGCGAGGCGGTCTGGCCGCGGTAGTCGAGGTCGCGCTGGAACGGGTTGCCGGTCTGATCGCTGAGCGAGACGCCCGGCATCGACTGCAGAATGCCGTCGAGCAGCGACGGAGTCCGGGTACGATCGAGATCCTTCGCGGTGATCGTCTGGACGTTGGACGGAACCTTGTCCCTCGCGATCTCGCTACCCTGAACAGGCGATACGCCGACCACGTCGATGGTTTGCAATGTCTGCTGTGCATAAACAGCCGTGGGTAGCAACGCACACGTCGCGAGAAGTGCGCTCTTCAGCGCCGAGAGTCTGGTCAAGACGTCCCCCAGTTTCTGATCGACCCGACCCGGCGCCAGCTCGCCCCACGAGCTGCACCCCCGCCAAATCCAGTCGATTCACACGATTTTACGAACGGTAATATTGGTAAATAGCGCCCATGGCGGCCGCAACGGGCAATATTCTTCACCCCCTAGGGAGATTCTTCCCGAATCCGGAAATCGGCGATCATTTTGCCTTGGTGTGCCCTCGGCTCCGCCGCATTGTCGTACCCGGTGCTGGTTTGCAACGGAACCGGGATGATAGAACACATCGGCGCCGCCTGCGCCTTCAGGGCAAGACCGTCACTCGGATGTATCGCGTTCTGCTTGTTGATGACCACCCGGTCGTGATCACGGCCTGCCGCTGGCTGCTCAATGCGGCCGGGATCGGCGCCGTGTCCGAGGCGCATGACGCGGACAGCGGCTACGAGGCCTATGTTCGCGACCGGCCCGATGCGGCCGTGGTCGATCTGCGCCTGCACGGCGATGAGCGCGGCGGCATCGGCCTGATCGAGCGCATGCGCTCGCATGATCCGCGCGCCCGCATCCTGGTGTTCAGCATGCTGGCCGACCCCCGCATCGTCCGCTCCGCGATCGACGCAGGCGCCAGCGGCTATCTGCTCAAGGATGCACCGCCGCACGAACTGCCCAGGGCGCTAGAGCAGATCAGGAGCGGCGGCACCTATCTCGACCCGGATCTCGCCAAACGCATTGCGCTGTTGGGCACCGAGGCCGATGGAGGCGCGACCGCACAGCTCACGCCCCGCGAGCGCCAAGCGATCGCCCTGCTGGCGCAGGCGAAATCCTATCAGGCGATCGCCGACCAGCTCGGCATCAGCTACAAGACGGTCATCAACCTGACCTACCGGCTGCGGCAAAAACTCGGTGCCCGCAGCCTGCCGGACCTGGTCCGCCTCGCGGTGGAGATGTCACGGCCGGGCGCGTGATCAAGCCGCGCCCGCAAGCAGAAGGCCCACGACGGTGTCCCGTCGCGGGCCTCATCCCATGTCGAACGGTCCGGGACGGACCGCGTGCTTACTTCAAAAGCTTGGCGACCGACTTCAGCTCTTTCGCGTCGAGCGTGCCGTCATTGTCAGGATCGGCAGCCTTGAAGCGGCCCTCGACCAGCGCCATGTACTCGCCCTTGGTCAGGGTCCCGTCATTGTCGGGATCGGCGGCCTTGAGATCCTTGGCCGAGACGCGGCCACGCAGCTCCTTGACGTCCAGCGTGCCGTCATGGTCGCGATCGAGGCGATCGAACAGGGCGAGGGCCGCGGCGCGAACCTCGTTCATGTCGGCGGTGCCGTCCTTGTCCGGGTCGATGGATACCAGCAGCTTCGAGGGAGCCGGTGCGCTCACCGCCATCGTGGAAGCGCCGACAATCGCAGCCATGCCGACGGCGGCTGCCGTCATCATCAGTTTCCAATTCATCGAATTGATCCTTTGTCTCCGCCGTCCAACGGGGGCGGCGATGAAGGGCGCGGTAACAACGTTGACGCGCACCAGCGGTTTCACCGCGGCGACGCGTGACGTTGACCTATGGGACGTGTTCCAATTTCGCAAGTGCAAGAACGAGACGTCCGGGAATTTACTGTAGGCGGGCCGGGACTAGAACCTGGGCCCATGCAGGAAATATCTCCCAGGTCGGTCGCGACGCGGCCCATCCTCACGGGCGACGGGGCCTGCTCCCGCCTCGGCACGGGCATTGGCGGCAAGGTGACGCCCCCGCTTCGCTGCGCGTCGCGGCTTTGGCGCCTCGGCGATACTCATGTCCGCTGCCGGCGCCGCCTGCCCTGCGGCCTCGACATCCTTTCCGGACGACGCGCGCCTGGCATGCGTAACGCGACCATGCTCCGCCTCGGGCGGCGCCATCGCGGCTTCGCGTCCGTTGCGCGATCGGGCGATCACGGGCTTGGCGCAGCCGTGCTCGGATCTGGCGCAACCCTTCCTCGCGTGCTTGCCGACCTGGGTCTGCTTCCACCAGGCCTCCAACTGATCTCGCAGCGATTCTTCCGCAACGGCGGCCCCAGGCACCACACTCAGCAGGGACAACAGGAGTGCGATCGCCAGTCCCGACCGCATCGGCTGGAGAGATCGGCGGCGACGATGACCGAAAGTGCGAAGCACGGGCACATCCATTCTCTGGCTGATGCGGCGATCAGCGATACATGCTGCAGCGCATGTTTTCCCCGCTCTATGACCTCAATGTGTTTGCAACACGCCACATTCATCGCAGCGCTGAGATTCATTCGCGGATGGGACGCCATATTGTATCGGCGAAGATATCCCGATCGGCTTGCCGAAACATCCCTATTGCCTTCGAACCAAACAATCAGCTGAGAAATGCGGCGATCCGCAACGGATCGTTCCCGATTGCGTCACCTTTCAGCCGAGACCACCGCATTTTTTTGCCGCTCCGACTCGTTAGCTGCTGAAGTCACGGGGAGCGCGAGGATATGCAATCGGCGGGCATTGCAAGACGACGACGTGGACGAGGAGGATCGCGATGGATCATGGCCGCCGCCACCCTCCTGTTCGCGCCGTTCGCTGCGCGGGCCGAAGAGATCCAGGGTAACGATCCCGCCTCCCCCGGTCACTTCCAGATCGAGCAACGCTTCGGCTATCTCACCACGTTCAACCCGCAGCAGAACGGCGGTCGCCGCGTGCCGCAGCGCGCGCTGACCGGTGAGACCGAGATCGGCTATTCGCCGACCGAATGGTACGAAATCGCGCTGACCTCGCCTTATGCGTTCGCGCGCGCCAATGTGCCGATGGCACTGGGCAACGTGATGGACAATGGCGTGCCCGGCTACTCATTCCAGTCCGGCGGCGTGACGATACGCCAGACCTTCATCCAGGGCGACCGGCTCGAGCGCACGGTGTTCCTCGGCCTCGTCTCACGCACCATCCTGGCGCCGCAGGGCGGCCTGACGCCGGATCTGTGGGTCGCCAACAAGGGCGCCGCCGGTCAGCCGGGCGCGCCTCGTTTCGTGCAAGAGGCCATGCCGCGCGTGTCGCAGATGATCACGCCGATCGTCGGCGTCAATCTGCCCAACGACTACCAGTTGATCTTCAACGCCAACATGACCTTCGGCGTCGTCGGCGCCGGCTCGGCCTTCGAGCCATCGGTCCGTTTCGTCAAGCGCCTGAGCGACCGCTGGACGGTTGGCATCGAGCATTTCTCCAATCTCGGGCCGATCGGCCACATCCTGCCCTGGCATCAGCAGATGCAGACGCTCTATGCGGTGGCCGATACCCGCTTCAAGGGGTTCGAGTTCAGCTTCGGCGTCGGCTACGGCCTGACCAATGCCTCGCGCGGCCTCGCGATCAAGACCAGCATCGGCAAGGATTTCTGATCAGGCCCGCTGCCGGCTCCTCATCTCATCCTCCATCAGAAGCAAAGGACACTCGTCATGCGCCGCCTCGTCACCGCCTGCGCCATGCTCACACTGGCCGGCTTTGCCGCTCACGCCGAAGACGGCCCGCGCTTTCTCAATCGCACCGGACAGACCATCGTGAAGATGTACCTGGCGGCCGCAGGCACCAAGAGCTGGGGCACCGATCAGTGCAAGAACGACGACGAGGGCATGGTCGACCATAACGAGCGCATGACCCTGGTCGGCGTCAAGTCGGGCCGCTACGACATCAAGCTGTCGGAACAAGGCGGCCGCACCTGTATCGCCAAGAACATCGAGTTGAAGGAAGGCGCGCAGTTCATCATACGCGATACCGATCTCACCGAATGTTCGAAGTGACCGGTACGCCCGCAGCCTCGCGGCCGCTCAGCGCGGCCGCAGGCGCAACGGCACGCTGCGCGACACCTGCGCCATGGTCATCACCGGAGGGAAGCGCGGGAACGGCTGAGCCCGTTCGATGATCGACAGGGCCGCACGATCGAGCGCCGGAGAGCCCGAACTCCCGGCGAGCCGGCGCGACAGCAGCCGTCCGTTGCGGTCGATGACCACACTGACCACGACCGTGCCGCTGGCACCATTGCCATCGGACGGATAGGCGGCCGCCCGGCCGATCTGCGCTTCGACCTGGCGATTCCAGTTGGCCTGACCTTCGCGGGCGCCGGCACTGTCCTCGCCGCTATTGGGGGCCGCGGCCATCCGCGAGGGCCGGCTGGCCGGCGCGGCAGCGGGCTTCGCCGGCGCGGGCTTCTTCTCGACCTTCTCCTTCGTCTCCTTCTTGTCGACCGGCTTGCGCTCGACGCGTTCAGGCACGGGAGCCGGCTTCGACTCCGGCGGCTTGGCCTCGACCGGCTTCGGCGGCGGTGGCGGCGGCAGCACGACGTCGTCGGCGCGCGGCGGTTCGGGCGCGAGCGCGACCTGCGGAGCGGGCTCCGGTGATGGCGGCACGTCGGGCACCGGCTCCGGCTGCGCCATGACCTGCGGCTCAGGCTCGGAGGACGGCTGCGGCGCGGGCTCGGCGACGGCCTCGCGCGCAACGGGCTCCTCCTTGACCTCTTCCTTTGGCGGTTCGACCGGTGTCGAGGGCTCGGCCTGTGGCGTGTCCTGGATCGCGGGAGCGGGTTCGCTCACGACCGCCGGCGTGAACACGACATCGAACGCCGGAGCTTCGGCGCGCCCTTGCGGAGCAGGACGCAGCAGCAAATAGCCAATGGCGAGTCCGACATGCAGCCCCGCCACCACCAGCGCCGCCGTCGTCCACACCGCCCGCTCGCGACGGTCTTCATTCTCGAACGGATTGAGCGTCAGGACGCTCACGGCGCGGCCCGGTCTTCCAGCGCGACCAGCGCCACCTTGGTGTAGCCGGCGCGACGCAGCGTGTTCATCAGCGCCATCACTTCGCCATAGGGCAGCGTCTGGTCGGCGCGCAGCAGCACGCGCTGGCCGTGATCGGACTTCGTCGCCGCATCCAGCGTGGCGGCGATGTCGGCCTGCGCGACGCTTTGATCACCCACGGCGAGCGACCGGTCAGCCTTGAACGTCACGAACACCGGCGTCTCCGCGCGCGGCTGCGGCTCGGCCGAGATCGCCGGCAGATTGACGGGAATATCGACGGTGGCGAGCGGCGCGGCCACCATGAAGATGATCAGCAGCACCAGCATGACGTCGATGAACGGCGTCACGTTGATGTCGTGCGTCTCCTCGAACTCGTCGGGACGCTTGGCGAGCTTGACCGCCATGGCTCACTCCGCGGGATTGACGATCGACATCAGCGGCGCGTCGACCGCGCGGATGGCGCTGCGCCGGGCCTCAGCGGGGCCCGCGTGCTGCCGGTCGAGATCGCGGCTGAGCAGGCGCATCACGGCGACCGACGCATCGGCGATGACGGCGCGATAGCCGCCGGTGGCGCGCGCGAACAGGTTGTAGATGATGACGGCGGGAATCGCGGCGGCGAGGCCGAACGCGGTCGCGAGCAGTGCCTCGGCAATACCCGGCGCGACCACGGCGAGATTGGTCGTATGGGCATGCGAGATGCCGATGAAGCTGTTCATGATGCCCCAGACCGTGCCGAACAGGCCGACGAAGGGCGCGACGGCGCCGACGGTCGCGAGGATGCCGATGCCGCGGCCGATGCGCGACACGGCGGCCGCCTCGATCCGCTCGAACTGCCAGGCAACACGCTCCTTGATGCCGCCGGCCGGCAGGCCGCGGGACTTCTCGATCTCGTCCTCGGCGGTGGCAAGCAGGCGGCTGACGACGCCGCCTTCGGCGGAAACGCCGCCCGTCGCGTCGGAGAGCGATCGCGCCGCGACCGAGATGCTCAGCGCCGCCCGCCCCTTGCGCAGCGCCGAACGCAACTGGATCGTCTTGACGACGAGCACGGTCCAGGTCGCAACCGAGGCCAGCACCAGCCCGATCATGACGGCCTTCACGACGATGTCGGCCTGCAGGAACATCGTCCAGGGCGACAGCGCCTCGGGCAGCGGGCTCGCCAGACTGGCGATCTGTGCCTGGTCCATGATCGTACTCCCTCGTGGCCCCGCGAGATTGGTGATCACGATGGTCGCGCCGTCACGGAATCGCGCAGCGCCGGATCGTGTCGAGGCCTTGTTGTGCCGCGTTCTTGGGGCAAAGTCGCGGCGAAGGTCGCGATCATCCCGATCGTGAAAGAGTGCCGCCTGAGCCTATCGGCTTCAAGGCACTTGAGGTGTGGAAGTTGTCCCCAATGATCCGGGAAAAACTCCCGATCGGAACGGGAGTCGCTGACGTCGTAGGCAAAGGAAAAGGCCGGGATTGCTCCCGGCCTTCTTGATTTGGATCGCCTCTGTCCAGGCGAGCGAGGTCGAGCGCGAAGGCTTACTTCGCCTCGGCGCGCTTCGGCGGCGAGGCCGGCCACGACTTGATCAGGGTGTCGTAGTCGACGGTCTCGCCCTTCGGCTTCTCGTTCGCGAGCTTGCGCTGCGGAGCGATGTTGCCGTCCTTAGCCGACTTGTTGAACCAGAACTCGGCCGATTCCTTCTTGTTCAGCTTCGGACCGCAGTCGCCCTGGACCTTGGACTTCTCGAGACGCTCGAGGACGGAGTCCTGGGCGGCTGCGAGCGCGTCCATCGCGGCTTGCGGGGTCTTCGCACCGGACGACGCATCGCCGATGTTCTGCCACCACAGCTGCGCCAGCTTCGGATAGTCGGGCACGTTGTTACCGGTCGGGGTCCACTGCACGCGCGCGGGCGAGCGGTAGAACTCGATCAGGCCGCCGAGCTTCGGCGCACGCTCGGTGAACGACTTGTCCCAGATGTCGGATTCACGGATGAAGGTGAGGCCGACATGGCTCTTTTTCAGCGACACCGACTTCGACACGATGAACTGCAGGTACAGCCAGGCGGCCTTGCGGCGATCCGGCGGGGTCGACTTCAGCAGCGTCGCCGAACCGGCGTCCTGGTAGCCGAGCTTCATGCCCTCCTTCCAGTACGAGCCGTGCGGCGACGGCGCCATGCGCCACTTCGGCGAGCCGTCCGCATTCACCACCGGCAGGCCGGGCTTCACCATGTCGGCGGTGAAGGCGGTGTACCAGAAGATCTGCTGGGCGACGTTGCCCTGCGCCGGGACCGGACCGGCCTCGGAGAAGGTCATGCCCTGCGCCTGCGGCGGCGCGTACTTCTTCATCCAGTCGAGATATTTGGTGATCGAGTAGACGGCCGCGGGACCGTTGGTATCGCCGCCACGCTCGATCGAGGAGCCGACCGGACGGCAGCCTTCCATGCGGATGCCCCATTCGTCGACCGGCAGGCCGTTCGGGATGCCCTTGTCGCCGTTGCCGGCCATCGACAGCCAGGCGTCGGTGAAACGCCAGCCGAGCGAGGGATCCTTCTTGCCATAGTCCATGTGACCATAGACCTTGACGCCGTTGATCTCCTTGATGTCGTTCGTGAAGAACTCGGCGATGTCCTCATAGGCCGACCAGTTCACGGGAACGCCGAGCTCATAGCCATACTTGGCCTTGAACTTGGCCTTGTAGTCCGGGTTGGTGAACCAGTCGTAGCGGAACCAATAGAGGTTTGCGAACTGCTGGACCGGGAGCTGATACAGCTTGCCGTCCGGCGCGGTCGTGAACGACTTGCCGATGAAGTCGTCAACGTCGAGACCGGGATTGGTGACGTCCTTGCCCTCGCCCTTCATGTAGTCCGAGAGCGCGACGGTCTGGCCGTAGCGGAAGTGGGTGCCGATCAGGTCGGAGTCGTTGATCCAGCCGTCATAGACGTTCTTGCCGGACTGCATCTGGGTCTGCAGCTTCTCGACGACGTCGCCTTCCTGGATCAGGTCGTGCTTCAGCTTGATGCCGGTGATCTCGCTGAACGCCTTGGCCAGGGTCTTGGCTTCATACTCGTGCGTCGTGATGGTCTCGGAGACGACGTTGATCTCCATGCCCTTGAAGGGCTCGGCCGCCTTCGCGAACCACTGCAGCTCCTTGAGCTGCTGTTCCTTCGACAGGGTCGAGGGCTGGAATTCGCTGTCGATCCACTTCTGGATCGTGGCGTCGTCGGCGAGCGCCGGGATGGACAACGTCATGGTCGCGGCAAACAGCGCCACCGCGCTGGTCATCGCAAGATAGCTGGCCTTGCCTGGGTGATGCTTCCGTTTCAAGTGTCGCATGGTTTCCTCCTTGCAGCGACAGACGTATCCAGGTCCGGGTTGGCCCCGGATCTGCCCTTCTTCGCTTGCGTCAGACGGTGCGAAAGATCGCAACGGCTGATGCCAGCGAAATTGCGGTCGCGAGCCACAGGCTCGAAACCTCAAAACCTTCCTCGCCGATCGGCAAGGTCGCAATCGTATCGGTGCCGACCAGCCCGATCCATGCGAGATGAATAACGGCGGCTGTTATCAGGGAGATGAACAGGCGATCACCGCGCGTCGTCGGGATGCGCAGCACGCCGACCCGCTCCGCCTCCGGATAGCGCGCCGCAAGCAGCGTCATGATCCCGAGCGTGCAGGCCAGCGCGGCGAAGAAGATCGCGGTCGGCAGGGTCCACGCCATCCATGCGATGCTGTCCATGGCTTAAACCCTTCTGCCAGAGAGATGGAAAGCACGAGCGCGAAGCGCGGTGACCTCCCCTCCCCCTTGCGGGGAGGGGTCGGGGGTGGGGGTCCCCGCAAAGACTGCCCCTAGGGTACCCCCCTCCCCAGCCCTCCCCCACAGGGGGGGAGGGAGCGCACTGTCCATGTGGCTGAATACGTGTCTCATGTTCACACCCGCCCCAGCGCGAAGCCGCGCGCGATGTAGTTGCGGACGAACCAGATGACCAGCGCGCCGGGGATGATCGTCAGCACGCCGGCGGCCGCCAGCAGGCCCCAGTCCATGCCCGCCGCCGACACCGTACGGGTCATCACCGCAGAGATCGGCTTGGCGTCCACGGATGTCAGCGTGCGCGCGAGCAGGAGCTCGACCCAGGAGAACATGAAGCAGAAGAACGCCGCGACGCCGATGCCGCTCGCGATCAAGGGCACCAGGATCTTCACGAAGAAGCGCGGGAACGAATAGCCGTCGAGGAACGCGGTTTCGTCGATCTCGCGCGGCACCGACGACACGAAGCCCTCGAGGATCCACACCGCCAGCGGGATGTTGAAGATGCAATGCGCCAGCGCCACCGCCCAGGGCGTATCGAACAGGCCGATCGCCGAGTACAGGTTGAAGAACGGCAGCGCATAGACGGCGGCCGGCGCCATGCGGTTCGACAGCAGCCAGAAGAACAGATGCTTGTCGCCGAGGAAGCGGTAGCGCGAGAACGCGTAGGCCGCCGGCAGCGCCACCAGGATCGAGATCACGGTGTTGATGATGACGTATTTCAGCGAGTTGATGTAGCCGGAGTACCAGCTCTCGTCGGTGAAGATCCTGACGTAGTTGGCCAGCGTGGGCTGATGCGGCCAGAGCGTCATCGTCGTGACGATCTCGTTGTTGGTCTTGAAGCTCATGTTGACGAGCCAATAGATCGGCAACAGCAGGAAGACCAGGAACAGCGAGATGATGATACGGCGGCCCGGAATGGTGTTCATCACGCGCCCCCTTCCACCGGCCGGCGCTCGGCGCCGGCATTGGTCATGATGGTGTAGAACACCCAGCACACGATCAGGATGATCAGATTGTAGACCAGCGACAGCGCGGCCGCCTTGCCGAGGTCGAACTGTCCGAGCGCGATCTTGACGAGCTCGATCGAGATGAAGGTCGTCGAATTGCCCGGCCCGCCGCCGGTGACCACGAACGGCTCGGTGTAGATCATGAAGCTGTCCATGAAGCGCAGCAGCACGGCGATCAGCAGCACACGGTGCATCTTCGGCAACTGGATCGCGGTGAACACCGCCCAGCGTGACGCGCCGTCGATCTGCGCGGCCTGGTAATAGGCGTCGGGGATCGACTTCAGGCCGGCATAGCACAACAGCGCCACCAGGCTGGTCCAGTGCCAGACGTCCATGACGATGACGGTGAACCAGGCATCGGCCTCATTCGACACGTAGTTGTAGTCGAACCCGACGGCGTTGAGCGTATAGCCGAGCAGGCCGATGTCGGAGCGTCCGAAGATCTGCCAGATCGTGCCGACCACGTTCCACGGAATCAGCAGCGGCAGCGCCAGCACGACCAGGCAGAACGCAACCGTCCACCCCGCCCGCGGCATCGACAGCGCCACGACGATGCCGAGCGGCACCTCGATCGCCAGGATGGCGAGCGAGAAGATCAGATTGCGGCCGAGCGAGGCCAGGAAGCGGCCGCCGAGATCGGTGGAGGGATCGAGCAGCTCCTTGAACCAGCCGACGCCGTTCCAGAAGAACTGGTTGTTGCCGAAGGTGTCCTGCATTGAATAGTTCACCACCGTCATCAGCGGCAGGATCGCGGAGAACGCGACCAGCAGGAACACCGGCAGCACCAGGAACCAGGCCTTGTTGTTGATGGTCTTGTCCATCACTCAGGCTCCCTCGACCAGACGGCTGTCGGCATAGACGTGGACATAGGCCGGATTGAACTTCAGGCCGATCGCCGAGCCCGATGGCGAGAACCCGGCCGGCAGCCGCGCGGCGAACTTGGCGTCGCCGACGCGGACGCGCGCGAAGCGGATACGGCCGAGATCGTCGACCCGTTCGATGTTGGCATCGAGCAGTCCCGGCCCGGGCTGCGCAACGTCGACGAATTCCGGGCGGACACCGATTTCGATCTTGGCGCCCGCCGGCAGCGCATCGTAGCTCCGCTCCAGCGACAGCGTGTGACCGGCGATGCGCGCCTCGCGCCCCTTCACCTCGGCGGAGAGAATATTCATGCCGGGCGAGCCGATGAAATAGCCGACGAAGGTATGCGCGGGCTTGTCGAACAATTCGGCCGGCGTGCCGCTCTGCACCACGCGGCCGTCATGCATGACGACCACGGTGTCGGCGAAGGTCAGCGCCTCGGTCTGGTCGTGGGTGACGTAGATCATCGTGAGATCGAGCTCGCGATGCAGCGCCTTGAGCTTGGAGCGGAGCTGCCATTTCAGCTCGGGATCGATCACCGTCAGCGGCTCGTCGAACAGCACGGCGGCGACGTCGGAGCGCACCAGGCCGCGGCCGAGCGAGATCTTCTGCTTGGCGTCCGCGGTCAGCCGCGTCGCCTTGCGATTGAGATCCGGCGTGAGGTCCAGGAGACGCGCAATCTCCGCGACGCGCTTGTCGATCTCGGCCCTGGGCACGCCGCGGTTCTTCAGCGGGAAGGCGAGGTTCTCGCCGACGGTCATGGTGTCGTAGATGACCGGGAACTGGAACACCTGCGCGATGTTGCGCTCGCGGGTCGATGCCTGCGTGATGTCCTTGCCATCGAACAGGATCTTGCCGCGCGACGGCGTCAGGATGCCGGAGATCAGGTTCAGCAGCGTGGTCTTGCCGCAGCCGGACGGGCCGAGCAGCGCATAGGCGCCGCCCTGCCGCCAGGTCATCGTCACCGGCTTCAGCGCGAAGCTTTCGATGTCGGCATCGTTGCCGTGATAGGACTGGGCGAGGTCGACGAGGTCAATGCGGGCCATGCGGCGTCTCCCTCAGATCGCCGGTGCCGCGACCAGGCGGTCGCCGGCGTCGAACACGAAGACGTTGGTGGGATCGAGCACGGCGTCGAGGACCTCGCCGGGCTCGTATTCATGGACGCCGTGCAGCACCGCCACCCAGTTCAGGCCGTCGCGCGTCAGATGCACGAAGCTCTCCGAGCCCGTGATCTCGGTGACGGAGACCGTGGCCGGGAAGGCATGGCGCCCGTGGCTGCCGTCGCCCTTGGCCAGACCAAGCTGATGCGGCCGGAAGCCGACGCGATAGCTGCCGTCCGGCAGATCGGCATACAGGCCGGCCGCGGGAGCGGTGATGTCGCCGGCATAATGCACGCTATCCCCGCGCTTCTGAATATCGACGGTGTTCATCGGCGGGTCCGAGAACACCTGGCCGACACGCAGCGTATCGGGACGGCGATAGACCGCCGCGGTGTCGCCGACCTGGAGCGCCTGGCCTTCCCACATGCAGACGGTGCGGCCGCCGAGCAGCAGCGCCTCCGACGGCTCCGTGGTGGCATAGACGAAGATCGCGCCGGACGCCTCGAAGATGCGCGGCAGCTCGGCGCGCAATTCCTCTCGCAGCTTGTAGTCGAGATTGGCCAGCGGCTCGTCGAGCAGCACGAGGTCGGCGCCCTTCACCAGCGCGCGCGCGATCGCCGTGCGCTGCTGCTGGCCGCCGGAGAGCTGCAGCGGCGTGCGCTTGAGATAGGGCTCGAGACGGAGCAGCCTGGCGGCTTCCGCCACGCGCTTCTCGATCTCCTCGCGCGGTTTGCCCTGCACGCGCAGCGGCGAGGCGATGTTCTCATAGACGGTCAGCGAGGGGTAGTTGATGAATTGCTGATAGACCATCGCGACCGAGCGCTGCCGCACGTCAGCGCCGGTGACATCCTTGCCATCGACCAGCACCTTACCCCTGGTCGGCTTGTCGAGCCCTGCCAGCAGCCGCATGATCGAGGTCTTGCCGGACAGCGTGGGCCCGAGCAGCACGCTCAGCGTGCCGCGCTGCAGGGTCAGCGAGACGTCGCGAATCGTGGTGACGCCGTCGACGACTCGGGAGACGTGATCGAGCGTGACGCTCATGCGCGCGCCCCCGATTCACGCGCCGTCACGGCTGCGCGCTCGCGGTTGGCGTTGATCCACGCATCGAGCGCGGCGATCTCGGCCGCCGACATTCGCAATCCCAGCTTCGATCGCCGCCACACGATGTCCTCTGCCGTCAACGCCCATTCATTCGTCATCAGGTACCTGACTTCACGCTCCGTCAAGGTGCCACCGAAATCCTGGCCGAGATCGGCCGAAGTTGTCGCACCCGCGAGCATGCTCTTGGCGCGCGTGCCATAGGCGTACGCGATGCGCTTCGCATGCGCATCCGACAGGAACGGATGGGCCTTGCGGAGATCCGCGATCAGCGTGGCGACGGCGTCGACTGCCATGTCACCGCCGGGCAGCTTTGACTTGCCGGTCCAACCCTCCTCCGCCTTCGCGCCCTTCAGATAAGGACCAAGGCGTTCGAGCGCCTCTTCCGACAGGCGCCGATAGGTCGTGATCTTGCCGCCATAGATCGACAGCAGCGGCAGGCCGCCCGGCGTATCGAGCTCGAACACGTAGTCGCGCGTGGCGGCCTTGGCTTCGCTGGCGCCGTCGTCATACAGCGGGCGCACGCCGGAATAGCTCCACACCACGTCGGCCGGCGTCACGGGCTTTGCGATGTATTCGCCGAGTGCCGCACAGAGATAGGCGATCTCCTCGTCGGTCGCCTTCACGTTGGCCGGGTCGCCCTGGTAGTCGCGATCGGTGGTGCCGATCAGCGTGAAATCCTGCTGATAAGGGATCGCGAAGATGATGCGGCCGTCGGCATTCTGGAAGATGTAGGCGCGGTCGTGATCGTACAGCTTGCGCACCACGATGTGCGAGCCCTGCACCAGCCGCACCTTCGCCTTGGCATTGACGCCGGCACCGGTCGACAGCACCTGCTCGACCCAGGGGCCGGCGGCATTGACGAGCGCGCGCGCCTTGATGGTCTCGCGCTCGCCGGTCTGCGTGTTCTCGGTCGTGACCAGCCAGACCTGGCCGTCCTGCCGGATCTCGGTGGCGCGCGTGCGCGTGCGGATCTCGGCGCCACGGTCAGCGGCGTCACGCGCCGTCAGCACGACCAGGCGCGCATCGTCGACGAAGCAATCGGAATATTCGAAGCCGCTGTTGTAGCGTCCGGAGATCAGCGGACGGCCGACCTCGTCGCTGCGCAGGTTCACCGAGCGGGTCGGCGGCAACAGCTTGCGGCCGCCGAGATGATCGTACAGGAACAGGCCGAGGCGGAGCAGCCAGGCCGGACGCAGGCCGGAATGGTGCGGCAAAACGAAACGCAGCGGACGAATGATGTGGGGCGCGATCTGCCACAGGATCTCGCGCTCGATCAGCGCCTCGCGCACCAGGCGAAACTCGTAATATTCGAGATAGCGCAGGCCGCCATGGACGAGCTTGGTCGACCAGGACGAGGTCCCGCTCGCCAGATCGTTCATTTCACACAGGAAAACGGAGTTTCCACGGCCGGCGGCATCGCGCGCGATACCGCAGCCATTCACGCCGCCTCCGATGATGGCGAGGTCGTAGATCCGCTCCAAAAGACGCATCCCCCGAGCAATCGCCTTCAATCGGCGATTTCACTTTCGGTTTCGAGTTAAACACAAACGAAAGTGAAAGCAAATCGAAAATCGCATATTGGGCCGCGATTGGGCAAAACCTGCCCAAACCGGAGTCAAACAGCCTTGAGGGGTGGCGGGTGATCAGGCTCGGCGGAGCACGGAGGACGACGCGGTTTCGTTTGCCTCGGCGGTGTCCTCCGCCTCGTCGGCGGGCATGGCCGAGATCACCTCGATGCCCCTGCTGTGGCACAGGCTGGCCAAGCCGTCCGGCAGGGGACGGTCGGTGACGAAGGTCTGGATCTGGCTGAGATGGGCGATGCGCACGGGCGCGCTGCGGTGGAGCTTGGTCGAGTCGGCCACCAGCATCACGCTGCGCGCATTGGCGATGATCGCCTGCGCGACCTGCACCTCGCGATAGTCGAAGTCGAGCAGTGCGCCCTCCTCGTCGATCGCGGATGCGCCGATGATCGCGTAGTCGACCTTGAACTGGCCGATCAGCTGCGTCGCGGTCGAGCCGACCACGCCGCCGTCCGAGCGCCGCACGCTGCCGCCGGCGACGATCACCTCGATGCGCGGATGCGGATAGAGCAGCATCGCGACGTTGAGGTTGTTGGTGATGACGAGCAGGTCCTGATGCGAGGTCAGCGCGCTCGCCACCTCCTCCGTCGTCGTGCCGATATTGATGAAGAGCGAGGAGCCGTTGGGGATCCGCGCCGCGGCGATCGCGCCGATCGCCTTCTTCTCGTCGGCAGCGACGAAGCGCCGCGCCTCATAGGCGAGATTCTCGACCCCCGAGGCGATGATCGCCCCGCCATGGATCCGGGTCAGCGCGCGCTGCTCACAGAGATCGTTGAGGTCCTTGCGAATCGTCTGCGCCGATACTTCGAACCGGCGCGACAGATCCTCGACCATGACGCGGCCGGAGGCACGGGCGATGTTGAGGATATCGGTCTGACGCTGGGAGAGCACGGCCATGGCAAGCTTTCGAAAGTGAGCTGCACCATGGTGATGCTGATCGAGTCAACGGTCAATCAGGGAGGCGGCGCGCGCAGTGCAGCAATCCCGTTGCCCGCATTATGCAGGCCGCCACGTCGGCCAACGTGGGCAGCCTTGGCGCAGAGCTGTTGGCGCAGAGCTGTTGGCGCGCTCAGGCGGCCGCACTCAGCTCGCCCGCGGCGATGCGCATGGCCGCACGTTCCGCTTCACGGGCGTTGCGGAAGATCTGGCCCTCGAGCGCATTGAAGCGGTGCGACGCCGCGAAGAAACGGAAGCCGCCGCGATCGCGAATCACGATCCCCGCCGCCTGAGAGCTGACCTCGATGATGTAGGTGTCGGACATTGCGAATCCCGTGGTTCATTCCGGGGCGTATAACCGGACTCCATGACGTTTGTTCCGGTCAGGGAGCAGCCGGGCATTCCGATGTGATGAACCGATTCCGACAGCAAATTGTGTGGATGTTATGTTGGCTGCAACGCACGCGACGACGCCGTACGACCGCGAGCTTCGCTCGGCGAATCAGCGCGTGGCATCCGGGACGAGCGTGGCGTCGCTCAGCGACGCCTTGGCTCCGTGCAGACGGTCATGATGCTGACCGAGCAGTTGGAAGATGGTGCGGAGATCTCGCAGCATCTCCACATAGTGGTCGCGAAACATGCCGAGCTGCACTTCGTAAATGCCGATTCGCTCCTCGGCATGATGCAGCCGCTGCTGGAGCTTCCGCAGAACTTCAGTCGTCAGCTTCTCATCGACGTTGGACATCACCCACTCCCGGCGTTCGATCCCTCGTTGGACCAGCTATTCCCCCCGGGAGACAGCTCCCTTCCTCGGCTCCTGGGCGGCCAGGAGATGATCGACCGTGTACCCCCAACGGTCGGCGCGACACTAACTACGATAATACCGTCGACGCAACAAGAATTGCGCGACCTGGTTGTGGATGAAGTCCCGCAAGCCGCGGACATCAACATTCCGACACACATCGAAGTGTGTCCGCCACGGCAAGTGCTCGCGACGAGCGAACGCCGTCACGGAAGCCGGGTTCCGTGGCCGTGAGCCAGTTAGGTTACCAGAGGGTTAACGATCATCCGGCGGCAGAGCGGCCGCCGCGTCACGCGGACAGCACGCCGGGATCACGTTTGATCGGCTGCGGACGACCGTCATCGTCGATCGAGACGTAGGTGAAGTTGCCGTCGGTGACGAGGATCGGCTGCTCCTCCTTCCGGCGCAGCACCCAGGCTTCGAGCCGCACCGTCATCGATGTGCGGCCGATGCGCACGAGATGCGCATAGACCGAGACGAGGTCGCCGACATAGACAGCCTTGCGGAAGTTCATCGCCTCGATCGCGACCGTCACCGTGCGCGACTTCGCGACCTTGGCGGCGAACACGCCGCCGCCGACGTCCATCTGGCTGAGCAGCCAGCCGCCGAAGATGTCGCCGTTGGCGTTGGTGTCGGCCGGCATCGCAAGCGTGCGGATGCAGAGATCGCCGCGCGGCTCGGTCGGCGCCGACGATGCGGCTGTGGCGGTCGCTTCGGTCACGTCAGTCGGTCTCCAGTTACGGCGCGCGATGGTGAAGACAGGCGATCAGTCCGGCCTGATCATCTCGAACATGTCTTCCGCCTTGATCTCGAAATAGTCGCCGCGGCGGCCGGCGCGGACGATCGGATGCGCCAGCGCGGTCTGGTAGACGCCATCCTTGATCAGCGCCTTGTCGATATGCACCGCGACGACCTCGCCGAGCGTCAGCCAGGCCTGGGCCTTCTTGCCGTCGGCGCCCTGCAGCTGGATGATCTGCGTGACCTTGCACTCGAACGCAACCGGGCTCTCCCCGACACGCGGGACGTTGACGAACTTGCTAGGCACCGGCGTGACTCCGGCGAGCGCGAACTCGTCGACCTCGCGGGCGACGTGGGCGGCGGAGGCATTCATGTGCTTGGCGAGATCCCGCGTCACCAGGTTCCAGACAAATTCGCCGGTGTCCTGGATGTTGGCGACGGAATCCTTCCACTGCGTGGAAGAGAAGCCGATGATCGGCGGCGTGTAGTTGAAGGCGTTGAAGAAGCTGTACGGGGCAAGGTTGGCATTGCCCTTGCCGTCCCGCGAGGAGATCCAGCCGATCGGGCGCGGCGCGATGATGGCGTTGAAGGGGTCGTGCTTGAGGCCGTGGCCGTTCTTCGGCTCGTAGAAGTGCAAGTCGCGTTCGGTCACGCCGTGGTCCCTTCCGTCATGTGCTCCTGACGTCATTGCGAGGAGCGCAAGCGACGAAGCAATCCAGGGCTGCGCATACGGCCCTGGATTGCTTCGCTCGCAATGACGGAGAACTTAGCTTGCAGCGCCGCTGGAACCAAGCCCCACCAGGACGAAATCGATCATCTCGTCGACCGTGGGACCCGGCTTGGTCGCGCATTGCGCGATCATCTGGGGATGGAAGAACCGCATCATCGCCGTCGTGGCGCATTTGGCCGCCAGCGGCAGGTCGGTGACGGCGAATTCGCCCGAAGCGGCACCCTGCCCGATCACGCGGCCGATGATCTCGGTGATCAGCATCATGTGCGCCTCGCACACCTCCCAGCTCTCCTCCATCGCCACCGCGACCATCTCGTGCAGCTTGCTGTCGCCGACATAGCGCTCGGTGTTCATGCGATGGATGGTGCCGAGCAGCTCGCGCAGCCGCGGAGCCGCCGGTCCGGCGCGCTCGGCAATCGCGATCGCGGCCGCCTCGACCTGGCCCATCAGTTCGCGGGCGACGCCCTGGTGGATCGCCTTCTTCGAATCGAAGAACCGGTACACGTTCGCCGGGCTCATGCGGAGCTCCTTGGCGATGTCGGCGACGGTCGTCTTCTGGTAGCCGATCTGTCGAAACAGGCGCTCGGCAACAACCAGGATGCGTTCGCGCGTATCGGGTTCGATGTGTTCGGAAACCAGCGTCATCATGCCTGCGATCTTGTTGATCCCTTATTCGGCCGCCTCGGCGAGCGGGAGCGCGGGAGCCGGCCCGTCAACGTGCTGCGCTGCAGAATGATCCTGCGCAGCTGCCCCGCGCTCATCCAGGCTCTTGCGGAACCATAGGGCATACAGGCCCGGCAAGTACAGCAGCGTCAGGAAAGTTGCAACGAACAAACCACCCATGATGGTGATCGCCATCGGCCCCCAGAACGCCGAGCGCGACAACGGGATCATGGCCAGGATCGCCGCCAGCGCCGTCAGCACCACGGGGCGGGCGCGCCGCACCGTGGCCTCGATGATCGCCTCGCGCCGGGTCAGGCCGGAGGCGACGTCGTGCTCGATCTGGTCGACCAGGATCACGGTGTTGCGCATGATCATGCCGGCGAGCGCGATCAGGCCGAGCAGCGCGACGAAGCCGAACGGCGCGTTGGCGACGTTGAGACCGAGCGAGGCGCCGATGATGCCGAGCGGCGCGGTCAGGAACACCAGGAACAGCCGCGAGAAGCTCTGCAACTGGATCATCAGCAGGGTCAGCATCACGATCGCCATCAGCGGGAAGAGCGCGAAGATCGACGCATTGCCCTTGGCCGATTCCTCGATCGCGCCGCCCATCTCGATGCGGTAGGCCGGATCGAGCTTGGCCCTGATGTCGGCGAGCTTCGGCCAGATCTGGTTGGTGACGTCGGGGGCCTGCACGCCGTCGGCGACGTCGGCGCGCACGGTGATCGCCATGTCGCGGTTGCGCCGCCACAGGATCGGCTCCTCATGCGCATACTCGATCTTGGCGATCTGCTGCAGCGGCACGGCGACGCCGTTGCGCGAGGTGATGGTGAGGTCGCCGACGCCGGCGAGGTCGAGCCGCTCGGACGGCACCGCACGCGCGATGACCCCGACCTTCTCGATGCCGTCGCGGATCGTCGTCACCTGCACGCCGGAGATCAGCATCGCGAGCGACTGCGACACGTCCTGCGGGGTCAGGCCGAGCGCGCGGGCGCGATCCTGGTCGACGACGAGCTTCAGGTACGGCGACTGCTCGTTCCAGTCGAGCTGCGGATCCCTGACATTCGGATTCTGCCGGACGACGTCGCGCACCTCGCGCGCGATCTCGCGCACCTTGGAGGTGTCCGGGCCGATGACGCGGAACTGCACGGGGAAGCCGACCGGCGGACCGAAATTGAAGCGATCGACGCGGACCCGCGCTTCGTTGAGGTCGCCATTGGCCGCGGCCGTCTCGATCTTCGCCTTGATGCGCTCGCGCGCGGCGACGTCCTTGGCGACGATGACGATCTCGGCGAAGGCCTCGTTCGGCAGCTGCGGCGACAGGCCGAGCCAGAACCGCGGCGAGCCCTGGCCGACATAGGCCGTGAAGGTCTCGATGTCCTTGTCGTCCTTCAACAGCGCCTCGGCCTTGCGCGCGGCCTTCTCGGTGACGTTGAAGGCGGTGCCCTCCGGCAGGCGCAATTGCAGGAACAGCTCGGGCCGCTCCGACAGCGGGAAGAACTGCTGCTGCACGTGGCCGAAGGCGACGATGGAAGCCGCGAAGACGCCGACGGTCGCGGCCACCGTGGTGATGCGATGCGTCACGCACCAGCGCACCACGGCGCGCAGGCCGCGATACATGCGCGTGTTGTAGACGGCGTGCTCGTCATGGCCATGGTGCGCCTTCATGTCCGGCAGCAGCTTGACGCCGATATAGGGCGTGAAGATCACGGCGACGAACCATGACGCCACCAGCGCGATCGCGACGATCCAGAAGATGCTGCCGGTGTATTCGCCGACCGCCGAATTGGCGAAGCCGATCGGCAGGAAGCCCGCAGCGGTGACCAGCGTGCCCGTGAGCATCGGAAAGGCCGTGGATTCCCAGGCGTAGGATGCCGCGCGGACGCGGTCCCAGCCCTGCTCCATCTTCACCACCATCATCTCGACCGCGATGATCGCGTCATCGACCAGCAGGCCGAGCGCGATGATCAGCGCACCGAGCGAGATGCGATGCAGGTCCAGGCCCATCGCGCTCATCGCGATGAAGACGATGCCGAGCACCAGCGGCACCGACAGCGCCACGACGATGCCGGTCCGCCAGCCGAGCGCCAGGAACGAGACGAACAGCACGATGATCAGCGCCTCGACGAAGGAGTGCACGAACTCGCCGACGGCGCGCTCGACCACCTTGGGCTGATCGGCGATCTGGGTGAGCTCGATGCCCTGCGGCACGGCCTTCATGAAATCGTCGGAGGCGGCGTGAACGTCCTTGCCGAGCTCGAGAATGTTGGCGCCCTTGGCGGTGACGACGCCGATGCCGAGCGCCGGCTTGCCTTCCTGATGCACCTTGTAGCTCGGCGGATCGACGAAGCCGTGGGTGACGGTGGCGATATCGCCGAGCCGAAAGACGCGGCCGTTGCTCTCGACCGGCGTCTCGGCCACCGCCTTGGCGCCGTCGAGCGCGCCGGTGACGCGCAGCGGCACGCGCTGCGACGTGGTCTCGACCGTGCCGGCCGGCGTCACATTGTTCTGCTTGGCCAGCGAGTCGAACAGCGCCTGCGGGGTGATGCCGAGGGTCGCCAGCTTGGCATGGCTGAACTCGACATAGATGCGCTCATCCTGGGTGCCGTAGAGATTGACCTTGGTGACGCCGTTGACCTTGAGCAGCCGCTGGCGCAGTCCTTCGGCGACCTTCTTCAGCTGCGCATAGTCGGCGCCGTCGCCGGTCATCATGAACAGGATGGAATCGACGTCGGAGAATTCGTCGTTGACGAACGGCCCGAGCACGCCCGAGGGCAGCGAGGTCTGCGCATCCGCGAGCTTCTTGCGCAGCAGATAGAACAGATACGGCACGTCCTTCGGCGGCGTCGAATCGCGGAAGGTGACCTGCATCGCGGTGAAGGCCGGCTTGGAATAGGTCTGCACCTTCTCGAAGTAAGGCAGCTCCTGCAGCTTCTTTTCCAGGGGATCGGCGACCTGGCTCTGCATTTCCTGCGAAGTGGCGCCGGGCCACATCACCGAGACGTTGACGACCTTCACCGTGAAGAACGGATCCTCGGCGCGCCCGAGCCGCTCATAGGAGATGAAGCCGAACAGGCCGAGCGCGACGATCAGGAACAGCACCAGCGGCGGATGATTGACCGCCCAGGCCGACAGATTGAACCGCTTCATGGCACGCTCCCCGATGATCCGAAGTCGTTAGTTCAGGCCGACAGTCTCAGTGACCGTCATTGCGAGCGAAGCGAAGCAATCCAGAGTCGCACGCGTAGCCCTGGATTGCTTCCTCGCTGCCGCTCCTCGCAATGACGACCGGGTTTGTCTCGTCATTCCGGGGCGCTCGCATCAGCGAGCGAACCCGGAATCTCGAGGTTCCGGGTTCGATGCTGCGCATCGCCCCGGAACGACGATCGTCAGAACGTCAGCGCCGAGACCACGCGCACCTTCTGCGCGGGGTCGATCTTCTGCACGCCGAGCGCGACGACCTTCTCGCCCTCGTCGACGCCGGAGGTAATGAGCACGTCCTTGCTGTCGTAAGCCTTCACCTTGACCGGCTTCAGCATCACCTCGCCCTTGTCGTTGACGACGTAGAGCGAGGGATCACGGCCGTCGTTGAACAGCGCCGACAGCGGCAGCCGCGCGACGCGCGTGGTCGCCGGATCGGACAGCGTGAGCGTCGCGGTCATGCCGAGCGAAACGCTGTCGTTTGCATCCGGCAGCGAGAATTTTGCGAGGTAAGTGCGCGTCGCGGGATCGGCGGCCGGCGCGATCTCGCGCAGCCGCGCCGTGTAGGTCTTGCCGGACTCCGACCACAGCGACACCGTCGCCTTGCCGTTCTTGGCGCGGTCGAGCAGGGTCTCGGGGATCGCGACCACGGCTTCCTTCTCGGCAAACCGCGCGACGCGGATGGCAGCCTGGCCGGCGGCGACGACGACGCCCGGTTCGATCATCGAGGCGGTGACGACACCGCGGGCATCTGCGACCAGCGTCGCGTAGGACAGCGAGTTGCGTGTCAGTTCGACCGAGCGCTCGGCGCGATTGAGCCGCGCGCGGGCTTCATCCGCGGACGCCTTGGCCTGATCCATCTGCGCATCCGTGGTCCAGCCCTTGGCGCGCAGCTCTTTCGCCCTGGTCTCGGCCGCGGAGGCCTGCGCCAGTACGCCGGTGGCGGCGCGGAATTCGGCCTCCGCCTGCTCGGCCTGCAGCTTCAGATCGACTTCGTCGAGGGTCGCGAGCGGCTGGCCGATGTCGACGGTCTGCCCGACCTCGACCAGCCGCTTGGCGACCTTGCCGGCGACGCGAAAGCCGATGTCGGCCTCGATGCGAGGACGGATGGTGCCGACGAAGCTGCGCTCGGGCGTCTCGGCCTCGTAATGGACCGAGGCGACCAGAACCGGCCGGACCGGCTCGGCCTTCTGGGCGACGGTTTCATTGCACCCGGCCAGGGCCGCAGCCATGATGGCCAGCGCAAGGCCAGTCAACAGCTTAGAATAACTCGCGAAAATCAGGCGGATCAACATCGGACACCCCTCGCTGCGAATGCGAGGGAGTGTCGAATGTCGAGTGATGATTGTCAATAATCGTCAGAGATCATGACTTCGTGAATATTAAGACATCTTGCCGCAGGTGCTCAGGAGAAGGGGCAGATCTCGATCGGCGGGAGTGTCCATCACCTCACGGCGTCATTCCGGGGCAACCGCGCCAGCGGTCGAACCCGGAATCTCGAGCTTGGTTTGCACCACAGCGACTCATCTCGGGATTCCGGGTTCGGTCGCTGTCGCGATCGCCCCGGAATGACGGCGCCTGGTCCCAACGCACGGTGTCCGCAGTGCGGATCACCGCAACGCGCTCACTCCGCCGGCGCCTGGCCGGCGAACTCCACCTTGCTCTCATGGCCGCCGAAGAACACGAGCAGACCGGCCATCAGCGGTAGCGCCGACAGCGCGAGCAGGCCATGCGTGGTCGAGCCCGTCGTGTCCTTGATCCAGCCGACCAGATAGGGACCGCCGAAGCCGGCGAGATTGCCGATCGAGTTGATCAGCGCGATCGCGCCGGCGGCAGCCGTGCCCGACAGCCACGCCGTCGGCAATGTCCAGAACACGCCGAACACGCAGAACACGCCGATCGCGGCGAAGGTCAGCGCGACCATGGTCAGCTTCGGATCGCCGATCTGGCTCGATGCCGCCAGCGCAATCGCGATCAGGATCATCGGCGCGCCGACATGCACGACGCGCTCGCGCGTCGCATCCGAATGACGCGCCCACAGGATCATCGCGACGGTGCCGAACGCATAGGGGACCGCGGTGACGAAGCCGGTCTGCGTATTGGTCAGGCCGAACGCCTTGACGATCTGCGGCAGCCAGAACTGCATGCCGTAGAGCGCGCCGACGAAGCCGAAATAGATCAGGCTGAGCACGATCACCTTCGGCGACGACAGCGCCTCGCCAAGCGTCATGTGCCCCGCCGCCTGCTTGGCCGCGGTCTCCGCCTCGAGCCTGGCCGCGAGCCAGGCCTTCTGCTCCGCCGACAGCCAGGTCGCGTGCTCCGGCCGGTCGGTCAGATAGAACCAGGTGACGACACCGAGGATGATCGACGGGATGCCTTCGATGATGAACAGCCACTGCCAGCCCTGCAGCCCCATCCACCCGTGCAGGCCAAGCAGCAGGCCCGACACCGGCGCGCCGATCACGGTGGAGACCGGCACGGCGACCGCGAAGGCGGCGAGGAAGCGCGCGCGATACTGCGCCGGGTACCAATAGGTGAGATAGAGGATGATGCCCGGAAAGAAGCCGGCCTCGGCGACACCGAGCAGGAAGCGCAGGACGTAGAAGCTCCACGGACCGGACACCAGCGCCATCAGCGCCGAAATGATGCCCCAGGTCACCATGATGCGGGCGATCCAGCGGCTGGCGCCGAACTTCTCCAGCGCCAGATTGCTCGGCACCTCGAAGATGAAATAGCCGATGAAGAAGATGCCGGCGCCCCAGGCGAACACCAGCGGCGAGAATTTCAGCTCGGCGTTCATCGTCAGCGCGGCGAAGCCGAGATTGACGCGGTCGAGATAGGAGAAGAAATAGGCGAGCACCAGGAACGGAATCAGCCGCCACGAAATGGCGCGGATGGTGGCGGCCTCGATATCGGACCGGCCAGACGCGGCCGGACGAATGGTTGACGAACTCATCGATCTCCTCCCGGGAGCATTGCAGAATTTGATAGTTGATGGCGGTGTTGAGCATCGGTCGTGGCAAGTCAATCGGAAAACCAGATATTCCACGGCCTTCCGCCGCATCGCGGGGGCGCCGCGCACGCATGACGTCCGCATATCCCGATCGTCCGAGCCGCCCCGATGCGCGCCGCCGCGCAGCGTTTGCCCTGGTGGTGGCCTTCGTCGTGATCGCGCTAGGCCTCGCTTTGCGCTTCTACGGCCTGGGCCTCGGTCTTCCCGCCTTCGTCGTCAAATACGGCGGTTCCATCCTTTGGGCGACGATGGTGTACATGCTCCTGGTCGCGCTGCTGCCGCTGAGGTCGTGGCGGCAGATCGGTGGTCTCGCGCTCGCCCTCGCCGTGATCGTCGAGGCGAGCCGGTTGATCCATACGCCCTGGCTCGACAGCTTCCGCCTGACGCTGGCCGGCGCGCTGCTGCTCGGTCGCATCTTCTCGCTGTGGAACATCGCCGCCTATGCGATCGGCATCCTGATCGGCATAGCGATCGATCGGATCGCGTTGCGGTCTCCTCGGCCTAACAGCACGGCGAAAGATGCTGCCAATTCGTAACTCCGTCATGCCCGGGCTTGTCCCGCCTGCGCGGCCGAAGCCGCTTCGGCGCGGCGAAGGCCCGGGCATCCACGTCGTTCCCAATATACCGGATGACGTGGATGGCCGGGACGAGCCCGGCCATGACGACGTGGAGATGGACGAGCGCAAAACTGCCGTCCAAATGCGATCGCCCAGCACGGCTTAGGTTGCCTGGGGCGAGGCTCCATGCCGGCTGAGATCTCAGTTCGAATTGGCACCCGCGCGGCTGAAGAAAGCCATCAGTTCCTCCGCCAGGACGGCCGGCTGCTCTTCCGGGATGTAGTGGCCGCACGAGCCGATCGTGATGCCATCGACGCGCTCGGCGACCTGCCTGAGCGGCGCGGCCATGTCGACGATCGATCCCTGGTCGGCGCCGACCGCCAGCACCGGCGGCTTCAGTTTGCCTTTGGCTTTCAGCTCGCGGTTCTGATCCGCCGACACTACGGCCGCACGATAATAGCCAAGTCCCGCGCGCAGGCCGCCGGCCTTGGTCAGCACGCGCGCGTATTCGTCGAGATCGCCCTCAGAGAATGCTTCGGGATTGGCGCCCTTGCGGCGCAGAAACCAGGCGAGATAATCGCGCTCGCGGCCCTCAATCAGCATCTCCGGAAGGTCCGCGACGACGTGGAACGCGAAGTGCCAAGTGCGCCACGCGCGGTCCGGCGCGTACGGCAACGCCTCGGGCAAGGTCACGCCGGGAATGCCGGCATCCAGCAGCGCCAGGCTTTGCACCGCATCTTCGAACAGTGCCGCGTAGGGATAGGCCACCCACGCGCCAATGTCGTGCCCGGCGAGATGATGGCTGGTGACGCCAAGCTGCTGCAGCAGGCGATGCACTGACGTGGCGAGCGTCTGGGTGTCGTAGCCATCCGCCGGCCGGTCCGAGTCGCCCTGCCCTGGAAAGTCGATCGCAATGACGCGATAACGCGCGCCCAGCAGCGGCATGACCTTGCGCCAAGCAAACCAGCTCTGCGGAAAACCGGCCAGCAGCACCACGACCTCGCCATCCGGCCGGCCACCACTGACATAGTGCAGCCTGAGGCCGTCAACGGTCGCGAACCGGTGCGTGAAGCCGGGCAACGCGGCGTCATCGCGCGCGAATGGTTCAGCCGCGACCAGCCGCGACGGACGTTGGACAGAAACGGCGTTCATCAATTCCGACATGGATCACCCTCTTTATTATAGAACAAACGTTTCCTAATTTCGCGCAACATCACGCGAACAGGGCCGCGGCTTGTTTTGCCACCTTCGTCATCTCGCTCTTGGCGCGTCCGGTCTTGCCGACCACCCGCAGGCCCTGGATGACGCAGAACAGAGCCCCCGCCGCGACCTCAGCATCGAGATCCGGCCGGATCGATCCGTCGGCCTGACCGAGCCTGATCAGGTCGCGCAACAGGGTCTCGACCCGGCGCAGCGAATTGCGGACCTTGGCCGCGGCTTCCGCATCCAAGGTGGCGAGCTCGGTGGCGCTGGTCACGACCAGGCAGCCGCGCCGGCCCTCGCTGTCGCTGGCGGAGTCCGCATAGAATGCCAGCAAGGCCTCCAGCTTGTCGCGGCCGCGGTGTTGCGCATCGAGCCGCTCGCGCAGCTGCCGGTCGCGGCGCGCGATGTAGTAGTCCAGCGTCGCCAGGAAAATCGCGCTCTTGTCCGCGAAGGCCTTGTAGAGGCTGCCGGTGGCAAGCTTCATCGCAGCCCGCAATTCCGCCAGCGAGGCGCCGTGGTAGCCACGCTCGCTGAACACCACCAGCGCCTTGCCGAGGGCGGTATCCATGTCGAACTCGCGCGGCCGGCCTGGCCCGCGGCGCTCTGATGAATTCGTCTGCGGCTTCGTCATGCCCTATTTTAGGAAACATTCGTTTCCAAATCAAGCCCGCCGATCGCCCGTCGGACACAAGGTCAGTCTCCCAGCTGAAACCGCTGGAACCGGTGCAGTTCGTCCTCGATGGTCCGCTTCAGCGCCTTGCGATGGTCGCCGCGCGCCGCCTTGCCCTGGCCGACCCAGCTCCATTTCTGCATCAGCAGCTTGCCGTTCTGCCGGTCGGTCTTCAAATCGAGCGCCGCGACGATCTCCTCGCCGACCAGCACGGGTAGCGCAAAGTAGCCGAATAGCCGCTTGTCCTTCGGCACATAGGCCTCGAAGCGGTGGTCATAGTCGAAGATCGCCTGCGTCCGCTTGCGCTGGATGATCAGCGGATCGAACGGCGACAGGATGTGCACGCGCGCAGGGTCGATCGCGATCGCCTCCTCCAGAGCGGTCGGCGCCGCCCAATGCTCGTGCCTGCCGGCGCTCTCCAGCGCGACGGGAACGAGCTCACCGCGCCGGACGCGCTGATCGATCACCCGGCGCACATCCGCCTTGCGCGGCGCATTGAGATGGCACAGCGAATCCAGGCTGACGACGCCCTGCGCACGCAGGCCGCGATCGAGCAGATAGGCCGCGATCTCGCGCTCGGTCGCGCCCTTCGGCAGCCGGTTCCAGCCGAAATGCCGCGTCGTGAGATCATAGGTCTTGAGCATGCCGTCGCGGCCAGCGACCGTCAGCACGCCCTCGTAGAAGCCGAGCTGCAGCGCGCGCTTCGACGGCTTGCGGCTCGCCCAGGCGTGGTCCTTCTCGCGCAGCTCGTCGTCGTCGATGTCGCGGATCGTCAGGGCCCCGCCCTGCCGGATCAGCCGCATCACCTTGCGGCTGTCCTCCGGCTTCACCGTCTGCAGCCAGCGATGCCCCTCGCGGCGATAGCGCCGCATGGCGGGCACGAAATAGCGGAAGTCCTGCACCGGAACGTAGGACAGCGCATGCGTCCAATACTCGAAGACCGTCTTCTCCGCGCTCTGCGCCTGCGTGAGATCGGCGCGCCGATAGGCCGGGATGCGGCTGAACAGGATGTGGTGGTGACAGCGCTCGATCACATTGATGGTGTCGATCTGCACGTAGCCGAGATGCGCGACGGCGGCCGCGACGGCTTCGGCACCGGCACCGAACGGCGCCTCCTGATCGAGGCGCTGGGCGCGCAGCCAGAGCCGTCGCGCGGTGGTCTTCGAGAGCGGGAGGGGAACGGACGGCATGACGGCGCAATCGTGCGAGATTCGCCCGCATCGGCGCAACGGCAATCCGCCGCCGTCCAACCTATTGCTTGGGCTTGTCCGGAATGCTGCCGGTGGCGATCTCGGTCTTGCAGCTGGCGCGGCCGGCGTCCGGCGCGTGACACTTGTAGACGCGGCCGGTCAGGCGGTCGACGAGCCAGGCCGTATCCTCCGACGGACTTTCCAGACCGACATAGCGATTGCCGACGGCGGAGATCAGGGTCGACAGCAGGATCGAGGCCGCAATGATGGTTGCCCCGATCAGCGTCGACATGGAACCGGAGGATCCCGACGAGTCCGGGGGGCTCGTTCGGGACGTGTAGTCGCGCCTCTGTGATGAGTTGAACACGGCTATGCTTTTCTGTTCACGCTTCTTCACTCAATTCGCCGCTGGCCCGCGTCGCTCCTTCTCGTTTGCGATTTTTTTCCGGCGATGGATATCCGGTAGAACCGCATCTGGCCGATTTGTTGTTCGCAGACCGGCCGAGGGCCGATTGCATTGCGACAACCTCGCAGCCGCATGGGCAGCATCGGTCGCCGGGTTCCTCCCGCGCTACGTGATCTCGATCACATTCCGATGCTTTGAACCGGTTCTACTGTCGGCGCATCCAATGGCCATAGGTCATGAAGACCCCGAGGATACGACGATGACCCCGTTTTATGGACGTTTTGCAGTTCGGGCGGCGGCGTTTTCCGCCGTGTTGACGATGAGCGTGGGCGCGGCGCTCGCCGGCGAGGCGGTCTCCGCCGACCAGATCCTGAACGCGCTCAAGCCGAAATCGGCGACCCGCAGCCTGTCGACCACGCAGGCGCCGCAGGTCGATCCGGCGACCCAGGCCAAGCAGGCCGCCCTGCTCGACAGCGTCCGCAATCGCAAGACGCGTTCGCTGTCGCTCGGCGAGCGCGAGCAGATCGCGGAACTCGCCGCAACCAAGCCGAAGATCGATCTCGAGATCCAGTTCGACTACAACTCGGCCGAGATCAGCAAGGCCTCGATGCAGGCGGTGCAGGAGCTCGGCAAGGCGCTGTCGGATCCGAACCTCAAGGGCTCGACCTTCGTCGTCGCCGGTCACACCGACGGCATCGGCAGCGAGAGCTTCAACCAGGATCTCTCCGAGCGCCGCGCCGACACCATCAAGCGCTTTCTGGTCGACAAATACGGCCTCACAGGCCAGGACCTCGTCACCGTCGGCTATGGCAAGACCAAGCTGAAGGACACCGCGAACCCGGCCGATCCGCTGAATCGTCGCGTCCAGGTCGTCAACATGGACACCAAGACCGCAGCGGCGAAGTAATGATCACGGCGTGTCCAGCACCTCGCGGATCTTGGTGCTGAGCATCGCCCGGCTGAGCGGCTTCTGAAGCAGCGCAACGCCCGGATCCAATCGCCCCTGATGGACGATGGCGTTGCGCGAATAGCCGGTCATGAACAGCACCTTCAGCGTCGGGCGCGTGACGCGCAGATCATCCGCCAGCTGCCGCCCGTTCATGCCGGGCATCACGATGTCGGTGAGCAGCAGATCGACGTCCAGCGGCTCGCGCGCCAGCAGCGCCAGCGCCGCCGGACCATCGGGCGCCTCATGCACGGCATAGCCGAGTTCGGCCAGGGTCTCGGCGATGTAGCTGCGCACCTCGGGCTCGTCCTCGACCACGAGCACGGTCTCGCTGCCGCGACTGCCGACGACCGCAGCACGGTTGTCCGGCGCCTCGACGGCGGCGGCATGCGCGCGCGGCAGATAGATCTTCACCGTCGTCCCCTCGCCGACCTCGCTGTAGATGTTCACGTGGCCGCCGGACTGTTTCACGAAGCCGTAGACCTGACTCAGCCCGAGGCCGGTGCCCTGCCCCGGTTCCTTGGTGGTGAAGAACGGATCGAACGCCTTCTCCACGACCTCGCGCGGCATGCCGACGCCGGAGTCGGTGATCGCGATCAGGACGTATTGGCCGACCCGGACGTCGGCGTGCTGCCGCGCATAGGCCTCGTCGATGAAGCTGTTCGAGGTCTCGATCGTCAGCTTGCCCTGGCCCTGCATCGCGTCATTGGCGTTGACGACGAGGTTGAGGATCGCGGCCTCCATCTGGCTCGGATCGACCTCGACCTGCCACAGCCCGGCGCTTTCGACCACCTCCACGCTGATCGTCTCGCCCAGGGTCCGCCGGAAGAAATCGGACATGCCCGCGAGCAGCCTGTTGACGTTGGTCAGCCGCGGATCGAGCGGCTGGCGGCGGGCGAAGGCGAGCAGCCGCTGCGTCAAGGTCGCGGCGCGCTGAGCCCCATTCGCAGCATGCGCGATGGCGCGCGCGAGGCGGTCGCGGGCGGCTTCGCCCTGCGCCTGCAGGCTGCGCTCGGCGATTTCCAGGTTGCCGCTGATGATGGTGAGCAGGTTGTTGAAGTCATGCGCGACGCCGCCGGTCAGTTGGCCGACCGCTTCCATCTTCTGCGCGTGGCGCAGCATTTCCTCGGCCTCGCGCCGCTGCCGGCTCTCGACGACCAGCGCCGCCTCGGCGGCGCGCAGCTGCGCCGGCGACGGGATCGCCAGGAGCTTGGGCAGCAGCGGCCACAGGATGCCGGCGGTGAGGATAGAGGCCAGCGCGGTCATGGCCTTGACCAGACCTTCGATGCCGTAGATCGGAACCCAGAGCGTGACGATCGACAGCACATGGGTGACGCCGCAGGCCATGATGAACAGCGCGAACGCCCAGAACAGGAACCCGAAATCGACATCCCGCCGCTTCAGCACGAACAGCGTCAGTACCACCGGAATGGAGAAATAGGCCGCGGCGATCACGGCATCGGACGCGACATGCAGCCAGATCAGCTCGGGTTCCCAGAGCAGACAAATCCCGTGCGGAGACAGACTCGACGAATCGAGCAGCCGCTGCAGCAATCCCAACATTGAGCCTTGCTCCCCCAACGCTTCTCGCGAAGCAGAGCGAAACTGGCTGCGGGGGATGGTCTCGTCAAGCAACAGACGGCGGGAACCCAAGGGAACTCACGTTCCGATGAGGGCTCAGATCCAGCTCTGGAACAGCATCAGCCGCGTGAACGTCTGCATCGTCGTTCCCAGGAACGCCGCGCTGACCGGCAGCAGCGCGAGGAAGCCTGCGACCGCGACCGCGGTATAGGCCCACAGCGCCCAGCGCGGTGCGCGCAACAGCACATGGACCAGCGCGAGGCTCGCGAGCGTCGCCGACGGCAGATAGTAGTAGAGAAAGCTCAGCGCGCGCGGCAGCAGCGCCCAGGGCAGATAGCAGCCGAGATAGAACGCCAGAATCAGGAACGCCGTCGCGCTTCGCGAAGCGATGAAATCCCGCAGGCAGATCGCAAGCGCCGGCAGCGCAGGCCACAGCACCAGGGGATTGCCGAGCAGCACCACGGCGGCGATGCTGTTGTCGCTCACCTTGTCGAACAGGAACCAGACCGGCCGGACCAGGAACGGCCAGCTCGGCCAGGCGCTCATATAGGTGTGGCCGGCGATCGCCGTGGTGACGCTGTCGGCGAAGATGCGCCGCTGCGCTTCGAAGATGGCCATGACCGACAGACCATGCAACGGAACGAAGGTCGCGAGATAGCAGAGCAGCGGCGCGGCGCCGAAGCACAGCCCGATCTGCGTCCAGCCCAATCCGGGCCATTGCTCCGGCTGATACCAGTCGGTTTCCGCGGCATCGCCGAACGACGCCTGCCAGCGCTGCAGCAGCTTGATCAGGCCGACGATGAGCAGCGCCGTCAGCAGCGGGAACAGGCCGCTCCATTTGCAGGCGATCGACAAACCGAACAGCGCTCCGCTGAGCGCAAACAGAGCTTGCGGCCGTCGCTGCCGGTAGGCGAACAGGAACGCGGCGATCGCGAGCAGGCTGAAGGCGAGCGCGCCGATGTCGAGCATCGCCGTGCGCGCCTGGACGAACAGCATCTGATTGACGAAGGCGAGCAGCGCCGCCGCGATCGCCGGTCCCTGCGCCGCGAACAGCGCGAGACCGCACAGATAGACCGCGGCGACGGAGAGGCCGCCGAGAACGGTGCTTGGATAACGCCACGCGAAGGCATTGTCGCCGAACGTCCTGATCGACAGCGCGATCAGCTCCTTGGCGAGCGGCGGATGCATCGGGTTGAGCTGCGGGTTTGCCGGCGCCAGCCCCAGCATCTGCCGCGCCGCCGGCACGTAATGCACCTCGTCGAAGACGAATTTTGCCGGCGACGCTAGCCCCACCATGAGCACGACATGGGCGACGAAGAAGATCAGGAGCGCCGTCAGCGCGGAGCGGCGGGCCGACAGCGCGCCCTCCGGCGCAGCATCGACCGCGTCCTCATCGTCGTCACGATCGGCAACGGCACCCTTCACGCGCATGCGAATGAACTAATCCGGTTGGCTGTGCAACTAAACACCATCGACGCATCGAGGCAAACTTGTGTCCATTTTACAACAACCTGGCCAATCGTCTTCAGCTAGATTGGCTCGGGAACGATCTTCGGTGTGGATATGAATCTGCGTCGCCGAACATGTGTTGCTGCGCTGTCCGTCGCCGCCCTGCTGGGAGCCGCGAGCGGCGCCTGTGCCGACACGCGCATCGGCGAGGCGGTGCTGGTGCAGAAGGATGTGCTGCGCATCGCCGGCGCGTCGACGAGCCCGATCAATGTCGGCGACGGCGTGGTGCGCAACGAGACGGTGCGGACCGGTGCCGACAGCGCCGCGCGCCTCGTCATGATCGACAGCACCAATCTCTCGCTCGGCGCCAATGCCAGCCTGACGCTCGACCGCACCGTGTTCAATGACGAGACCAGCTATCGCGACATCGCGATCCGGCTCGGCACCGGCGCGTTCCGCTTCGTCACCGGTCATTCGGAGAAGGCCGCCTACAAGATCAACACGCCGCTCGCCACGATCGGCGTCCGCGGCACCATTCTCGACATCAGGTCGCAACGCGGCCAGACCATGGTCGTGCTGCAGGAGGGCGCCTCGCGCGTCTGCACCCTCACCTTTCAATGCCTCGAGCTGACCCAGCCGGGCGACACCGCGATCATTACCGCCACCGGCAATGGCCGGAGTTCGATCAAGAAGACCAGCAATCCGTCCTGGAGCTTCGCGGCGACCTGCGGCTCGACCTCGGGCCTGTGCACGGTGACCGATCTCGCCAGCAACGCGCCGCCGCAGGACTTCACCGGCATTCTGTGCGGGCGATGACGATGCGGATGCGCGCGGGCCGGCTCACATCTTTGCTGCTCGCCCTGGCCGGCGGTGCGCTCGCGCTCGTGCTGCAGGCGGCGCCCGCCGCGGCGCAGAGCTGCGGCGTCGACAACTTCGCCGCCGCGGCGGCGTGCCCGACACCCTCGCCTTCACCCTCGCCCTCGCCGTCTCCCACCGCGACACCGACACCAACCCCGACGCCCAGCCCGACATCGACGCCGACGCCGTCACCTTCGGTGTCACCGACACCGACGCCGACCCCCACGGGCGCGGGCAACAGCGCGGCCGCCATCAATGGTCTCGCGGACCAGCGCTTCAACCAGATGATCACGAACCGCGTGCTCGGCCTGGTGCTGCTGGGGGTGAACGAGCAGGTCAATTGCAACGATTGCGTCAGCGCGTTCGGCTCGGCCGGCTCGTTCTCGGCCGGCATTCATGGCCGCAAGCAGTTGACCAACAATCTCGCTTTGCTCGCCGGCCTCGCCTACACCCATTACAACGAGAACGGCTACCACGTGACCTCGGCGCCGATCGGCGCCTTCGCGCTGCGCTACGATGTCACCGACTGGGGCGCGTCGCGGCCGTTCTTCGACATCGGCACCATCCTGACGCCCTATGAGAAGGTGCGCTACGGCCGCAGCTACGCAACCAGCCTCGGCAATGTCACGGTCGACGGCACGACGACGGCCTCGAACTATGCGGTCTACGGCCGCGCCGGCTGGATCAGCCGGATGTCGCCGCGCGACGAGCTCGCCGCCTCGGTCGAATTGTGGCAGCTCTGGCAGCACGTCGCCGGCTATCGCGATCCCGCCGCCGCCTTCAATCCGTTCGACGCGTCGATCGCCGGCGGCACCGACCGCACCAGCCTCGTCAAGATCGGCGGCCAGTGGACGCATCTGTTCGGCACGAGCATCGAGGCCAACATCAATGGCGGCTACGTGCAGTCCTTCGCCACGCGCTCCGGCATCGTCGCCACCGTGACCGGCACCGGCACGGTGACGCCCACCATGGGCAACCAGGGCTGGTTCGAAGTTGGCGGCCGGCTCGGCTTCCGCCTGCAGAAGGGCTGGGTCGCCGACCTCTTCGTCAACGGCACGCTCGGCCCGCAGCCGGTCGGCAACACCATGCACGGCGGCATCGGCCTGCGCATTCACTACTAGCCGCGTCATCGGGCCGGCCGGCTGCCCCTTCAATTCTTCATGATCGACCTGCTGCCGGGTCTGCTTGACCCTTCCGGCCCTCGGCCCTATTGCATGATGATTATCATTCAAAATGGGCACGCCCGCCCGCGGAGGCAGCATGGACGTCTCGACCCAGGCGAACCGCCCGGCCGCCGCCTCTTCCGCGTCACGGGACACGCCTCCCGCCGCCGCGCCGCCTCCCGATCCCTCCCGCGCCAAGGCCGCCGCGACCCGCGCCGCGCTGCTGTCCGGCCCGGTGCTGCCGACGCTGGCGCGGCTGGCGCTGCCGACGATGTCGGTGCTGGTGGCGCAGACCGCGGTTAACGTCGCCGAGGCCTATTATGTCGGATTCCTCGGCACCGACGCGCTCGCAGGCGCCGCGCTGGTGTTCCCGATCTTCATGCTGATGACGATGATGTCGAATGGCGGCATCGGCAGCGGCGTGTCCTCGGCGGTCGCCCGCGCCATCGGCGCCGGCCGCAATCTCGACGCCGACGCGATCGCGTTCCACGCCATCGTGCTCGCGGTGATCGCGGGCGGCCTGTTCACGCTGCTCACGGCGTTGTTCGGCCCGGCGCTGTACCACGCGCTCGGCGGCCGCGCCGGCGCGCTCGAGGCGGCGCTGCGCTATTCGAACTACCTGTTCGCCGGCGCCATTCCGGTCTGGATCGTCAATCTGCAGGCCGCCGCGCTGCGCGGCGCCGGCAATGTCCGGGTGCCCGCGCTGGTCACGCTGGTCGGCGCCGTGCTGATGATCCCGGCCTCGCCGATCCTGATCTTCGGCCTCGGGCCGCTGCCGGGGCTCGGCATCGCCGGCGCCGGCATCGCCTTCGGGCTGTATTATTGTGGCGCCATGCTGGTGCTGGTGCGCACCATGGCCTCGGGCCGCTCCAGCCTGCATGTGCGCGTCGCGCCGCTGCAGCTCCGGCTGTTCGCCGACATCCTCAAGGTCGGCCTGCCGACGGCGCTCAACGCGGTGCTGGTCAACCTCACCGTGATCCTGGTGACGGCGCTGGCCGGCCGCTTCGGCACATCAGAGCTCGCCGCCTACGGCATCGCCTCGCGGCTCGACTACATCATGATCCCGATCCTGTTCGGCCTGTGCACGGCGACCCTGACCATGGTCGGCATCAATGTCGGCGCCGGCCAGCACGACCGCGCCCGCCGCATCGCGCTCACCTCGGCGCTGACCGGCGCAGCCCTGGTCGGCGCGATCGGCTGCCTCGTGGCGCTGCATCCGCCGCTCTGGCTGGCGCTGTTCAGCCATGATGCGGACGTGCTGCGCGAGGGCGCGATCTATCTGCGCACGGTGGCGCCGGCCTATGCCGCGCTCGGCTTCGGCTTCGTGCTCGCGTTTGCCGGCCAGGGCGCCGGCCACGTGCTGTGGCCATTCATCGGCTCGGCCATCCGCATCCTCATCGCCGCCGGCGGCGGCTTCATCGCCATCAGCATGCTCGGCGGCGGCATGGCCTCACTTGCCGCGATGGTTGCGCTCTCGCTGCTCGCCTACGCCTTGGTGTGCAGCCTCGTGCTCGCGCCGCGGATTTGGCGACCGGCTGCACCGTGAACAGCGTAGCGACGATCGAGCGCAACGGGACGAACTGCAACTAACAAGCGGTCCTCTCCACACCGCCTGAGACAAGCAATTTGCGCGCGCACCACCGGCGGGTGGTGCCAACACGCCGCTCTCGTCGATCTGACAAACAGACTGATAACCGTCGCGCCCTGCCTCCGTGCATGCGCGTTGCTTTATGGAACCGGATTCAGAACGCGGTAATGTCTCACCGTCACTTCCTAAGGCTCAGGAGCTCGCAGGCGGCGGCGCAGAGCTCCCGATATCAACCAGCAGGAAGCGTTGCACATGACGGCATCTTTCTCGCCAACGGCTCTTCGCCGGCTCGGCCGCAACTTCTGGCGCGCCAATGACGGCCAGATCAGCATGATCTTCGCAATCACCAGCATTCCGATCCTGGTGTCGGTCGGCGCCGCCGTCGACTTCGCCAAGATTGGCGACACGAAGGCCCAGTTGCAGAAGGCGGTCGACACCGCGGTCCTCGCGGGCGTCACCCAGGCCAGCGCGCAGCAGGTCTCGACCGCGAGCGCGATGTTCTCGGGCAGCATCAGGGACCGCTTCGGCAGCGGCGCCTCGGCGACCTTCTCGGCCAATACCGACGGCTCGCTGTCGGGCAGCGCCACGACCACGGTGAAGACGTCGTTCCTGAACGTGATGGGCACGTCGTCGCTCGGCGTGAGGGCGTCCGCCACGGCGAAGCCGGGCGCGCAGGGCAAGTCGCCGGTCTGCATCCTGCTCGTCAGCACCATCAATTCGCAATCGCTGCTGGTCAATTCCGGCGCCCAGCTCAATGCGCCGGGGTGCGAGATCCACGTGCTGTCGACGCAGACGCCGGCCGCGATGTTCAACGCGACCTTGAACGCCAAGCGGATCTGCGTGAAGGGCAACAACATCACCAAGAATGGCGGCGCCAATCCGCCGGTCGAGACCGGCTGCGCCGCGATTGCCGATCCGTTTGCCGGCAAGCTGCCGGTCGTCACCGTGGGCGCCTGCACCACCAATAACAGGACCTACGATCCCGGCTCGGTGACGCTGAGCCCCGGCATCTATTGCGGCTCGACCAACTTCAACGGCTCGGGCACCCTGACGCTCAGCCCGGGCCTCTACATCGTCAAGGGCACGATGACCTTCAACTCGGGATGGACGGTCACCGGCAACGGCGTCACCTTCTATCTCGCCGACCAGAACGCCACGCTCACCTTCAACGGCAACGTCAACGCCACGCTGTCGGCGCCGACCACCGGCACCTACGCCAACATCCTGATCTACGAGCCCAACGGGCTGTCGACCACGAACCTGCCGATCAACGGCAGCAGCAGCTCGTCCTACACCGGCCTGATGTACCTGCCGAGCCGCAACGTCACCATCAACTCGGTGTCGACCATGAGCAGCAACAGCGTCACCATGGTGTTCAACACGCTCACCCTCAACCAGACCAACTGGACCATCGGCCCCGGCGCGCTGTCGATGTCGGTCACGACCGGGCCGGTGGGGACGGCATATCTGGCGAGGTAGTTGATTGTTCGCATGGGCGGCGCGTATCGTTGTCGTCGCGCGAGCTGTCGCCCCGAGCGCCGCTGCGCCCCCTCTCCCCGTTCTTCACGGGGAGAGGGTTGGGCAAGGGGCAGCCCGCGCTCATCGCGCGAAAGGTGCGCTCCCCTCCCCCTTGCGGGGAGGGGTCGGGGGTGGGGGTCCACGAACTCCGCCGCCAACAATTGTTCCGGCCTTGTCCATGCAGCGTCGCGCTGTCGCTAGGCACGCAGACGACAGCATCTTAAAAGCGTGCCACTTACCAGCTTCAGCGCTCGGAGACCCCCACCCCCGACCCCTCCCCGCAAGGGGGACGGGAGCTCACCTCCTTGTCGCAAGAGCTCGGCTTCCACCGGGATCGGCAGCAGCACAGAGCACACGCATTAGCTCGCTGCGGCCCAGTTCGTGGCGGACGTCTACGTATGGTCAGCGACAGCCGAGGCCACCTCCGGGCGCCCGCGGGCCCCCGTGTCTCCCAAACGCTCTCCTCACGCCTTCGTCACCACCCTTCCCTTGACACCCCCAGACTTTCCGATGATGTTATGTTATAACATCACAATCTGGGCTCCCATGGCTTTCCGCCGGCACCGTCCGCTCCCCCTGAAGAGGCTGTTCGATCTCGATGCGCAAACTCCCCGTCACGGTCTTGTCCGGCTTCCTTGGGGCTGGGAAGACTACTTTGCTGAACCACGTCCTGAACAACCGCCAGGGTCTGAAGGTGGCGGTGATCGTGAACGACATGAGCGAGGTGAACATCGATGCGGATCTCGTTCGCGATGGCGGTGCCAATCTTTCGCGGACGGATGAGCAGCTCGTCGAAATGACCAATGGCTGCATCTGCTGCACCTTGCGCGACGACCTGCTGAAGGAGGTCCGCGCGCTCGCCGAAAGCGGCCGCTTCGACTATCTCGTGATCGAATCCACCGGGATTTCCGAGCCGCTCCCCGTCGCCGCGACCTTCGACTTCCGCGACGAGCACGGCCAGAGCCTGTCGGACGTCGCCCGGCTCGACACCATGGTGACCGTGGTCGACGCGGTGAACCTGCTCAAGGACTACGGCTCGTCCGACTTCCTCGCGCAGCGCGGCGAGGCGCTGGAGGGCGACACGCGCGCGCTGGTCGACCTGCTGGTCGAGCAGATCGAGTTCGCCGATGTCGTCGTGCTGAACAAGATCGACGATGCGAGCGCCGAGCAGCGCGACGTCGCGCGCAAGATCATCTGCTCGCTCAACCCCGATGCCGAGCTGATCGAGACCAGCCACGGCCGCGTGCCGCTGGAACGTGTGCTCGCCACCGGCCGCTTCGACTTCGCGCGCGCTCAGCAGCATCCGCTCTGGTACAACGAGCTCTACGGCTTCGCCGACCATGCGCCGGAGACCGAGACCTACGGCGTCACGAGCTTCGTCTATCGCGCCCGGCGGCCGTTCATCCCGGCGCGCTTCGACCAGTTCCTGCGCGAGCCATGGCCGGGGGTGATCCGTGCCAAGGGGCATTTCTGGCTGGCGACACGGCCGCAATGGCTCGGCGAAGTCAGCCAGGCCGGTGCGGTCGTGCGCACCAGCGCGCTCGGCTTCTGGTGGGCGTCGGTGCCGCAGAAGCTGTGGCCCGAGGATCCCATTTGGCGCGCCCGCATGGTGGAGCGATGGGACGAGATCTACGGCGACCGCCGTCAGGAGATCGTTTTCATCGGCAGCAACATGGACGAAGCCGGCCTGAGCGCGCGGCTCGATGCCTGCCTGCTGCCGGGCAAGCCCGCGATGGACGTCGCGGCGTGGGCCCGGCTGTCGGATCCGTTTCCTGTATGGCGGCGCGCCAACGAGGCCGCCTGATCGGCGGCGGTCCGAACTAAGAACTCAAAGCGGCGAGACACACGCGCGACAGTCGCCCCTGCTTCGCGTGTGAGGCGGCAGTACAGCTGCCGCCGGCCCGGCGGAGCCATCGCGAGATGGCTCCGCCAATCGGCGCCGCGCTACGACTTCGACTCGGCGGGATCGCGGTGCACGGGATCGACCCACAGCACGGTCTCCGGCTTCTCGACCGGCTCGATGTCGATGTTGATCGCGACCGCCTCGCCGTCGCTGCGCACCAGCACGCATTCCAGCACCTCGTCGGCGCTGGCGTTGATCTCCTGGTGCGGCACGTAGGGCGGCACGAAGATGAAGTCCCCGGGCCCGGCTTCCGCCGTGAATTGCAGCTGCTCGCCCCAGCGCATCCGCGCCTTGCCCTTGACCACGTAGATCACGCTTTCGAGATGGCCGTGATGATGCGCGCCAGTCTTGGCGTCGGGCCTGATCGTGACGGTGCCGGCCCACAGCTTCTGCGCGCCGACGCGGGCGAAATTGATCGCGGCCTTGCGATCCATCCCCGGCGTCGACGGCACGTTGCCATCGAGCTGATTGCCGGGAATGACGCGGACGCCGTCATGCTTCCAGCGCTCGTCGCCATGATCGTGGGAGTGCCCGTGCGCGTGGTCGTGAGAACCTGACATTTTCTTCTTCTCGAATTCGTGATGGTCGGTAGGAACCAGCGAACCCTAGCCGAAATGCCGCATCGGCGCCATTCCGGTTCCGCCGAACCTTTTCGCGGCGCCCGCGTTGAGACAGCACAAGTTCACACACACACAGGAGAGCAACGATGGGTTCGACCATGGACAAGATCAAGGGCGCGACCAACGAGGCGATCGGCAAGGCCAAGCAGGGTATCGGCGAAGCCACCGGCAACGAGCGTCTGCAGGGCGAAGGCGCCATCCAGGAAGTGAAGGGCAAGGGCCAGCAGGCGCTGGGCGATGCCAAGCAGGCGACCAAGGACGCGGTGAACACCGCGGCCGGCGCTGCCAACAAGAACCTCTGAGCGAGGTGAGCGACAGCGCGTTGCTGATGCGGCGCTGCTGATCGCGGTCGGAGCGAGATCCAAAGCCGGCTCCTCACGGGGCCGGCTTTACCTGTTTATCAGTTGTGATCTGTAGGGTGGTCAAAGGCGCCGAGCTGGTTCGATCAAAGCGCAGCTGCCACCCGCCGTTGCCCACCATCCCGACCACCTCTGCCGATCGACGGTGGGCACGCACCCGCCCTGCGGGCGGGGTGCCCACCCTACATGATCTGCAAGATCAATAGCCTATCGCTGCCCGATACAGCGCCCTCTCCCCTTGTGGGAGAGGGCTCGTTAATCATCACCGCGCTCTGCTGATGCTGTGGGGCAGCAGCCGGGACTCACGCCCCCTACTTCACGCCCAGCAATTCCACGTCGAACATCAGCGTCGCGTTCGGCGGGATGACGCCGCCGGCGCCGCGGGCGCCGTAGCCGAGCTCCGGCGGGATGATCAGGGTGCGCTTGCCGCCGACCTTCATGGTGGCGACGCCCTCGTCCCAGCCGGCGATCACGCGCTTCATGCCGATCGGGAATTCGAACGGCTCGTTGCGGTCGACCGAGGAGTCGAATTTCTTGCCCTTCTGGCCGTTCTCGTAGAGCCAGCCGGTGTAGTGCATCACGCAGGTCTGGCCGCGGGCCGGCGTCGCGCCGGTGCCTTCCTTGGTGTCGATGATCTGCAGTCCGGAGGGAGTGGTCATGGTCTTTCCTGTCGGTTGGGAACTGGTCTGCGCCGAGGCTCGCTCTGAGCCCAGCCAGGCGCCGGCCGCGGTTGTCATCGCCGCCATCAGCGCAACTCGTCTCGTCATCGGACGCCGCATCTGTCCAGACTGCCTCTGCTCGGTTACGGGAGCCGGGGTTTAGCGCAAGCCGCCGCGGCTGACCAGCCTGCGAGGGCCGCGGCGGAACGCGCCTCAAATTCCGGAAAATAAAATCTTCTTGCTATAAATCGGAAATCATGATTGTATGCGCGCATCCCGCCTCACCGCAGAGGGGCGTTGCGCGCGATCGTCACGACACGCGAGGCGGGGATGCGATGGCCGCGAAAGATCGCAGCGTCCCTCGGCAACGAGGGCGCGGACGAACGATCTGGCGCGGACGTGAAGTCGCAGCGTCCTGATACCCCGATGCTGGTATCAAGCCGCGATGGCACTGACGTGCCGCGTGGTGATGGTGGCCAACAAGCCCGGCGCACCAGGGAGACTGCGTATAAGCGTGAAGACCATCGCGCAGGGAATGCCGGCGTGGTTCGGCTTTGCCTGTGGTACCTGCCGCCTGCATTCTTTCACGCAGGCGGGCCATGGGTGAGGCTGTCACCCGGCATTCCCTGCGCCCTCTGCACTGTTAGCGAGGGACGAACGAAGCGAACAACTCGGGCATGATCAGCCGCGAGAACGTGATGGCACGCTCATCGCTGCTCGACCCGTATCGCCGCCAAAACCACCGCCGTCGTCCCGGACAAGCATCGACGCGCGCCCGCGCGGTGATGCGCCGATCCGGGACCCATACGCCGCAGCAGTCGTGAAGGGCACAAAAGCCAATGACCAGCCCGCCTCAAACCGCTCTCCGGGGGTATGGGTCCCGGCTCGAGGCCGGGACGACACTGCATGTGTAGAAGCACGGCGCCAGCGACAAACTTCGTCATTGCGAGCGAAGCGAAGCAATCCAGGGGCCGAGTGCGCGACTCTGGATTGCTTCGTCGCGGGGCCTGTCATCGGGCCGCGCTTCGCGCGGACCCGTTGGCTCCTCGCAATGACGGTGGTGAGCATCTGTGCCCGACAATGCAAACTGCCGGGTGGGCAAAGCAGACGCCCGCAGGGCGGCAGCGTGCCCACCGTCTATCGGCGAGCGCAGTGTGCGAGTGGTGGGCACGGCGCGTGCGAGAGCGATGCCCAACTGATAGATCGTGGCGCGCCTCTGCCCACCCTACGAGCTGGCGCGCGACGATGAGAGCGACAGAAAACGCGTTCGCCTTAATATCCCAGTGCGCAGCCGTCCTTGCGCGGGTCGGAGCCGCCGGTGAGCGTGCCCTTGTCCCAGTCGATCCAGATCGCCTGGCCGCCGCCGAGCGGCGAGACCACCTTGGTGGTCTTGTGGCCGATCTTCTGCAGGCCCTCGACCACTTCCGCCGGCACGCCGTCCTCGAGCTGATAGACGCCTTCGTAATGCAGGCCGCGCGCCATATCGATCGCTTCCTGCACGTCGCAGCCATAGTCGAGGATGTTGGTGAGCACGTGGGTCTGCCCGACCGGCTGGTACTGGCCGCCCATCACGCCGAACGACATCTGTGCGCGGCCGGCTTTGGTGGCCAGCGCCGGGATGATGGTGTGCAGCGGACGCTTGCTGGGCGCGATGCAGTTCGGATGGCCGGGCTGGATGCGGAAGCCGCCCGCGCGGTTCTGCAGCAGCACGCCGGTCTCGTTGGAGACGATGGCCGAGCCGAACGAATGCGCGATCGAGTTGATGAAGGAGCAGACGTTGCGGTCGCGGTCGACGACGGTGATGTAGACCGTCTCCGGGTTCATCGGCGGCGCGACGTTCGGCAGGTCCAGGAGCTTGTCGAGGCTGATCTGCGAGATGTACTCATCGGCGAACTCCTTGGCGAGGATGCTCGCGACCTCGGTGGTCATGTGCTCGGGATCGCCGATGTGCTGCTCGCGCATCATGTAGGCGATGCGCGCGGCCTCGGCCTCCAGATGGAAGCGCTCGACGCTGAGCGGATCGATCCGCGTCAGGTCGAAGCGCGAGAGGATGTTCAGCATGACCAGCATGGTGATGCCCGGGCCGTTCGGCGGGCACTGCCAGACGTCGTGGTCCTTGTAGGTGGTGCCGATAGGCGAGGTCACCTCGGTCTGGTGATTGGCGAAGTCTTCCAGCGTGTGCAGGCCGCCGATGCCGCGCAGGGTCTGCACCATGTCCTCGGCGACCGCGCCGGTGTAGAAGCCCTTCGGCCCCTCCTTGGCGATCACGCGCAGGGTCTGCGCCAGTTCCGGCTGGCGGATCACGTCACCGGCGACGGCGGCCTTGCCGCGCGGCAGGAAGTAGCGCGCGGTGTTGGTGCCGTTCTTGAGCTTCTCGAACTGATTGTTCCAGTCGAAGGCGACGCGCGGCGCCACCACATAGCCGTCCTCGGCGGCGCGGATCGCCGGCTGCAGCAGCCGGTCGAGGCCGAGCCGGCCATGGTCGCGCAGGATGCGGTCCCAAGCGTCGATCGAGCCCGGCACCGACACGGCATGCGCCGAGGTCAGCGGCACCGAATGGATCTTGCGCTCGAGGTACCAGTCCACGGTGGCCGCGGCCGGCGACCGGCCGGAGCCGTTATAGGCCATGATCCGGCCCTCGCCCTTGGGCTGTACCAAAGCGAAACAGTCGCCGCCGATGCCGGTCGACTGCGGCTCGATGACGCCGAGCAGCGCGCAGGCTGCCACCGCCGCGTCCGCCGCCGTTCCGCCGGCGCGCAGCACCTCGATGCCGGCCAGCGCGGCCTGCGGGTGCGAGGTAGCGATCATGCCGTTCTGGGCGTGGACCGTGGACCTGCCGGGGAAATGGAAGCTTCTCATCGTTGCTCGCTGGGTGATCGTGTGGTGGCTGGAATGCCAGGGCTCGCCGGCTACATCGCACATTCCTTCCGGGCTCGGCAATGCCCGGGGATACCAGCTTTTCTATGGTCAGCTCTGCTGCTAAACGGCCGCATGCCCCTCGCCGTCGCCGCCTTCTATCAGTTCGTTGCACTGCCGGATTACCACGACCTGCGCGCACCGCTGCACGCCTTCTGCGCCGCCCGCGGTATCAAGGGCAGCATCCTGCTTGCCGAGGAAGGCATCAACGGCACGGTCGCCGGCACGGCCGAGGCGATCGAGGCGCTGGTCGCCGAGTTTCGCGACGGCGCGCTGTTCGCCGGGCGTCTGGACAATCTGGAGCTGAAGCTCTCGACCGCCGCGGCGATGCCGTTCCAGCGCATGAAGGTCCGATTGAAGCGGGAGATCGTCACGCTCGGCGATCCCGCCGCCGACCCGACCCGGCAGGTCGGGACCTATGTCAGTCCCGCGGATTGGAACGCGCTGATCGCATCACCTGATACGCTCGTGCTCGACACGCGCAATGCGTTCGAGGTGGCGATGGGCACGTTCGAAGGCGCCGTCGATCCGGGTCTGCGCAGCTTCGGCCAGTTCAAGGATTTCGCCGCGCGTGCGCTCGATCCTGACCGGCACAAGCGGATCGCGATGTTCTGCACCGGCGGCATCCGCTGCGAGAAGGCCAGCGCGCTGCTGCTGGCCCGCGGGTTCTCCGAGGTCTACCACCTCAAGGGCGGCATCCTGAAATATCTCGAGGAGATTCCGGAAGCTGAGAGCCGCTGGCGCGGCGGCTGCTTCGTGTTCGACGAGCGCGTCGCCATCGGCCACGGCCTGCGCGAGCTGCCAATGGCCGCAGACGCAACACAGGGGAGCGCACGCGATGAGCAGCTTTGAGCCGTCCAGCGAGGAGCTCGGCGAGCGGATCGACCGGCTCGAGATGCGGCTGACGTTCCAGGACGATACGATCGAGACGCTGAACCAGACGATCACGGCGCAGTGGCGCGAGATCGATGCGCTGAAGCGGCAGATGGCCCTGCTGATCGAGCGGCTGGAGGACGCCCAGAGCAATGCCGAGGGGCCGCGCAATGAGCCGCCGCCGCATTACTGATGCCGGCGCGGTCTCAGGCCGGAACGGTCGCCGGCGCCTTGCCGGACGGCAGCTCGATCACCTCGCCGGCCATGACCATGCGGTCGCGGCCGCCGTCCTTGGCGGCGTAGAGCGCGCGGTCCGCCGCCTCGATCAGCGAAGCCGGGCCCGCGGAGCGCTCGAAGCCGGGGCGACACACCGCCGCACCGATGCTGGCCGTGACGAAGCCCGGCGGGTTGTGGTCGTGAAGGATGCGCGCCTCATGCAGCGCCCGCCTGATCCGCTCGCCGAGCCGCAAGCATCCGGTGGAGTCGGTATTCGGCAGCAGGATCGCGAACTCCTCGCCGCCGTAACGGGCGACGAGATCCGAACTGCGCTGCGCCTCGTCGGCGAGGATGCCGGCCACCGTGTGCAGGCATTCGTCGCCCGCCGGATGGCCATAGGTGTCGTTGAAGGCCTTGAAATGGTCGATGTCGATCATCAACAGCCCCAGCGTGGTCTTGTCGCGATAGGCCCTGCCCCACTCCTCCAGCAGCCGCTCGTCGAAGCGGCGCCGGTTCGCGAGGCCGGTCAGGCCATCCTCGATCGCCAGCGTCTCGAGCCGACCCTGCAGCGCCTTCTGCTGGGTCACGTCACGCGTCACCGCCACGAAGCCGTCGAGCGTGCCGTCGGGCCTGCGGGTGGCGCGGACGGTGGCTTCAACCCAGATCTCGGATTTGTCGCGGCGGCGCATGCGATAGGTCGCCCGCGCCTCGTCGACGACGCCTTTCTTGATCTGCTCCAGCATCTCCTGCAGCTGCGGCCGGTCCAGCGGATTCACGCCGGAGATGGCGCGCTTGCCGAGCAGTTGCGACGGATGCCAGCCGAGAACGCGCATGGTCGAGGGCGAGATGTAGCCGATACATTCGTCCAGCTCGATGCGCGTCACGATGTCGCTAGAGCCTTCGGCAAGCAGCCGGAAGTTTTCCTCCTTGGCCGCGAGCGCGGCCGCGAGCTGCTGCCGCCGCAGCACCTGCTTGGCGAGAAAGACGCCGATGGCCACGATGAGCGCGACCAGGCAGACGAGCACGGCGATGCGCAGAAACGCCTCGTGCCGCCACACCGCCAGAATGTCGGCCTCCGTCCGTGTGGCGAGAATCAGGAACGGGTAGCGCTGCGCGTGCTGATAGAAGCCGATCCGCTGCAGCGTTTCGCCAAAGCGGCGGAACTGCAGGATGCCGGATGCGGGGTGGTACGGAATGGCGTCCACGATCGGACGTCCGAGACGCCGCGGGTCGGGATCGGCGTTGTCGGCAAGCACCGCCCCGTCACGGCTCATCAGGCTGATCGTGCCGTGATGCCCGACATCGAACTGCCGATAGAACTGCGCAAAATAGGCGACATCGATGGTCGCGAGCACGACGCCGCCGAAGCGGCCGTCCGCGTGATTCCAGCGACGCGACAGGGTGATCACCCATTGGCCGCCCGACTTGCTCTGCACGGGATGGCCGATCAGCAGCGAGCGATCGGCCGAGTTCCTGTGATGACCGAAATACTCGCGGTCGGCATTGTTGTAGTTGGCGAGCGTGACATCCTCGGTCGTCGCCAGCCAATCGCCTTTCTCGTCATAGGCGAACACGCCCCTGATGCGGCCAAGGGTCGCCTTTCGAGATTTCAGAATCGTCTGGAGACGCGGGATCGCGCCCGGCTTGCCGTCGTCGGTTTCAAGCGCGGTGACGACGCCGCGCAGCAGCGAATCCGCCAGCTCGAACGTGTCTTCGACATGCTGCGTCAACGACCGCGCCAGGTTGCCGAGATCGACCTCGGCGTTGTGCAGCTCGGCATTCCGCGAGGACCATTCGCTCCAGCCGCTGAACGCGAGGATCGCGCCGCACATGAGCGCAAGAACGCCAGCCGCCCACACGGGCAAGCGGCTCAGATCAACTCTCGTCGTACCAACGTCCATTCCGCGGGACTCTCCGGACGGTTCCAGAGTCCCACGGACATGTTATCTAACTCTGAAATCAGGACCTTCGCCGGGTGGACTAAGCGCCCCGTAAGACTACGGCAACGGCCGTACAACTACGGAAAGCGCCTGCACAGCAGCGCGCTTGCGGCACGATTAGTTCAGCGCGCGAACACCGATCTCACCTTGTCCCACAGCGAGGGATTGTGCTCTCCGTGGCGGTCCAGGTCAGGATCGTGCGCTTTCACCCGCGTCGTCGGCTGCTGCAGGCTGACGGGATCGGATGCCGGGAATGTGTCCATCAGACCCTTGTCGAGCTGCGTCTTGGCTTGCCGATCGAGGCGCTCGGCCTCGCGCGGGTCGACGGCGTGCTTGTCGTGCGGAGCCGGATTGAATTTTTCAGCCATGATCGATCTCCCTTCGGGGAGACAACGCGGCGGCGAAAGGCGTGTTCCCGGACACCTGAGCGCCGGCGGGCGCCGGACCTGCGCATTGCGACCCGATATGAGCTTGGCCGGAACCGTCCCGCCATGTATCACGGACGGTAAACTGATCCCCAGGGGTTGCGGAGCGCCAGCGTGAGTGAAACTGCCGTGAACAAGCCTTTCATCGACGTGCTGGCCGGCCAGCGGCAGAGCGTGCCGCCGATCTGGATGATGCGGCAGGCCGGCCGCTATCTGCCGGAATACCGCGAGGTCCGCGCCAAGGCCGGCGGTTTTCTCGACCTCTGCTTCAACCCGGAGCTCGCCGCCGAGGTCACGCTGCAGCCGATCCGGCGCTTCGGCTTCGACGCGGCGATCATCTTCTCCGACATCCTGGTGATCCCGCACGCGCTCGGCCGCAGCGTCCGCTTCGAGATCGGCGAAGGGCCGCGGCTCGATCCGCTCGATACGCCGGACAAGATCGCGACACTGTCGCGTCAGGCTGATCTCTCCAAACTGGAGGCCGTGTTCGAGGCGCTGCGCCGCGTCCGTGCCGAGCTGCCGCAGAGCACCGCGCTGATCGGATTTTGCGGTGCACCGTGGACCGTCGCGACCTACATGGTGGCCGGCCATGGCACGCCCGACCAGGCGCCGGCGCGGCTGCTCGCCTATCGCCATCCCGACGCCTTCCAGACAATCATCGACGCGCTGGTCGACAGCTCCGTCGCCTATCTCTTGAAGCAGCTCGAGGCCGGCGCCGACGCGCTGCAGATCTTCGACACCTGGGCCGGCGTGCTGCCCCCGCGCGAGTTCGCCCGCTGGTCGGTCGCGCCGACGCGGCGCATCGTCGAGGGCGTGCGACAGATCAGGCCGGATGCCAAGATCATCGGTTTTCCCCGCGGCGCCGGCGCGCTGCTGCCGGGCTACGTCGCCGAAACCGGCATCGATGCGGTCAGCATCGACTGGACGGCTGAGCCGGGCCTCGTGCGCGAGCGGGTGCAGAGCAAGGTCGCCGTCCAGGGCAATCTCGATCCTCTGGCGCTGATCACCGGCGGCGCGGCGCTCGACCAGGCGGTCGACGACGTCCTGGCGAGCTATGCCGGCGGCCGGCACATCTTCAATCTCGGCCACGGCATCACGCCGGAAACCCCGATCGCCCATGTCGAGCAGATGCTCAACCGCGTGCGCGCCTACAAGGCGTGACCGACTAACGCGGCCGGCTGCGCTCGATCAGCTCAGCCGCGCCGTTGCCAAGAAGTTCGAGCCCGACCGCACGGCCGAGCTCGCGCGGACGATCGGCGGGGCCGGTGCGCTGAGCCTCGATGAAGCGGCCGCCGTCTTCGTCGAGCACCGAGGCAGTCAACGTCATCTGGCCGGCCTCGATGGTCGAGAAGCCAGCGATCGGCGAGTTGCAGTGGCCGTTGAGCACCCACAGCACCTCGCGCTCGGCATCCGCGCAGGCCCGCGCCGCCGCATCGTCGATGGTCGCCAGGATGCGCCGGGTCTCGAAATCGGCGGAAGGGCATTCGACGGCGACGATGCCCTGCCCCGCCGCCGGCAGCATGTCGGCCGCGGGGAAGTCGTAGGACGCGCGGTCCGACAGGCCCACGCGCTCCAAGCCGGACCGCGCCATGATCAGCGCATCCGCCGGCCCGACCGCGCCGCCGTCCGGCAGCCGCTGCAACTCGCCATTGTCGAGCTTGCGGATGCGGGTGTCGGCAGCGCCGCGGAAATGGATCAGTTCGGCGTGCGGAAACAGCCGCCGCGCATAGGCCGCCCGGCGCACCGCATTGGTGCCGATCTTGAAGCCGCGGCCGCCGTCCTTGCGGAAGTCGTCCAGCGACAGCCCTTGGCGCAACACCAGCACATCGCCCGGCGGATCGCGCGACAGCAGCGCCGCAATGACGAGGCCCGGCGTCTCCTCGTTTCCGGGCATGTCCTTCAGCGAATGCATCGCCGCATGCAGCCTGCCGTCCAGCATGGCGCGCCGGATCTCGGCGACGAACGCGCCGCCCTTGCCGCCATGGGTCAGAAGCTTGCTGGTCTGGTCGGAATCTCCCGTCGTCTCGAACTTGACGATCTCGATGTCAAGGGAGGGGATCGCCGCCTGCAGCCGGCGCGCGATCTCCTCCGTCTGCGCCAAGGCCATCGTGCTCTTGCGGGTGCCGATCCGGAAACGTGTCACGAACTCATTCCTGCGTCAGCGCGCGTCCTGCAAGATCATGTCGGAGGCCTTCTCCGCGATCATGATGACCGGCGCATTGGTGTTGCCCGAAACCAGGTCCGGCATGATCGAGGCGTCGACGACGCGCAGGCCGTCGATGCCGCGCACGCGGAGGCGCTGATCGACCACGGCCAGATCGTCCGACCCCATCCGACAGGTCGAGGTCGGATGATAGATCGTGCTGCCGGTCTGCCGGCAATAGGCCAGGATGTCGTCGTCGCTCACGATCTTGGACCCCGGAAAGGCTTCATCCGAGACATACGGCTTCAGCGCCGGAGCCGCCAGGATTTTCCGCAGGATCCGCAGGCCGTCGACATTGGCCCGCCGGTCCGTTTCACTCGCGAGATAATTGATCCGGATCTCAGGCGGCGCCGCCGGGTCGGCACTCCTGATCCGCAGCGAGCCGCGGCTTTCCGGCCGGAGCTGGCACACCGAGGCCGTGAAGCCGGAGAAGGTGTGCAGCTTCTCGCCCATCTTGTCGGTCGAGAACGGGATGAAATGGATCTGGATGTCGGGGCTGGCGAGCCTGGAATCGGTCTTGAAGAAGGCGCCGGCCGTACCGGCCGCGATCGTCAGCGGCCCGCTGCGGAAGGCGGCGTAGCGCGCACCCGCCAGCACCTTGCGCACGGGATGATTGACGATGTCGTTGAGCGTGATGCGCTGACTGCAGCGCATCACGATGCGCACCTGGAGGTGATCCTGCAGATCGTGTCCGACGCCGGGTGCGTCGAGCACGACGTCGATGCCATGCTGCTTCAACAGGTCGGCCGGACCGACGCCGGAGAGCTGCAGCAGCTGTGGCGAATTGTACGCGCCGCTCGACACCAGGATCTCCTTGCGGGCCCGGGCCGTCCGCAGCCGGCCGCGCTGGCTGAACACGACGCCGCGCGCACGACGACCTTCGAACAGGATGCGCTGGGCCAACGCATCGGTCTCGACATGGAGGTTGCTGCGGCCGAGTGCGGGCCGCAGGTAGGAGACCGCGCTGCTGGCGCGGCGGCCGCGCCGTGTGGTCGTCTGGAAGTACCCGACGCCCTCCTGGCTCGCGCCGTTGAAGTCGGCGTTGAACGGCAGCCCGGCCTCCACCGCCGCCCTCACGAAGGCCTCCGACAGCGGGTCCTCATGGCGCCAGTCCGACACCGGCAGCGGCCCGCCGACGCCGTGGTAGTCGTCGGCGCCGCGGCACTGATTTTCCGCCCGCTTGAAATAGGGCAGCACGTCGTCATGGCCCCAGCCGACATTGCCGCGCTGCCGCCAGCGATCGTAATCCTCGTGCTGGCCGCGGACATAGAGCAGGCCGTTGATCGAGCTGGAACCACCGAGCACCTTGCCGCGCGGCTGGAACACCGAGCGGCCGTCGAGGCCAGGCTCCGGCTCGGTCTGATACATCCAGTTGACGGTCTTTTCCTTGAACAGCTTACCGTAGCCGAGCGGCACGTGGATCCAGATGTTGGTGTCCTTGGGACCCGCTTCGAGCAGCAGCACCTTGTGCCTGCCATCGCTGCTGAGCCGGTTGGCGAGAACGCAGCCGGCGGAGCCGGCACCCACCACCACGTAGTCAAACTCCAGGTCCGCGCCATCAGACGCCACGCTGCCTTCCATCGTTCCCTGCCCGGCTCTCTTGTTCTTTCATCCCGGATGATAGCAGAATGCCAGGACATGCAAGCGGCAAATCGGCAGAGCTGGTGGGCCATGTCAGTGGTTGCCACGCGCATCGAGCAGTTGCGCGGTGTGCCGCGCGATCATCATCTCCTCATCTGTCTTGATCACGAACACGCGCACCCGCGACTCGTCGGACGAGATCAAGGTCTCGCCGGCACGATTTCGGTCGTCGTGCAGCGCAACGCCGAGCCAATCGAAATCCCGGAAGACACGCGCGCGAATGCGCCAGGCGTGCTCGCCGATACCGCCGCAGAACACGATAGCATCAAGGCCCGACAGGACCGCCGCCATCGCGCCGAGTTCGCGCCTGATGCGATCGACGAAATAGTCGACGGCCTGCTGCGCCGCTTGTGTCCCGGCCGCCTCCAACTCGCGCATGTCCTGCGACAATCCCGAGAGTCCCTTGAGACCCGAATGATTGTAGAGAAGGTCCGTGACGGCCTCCGCCGTCATTCCCTTTTCCTGAAGCAGGTACAGTACGACGCCCGGATCGAGCTGCCCACACCGCGTCCCCATCGGCAGTCCGTCGAGCGCGGTGAAGCCCATCGAGGAGCCGATGCTGCGCCCGTCGCGGACCGCACACATCGAGGCGCCATTGCCGAGATGCATCACGACGACGCGGCCCTTCTCCTGCTCCGGCGCGATCTCCTTGAGCCGCGAGATCACGTACTCATAAGACAGCCCGTGAAAGCCATAACGCCGGACGCCGTCATCGTAGAACGCGCGCGGCAAGGCGTAGGTGTCGTTCACCCAGGGATGCGAGCGGTGGAACGCGGTGTCGAAACACCCGACCTGCAGCGCATCGGGAAAGGCCCGGTGCGCGGCCCGCACGCCCGCGAGATTATGAGGCTGGTGCAGCGGCGCCAGCGGGACGAGCGCCTCCAGCCGATCGAGAACATCGTTCTCGATCGCGACAGGACCTGTGAACGCAAGCCCACCATGGACGATACGATGGCCGACGGCGTCCACCGGCATCTGGCCCATGGAACGCCGCAGAAGCTGCAGCACGCGGCCGAGAGCCGCCTCGTGGTCGGCCGCCTCGGCAGCACTGACCGGCTCGTCGACAAGCCCATCCAGCAGCTTCGCCTCGAGCTTCGGGGTCGCACTGCCAAGCCCCTCGATCTGGCCACGCAGGATTTCGGCCAGTTCGCCGTCCGCCGCGAACAGGGCGAATTTGATCGAAGACGAGCCGGCATTGAGCGTCAGGATATGTCGCATCGTCATCTCACCGGTTCTCACAGTCCTCAGCCGCAGCACTCAATCTGCAGAAAATGCGATCCATTTTCATGACGATCCGAAGACAGACAAAACGCTAGGTTGCACACCGGCACTGACTTCTCGTCTGCTAACATGTTCCAGAGCGAGTCGGACCGCGGAGGCCCCCTGTGGTGAACATGCCCCGACATCTCCTGCCCACCACCGTGGTCGGCAGCTATCCCCAGCCCGATTGGCTGGTCGATCGCGCCATGCTCGCGAAATCTATTCCGCGCATCCGGCTGCAGGGGATGTGGCGCATTCAGCGGCCGCTGCTCGAGGAAGCCCAGGACGATGCCACTATCGTCGCGATTCACGACATGGAACAGGCCGGCGTCGACATCATCTCGGATGGCGAGATCCGCCGCGAGAGCTACTCCAACCGCTTCGCTACCGCACTCGACGGCATCGATGCGGACAACCCCGCGATCATCATCTCGCCGGCCGGCAACAAGACGCCCGTGCCGCGGGTCGTCGGACCGATCCGGCGCAGATATCCGGTCGAGCTGCGGGACATGGAGTTCCTCCGTCGCAACACCACCCGCGCGGCCAAGATGACGCTGCCGGGCCCTTTCACCCTGAGCCAGCAGGCGCAGGATGATTTCTATCACGATGACGAAGCCGTCGCGATGGCGTTCGCCGAGGTCGTCAACGCCGAGGCCCGCGACCTGCAACGGGCCGGCGCCGACGTCATCCAGCTCGACGAGTCCTGGGTGCGCAGCAATCCGCAGGCGGCGCGGCGCTACGCGGTCAAGGCCATCAACCGCGCGTTGGACAACATCACGGTGCCCACCATCGTTCACGTCTGCTTCGGCTATGCGGCCATCGTGCCGGGCTCCAGCAAGCCGGGCGGATATCCCTTTCTCACCGAGCTTGCCGACTGCTGCGCGACGCAGATCTCGGTCGAGGCGGCGCAGCCGCGGCTTGATCTCGGCATTCTCAAGGAGCTTTCGGCCAAGACCATCGTGCTCGGCGTCCTCGATCTCGGCGATCCCGAGATCGAGCCCGCGAGCGTCATCGCTGAGCGCATCCGCAACGGCCTCAAAGTGGTGGCGCCGGAGCGGCTCGTTGTCGCGCCGGACTGCGGCATGAAGTACCTGCCGCGCGCCGTTGCCTTCGGGAAATTGAGGGCGATGTGCGCGGCGGCGACTCGGGTCCGCGAGGAGCTCGCATAAAGGCAATGCGGCGGACGCGACGCATGTCGGGCAGCGTTCTCCACGGCGAGGCCACCCTTGGACCCCATTCGCGGAATAAGGCAGGCGGTGAACGCTGGAGGTCGGCAGGGCCGCTTCCAACGGAATGGAGGCTCTGATGGCCGTCTGCTCCACGTCGAAACGCGTTGCCGGTGCGATCGCCCTGTTCGGCTGCGCGTGCAGCGGCAATGCAAGCGCCGATCCGATCGAGGACGTCATGGGCGGCCTGCTGCGCGATGCGCGCAGCTCGTTTGCGCGCGTGGTGCCGCTCGAGCTCGTGCCGACGATGCCGTCGTTGCAGCCTCCTCCCATCCAACAACCCGCGCCGCCAGCACCGGCTCAGGTGTCTCCCGCGGCAGCGACCAAGCCGCCGGCTCCGGAGCAGCGCATGGCCAAGGCCAAGCCGCCGCTTAGCCCCGCTGCCGCCGAATTCGCCGCCGCGGATGCCGCGGAGACCATCGCCGACGCCAATCTCGATGCCGCGCTGGCGGCCAACGAGAAGGCGGTGGCCGATCGCAACGCGGCCGAAGCGCTGGCGAAAGCCAATCCGACCGCCGCTAACATCGCCGCCGCCAAGGCTGCGACCGAGGCGGCGCACATCGCCGAGGCCAACCTCACCGACGCGCTGCTCGCCGACAAGGACGCCGATGCACGCCTCAAGGCCGCGCGCGAGGCGCTCGCATCCGAGCAGACCGGCCGGAAATCGTCAGCCCGGTCGCAGGCGCCGATGCCGGTCAGCCTGACCGGCAGATAGATCTCACACCGCGTCGACACGCTCCAGCGTATCGATCGTCACCACGCCATGGGCGCGCGACACGCAGGCGCAGAGCTTGCGGTTCTCGTGCTTCTGCTCGTCGCTGAAGAACACGTCGCGATGATCGATCTCGCCCTCAACGTCGACGACGTCGATCGCGCAGACGCCGCACTCGCCGCGGCGGCAATCGGCCATGACCTCGTGACCGGCCGCGTTCAGCACGTCGAGCATCGAACGATCGCGCGGCACCACGATTTCCTCGCCGCTGCCGCGCAGGCGAACCTTGAACGGCTCGGTCGCCAGACGCCCCGACGATCCGAACGTCTCGTAACTGAGATCAGCCAAGGGGCGGCCGCACGCGGCCCACGCGCTGCGCGCCGCATCGAGCATCCGCATCGGGCCGCAGAACAGCACCGCCGTGCCCTGCGGCAGGCTCGCGAACAGGCGGGCGAGATCGAGCCGCTGCGCCTCATCGGCCGCGTAGACCGCCAGCTTGTCACCGAGCAGCGTCGACAGCTCGTCGGCATAGGCGGCATCGCCGCGCGACCGCACCGCATAGTGCAGCGAGACGTTCGGCGTCTTGCGCGCGAGCGCCTGCGCCGCGCCGACCAGCGGGGTGATCCCGATGCCGCCGGCAACCAGACAATAATGGGGACGCTGCCAGTCGACCTGAAGCAGCGAGGATGGAGTGGCCACATCCAGCCGGGCGCCCGGCTGCAGCGACCACAGATAGCGCGAGCCGCCGCGGGAATCTTCGGCGAAGCGCACCGCGATCCGGTAACCGCGCGGATCGCTCTCGCCGACCAGCGAATAGGAACGGACGTCGGGCTGGCCGTCGATCAGCACGCTCACCTTGATATGGCTGCCGACCGGATAGGGCGCGGCGATGTAGCCGTCGGGTCGCAGGATGAATTCGCGGATGCCGGACGCGAGATCGCGCGTCGCCACGAGAGTCGCCGGCGACCAATGGTCCTGGAAGCGCATGATCGTCTCCGTTAGTTCGAACTCACCATCTTGATCAGCACGGCGGCCGGCACGAGGTCCATCGGTCCCCTGGCCTTGACGGCCAGTCGCAGGTTGCGCGCCGCCAGCCGCGCATGCTCGCGCATGATGCCCTCGGCACGCGCGCCCTCGCGGTTCTCGATCGCGTCGATGACGATGCGATGGTGCTCCTGCGCGACCACCAGGATGTGGCGCGCTTCGGGGAGCGCCGACTGCGCCATCACGAAACCGCTCGGCGAGGCGAAGGGCAGCGCGCTGGCGCGATCGACCTGGCGGATCACCGGCGGGCTGCGCGACAATTCGGCCAGCAGCGCGTGGAAGCGGGCGTTGAGCGCGACATAGGCCGAAAAAGCATCGAAGGAGATTTCCTGCGGCGCGATCAGCTCGTCGATCTGCGCGAGGCATTCGCGCATCGGCTCGGTGTCGCGGACGGAGACACCGCGCTCGGCGGCAAGCCGCGCGGCGAGGCCTTCCATCGTGCCACGCACCTCGATGGAGTCGAGCACGTCGCGCTCGGAGAACGACTTGACCATGAAGCCGCCGGACGGAATGGCTTCCAGCAGCCCCTCCTCCTCCAGCCGCACCAGCGCCATCCGCACCGGCGTGCGCGAGACGCCCGCGGCCTCCACCGCCTGCAGCTCCGAGATGCGCTCGCCGGGGCGCAAGCCGCCGGTGAGGATCAGGTCGCGCAGCGTGAGCTGCGCGCGGACGGTCTGCGAAATCGAGCGATCGTTCTCACGCTCAGGCATTCCAACTACTCCGCGGCTTGGCGCAGCGGTGTCTCACGCGCGATCATCCGATCGATGATCCGCCGTGCCCACATCGCCCCTGCATCGATGTTGAGATTGTAGAACACGCGTCCCGGGTTCTCGTCCATCGCGCGCTGCTGTGCTTCGAGGATGAACTCGTCCTCGCGGAAGATGCCCGACACGCCTTCGCGGATCTCGGTCGTCAGCCGCTGCTCGGAGAGCTTGTAGTTGCGGGCAAAGGCCCAGAAATAGTGGCAGGTCTTGTCGGTCTCCGGCGTGATGGTGTTGAGCACCATGCCGTTGACGCCCTGCGAGCGGTCGCCCTCGGGAGCGCCGGTGCCGGTCGGCGCGACGCCGACGTCGATCGTCACCGTGCACGGCGCCTCGAAACGGATGATCTGCCAGCGATCGACCAGGCCGGGCTTGCCGAGCTGCTTGGCCCAGAACGGCGGCGGCTCGATGCCGCGCATCCAGCGCGTCACGGTCGCGGTGCGCTCGCCATGGGTGACATCGAACGGCGCCTCCGCCACGGCATCGTTGCCGATCGACGAGCCGTGCACGAAGGTCTCGTGCGTCAGGTCCATGAGGTTGTCGACGACGAGGCGATAGTCGCATTTGACCTGGATGGTCTTGCCGTCGCCGGCCCATGCGGGATCGTGATTCCAATGCATGTCGGGGATAGCAGCGGGATCGGCCAGCGCCGGATCGCCCATCCACAGCCAGACGAAACGATGCCGCTCGACCGCCGGATAGGCGCGCACGCAGGCGGAAGGATTGATCGTCTCCTGCGACGGCATGAAGGTGCAGCGGCCCTGCGGGCTGAACTTGAGGCCGTGATAGCCGCAGACGACGGTGTCGCCTTCGAGCCGTCCCTTGGAGAGCGGCACCAGGCGGTGCCAGCAGGCATCTTCGAGCGCGGCGATCGCGCCGTCCGCCTTGCGGTACATCACCACATGCTTGCCGCAGATGGTGCGGGGCAGCAGGGCCTGCTTGACCTCGGCGTCCCAGGCCGCGGCGTACCAGGCGTTCATCGGAAATGAAGCAGCCATCGCGTTTCCTCGTGTCGGTATACTTCCAACTCGATTGCTGTATACAACATCAAGGTCGGAGAACGCAAGTTCCTTAGCTTTTCGAGGGCGGGCGGCCACTTCTGTATACATTACCTCTTTTAGAAGGTGGGTCGCGACGGCAGGTTCCATCGGCAATGTATCGGGATATTCCTTTCTGATTCAATTATATCACCGATGGTTTCGAGCGCGTGCAACGACCGGCGATCGGACCCTTTCGAACTCACCGCCCCACAGTTCTCGTATTGCTCGTCTTGGTAACGGAACACGTGCTTCGCCGGATCAGACTGCGCCGACCAGCCTGCGATGGCGGATTTTGCGCTCGCAGGCGTCGCTGATGCCGGGTTCAACGATCACAGCGGCTCGCCCCGCAGCCACGCCGCGCCGCGCGCGTAGAGCGCCTCCACCTCCGGCCCCTTCAGTCCCGGCATGTCGCGCTTGACGGTGTAGCCGATGCGCGTCTGCAGATAGGCGAGATGGCGGTAGCCGACCGGAAACTGCTCCAGCAGTGCGCGATCGAGCGCGGGCACGGCGCCGGGCGTAACCGGGTCCATGCGGTCCTTCTCGTAGATCGGCTGGCGCAGCACGATGCCCCATCTGTCCTGCCGCTTCTCGAGGAAGTCGTAGAAGCGCCCGGTGCAGAGCACGTCGCACGCGACGCCCTCGACCTCGGCACGCTGCGAGATCGTCATCTTGGTCTGCGATATCGCGCGAGTGCCAGCGAGGTCGACCGAGATGCCGCCGAGGAAGTGCAGGATGTTGACGCCCTTGGCCCAGGCCGCCTTGCTGATCTCGATGAATTCGTCGCCGGTGCCCTGCGTCCACGTCGCCATCATCCGCCCGTCCGGATGCCACACGGTGCGAAAGCGCTCCCAATCGCCAGCATCGCGCCAGATCGCCCAGTTCTGCAGCAGCTCGCGGATCTGGCGGTCGTCTTCGATCTCGGCGGCGGTCTTGGTCATGGTGTTTCCTCTTTGCATTGTCCGTGCTGGATACGGGATCGCGATGGCGCTGCAAAGCCGCGGCTGATCATGGCTGTTAGGATCATGCCACATATTCGGTGTCGTCCCGGGCAAGCTCGACAACGCGACAGCGTTGGCGGGCGCTGACCCGGGACCCATACGCCGTGACGGGTGTGGCTGGGTCGGATGGAGCGGCCATCGTGCCTCACAGTCCCCCCTGTGGTTATGGGTCCCGGATCGGCGCGCGCTTGCCGGACAACGCTGCGCGTTGCCGGAGCGCGCTTGTCCGGGACGACAGCGGAGCGGGTGGTTGGCGGCTGCAACAACTCATAAGACACGTCATGAAACACGCGACATCGCCATCCCGCGGCACGGCGTGCCCGAGTGATGCATCGGTCAGGTCCCTCCTCAATCACGAGAGGGCGCGGAGAAGGCCGGACCTCGGCTGAGGCCCGTGGCCCGCCTGCTCAAAAAAATGCAGGCGGCAGGTACCACGAGTACAGCCGGACAGACCCGGCCTTCCCCGCGCGAATGGTTTTAACGGTGTCCTTCGTGCTCTCCCTGGGGATCGGCTTTGTTGCCCCCATCGCCCGCGCGTGCCGTCAAGCA